>CAYUWG010000097.1:0-11342 GCA_964448285.1 uncultured Chromatiales bacterium
ATCACCACCATCATCCATTTCATCAACACCTTTCCTCCTGCCTCAAGTCGATAGAGATACACACCGCCCGGCAGACCATCCGCATTGAACGGAATACGATGTAGTCCTGCGTCGCGTCGCTCGTTCACCAACTCACGCACATCACGACCGAGCACATCGAAAACGGCTAATCGAGCATGTGTGGCAACCGACAGTTCGAATTCAATCACCGTCGAGGGATTGAATGGGTTCGGATAGTTTTGATGGAGGATTGCGTTCTGTGGTGTGGTTATTGGACCGGTCGAAAGTGTCCCCTTCGGGTATATCGTTATGCTGTTTTCCTGCGGTCGTGGAGTATAGCATCCGTGTATAAAATTCCATGAGTCAAACTTCAACCGCGTTTTAGTCATGGTCGAAACTGTCTTTGCCTTGAAGACCAACTTCATCAACAATGAGGACGGGGTTGCAAGAAAGACAGCTTTCGTAGCGAACTCAATCCCGGGAGACGAGCGAACGTATTGAACGAGCGAATCCTGAAGGATCGTCGTGTGATCCGTGACGATGCCTTCGAACGAGAGCAGTGTCGTATCGAAAGGAAGGACGAACCGCGCAGCGCGAAGGGAGTCACCGGCGATTGCAGGATCGATCGTGACCGGCAACGTGACGGTGCTGTCTTCTTCGATGCGAACGCTTGGGATGGCAATAGAAAGAGGAAGAAATAAAGAGGCATCCAGATAGGCTTTGAAACTCGACATTTTCGTAATCATCGTATCGATACCGCCGCAGACAGATCTCGCGTTGAGATGTACTTGTCGATGGCTTCCATCCGTACATTCTGATGTATAGGTGATGACGCAATCCCCGAATCCCTGAAAGATGAGCGTCCCCACCTCTTCGACAATGGACGCCACAGCATCGGTGTCCTGCGCGAAATAGTATCTTCCACCTGTGGCGTCGGCGAGCGCCATCAGTTCGGCAGCAACAGAATCTTTCTGTACACTGATGACAAACACACGAATTCTGTTGCGGTTCGCCACACCGATCACATCGCTCCAGATGCTTTTGCTCCCCGTATCCATTCCATCCGTAATGACGATCACCGCGCGGCAGGGATTGACCCCTGTCTGAATGAGATGCGTCAACGAACCGTAAATACCATCCACCAATAACGGGTTGTCTGCCGGAGGCGTATGCGAAATTGCATTTCGTATTTGATCCCGCGATGGATTCATGGCGAGAACCGTTGCATCCGGCATGTCTCCAAACAACACGGCCGCTTCATCCACCATATCATCGAAGAGGTCTGGGAACCTCTTCGCATGGAGTTTCATCGTTCCAAAATTCGATACTCCGGATGAAAGCAAAATGGACATGGAGAACGCGCATCTCACCATCGGATCGGGACACCACACTTCCATATCCGATACGACGCGGTCATTCTCCCTGATGGAGAAGAGAGTTTTATCGTTGGTATATGCCGGGAGTCCATCGCAGGAAAAGGAAGGGTAGATTTCGATTGTCGGCCAGTTATTGATGATCCGTTTCAATTTCATTTCGAACTCATGACGGCGAATCACCGAGACGATGTGCGAATCAGTAGCCAGGCTTCCATTGCTATCCACCACAAACACTCGGAAGGGAATCATGGAAAGCGACGTAAAGTGATCGACAAGACAATCCCATGTGATAACGATGGAATCCCCCGGCGCAACCACGACATCCGGAGTGCGCGTTGCGGGAGTGCTGTCGCTCAGAGTCACACAATCCCTGATTTCATTCAATGGAGCAATCCAAAGGTTATCCGGAGGATAGTCCAGCGTAACACGCTTCAACAGTTGTGGGCTTTTCCGGTCATTCACAACAGTCGCTTTGATCGCGACGGGAAACCGCTCTGGCTGCTCCATGTAGGACGTGATACGCACGGAGTCCTGCATGGATAGCTCTACGGAAAACGCGGGAATTAGACCTTGGAAGAACTGTGGTTCGCAGGTTGCCAAACGGCCCGGCATGTTCTGCCCGTTGATCTGCAATCCGTTGATGAAATACACAAAACGCATTTCCCATGACGGATCACGATTTGGAATGACTCTGACTTTCCAAGTGACTGTTCCGGAAGTATCGCCTTGGTTGATGGTCGTCGGTGACAGAATACGGACGCGGGTATCGGAGCTATCCTCAAGCATGACATGCTTAGGAAGATATATCCTGACCAGAGGATTCTCGACTGGCGCATCACCGGTATTGATGAAACGGACTGCGACATCGAAGACTTCCGGAACGAACCTGTCCAAGTCCGGATCATAACGGATCGTATCGGGAAGCGAACAAATCGATTCGAACGATGCCATCGGCACGCGCGGAATGAGAAGCGTATCGTATCGACTTACTCTGTCTGCATTTGCCACGACGGTCTCCGTCAACAGAATAACTCTCGTTGCGGCCATAGATATGGGGACATTCACCTCCCAAGTCACAATCCCGGATTCATTTGGATTCAAGACCACCGGCTCAGCGGTGCGGAGTTCCGTCAAAACCGAATCTCTGCCGATGGTCGAAACGGAATACCATATCGACAAACGCGCCCTTAACGTATCCGTGGGGAAAAGACCGGTGTTCGTTATATGCAGAGTGACGGGAACAGGATTGGGTACATACCTCATGTTTGTACTGTCCATCCTGATGGATGGAATTTCCGAACGGGTGGAGAGTGAGGTCCTGATACCGCCGACATGCAACGACCTGCAACAGACCGTGGATTCGAAATTATCCGAGACAAGGGAATCACAAATCGTGATGGTCGTATCCCTGAAACGCGGCTTCGGTTTGAATACCCACGTCGCCTTTGCACTGTGATGGGGCGGCACATTCGCAGGCGTCGTATTCTGCAACGGCATTGAAGGAGCTTCGAGAATAACGACCGCCGTATCATACTTCAAATAGGATATGATATTGCGAGCTGTATCAATGCGATCATTGCGAGTCCAATGCGTGACGGTAAGTGGATCCGGTTTGTATTGATTCTTCCCGACATCCCAGACAATCGAATGCGAATCGAGATTCGTACACGTAAAGAATAATCTGTACGGATACACTGTTATGGAACCATTCCTGAGAACCGGAACGATCGGGCTTTGATCGAAGCTCCATTCCGAAAAGCTGATCGTTGCGGTCCGCGTCGTATCAGGATCGCCCAGCTTGAATTTCAAATTGAACATCCAGAAGCGATTCACATTGATGGGTGTTTCCTTTTCCGCCCGAATCCGAACGGCAGCGGGGAATATTTCCACATTGAGCGGTGTGTTCGCGAACATCGTCCCGAAAGTATCGACACTTCGAAGAGTTCCGAACGTCGAGTCGAAATAAATCATGCAGGAGAAAGCCGGGAGGAGAAAATTCTGTGTAGCGCTCGATGTGATCGTGACTAAATGATCGTGATAACCGCGTGCCTCCATCGGCGTGGGATAGTCTCGAATCGTAATGTTCACTGAATCGGGAGGCGGACCGTAGGGCTGAGCAGGCCCTTCAATGTGCAGCAAGCAAAGAGTAAAGAATATGAGCACGAATGTTTTGATAACTCCCCCTGCCCCATCTTCCATGAAGAGGGCAATCGCTGGCCTCTTTCCCTTATGTAGGAACTTGTCCCGACACTGATTCGGGAGGAGGCTGGAAAAAGTTATTCCGTTCATTGGTTCACCATTCAGTAACTCGGCATACGGCTATCTACCATGCACAATCGACCATCGTTCTGTGACGGACAGGAATGCCCGTCCAACTGTAATCCGTAATCCACAATCCGTAATCATTTCACTACCGCCATCTGCCTCATCAACACCTTCCCTCCTGCCTCAAGTCGATAGAGATACACACCGCCCGGCAGACCATCCGCGTTGAACGGAATACGATGTAGTCCTGCGTCGCGTCGCTCGTTCACCAACTCACGCACCTCGCGACCGAGCACATCGAAAACGGCTAATCGAGCATGTGTGGCGACCGGCAGTTCGAATTCAATCACCGTCGAGGGATTGAACGGGTTCGGATAGTTTTGATGGAGGATGGCGTTCTGTGGTGTGGTTATTGAACCTGTCGAAAGTGTCCCCTTCGGGTATATCGTTATGCTGCTTTCCTGCGGTCGTGGAGTATAGCATCCGTGTATAAAATTCCATGAGTCAAACTTCAACCGCGTTTTAGTCATGGTCGAAACTGTCTTTGCCTTGAAGACCAACTTCATCAACAATGAGGACGGGGTTGCAAGAAAGACAGCTTTCGTAGCGAACTCAATCCCGGGAGACGAGCGAACGTATTGAACGAGCGAATCCTGAAGGATCGTCGTGTGATCCGTGACAATGCCTTCGAACGAGAGCAGTGTCGTATCGAAAGGAAGGACGAACCGTGCAGCGCGAAGAGAGTCACCGGCGATTGCAGGATCGATCGTGACCGGCATCGTGACGGTGCTGTCTTCTTCGATGCGAACATTCGGAAGATGGATATTCAGATTGGAAAACTGAGACGTATCGAATGGAGCTTTATAGACAAGCTTTGCAGAATCACTCCCATTGCAGAAGTCAACGAGAGAAAACTCTACCTCGCGCAGACTTCCGTCGGGACAGGATGCAGTGTACGTGATCAAACATTCATGACCGCCGACAAAGATCTCCGAGCTAATCGATTCATACGTCTCAACAAGCTTCGACGGTTCGGAAACAGAGTAATACTTTCCTCCAGTCTGACGGGCTATCTTTTTCAACTCCTGTTCATCGACAGAATTACCCAGACCTATCGTGTAGATTCGTATTCGATGTTTATTCCCATAGGCAATGACATCATTTACCGACTTTGAACCACCAGTACTTGGTCCTCCGGAAAGAACTACCACTCCGCGACAAGGATTCACACCATTGGCAATCAGTTCCGTAAGGCCGGTAAAGATACCATCCCATACGGAACCGCTACCGGCTCCGGCTTGAAGGGAGTTGATGGCATTGTAGTGCAAAGTCTTTATCGTAGTCATTGATTGAACAACCCAAGAATATGAATGAAATGCAATAATTGTAGCTTCATCGATAACGCCATCAAGTTGGTTGATGAAACTATTCGCTCCTGATTTTGCCGAAGTCAGATAATTCCCCGCCATAGCGGCACGGACATCCAGTACGAGAGACGCCGTAACTCCACAACGAAAACCAGCGCGATTCATGAGTTGCTGTTCCGAGTTTTCATTTCTGAACTGTCCAAGGGGACACCAGAGCTCGAAATCAGAGACATCGACTCTGTTCTGCTTCACTCGAAAGAAACTCTTGTTCTGTGTTCCCTTTGGACTTCCGTCACAAGTAATGCTGAACCAAAGTTCGATCGTCGGCCAGTTATTTATGACACGAGAGAAATCGATTTTCGGTTGAGCGTGCATCACACTCGCGAAAAACAAAAGCGCGATAACTGTATTGGTAATTCGTTGCATCATATCATCATCGCTTCATCTGAATTAAGACTTCTGACCTCCGACCTTTGACTTCCGACCTCCAACCTTTGACTTCCGACCTCCAACCTCTGACTTCCGACCTCCAACCACTCACTTCACCACCACCATTTGCCGCACGATCACCTTCCCTCTCACTTCAAGCCGATACGTGTACACACCGCCCGGCAGACCATCCGCGTTGAAAGGAATACGATGCAATCCAGCGTCGCGTCGTTCGTTCACCAACTCACGCACCTCGCGACCGAGCACATCGAAAACGGCTAATCGTGCATGTGTGGCGACCGGCAGTTCGAATTCAATCACCGTGGTGGGATTGAACGGGTTCGGATAGTTTTGATGGAGGATGAAGCTTTTCAACGCCGCGAACTCACGAATGTCCGTGATGACATTCAGCGGTTCAGACACTGAGCGGCAGCCGTTCGCGTCGGTGATCGCAACTTTGTAAACACCGTTGACAAGCACGAGATACGTTTGCTGCGTTGCGCCTGGTATGAGCGTATCGTTTCGATACCACTGATACCCAATCGCGGGAGTAGCAGCCAGCAAATCGCCGGTCCGCGAGATGATGGGCTGTGCGGGAGCGGGCAACACGGTCACCAGCACGTCGGAAGAAGTCCCGCGACAACCATCTTGCGATGTGACCACCACGTTGAATACACCCGCACGGTTGACGCGAATGGTTTGCGTGGTATCGCCGGTATTCCATCGGTACGACGCGAAGCCGCTGCCGGCATCGAGCACGGTTTCTTCGCCTTCACAGACAGCAGTTCGTCCTGTGACGGTCGGCGTCGGAAGCGGCAGGACATTTACCGTGACCGTATCGGACGTTCCCTGGCACTCGTCCCTGCTTACGTTCACCCAGTACATGCCCGCTGTGCGCACGACAATCGACTGCGTTTTTTCTCCCGTTGACCACGCATAGCTGTCGTAGAGACTGCCGGCGTCCAACACGAGAGAATCACCCGCGCAAAACGTCGTGCTGCCGACGGTAGTTATGGTTGGCGTCAAGCTGCCGGACAGTTGGATCATCGCCTCCGTTTCAAGGAAGCATCCGGTCGCAACGTGCGTCACCTTCAGTTGGATTTTGCCATTGCCGGTTTCATTCCAGAGAATGACGACCGACTCTGTCCCTGCGCCTCCCGTGATGACGCCGCCCGTTACATGCCACTCATACGTGACTCCAGACGACGTCGGTGTTATGTAGGTCGTGCTCTTTCCGGGACATGCCGATCTCAGACCGTTGATGATCGGCGAGAGTTCCGGTGCGACCTTCACCTCAAGAGTATCGGTTCGCGAGGGACACCCGGAAGCGTGCGTGACTTCCGCCCAGTATTTTCCCGCAGTCCTGATTTCGATGGACTTCGTCGTGTCGCCGGTATTCCATTTGTAATAGAGATAGTCACCCGTGATACCAGCGCGATATGTCGTTTGTGCGCAGATCAAAATCGCTCCGGCTGAGTCGAGCCTTGCGCGAGGAACCGTCACTCGTGTCACATGGATCGTATCGGAAACGACGGTCTGACCGGAGGTATTTTTTCCCGTGAACCAATACGAGCCGGGCGATGAAACGGAAATCGTCATGACGCGGTCGCCCGTTGACCATCGCAAATCGGAAAACGGAAGATTCGCACTCAGTACGATCGTGGAGTCGGGGCATAGCGTCGTCGAACCGGAGACGGTAACACGTGGAATCGCCGGGACGAAGCACACGTCTTCGCTTACCGATGTAACGTTGAAGCATCCGGCTTCAGATACCCAATCTTCGATCGTAAGCTCGCTGCACAGCGAATCCGTCAGGCTTCTGAAATCCGTCTTCATCAGAATCTCGAAGAGCACACCGCTCCCGTTAACGAGCTTCCGGTCCATCGTTAGCACGCGAATCCCTCCCGCTATCACTTGTGTTTGAAAGGGCACGCCCTCGAGCAACGAACCCTGCGGCATCTGTATCGATTGAAACTGCATTTCCTGCTGGTTGAATTTCACGTCGAAGATAGCCGGGTGGATCACGGTATTTACGAATTGATCCTTCAACACGACCGGCACTGCATTTGGGTAGTTTTGAAAACCGTATGTCTTCCCGATTTCGATATTCATCGGTACGAATGTTGACGAATCGCGAGGCGCCCTGTAGGTCTTTGTCTTCGTATCCGAGCCGTTACAGAAATTGATCGTGAGATCAACCGTGCGGAGTCCGCCATCCGAGCAAGTTGCCGGATAGGTGACGATACATCCCTGAAGGTACTCCCTCGTGATCTTCGTAAAGATGGAATCGTATATCGATGAAAGCTTCGATGGATCGGATGTCTCATAGTACTTGCCACCGCTTAGCTGGGCAATACTCATAAGATCGGATCGATCGACAGAGCCGCCTTCAATCGCAACGGGAAACACTTTAATCCGGTAACGGCTCGCGAAGGAAATGATGTTAGCGGTCGTGTTCGAACTTCCGAAATCACGGCCATCAACCACGGCAACAACCGCGCGACATGGATTCACACCCGCGCTCTCGACGGCAAGGAGACCGGTGTATATGCCGTCCCACACATCTCCGATACCTCCCGTATTAAGCCCGTTGACTGCATTATAGAGCAACGGCTTGATCGTCGTCATTGATTGAACAACCCACGGATCCGCATTGAAAGCAGTAATCGCGGCTTCATCGATTGTCCCATCCATATTGTCGATGAACTTCAGGCCGGCGGCTTTGGCACCGGCAATGTTTTGACCGCCCATACTTCCGCTGACGTCGAACACCAGTCCGACGGAGATCGCACACCGCCCATTCGATGGCGGGCAGATCAGCGTAAACGGAGTGTCGATCAGTACTCCGTTTTCGACAATATTGATGTTCGATTTATCGAAACCGTACTGCTGCTGCCCATTGCAGGTGACATTGAAATCCAGTTCGATTATCGGCCAGTTATTGACGACGCGATTGATCGTCAATGATGGCTGGGCTAACGTCACGTTCACGGCGCAGAGAAGCACTGCGATCAGCAGAAGAGCATAGCGATGAAATTGTAGCCTTGACATATTTCCTCCAATTATTGGTTCACTCAAATGATAAAGAGAATTTCGCTGCCAAACCATAAGATGAAAAAACATTCTGACCTCCGATCTCCGACCTCTGACCTCCGATCTCCGAGTTCTGACCTCCGATCTCCGACCTCCGATCTCCGACCTCTGACCTCTGACTTCCGATCTCCGACTTCCGGCCATCACTTCACCACCGCCATCTGTTTCATCAGCACCTTTCCGCTTGTCTCAAGACGATAGAGATATACGCCGCCGGGTAAACCTGCCGCACTGAAAGGAACGCGATGCAATCCAGCGTCACGTCGTTCGTTCACCAATTCGCGCACTTCCCGTCCAAGCATATCGAACACGGTGAGCCGCGCTTGCGTGGGAGCCGGGAGTTCGAATTCGATCAGCGTCGATGGGTTGAAGGGGTTTGGGTAGTTCTGGAAAAGCTTTACAGAAGAGGGATAGAAATCAGAACCAACTCCGTTCGTGACATCCGTCGATGGAATTTTCATCAATACATCGCATCTCGTGGTGTCGGTATTTCGGGAGTAGAGCAGAACTTCGATACGATACTGTTTCTCCACCTTCGTTTTCGGATGTGCCAATGACCACCATGTCCCACCGCTTCCTCCAGGACTTAGTATTGAAGGAAGCAGCTTCTTTATCGTTCGACCACTGTCCTGCCCGTCTAACGAAAGCAAACCCGGCGGGAGTACGATTTGTGCGAACACAGTGTCGGTTTTACTGCCTCCTTCGTTCGTACCGACAACAGTGAGATCAAAAGGCATAGGGACATATCGCTGATTGATCTTGTCATATTGAATATCCGGTGCCGTGAGTGCACAGGAAAGGATAGGGGGCGCGGCAGGAACGTAGAACTTCACGCAGCAGGAAATATCCGTATGATTAGAGAACGTGGCTCTCACACACACGACGATGCTATCTCCCACAATTCTTCGTAGCGCCCGCAAGTCCCAGGATACTGTTACTGAATCTCCCGGCTGAATATCTGCATACGTTTGTTGATCCTGTTTTGGAGTAATCAACTGTAAAGAATTCTTGTTATACGAGAGAATGAAACGGACATCGCGAGCAGGCGCTCCTCCTTTGTTGTATATCGTCCATCTGATCATGACCGGCTGGGGCGTGTAGTCGGATAGATTGGAATCCCATGTGAGATCGGCCGGCCTTTGAAATTTGCAGGAGAAACTGGGGTTCGCCGGTGCGATCAGAATCTCCCCATAGCGCGCCATCGGTCGAACACATCGCGCTGGCATTACATCGAACGTCCACGACTTCATTTGAAGTTCGATGCCAACCGTATCATTACCCTCGATCGTCGATGTGTGGAACCGCAGCGACAGCATTCTCCCCGGCCCTCTCAGCTTCACGGGCTGGTGAAAACGGAAGCGATATCCGCCTTCGATGCGTGATGTCGTGACAGGAACACCATCGAACAGATCGGTTGGATGGATGATAACACCCTTGAATCGTACATATGTCGTATCGACAAGAAGATCGAACTCTCCGGGCGGGATTTCGGTGGCGATCTCTGATATGTACTCCAGCGCAACATCGACGATCGTATCGCCTTTGGTCACGACGTTTTGCAGATCGAACTGCAGCGGAAGGAACGTGCTCGTGTCTCTCGGCGCTTTGTACGTCTTCACACCCGAGTCGCTTCCGCCGCACTCATTGCGAAGTTGCAACTCCACAAGGCGCTGCGTGCCGTCCATGCAGCGAGCTGTGTAAGTGATGATGCAGACATCTGACATACTGAAAATTATCGTCGTTATTTCATTGAATATATTCTTGATATGCTGGCCTGTGGGTTGATTGATGTACTTACCACCTGTCGTCATCGCAAGATTACGCAGTGTATCTTCATCGACCGCGTTGCCATAACTCATACAGAATATCCGAATGCGATTTCTGTTTGCGAGTTTCATGATATCCACTGCAGTCTTATTGCTGCCGCTATCTTTTCCTGCGGTAAATACGACTATGGCGCGACAGGGATTAACTCCATTAGCGATCACTTCTTCCGTTGCCAGATGGATTCCGTCATTCAAAGCAGATCCCTGTCCGACCTTCAGCGAGTCAATTGTACTGAGGAGCAGTGATTTGATTGAACTCATACCCCTTGCGATAAAAGCTTTTCCGTCGAAATCAATAATTGTGGCCTCATCGACTAATCCATCGAATTGATCGACAAACATTGCTCCATGCCTTCGAATCATACTATTCGTCAGGCTATCGTCAAGTGCACCAAGATCGAAAACAAGACTGAATGAACCCATGCATCTTGCAATAGGATCGAGGCACCATAGCTCGAAGTCTTGTATCTCAGTCTCATTTTCGTACACGTGGAATTTGTTCTTGTCGCTGAAATATATGCGTTCTCCGTCACAGGAGGGATTGAAATACAGTTCGATTGTCGGCCAGTTGTTTATGACTCGCTGGAAGTTCAATCGCGGCTGTGCGTGAACACTGCTTCCGAGAAGAAGTGCGCTGATGCCGAGTATGATCGTCTTTCTATTCATCGATGTGATCGTTAACGCGTTACGGCCAACATGCTTGTCAACGTGCGTCCTTGTGCGCTCAACCGAACCATATACAAACCTTGTGTGAACTGACTCGTGCTGAATCGCGTCGTGTGCTGTCCCTTTTCGAACGATCCCTCTTCGAGAAGCAATACTTCGCGACCGAGCAGGTCGTAGAGCGAAAGACGAATGTGCGTTCGTTTTTCCAGTGTGAACCCGATCGCCGCATGCGTTGAAGCCGGATTCGGATAGCTCTTCCCCAACGTGACCGTCGCCGGTATCGCTCGCTCCTCCACCGACGTGATCGTTCGCGATTGTAC
>CAYUWG010000098.1:0-11026 GCA_964448285.1 uncultured Chromatiales bacterium
GGAGAATTTCAACAATCTTCACAGACGTTCTCAGCTTTCACGAAGAGTTTCGGGAAGACCGAGGACAATACGACCGTTGGAATTGCGCACGTGCTTACCGGGAATTCTCTTCTTCGTATGAACCCGTCATCTCCGGACACATCGTTGTTCGAACACTACCACGCGGCAACGAAACTCCTCCCGAACAATCCCTCTCCGGTCAATCACCTCACGATCGCGCGGTTAGTCATGCTTGGCGATAATCCTGCAGCGAAGAAAGATCAATACGTCTCCGAGTTTCGTGATTCGGAAATAAAGATGATCGAGACCGTTCAACACGATCCGAATCCGCAATCGGTCAACAACCTGCAGGCGTTTTACCGCATGGCGGCAAAGTACGACCTGTTGCGACCGGGAAATAACCCCGACCGCTCCGACTATGATGAAGCAATCAACGACCGCCTTGATCTCCTCTCACAGATTCGACGTCAGGAACTGAAGATCACGATCGTTCGGCCCACTCCGGACATTCAATCCATCCGGCTCGGACTTTGGTCACCGAAAGATTTCGAGCGAAGCTTCATTTTCCGCGACAGCATTGAATTCCAAGCACCCGATGCGAAAATAAGCCAGACGAATACGTTCGGAATCGATTTCCAGCATCGCGCACGGATTCTCCCAACGCTCTTCTTCGACTTCTCCGTTTCGCTCTGGCACTCATCATACAAGCTTTCAGAGCCTAAGGATACCAGCCTCATTAAAAAAGCGGACGCATGGGCGGTGTTCGCACCGATCACAATCGGCCTCTCGTATTCGATCATCGAAACGGAAACCTTCCAACCGTTCGTCATGGCCGGAGCAGGACTTACAGGCGCATTCAACAGCAAAAGCGTCTTGCTGATTGGAGGAGAAACCGAAAAGGATACTGATGTCGATTTCGGGTTTGGCGGCTTTCTCGGCGGCGGGCTGGATATCTTCCTGTCCGAGAAATTTGCCTTATCCCTCGGCGTGAAGTATCAATTCATTTCCTTCAAGGACATACTCTTTACAGGCCAAAAAAATATGAGCGGATTCCAGCTTTCGTTTGGAGTCAGCAATCGCATTTAGTCCGTCTCGCTGAACGAGTCAGATTTGAAAATGCCCTGAACCACTCAGGGCATTTTTCATTGCAATTATTTCTTCCGGAGTGAATTGCGCATTGCCTCATGTCGATGTCAGAAGTCAATTTGCACGTGGGAATAAGGTGCACCTGAAATCATGAAAAGACATATCCTCCTCGCGACAGCAGACACATCCGACGCGAAGCAGTTAGCGACGGATTTGGAACATGCCGGCTATCAGTATGAGCGAGTCGATTCGACCGAAGCTCTTCTCTTTCATATCTCTCAGAAGGAGTTTTCACTCGTTCTTCTCGAACCCGGCCTGAGTGGAATGATTCCATTCGATGACGCCTATAAGATTCTTCGATCGAGAGTGCGAACACCGGTGCTGTTCCTGACGCGTGGGCAACTTTCGCATTTCAATAGCATCAGTCAGCACGATCCGGATGGCTTTGTTCTCTACCCGGCGCCGCACGACACGCTTGCGTTCCAGATTGAGTTCGCATTAAGCAAGCGATCAGAAGAGCATCCACGAATTGCTGATCGGAGTCAGGCAACGGTCTCAACCCACATCGACGCCGAGACGCTTGCTTCAGCATTGGGTTGCTTGATGTGTGTGACAACCGAGACGCTTGAGATTCTTTCCGTCGAACCGATGGAGAGAGTGAAATCTTTTTTCGGTAAAGAACCGATGGAAGGAAACATCAAGGACTTTTTCCCGCGCGCCGTCACGTTTGAACTGGAGCAAATGGCTTACCGTTCGAAGAGCCTCGGTCGCAGGATGACGTATGAATATGTCGATACCGTAATGGACCAGGAGCGCTTCCACCATGTGACCGTTCTCCCGCATCCCGCGAAAGGTCTTCTGTGGATCATTCAGGATCGGACAGAGCAAAAGACGAGTGAACAAGACGTTCTCCTCCTCGCTCATGCGGTGAAGAGCATTCGTGAGGGAGTATTCATCACGAACCTCGAGCAGGTGATCGTGTTCACCAATGACACGATGAATGAACTGCACGGGCATTCATCTCATGATCTCGTCGGAAAGCATATCCAGGAACTGCGCAGTCCGGAAAATCCCGACTCCATCCTCAACGGAATCTATCCCGCAACATTACGCTCAGGCTGGCACGGAGAGCTGATGCACGTTCGTGCGGACAGCTCCGTCTTTCCCGTCCACCTTTCCACGACAAGCGTGCGCAATGACGTAGGAAAACCGATCGCAATCATCGGCGTCGTTTCGGATATTACAGAACGACTTGAACAGGAAGAACAACTTCGACAGGCGCGCGATGCGGCAGACAGTGCGAACCGTCTGAAATCGGAATTCCTTGCGAACATGGGACATGAGTTTCGAACGCCGCTCAACGTCATTACCGGATGCCTTGGATTGTTGGAGGATGAGGTTTCCGTTCTTGCGCCCGAATTATTCGATGATCTCTTCTCGTCGATGAAGCAATCCACGCAACGCCTTCTGGATACCATTCAAAAAGTGGTGGACATCGCCCGATTGCATATCGGCGATTTCCCCTTCTCGATGGATTGCCTGAATTTCTCCGAGATCGTTCGGGACTGTGTGGATATTCTTTCGGTTGTCGCACTTCACAAGCATTTGGAGTTGAACGTCCGCGTCGATCGCGATGAGATACCGGTTTTTGGAGATCTGTATGCCCTCAATCATGTCGTCTTCAACATTCTCGACAATGCGATCAAATACACCGAGCGCGGCTCGATCGACGTTTCATTGAGCTGCCAGCCGAACCAGCGAGCCATTCTGCGAATCAAGGATTCCGGCATCGGCATTCACGAGGATTTCCTACCGAAGATATTCGAAGATTTTTCGCAGGAAGTGGCCGGTTACGGACGGCCCTACGAAGGGACCGGATTGGGAATGGCGCTCGCCTTTCGTTTTACGAAGGCGTGCAACGGGCACATCGATATCTATAGCGTGAAAGGGCACGGGACTGAAGTCGTAATTCAATTTCCCTTATATTCGAGCGTATCAAATATTCAGACAGAGAGAAACATATGAGCCAAACAGACAACATCGATTCAAGAAGCGCGATCCTCGTCGTGGAAGACGATATCCCAACGCAGGAATTCATGCGTGCCGTCTTGAAGAGGGAGTTCGACATCTATTTAGCGACGAGCGCGGATGAAGCACGCGAAGTTCTCAAAGCCAATACCATCCACATCATCCTGATGGATCTTTCCATTCACGGTGGCGAGAACGGCTTGGACCTGACGAAGAATATTCGGAACGGTTCACCGTGGAAAGACATTCCCATTATCGCGCTTACGGCTCACGCGTTTCAATCCGACCGCGACAATGCCATGGAAGCCGGTTGTGATGAGTTCATTACGAAACCATTCAACCTTAACGAGTTGATCAAACTCATGCGCTCCTATATCGCAAAGATGAAAGCGAACTGAATCACCGACAACGAACGACGATTACATAAACTGATTCACTCATTATCCACACCATTATGAATAGCGTACACGATCCCGATAAAATCCAGGTCCTCCTCGTTGAAGACGACATCCCTACACAGGATTTCATGGTCATGGCTCTCGGCAAACGATTTCAACTGCTGACGGCCGTTTCCGCTGATGAAGCACGCGAAGTGCTGAGCCAGCATCACGTAGATATCATCCTGATGGATCTTTCCATTCGAGGTGAAGAAGATGGCATCATGCTGACGAAGGATATCCGCACGCGTGATCAGTGGAAACACATTCCGGTTATCGCGTTGACGGCTCACGCCTATGATCGCGACCGTGAAAACTCCCTTCAAGCCGGATGCAATGCATACTTTCCAAAGCCATTCAATAGGGCTGAACTCCTAAGCGAGATCGATAACCTTCTCGCTCACGCTTCCTAAGCGTTCCGCAAGCGAATTCTCGAAAGCGCTCACTCGTGTGAGCGCTTTTAATTATTCAACGCACTCGATCAAAGTGCAGAGACGACACCCAGCGTCACCTGTAAACCGGTGAAGTCCGATTGCTGCGTGTACATTCTCTGATCGTACTCGATGAACTGCCATTTCGCCCCAAGCGACAGACCGAAAGTCGGCGAGAGGAACGCGTCGACGCCTGCGCCAAAGAAAAATCCGAACGCTGCGTATGTGTCGTGGTCATCGTATTTCGTCCCGGACACAAGTTGATAGTTCCGACCCGTTATCGCAACGTACGCACCAAGACCTGCCATGAGATACGGTTGAACAGGTGTGTCCGGCAAGGGATTGAACGACAATCCGATCGTGAACGGTGCAATTGCAACCCATGAATCGGCTTCCTTGACGAGTTCAGGTTTGGTAATGATGTCCGTTCCTTTGAACGAGTACGACGAATACCATCCCGAAGCCGAGAAGTCGAAGAACAGTTGAGGCATAACCTTGTTGCGATAATGGAAATCGATCCCTATCGCTTGTGATTGGTCTATTGCGCCTTCAACAGTGCCGGAATCGTAAGAAAACGTCTTCTCGAAGTCCTTTGGGAACCAGGCTCCGAGCCTGATGCTGAAGTAATCCTTTGGTTTCGTTTCCTGAACAACGACGATTTCAGCACGTTGCTGTGAAAGTGCCTCGCCTGCGAGTAGCACACAGAAGAAGCCGTAAACAATTGAGCGCATGAAAATGTCCTTTATATGAAATGAGTGATGAACGTTTTGATACCGAGGAAAAATAGGTTCTCCTTTACAGAGCGCAAAATCCCAATCCTTCCAATAACGAGAGTTTTGCCTTGCGCTTCGAAGGAGAATGATCACATCGGTTCCCCGACTATTGGATAAAAGCGAAAAGTTCGTAACGTTTGGCTGAGACCTGTCTGCAAACTGTTGCTGCGCGTCCACTCATCATCCATCAATACTGTCGAAAGGAGTAATCATGGCGGAATCCACTGTACCGGATGCTGTGCACAAGCATAAACCGTACATCCCTGACGAAAAGATCATCCCGGAATTCACGTTGAAGTCAATCATCGTCGGTGCGCTGGCAGGCATTCTTTTCGGCGCTGCAACGGTGTACCTCGCGTTGAAGGCGGGCCTCACTGTTTCCGCTTCAATTCCTATCGCCGTGATTGCCATTTCCCTTGGACGAAAGTTTCTCAAGACGACGATTCTTGAGAACAATATCATCCAGACAACAGGCTCAGCAGGCGAGTCGATTGCAGCCGGAGTCGTATTCACCTTGCCGGGTTTTCTCTTCCTGACGATGAACGAGTCGGGAGTGAGTGTCGGCGCTGATTACTTCGGGTACTGGACGATTTTCTTCCTCGCGATGTTTGGCGGCATACTCGGCACGTTGATGATGATCCCTCTTCGACGCTCCCTCATCGTCAAAGAACACGGCGTGCTTCCTTATCCTGAAGGCACGGCCTGCGGCTCGGTGCTCGTTGCCGGCGACAAAGGCGGGGACTTCGCGCGGACGGCGTTTCAAGGTGTGTTTTTCGCAATGGGCTATGCGATTCTCCAAAAGATTCTCCACTTCATTGCGGAGACGCCGACGTACGTGACTCAATACACCAATAAAATTTTTCCATCTGCTACTGTCAATGGTGAGATCACGCCGGAATACATGGGCGTTGGGTACATCATCGGACCGCGTATCGCAGGAGTGCTCGTTGCCGGCGGCGTTCTCGCATGGGTTGGCCTGATCCCGCTGATTGCGTCGCTCGTTCCTGCGATTACCGTTGCAGAGCAGCTCGTCAAACTCGGGTATCTGAAAGACATCCTCACTGCGGGCGGACCTGGTGGATGGGATCCCATTGCACAGACGTTCTCGAATTGGCCTGCGGCAATTTACCGTGCGTACATTCGCCAGATAGGCGCTGGCGCCGTTGCAGCCGGTGGCTTTATCACCCTGCTGAAGACGCTCCCAACGATCATTTCATCGTTCAAGGAAGGCGTTGGAAATTTCAAGGCGCGGAATAGCGGTGGAACCGTCGCGCGTACCGAGCGCGATCTTTCGATCATCGTCGTGCTCGTCGGAAGCGTGGCGCTCGTGCTTGTCCTCACATTTCTCCCGATGATGCCGGGTGACGCCTTCATCACCAAGCTCTTGACGGCTTTGCTCATAATCGTCTTCGGCTTTTTCTTCGTTACAGTCGCAAGCCGCATCGTCGGTATCATCGGTTCAAGCTCGAACCCAATATCAGGCATGACGATCGCGACGCTGATGGGGACCTGCCTCATCTTCGTTGCCGTCGGTTGGACCGGAATGTCTTACGAACCGCTTGCGCTCGTTGTCGGCGGTATGGTCTGCATCGCCGCAGCGAACGCCGGAGCGACCTCCCAGGATTTGAAGACAGGCTTCATCGTTGGAGCAACTCCGAAGTATCAGCAGATCAGCTTGTTCGTCGGTGCAATCGCCTCAGCATTCGTGATCGGTGCTACCGTCCAAATCCTCGATAAACCGACGGCGGACATGGCAGCGCAGGGCATCCAGCATGCGATTGGGAGCGATAAGTTTCCCGCACCACAGGGTACGCTCATGGCGACATTGATCAAGGGTCTTCTCTCACTGAATCTCGACTGGCAATTCGTCCTTGCCGGCGTATTCCTTGCCGTCACGGTCGAGCTGTGCGGCGTGAAATCACTCGCGTTCGCAGTCGGTGCATACTTACCGCTATCGACAACGCTTCCAATCTTTTGCGGAGGAGCGATCAAGGGTTTGGTCGAGTGGCGAGCGAAAAGGAAGGGTGAGGAGGTCTCCGACAGCGAACTTGGAACGGGCAGTCTGTTTGCAACCGGACTTGTGGCGGGCGGCGCGCTTGCAGGAGTTCTCGTAGCCTTGATCTCCGTGAACGACGACGTGTTCAAGGTCATCAGTTCATGGAGTCTCGAACACGGTATCACCTCGGCTCTCGGAACCGGCGGTTATTATCTTCTCGGAGTTGTCTGCTTTGTGATTATGGGCATTGTGCTTTTCCGCGTTGCCCGGAAGCCGCAATTCAAAATCGAAGAGTGATAGCGGAGTTGTTCTTTCAGGATGTGACGAGCGAATAACCGTTCGCCGGAAGACTTGGCCTAACGTTCAGCATCAGCAGCGGCGCGTAGCGCCGTCCGCTGCATGCTGTTGTTAGGCCGCGTCGTTTGCATCTACCGGCTTTTCGTCCGCCTGTTGAACCGAACCATTACGCTTCCCAATACCAGTGCAGCAAGAAACGCAGGAAGGCTGGTCGCCACGGGCCAGATTAGAAGTGCCGAGAGCAACGACGTGGGCAAGTGTGAAGAGTCCCACCACGACAGGCTGACGGCATATACGGCAAGCAAGAAGGTTCCTAACGCCACAGCACTTGACGTGATCATGGCCGATGCCCCAAGTCTCTGCGCTGATCTGGCGAGTTCCACGCGGAGATGACCGTAGAAGACCGCAACGGCAACGAGGAAGATGCCGACCCTGATGGATGCCTGGACGGGTGCGGAGTCAAGATCGTTGGAAATGACTGCCGAACCAACACCCAGTCCCAAGTATATGAGCCCGAAGCCTGCCGCTCGCTGCCACCACCTTTCGAGAATGCGTGCACTCATGACTGTGACCTAACGCGCATCAGCGGCACCGTGCCGTGTGGCCTCTGCATGCTGTGGCTATTCCGTGACATCCGTCGCCTTGTCGTTGAAAGTGCTGCCCTCCGGAACATCCGTCTGACTCTCGAACTCGATGTGGTAACCGTCAGGATCGCGCAGCGACGTAACCCACATTCCGTTGCCGACGAAGGGGAGAGAGGGCGTCAGACCGCGGGCGGCAAGCTCACGGTAGATAGACAGAGCGTCGCTACAGATGAACATGACTGACAGCCCGAGACCCAATGGCCCATCGGGCGACCATGTCTTGCCGCCGTCCCTGCGAAAGTCCTGAAGCATCAAGGCCGTACCTCCGCGCACCAACCTGCACCAGCGAACCGTGCCCTTGTCCTCCCACTTGTCAGCCATCTCGAAACCCAGACCTTCGATGTAGAACCGGAGCGACTTTTCCATGTTCGACACGGCGATGAACGGGACGGCCTGCCGTAGGTTAGGTTCTGATGTCATGGTCGCGTCCATGCTCGACTGCTGTTGCGCCGGCCGAACAAGTGAATGATGAGCTTTCGAGCAACACCATTCGATCCTTCATCGGAAATGCTCATTCAGGCTTCTTTACCATCCTTGCTGCAAACGCTCCGTCCATCCTGTGCCTGTGCGGGAGTGTCTCGAGAAAGCCGGCGCTGCTGACGACCTGATGAGGGAGATAGGTTTGCGCAGGATCGATGGCGAACTCATCATGCCTTGAGAGAAACTCCCGAATGATATCGCAATTCTCATCCGGCTCTATCGTACATGTGCTATACACGAGGACGCCGCCCGGGCGCACCATTCGAGCAGCATTTTCTAAAATACTGCGCTGAATTGCGGTCAGCTTTCCGATGTCTTCCGCTTCTCTTTTCCATTTGATATCCGGCTTCTTACTCAGTACGCCGAGTCCTGAACACGGTACGTCCGCAATGACTTTGTCCGCTTGCGGAAGTTCGAGTTCTGCAGCATTTCCTTCGATCGTTTCAATGATCGTAATGCCGCATCGATCCGCACTCTTCTTCACGAAGTTCAATCTCATCCCATAACGATCGACCGCAATCACGCGTCCGGTATTGTTCATCATCTCTGCTGCGTGTATCGCTTTGCCACCCGGCGCCGAACACAAATCGATGACCGTTTCACCCGGCTGAGGTGCGAGGAGTTTTCCAACCAGACCGGCGCTTTCATCCTGAATAGTGAAGAAGCCCTCGTTGAACAGTTTCGTTTGCCGGAGATTCGGGAGATTGCGCACCGTCAGATAATCGGTCATGAAGTGGCATTGCCTGTAATCGACGCCCAGTTGACCCAATTCTTCGACGAGTTGTTCGAAGTTCGTTTTCAAGCTGTTGAATCGGAGTGTCAGGAAAGGACGGATGTTGTTCGCTTTCAACAAAGCCTCCGTCGTTGCAAAGTCGAAACGCTCCCTCCACCGACGCACGATCCACGGTGGATGTGAATAGACCACGGAGAGGTACTGCAGTTCATCGTTCTCCGGCAATGGATACCGGATGTTCTCGACGTTTCGCGCAATGTTCCGAAGGAGACCGTTCATGGTATCCGCCAACCGTTGTCCCCGGTACTTCTTAATGAACTCGACGGCTTCATTGACGGATGCATGATGCGGAATGCGCGTGAGGAATAAGAGTTGGTATAACGCGATGCGAAGTGCATTGCGAACATTCGGGACAACCTTATTGAATTGACCGTGATAAAATCCGGTCAATACCCAATCGAGTTTCGTTTGATTGCGAAGAACACCATGGACGAGTTCGTTGAGCAATCTCTTATCCATTGGATTGAGATCGCTGTTGTTCATCTCCGAGTCGAGCAGCTTGTCGAGATATGCGTCCGTGCGCTCGATTCGCGTCAGAATCTTTGTCGCGAGTCCGCGAATGCCGTTATACAGATCATGGATTTCTTCCGTTGTGTGATCCATATTAACCGACGCCCCCAAACTCATCGATCAATCCCTTGCGAATCCGTGACGTATCCTGATAGACGTGAGCGAGTAGCGACCGTTCTTCGGGCGTCAGTTGAACGCCGCGCCTTCGATAGACTGCCTCTGCGGTCTCGGAGAACCGTTCGAAGTCGTATTCCTGCAGTCCATCCGGGCCGCCCCAGGAAAAGCTTGGAATATCTTTCGGAGGAAATCCCCCACCGAAGATGTTGCACCCCACGCCGACGATCGTACCGGTGTTGAACATCGTATTGATACCGCACTTCGAATGATCGGCCATGATCGTTCCAAGAAACTGTCTTCCAGTCCTGAACTCTGTTCTATCGATACTCGTGCGGATTTCCGAGTAGTTGTTTTTCAGATCACTCGTGTTCGTATCAGCGCCAAGGTTCGTCCACGGGGCGAAATAACTGTGCCCCACGAATCCGTCGTGCTGCTTGTTTGCGAACGAATGGAAGACACTCTCCTCCACTTCGCCGCCGACTTTGCACATCGGACCGATGGTCGTTCCCGGATAGACCTTCGCTCCGATCTTTACGCGGCTCTGCTTTCCGATATATGCCGGCCCCACAATGACCGCATGATGCATGATGGAGGCTCCTTCGTCCACAATCACGGGACCGTCCGATGCATCCAATACTACGCCTTCACCGATTTCCGCGCGTGCCATGATCGAGATTCGCTCCGGACTCACTAGGGATGCAGACCGGGAGACACGTGCATTTGGAGAAATTTCACCGAGCGAAAACGAATCGGCATCGTTGATGAGCATTTGTCTCGTTTGTGAAATCACGTCCCAGGGATATCGAATCACCGGACAGTCGATTTCATCTACGGGACCGGAAATCTCCGTCAATCGCTCGATGTGCGATCTGACTTCGTCCTCGAATCTTTCATCGTTCGCGATGACGGCGATAGTCGCATCTTTGCTTCGAAGGATTACATTCGATTCACGCCGCGTTTGAATCACTCCGACGACATCATTGTTGAGAAGAGCGGAGCCATTGAGATACATAGCGGGAAGAGACGACCGTCCATTGACCCTCAATCCCGTTCGTTGGCTCATGGTGTTCGCGAGATGCCCCCGCACAAGAAGGGCAATTGACGCAGGTTGAAATAAAACCCCTGCACGCTCACGTGCAGTAAAAATACCGCAACGCAGGTCGAAGTCGGGGTGAAGGTGTGTAAGTGGTGTAAGCGATGTGCGGCTGGTATCCTCGAAGAGATAGAC
Source organism: uncultured Chromatiales bacterium (assembly GCA_964448285.1). Taxonomy (GTDB): domain Bacteria; phylum Bacteroidota; class Ignavibacteria; order SZUA-365; family SZUA-365; genus CAYUWG01. Next base: position 10,821 of record CAYUWG010000098.1, read on the forward strand.
CGTCATAGCGGTGCTTCCTATGTCCGAAAGCAATCTACAACGTCATGAAAGGATTGGCAACCTCATGGACTTCACTTGATGAGGTATTCTTCTTCGTTCGAGAAGTTGAGATGGCGAAGGAGTGACCGAAGCATATCCTGATATTCCGTTACATCAGGAGCCAGCCGGATTGTCTCACGATACTTCCTGACCGCATCCGTAAAGAG
>CAYUWG010000099.1:0-10950 GCA_964448285.1 uncultured Chromatiales bacterium
AAGAACGTAATTCCATACACACGTTCCATCGCAACGACAACGCGATTGTAGTAGGTCTCCACAAGCCGATGGATGATACCCGGATTCATGTTTGTACGTGCAAGTCTGTGAAAGGCATTGGTCAAAGCTATTCATTTGACGAGGTTCATACAAAGCAACGCAATGAAGGATCATGTTCGCAAGTCCTCTTCATTCGTCGAATCCGATTGTCGTCGGCGCTCTCATTCGCGGGCTTTTTTCCACCCGAAAAGTTCTTTCCACTCTTCGATCTCAGAGGCGGACAAAGATCTCTCTTGCTTCTTCAGCGGTTCGCCCTTGCGTTTCCTTTCTTCGAGACTCGCAAGGAACGATTCCGAGGACATGACTTCCGCACCGAGGACGGCTGCATGATGCGCGACTTCATGATCGGATGAGACGACCACGAACGCCGCATTGCTGCGTTGTTTTTCTAAGTAGTGCCTGATCCAAAGATCGGCCGATTGCACCCCACTGAATACAACCTGACAGCTACGCCCGATGCGGATGGCTTCGCCGACACCATCGAAGACGAAGCGAAGGTTGATTTTGACAGAACATCGCGAACGGACGAATTCGACGAAGGCACGCCGTGCCGCATCGGGTGCGGTTCCAGCAGATTGCGATCTGTGTTTCCTCATCACGTTGTATCCATCGATAAGAATTTCGCGCCGCTTCATGCTTCCATCCATCAGAAACGAAAAATCCCGGAGAGTCCCGGGATTCGTTTCGCAGCAAGAGACTCACTCATCCCAGTCTTCAAGGTCGGTCTCCATCAGTCCTTTGATGTCTTCATCCGTAGCATAATGCGTTGGATCGGAATCGCGGTCTGCATCACCGGAAGTTTTTTTTCTGTGCGCATGCGCCTTCGCTACAGTCAGTGGATCGGAAAACGTATAGACGGGGACTTCGATCACCTTCTTCGGTTTCTTTTTGTGAAGCGAGAACATCTTGTCCTGGATGTCTGCGCCGAAATATTCTTCACCGCAGTTGTTGCAGACTCCGGCAGGCACGTCTTCGAAAATGACCATCGAATCGCCGAACCACATTTCAACCCGAACGTGGCGCTCTTCGACGGTACTGCCGCAGTAGGTACAGGATGAGTATTGGCGAATCATGATTTTCTCCGATGAGTCCGATCGATGTATCCCACGATGCGAACGGTTTTTCCGTCCGGAGTTTGGACACAGATGAGATCGCCTTTTCGATTCTTTTGCGGAAGTCCCATCTGGAAATTGAAATCCGGATCGGAGAGCACGTTTTCATCTTTCAGTTCGGACTGTGCGAGCATTTTCACAAGGTCGGATATCACGAATCCGTCACGACAAAAACGTTTGAACATTTTCTTCGAAAGCTCGACGCGGTTCTCACTCGCAAGCCGTTTGACGCGCGTTTCGTTCATGGTTAGAGATTCCCTCGACGCTCTTGCTCCCGCTCAATCGATTCGAAGAGCGCTTTGAAATTTCCCTTGCCAAAGCTTTCTGCGCCCTTTCGTTGAATGATCTCGATGAACAGCGTCGGGCGGTCTTCAACCGGCTTGGTAAAAAGTTGAAGCATGTACCCTTTGTCATCCCGATCGACGAGAATGCCGAGTTTCATGAGCGCTTCGATCTGTTCATCGATCGTCCCGACGCGATCGAGCAGGTCCTGATAATAGGATGCCGGGGTATCGAGGAACTCAACGCCCTGTGCCCTCATGCGGGTAATCGTCTCGATGATGTCTTCCGTGACCATCGCGATGTGCTGCACGCCCGGACCATTGTTGAACGTGATGTACTCCTCGATCTGGGATTTCCTTTTCCCTTCCGCAGGTTCATTGATCGGAAACTTGATCCACTTATTCTGATTCGAGACGACGGTGGAACGCAACGCCGAATATTCGGTCGAAATATCCTTGTCGTCAAAAGAGACGAAGCGGGAAAAGCCGAAAACGGTGTCGTAGAAGTTGACGGTCTTTTCCATTTCGTCCCAGCCGACGTTCCCGACGACATGATCGACATACTTCAAACCGACAGGACGAGCGAGCGGGTCAGGCGGCATTTGCTTGAAGCCAGGAAGAAATGGCCCGGCGTAATCTTTCTTTTCGACGAAAGTGTGAACCGTGTCGCCGTAAGTTGCCACTGTTGCGAGTTTGACCTTGCCATGTTCATCTTCGAGCACGCGAGGCTCCATCACTCCCGTCGCACCGCGCTTCACCGCTTCGCTGTATGCGAATTCTGCGTCGTCGCTTTCCATGGCCACGTCGCGAACACCGTCACCGTGCTTCACGAGGAATGAAGTTACCAAGCCGTCTTCGGCGAGCGGCGTCGTCAGGATGAGCCGGATTTTATCCTGCTGCAAAGCGTAGGAAACCTTTCCGCGTTCACCGGTCTCCGGCCCTTTGTAGCCTACGAGGGAAAAACCGAATGCGACGCGGTAAAAGTATGCCGACTGCTTTGCGTTTCCACAAAACAATTCGCAGTGGTGCACAGCACGCAAATGCAATGTGTCGGCATTCAATTCATTCGTTTCGACAAACATGGAGCTATTCCAGTCCTCTCTTTCTTCTCTGTTCTTGAATGATCTCGCGGAAAAATTCCGCTGTTTCCAAATCGATATTTGTGAGTTTGATGAGACGGATCGTAGTGGTCGTCTCGGCGAGAAAGATACAAATTGTCTCCCAAATAATGCGGGCACAGCGCGGTTTCGGAAAGCCGAATATCCCCGAACTGATGGCGGGAATCGCAATAGATGAAAGCCCCAACTCCGTCGCACGCATCAACACCGAACGCACCGCTGAACGAAGGAGATTATCCTCATCGTGGCCGCCGCCACGCCAGACCGGACCGACGGCATGGATGACGAACCGCGTGCGCAACGCACCCGCAGTGGTGACGACCGCAGAGCCTGTCGGCGTGTGCCCGATGTGGTCGGATTCCTCCTGAATGACCTGCCCGCCGGCTCGAACGATTGCACCTGCGACACCCCCGCCGTGCTGCAGATATTCATTCGCCGCATTGACAATGGCATCGACTTCTTCCCTCGTAATATCACCGACGACACTCTGAACGGTTACAGGACCGACCGCTATCTCCGCGAGAACATTCATGACCGCTTATTGAGATGCCCCATCGATTCATCCCATGCAAGAAACAGGTTCCTTGTCGCAATGATGTCCAGTGCATTGTACTCTGCGATTTCCCTGAACCGTCCCTCGCGGAACAGCGCATTGACGTCAAGTCCGGTGACGCCATGTCGCTTGGGACTATCGATGCCGAACGCCATGCAGATGAAGTCGAGACTGAACTTGCGGAAAGCGCCGTAGAACGTGAGTTGATCGAGAAGGTCGCAATGTTGGTTTGCATCGTACCGGTACGGCAGAAGGTTCCGCGACGCTTTAACGCCGAGCATCGCGGAACGGATATGAAGGAAAGGGCCATCGAAGGTCCTCCCATTGAACGTGACCATCTGATCGAAATTCTTTATCCGATCCCAAAATCGTTCGATGAGCTCACGCTCAGAACCCGGGATGAACGCGATGTTGCCATCAGGTGATTTCCATGGTTGCGTTCCTGTGGGAGCTTGAACGAGTACTTCGCCGTTTTGTGAATCCACATTGAGCAGACCGATGCAGACGACCTCGGCGGTGTAAGGATAGAGATTTACCTTGAGCTTCTCTGCTTCCAATTCCTCCGGTGTTTTGGCAAACCGTGTAAGGTAATCCTGCTGCTGTTCATCGAGTGAATCGAAATCGCGGCCGGATGTTTCTATGTCGAATACGACGCGTTTGAGCATGAGACAGGCTCCTCGTTAATGGAAAAATCCCCGAGTGCCGGGGTACTGAATGCTCTTAAAAAGCGGGAACGTGCACACGATGCGCGGCAGGACCCTTTACCCATGCTTCCACGATCTGCACCGCATTCGTCGCTGCACCTTTGCGTAAATTATCCGCGACTATCCACATCGAAAGGCCGTTCTGCACACTCTCATCCCGCCGCAATCTCCCGACGAATACTTCATCGCGATCATCGACGTCCAAAACGGTTGGGTACGATCCCTCATCGAGATCGTCCATAAGCACGACACCTTTTGCCGTGCTTAAAAGCTTCCTGACCTGAGACATCTCGAACGGCTGTTCGAATTCGACGTTCACTGCTTCACTGTGGCAATTCAGAACCGGAACGCGCACGCACGTCGGCGAAACCTTGACGCTTCGGTCATGAAAGATCTTCTGTGTCTCGTCGATCATCTTGTATTCTTCCTTCGAAAGACCGTCGCTGAAGATGACAGCAATCTGCGGGATGACATTCGATGCGATGCGATGGGGAAATGCCGGATGCTCGACGGCTTTTCCATTCATCTCATGGACAAGCTGTGAAATGCCGCGATGCCCTGCTCCGCTGACGGCCTGATATGTCGCAACGACGATCCGCTTAATGCGAAAAGCGTCATGAAGCGGCTTCAGCGCAACGACCATTTGGATCGTGGAGCAATTCGGATTCGCAATGATATGCGATTTGTACATGAAGATATCACGCGGATTCACTTCAGGAACCACGAGCGGAACGTTTTCATGCATCCGGAACTCGCTGCTGTTATCGACGACGATGCGGCAATGGCGTGCGGCGAAGGGCACCCACTTCTTACTCACTTCACTCCCGGCGGCGAAGAACGCGATCTCCGCATGAACGAAGACGGATTCATCCAACTCACAGACGCGCAGCATGCGGTTCTTGAAGAGAATTTCTGTGCCTTTCGATTTACTGCTTCCAACTGCGATGACACGATCGACAGGGAAATTCCGTTCTTCCAGAATCTGAAGGATCTTCCGGCCAACCATCCCCGTCGCACCCACGACAACGATATCATATAACTTCATTGTGAACCTCGATTCGAAATTGTTGCGCTTTCAAAAATCGCTGTAGAGAAAATGGTGATTCGAGAATTCATTCGCAACGGCTCACACATGCGCGTCGTTCTCGATTGACGTTTCTCCACGCGAATCACGGGCTTCCGGGCAAACGACGATTGGAGCGTATGAGAGGTTAAAATTCGGCGCCGAGCGAGAAGTAGTATTTCGGTTTCGAGAAACTTGAGCCGTTGAATGCCCAGCCCACGTCAAACTTCAGCGGCATTCCGAGGAACCACATGCGTGTTCCAAGCCCGGTTCCCATCAGCAAATCTTTGCTGATCGTACCTCCATATTCGTCCTTCGTGAAAGCCTGGAACGAACTGAAGCTATTGCTCGCACCGCCGATGTCGATGAATACCGCCGCATTCATCGTTTGAAGAATGAACGGAAGGAGACCGCCGAGAAAGTACTTGACGACGGGGAATCGGATTTCCATGTTGCCGAGAGCGTACTTCGTTCCTATTCGTGCATTGTAGTTATACCCACGCAGCGGCAACGCGGGCGTGAGGAATGCAAAGTCCTCGACGTTCTCGATGGGAATGCGGTCGTCTTCAAACTCGCGATTGATCCAGTTCTCCGTTCCTCCGATGAAGAAGCGCTGTGCATTCGGTCCGAAGCTTGCCCCACCGGAACCACGAATCACAAAAGAAATATCCTCGCTGAGTTTGTAGTACTGCCGGTAATCGAAGGTGACAGAGGTGAAGGCCAATCCGTTGCTCCCGAGACTGGGACTTCCGAAGAGGCGCACTTCATACCGATTCCCCTTCACGGGCGCCCACATGCCCCAGAGCGTGTTATCGTGGACATAGGCGACATTCGGTAAAACGATCGTCTTTTCCGAAGAAGGCATCGCAGGGTTGTACACGTTCTCGCGCGAGATATTCATGAGCGTTGCGCTTCCTTCGAACCGGTTGAAGCGGTCAATCGGATATGACATCGATATACCGCCTCCGAACTGACGATAGCGGAAAAGATCGATCGTGCCGTCGCCTTCTCCCCATAGAAACCTCGCACTGTGGAATCCTTCAAAACCCCAGTCGATTCGCTCTGGGAGATAATAGTAGGCCAAAGCATAGTCACTGTTCGTCAAGTCCCCGAGGAGGTTTGTCACGAAATAGATTTGATGATCCCCAAGCAAGTCGCTGAATGCCATTTGTGTACTGCCGAGGATTCCATAGAAGGTTGAGAATCCCGCGTTACCCCAAACAAGATCCGGAGAGAAACTCAGCTTGTACTTGTGAATGATGTAGTTTCCCTCTTCATCCTTGTTGTTCTTGACGACGAAAATCTCAGGCTGCTTCGTTTTCTTCTTTGTTGCATCGGGTTCCGTGAACAGGATGCGGTTATCGCCCGTGGATGCAGCCGTGTCCTTCACGATCGTATCGCTCGGTCCGAGGACAATTTCAAAACTCTCACCATACGCGATGCGTTCATTTCTTTCACCGGACGGGATGGAATCCGTTTTTTTCGCCACACCTGCTGTTTCTCGTTTCCGTCTTTTGATGAACTCCGTGTTATCGACATTCTGAATGCGTTCGAGTTCGAAAGGTGTTTTGAGAAGGAAGATGTCGAATCCGGCTTCATACATTGAGGAAAACGCAAGCTTGCTACCATCCGATGACAATGATATCTGGTAGATGCCAGTGAGCGAGTTTGTTATCGGATGCGGGTCATTCCGCTCAAGATCATGGACGTAGAGGTTATTGATACCGCTCGCATCGGAAATGTAAATGAGCTTCTTCCCATCGGGGCTGACGAGAGGGAATGCTTCGGTCGCCGAGGGCGAATCCGTGACGCGAGTAATGAGATCGGTCTGCAGCGAGTACCGATACACGTCCATTTGTGAGTAGTCGTGTTCGAAGATATCGAAGTTCTCCGGGATGGCGCTGTGAGTGAGATATCCCTTCCTGTCGGAAGTGAAATACAGCGTTTCACCGTCGGGCGCCCATGACGGCTGCGCATCGGTGAACATGTCATTCGTGATGTTCGTGAGTTTTCTGATCGTGAGGTCATACACCCAGATATCGGATTGCTTCGATGTATTGCCGACGAATGCGATCCGGTCGCCGTTCGGTGACCACGCAACGGTGAAGATACCGTCCATCTCAACCGGAAGCTTTTGCCGACGACCGCTCTCGACGTCGATAATGTATATGGCATCACTCGCACCGGATTTTGCGGAAAACGCGATCGACCTTCCGTCCGATGACCAGGTAATTCCCGGCGTGAGGAGGTGGAGTTCTTCGAAATCGTTCGTCGTTTGCCCTTCGATGATTTGGTGAACCTGACTTCCGTCGTTTGCATTCATGAGATAGACGCCAAAAAAATCGTCCCTGTCGGAAATGAACGCGATGCGATCACCGGAAGGCGAAAGCGCCGGGCTGGTGTTGTAGAAATTTAAAAGCGCGCGGTGGTTTGTCAGTCTCTTTGCATACGTCTCGGCAGAAACGCGATTGGCAACGTCGGCCCAGTAGAGAACCTTCTGTTCCTTCAGCCATCGCTCGGAAAGTTCTTCGACCGTTAAACCGATCGCAGCCTTGAATCCCTGGTCGAGGCTCCGTGCGGCTCGAACTTTATTGAGAATCTCACCGACCTTTTTCTTCCCGTACTTTTCGGCGATGTACCACCAGACACTTTGCCCGCCCCTGTACGCGAAGTAGCCGTTGAGCCTCGGAATCGGCGGGAGATAATTGCTCGTGCTTGCATCGCGCAAGAACATATCGGAATCCGTGTCCCAGCCATCGCGGGCATGGTATTCTGCGATTCCCTCATTGAACCAGAGCGGAAGCTGCAAGGTGGAGCCGCTGGCAATCAGCGCCTGGATCGAGCCGCCGTAGAACATGTCGTTGATGACGGCGTGAATCAACTCATGATGGATCACATGCCGGAATCGCTCATAGGAACCTTCGAATGGAATCACGATCCGGTTTTTGAACAGCTCCGTCACACCGCCAATACCTTCTTCCAGATACGCATTGACGACGTTCGTTTGTTGGAAATCGTTGTGCGAGTTGTACACGACGAACGGAATCCGGCTCGTGATGCGAAACGAAAAATCTCTCTGGATTTTCTCCAACGCCTCTTCGGCGGCTTTCACAGTGAACACGGCGATATCATAACCGCCATCGGCGAAATAAACGTCGAAGTGCTCCGACTGGATGTACTGCCAATTGAAGTTCGTGTACTGAACTTTGTTCTTGCCAAAGGTCTGCGCAGTCACCGGTTGAAGCGATGCACAAAGGATCGGAAGCAGGATGGCAAGAAGATGACGAACGCTTTTCAAAAAGGTACCTTTCATTGGGATGCTCTCATTCATATGAAAAACTACTTATCAAACCCCGACCAATCAAGATATAGATTCATCGCCCCCTGCAACCGTACTTTTGACAGCGGTTCGTCGTGATCTACTTTGCATGCGGTTATGCGCGACGCCATTCATCCACGAATCGATTTCCGAAATATCATGTTCAACAAAAACCGTTTCCATTCAAGCGTAATGTTCATCGGTTTCATTTCACTCTCGCTTATCACTTCCTGTGGAAAGCAGGAAGCGAGCGTCATTTTTCATAACGGCGTATTTCATTCCCTGGATTCCAATGGGACGATTTTTTCCGCAATGGCGGTGCACGATGGGAAAATCCTGATGACGGGCACTCTGGAGGAGGTCGAATCCTCTTACCGTGCTGAAGAACTGATCGATCTGAATGGAGGGCATGTCTTTCCGGGATTCACTGATGCGCATGCGCATTTGTTCGGTTTGGGAGAGGAATTGGAAATCCTCACGCTCCATGACACACGAAGCCCTGAAGAGGTTGCATCACTCGTTGCGAACCGCAACTCATCGATGCACGAAAACGAGTGGATCATTGGAAGGGGTTGGGACCAAAACAAATGGAGTGAGAAAGATTTTCCTACAAAAATCCTGCTCGATAAAGCATCTCCGTCTCATCCCGTGTTGCTGAAGCGCATCGATGGGCACGCGATATGGGTGAACTCAAAGGCGCTTGAGCTTGCGGGAATTACTCGAACGACGCCTGATCCTTCCGGAGGAAAAATCGTTCGCACTCGAACCGGCGAACCGACGGGTGTCTTGATCGATGAAGCCGCCGAACTCGTCAAGAAGATCGTCCCCGCAAAAACGATCGAGCAGTACAAACGAACCTATCGCGCTGCGATCGCGCGATGTCTCGAACTCGGTCTGACCGGCGTCCATGACATGGGAGTCGATTCGAACATGATCACAGCGTACAGGCAACTTATTGACGAAGGGATGTTTCCATTTCGCGTCGTGGCGTATATCGATGGACTCGGAACAGATTGGGAGAAACAGATCAAGGCCGGGCGCCAGACGTATGGCAATGATAGACTGACGGTTGCGGGACTGAAGCTCTATGCGGATGGCGCACTCGGTTCGAGAGGCGCATTACTCTTTACTCCGTACAGCGATGCCCCTGACCACGTCGGCTTTGAAATAACCTCGCCTGATGAAATCGCAAGACAAGCGACACGCGCGTTGGAGAAGGACCTTCAGGTGTGTGTTCACGCCATCGGTGATAAAGGAAATCACCAAGTCCTCAATGCATACGAGCGAGCACTCGGGACGAAGCGTCCAAAAGTCCCACTGCGAATCGAACACGTTCAGGTTCTGCAATCCTCCGACATCCCGCGCTTTGCACAGTTAGGAGTTATCCCATCGATGCAGCCGACTCACTGCACGAGCGATATGTATTGGGCGGAAGCGCGGCTCGGCCCAGATCGGATTCGTGGTGCATACGCATGGCGGTCCTTGATTGAGAACGGTTCGTGGATTCCCGGTGGGAGTGATTTCCCGGTTGAACGCCCCGCCCCGCTCGACGGAATCTATGCGGCATGCACGAGAAAGGACAAGATGAGCGTTCCCTCGTCACAGGAAGATATTTCCCGCTATTTCCAAACCGGATCCAGCAGTGATGAGCCGGACCGATACAAACACGGATGGTATGGAGAAGAACGCATGACGCGCAGAGAAGCGCTGCATGCATTCACCATCAACGCTGCACGAGCGGCAGGGCTTGGTCACATCCTCGGCTCGCTTGAAAAAGGAAAGTACGCGGACTTCGTCATCCTTTCCGGCAATCTTGAGGAGATCCCTGACCAGGGAATCCCTTCGTTGAAAATTCTCGCGACGTACATGGCCGGGGAGAAGGTGTATTCTTCCGCGAAATAATCCGCATATCCATCCAAGGAACCTGCGGTACATCGACGAACTTGAAGCCTCGCCCTTCGCACGAAGAAGCTGTTTTCGTACTTTGACCTTGAGAATGAAAATCCCGATGCACTGTCTCCCTCTTCCGCCGCTAATAATCACGCTTCTGCTTATCCCACTTCAACTCCTCCCTCAGTCCTACGATCTGAATTACTCCTTCACCGAAGGCAAAGACTTTCGATACAAGAAAACGGAAAAGACGAGTGCCTTCAAGCAAACTCAAACAGGCCTCAGCACAGATCTCAACAAGACGGTGGAGACATTTTTTTCGATAAGGCCCCAGGCGAAGAGCGACAGGATCACGTTCCTGTATCTGCAGGATACGGCCTTAGTCGAAGACCGCTCGACTTCGCGTTCGTATCTCAGCGACGCTCCGGACTTGAGTAACGTCCTCACGAAAAAACCGGTGCGGATTACCATGAGCACAAAGGGCGAACTCCACGCAGCAGAACCACAGACGCCTCTGACTGCGGGCATGAACCTCCCCCCCGGCCTTAGCGATGCCGTGTTCGCGCGCACGGCAATGGTCTTTCCCCTTCTGCCCAAAAAGGATCTCCACGTTGGAATGAAATGGACAGAGTCCGTCGGCGATACTTCGCGTCCGCAGCAGAACGCTCCCCATCTCGGAGGCGTCGGCAATGGTGTTCGGTATTTCACTTCTTCGACGGCATTTCACGTAACCGGGAAAGAACGAAAACTTGGGCAGGATTGTGTGAGGATCGAATGGAAAACGGAAGCATTCATGGAAATGAAGATGATCTTCCCGAAAAGCGAAACGTTCGTCGAGGAGAAAACCTCG
>CAYUWG010000100.1:0-10899 GCA_964448285.1 uncultured Chromatiales bacterium
CCTCTCATCCCAGAAATCCCAGTTCAGACGATTAGCAGGATGAAGTACGAGGAAACAGATGGCTGAACAAAGAGTCAGAGGATTGATGCGATGAACAGGATGCGTCGAAAAAATGTCTGAACTGAGATGAAAGGATTCACAGGATTGCAGGATGAAGTACGAGGAAACAGTTGGCTGAACAAAGATTCATAGGATTGAAGCGATGAACAGGATGCGTCGAAGGAATCCTGGTAATCCTCTCATCCCAGAAATCCCAGTTCAGACGATTAGCAGGATGAAGTACGAGGAAATCACGCATCGTATTATCGGCTGTGCGATGGAAGTTCATTCATCGCTTGGGAATGGTTTTCAAGAGGTGATTTATCAGCGGGCACTTGAGATCGAGATGAAGTGCAACGGTATCACCTTTCAACGTGAACACGAAATGTCCATCTACTATCGGGGAGTAAAGATTGGGACCCGCCGGGTTGACTTCCTTGTCGAACAGGTAGTTTCAGTCGAACTCAAGGCGCTTATCAAACTGGAAGATGTACATCTTGCCCAAGCTATCAATTACCTGGAAGTGTATAATCTCGAAGTCGGATTGCTGGTGAACTTTGGAGCTAAGAGCCTCGAGTATCGCCGTCTTCACAACACGAAGTTCAAACCAGATGTCTAAACAGAGATTCACAGAATTGAACATGTCTGAACCAGGATTCATTGGATTTGCAGGATGAAGGATGCGCAGAGATAATCCTGTCAATCATTTCACCCAGAAATCCCAGTTCAGACGAGCGTTGAGACGATGAAGGTGGTGGGGGAGATGGAGGGAGGATGATAACTGATAATGATGGCCTCAATAGCATGAACCCAATATTTTATGACTTCTACAACCGCGAGGAACGCGCCCTCTGCGCGCATCTCTTCCGACTTCTTCATGAAAGAATGGATGACAAAGAGAATAGTCCACTAAGGCAATTCGTAGCCTTCCTCGCTGACGAGAATCTTGTTTGGACTAATGGTCAACCAAATATGCGTGTGGTGCCGCTTGAGAATCCTGCTATCTACTGTGAGGTTGCGCTGATACGCGACAAATACAAGAGCGAGAAGGTGCAGCAGCCGGATGAAGAACTTTTTGTTGACAAACTTGTTCGTCACATAGCTGTTCACAGAAATTTCTCACAATACAGACGCTACTCTGAATTAGAAAAGGAACTACACAAAAGAGATGAAAAGACTCACCCGAGACAGATAAAACACCAAGCTAGACAACTCGGAATAGTATTGAACTCGGATGAAGTCGACATCTATGGTGAAGTACAGAGTATGTTCAATGCGAAACCTGACCTTGCAATAACCTTTGACAATGTCCTTCTTGTCTGTGAAGCGAAATTTACTGAGAAGTTTGATGGCGATCAGTTTCAACGCACAAATGACATCGCAGAGGTATGGGCTAAACTTCTCTATGAAGACTTAGGATTTTCTCAACAACCGAAATACACAGTGTTCAAGCTGGGAGCATCAGCACAGAAACCGCACATAAGCTGGGAACAAGTATTAACCATTGCGGAGATTTACGATAAATCAGATCGCACGCGAATAGCTATCGAAGCGGCAGTCGATCTTTTAAGGAAGGTGGATCGCAAACGGGAATGAGACTGTATTGAGTGCATCCGAACAGCTCCTTGTTGGCATTCTGAAGAAGTCGGATGCTCTGTCGATCCTGTTTTCAAAGAAGTGGTATCACATCCCTGTAGAGAGCGTTGAACGATTGCTTGCGGATCGGTGGCCTCCCAAGTGGATGGCTTTCTATCAGACTGTCGGTTTCGGACCGGACAAGTACCAGATTCGGTATTACGGAAAGGTTCGTCGCATACGGAAAGCGAAAAGAAGGACACTTTTTCCAAAAGAAGTGAAGTCAACAGACAAGATGTATTTCCAGATTTTCCTGGAGGAAATCCTAAAAAAGGACCCTCCGTTAGTAAGCAGGAAACCCAGACGAAATGCATTCATCAAGACTACATATGAGAAATTCATGAACGCCAGTGATTTCAATGACCTCTTCGATGATAGCCCTTTGGAAAACGAACTATGGACGGAATTGAAGAAGAGAAAAATACCCGCCGAAAGGCAGGATATGGTGCAGGGTCGTGAGGGTCTATACTACCTGGATTTTGCCGTGTACTGCGAGAAAGGCGATCTCGATATCGAAACTGATGGAGATACATACCACACGAGCAAGGATCAGGTCACGCAGGACAATATGAGGGATAACGATCTCGAGACTCTTGGTTGGAGAATTCTTCGATTCAATACATTACAGATTCGGGAAGAAATGCAAGCCTATTGCCTTCCCAAGGTTGTAACCAACATCAATAACCTCGGTGGACCGAGCGAAGGAAGAGTCGTTCCGCGAAAACTATCATCTGACGGAACACCACTCCTCCAAGACTCACTTTTCGACCCTACTGAGGATGACTGAACGAAGCGATACCACTTAACCTCTTAACCTCCCCCTCTCCACCTACACAAGCACTTTCCAACTGCTTAGCGTTTTCATATAGTTCGCGCGTTCGAAAGCGGCGGGTTCTTTTACGTGTCGCTGGCTCATGCTGCCTTTCATCTGACGAACGGACTCGTATTCGTTCTCGTCAAGCCACTGCGTCAATTCATACAAGACGCGCTCGATGTGTTTCGGGCCATGATGCAGGAGCGCGGAACACATCATCGTCACGTCGGCGCCCGCCATCAGCATCTTGATCACGTCGGTTGCGCTGTGCACGCCCGTTGTCGCGGCGAGGCTGGCGCGCACCTGCCCGTAGAGTATGGCGATCCATCGAAGCGGTAACCGGCCTTCGTGCGGCACACTGAGGTTCACTGACGGGACGACTTCGAGCGCATCGAGATTGAAGTCGGGCTGATAGAATCGGTTGAAGAGCACGAGAGCGTCGGCTCCTGCTTCATCGACCGCGCGGGCAAAGTTCGCGAAGGAACTGAAGTACGGACTGAGCTTCATGGCAACCGGAATGCGCACCGCTTCCTTCACGCGAATGAGATCGTTGAGGTACATGTGCTCGATGTCCGTCGCAGAGTACATCGGGTCGGTTGCGACGTAGTACACGTTCAGTTCGATGGCGCTTGCCCCGGCTTGCTCGATGGAGGTCGCGTAGTCGAGCCATCCACCCTCCGAGACGCCGTTGAGACTTCCGATGATCGGAATGTCCGTCGCTTCGCGTGCGCGTCGAATGTGTTCGAGATATCGCTCCGGTCCGGCATCGACGCCGTCCATCACGGGGAAGTACGAGAGCGCTTCCTGGTAGCTGTCCGCGCCTTGCGTGAGGAAGTAATCCAACTCGCGCTGCTCGTGTGCGATTTGCTCCTCGAAGAGCGAGTACATCACGATGGCGGCCGCGCCTGCGTCCTCCATCTCTTTGATCGTATCGAGGTCGCGTGAGAGCGGCGAGGCGGAAGGGACGATCGGGTTCCGCAGTTCGAGTCCCATGTATGAGGTTGATAGGTCCATGTTTTTCTCCGTCAGAGTTTCAGATTTCCAATGATGAGGTTGCAGTCCCCGTCATGTGCGTCCCCTGATTCCTTCATGCTTTGTCCTGTTCTTCGACCGGCGCTGATGCCTGACGTCTTCCATCAAGAATTCCCGTGTACATCTTCTCGAGGTTGGCGTAATAAGCGTAAGTGCGTTCCGCATGTTCTTGTGCTAAACGTGCGAGCGCTTCGGCTTCTTCGGGTTTGCTTTTGAAGAGCATGCTGTAGCGCGTTTCGTTCGCGGTGAACTCCTTCACCTTTCGCGTCGGCGGTTTGGAATCGAGTTTAAACGGATTCTTTCCCTGCAACGCAAGGTCAGGATTGAAACGATAGAGCTGCCACAAACCGGATTCGACGAGCTTCTGTTGTTGCTGCATGCCTTTCGACATGTCAATACCGTGTGCAATGCAATGGCTGTATGCGATGATCAGCGACGGACCGTCGTACGCTTCTGCTTCGATGAATGCGCGGAGCGTCTGTAAATCGTTCGCGCCCATCGCGACCTTCGCGACATAGACGTTGCCGTACGCCATCGCAATGAGACCGAGATCTTTTTTGGCGGTCGGTTTTCCGCCGGCGGCAAACTTCGCAACCGCACCGATAGGCGTCGCTTTCGACATCTGCCCTCCGGTGTTCGAATAGACTTCCGTATCGAGCACGAGCACGTTGACGTTCGCGCCGGATGCAAGCACGTGGTCGAGTCCGCCGTAACCGATATCGTAAGCCCATCCGTCGCCGCCCATGATCCAGACGCTCTTGCGCACGAGGAAGTCTGCGACGGCCAGAAGTTGTCGCGCTTCCGGCAAGTCGATGGATGCAAGCTTCACTTTCAGATCCGCGACTCGCGCGCGCTGTTCGAAAATGCCCTGCTCGGATTTCTGATCTCCGTTGATGATCGCATGGACGAAGTCCGCTCCGAGGTCGTCCATCAGCTTGTGCAGAAGTTCCTTCGCGAACTGTGTCTGCTTGTCGATGGTCAGCCGGAAGCCGTAACCGAATTCCGCATTGTCCTCGAAGAGGGAATTCGACCAGGCAGGGCCGCGACCGCTGGCGTCCTTTGCCCACGGCGTTGTCGGGAGATTGCCGCCGTAGATGGACGAGCATCCCGTGGCATTCGCGATGATCGTGCGGTCGCCGAACAATTGGCTGACGAGTTTCACGTATGGCGTTTCGCCGCAGCCCAAACACGCGCCGCTGAATTCGAAGAGCGGTTGGAGGAACTGCGAGCCTTTGATCGTGTCGATCTTCACTTCGCGACGATCCACTTCGGGCAGCGTGAGGAAGAAGTCCCAGTTCACCGCTTCCTGTTCGCGCAACGGCGGCTGCGGAACCATGTTCAACGACTTGCGCGAAACGTTGGATTTGTCTTTCGCCGGGCATACGTCCACACAGATGCCGCATCCCGTGCAATCTTCGGGCGCAACCTGAATGCTGTATTTCCAACCGGAGTACTCGCGTCCTTTGTAGTCCATCACTTTGAATGAGTCCGGTTTCCCGTCAAGATGTTTTTCCTCATACACTTTGATACGAATCGTAGCGTGCGGGCAAACCATCGCACACTTCCCGCACTGGATGCATAGCTCCGGAATCCACTCGGGAATTTCGAGTGCGATGTTGCGTTTTTCCCACATGGCAGTTGCCGTCGGGTACGTTCCGTCTTTCGGCATCTTGCTTACCGGCAGGTCATCGCCCTGTCCGGCAATGATCATCGCCGTGACGTCTTTGACGAAGTCGGGTGCGTTGTCGGGAACGGGCGGGCGAAGTTCGAACGTGCTCGTGACCGAAGTCGGAATCGTGACTTCGAAAAGGTTTTCGACCGTGCGGTCAACTGCGTCGAAGTTCATCTTGACGATGCGGTCGCCCTTAGCGCCGTATGTCTTTTTGATGCTGTCTTTTATCCTCGCGATCGCCTCATCGCGCGGGAGGATGCCGGAGATGGCGAAGAAGCATGTTTGCATGATCGTGTTCACGCGTTGCCCCATGCCCGTTTCATCCGCGACCTTCTGGCCGTCGATGACGAAGAACTTGAGCTTCTTTTCGATGACCTGCTTTTGCACGGTGCGAGGGAGCGTGGTCCATACTTCGTCGGGACCGAAAGGGCTGTTCAGCAGGAACGTCCCACCGTTGACGATATTCCCAAGCATGTCGAACTTCTCGAGGAAAACGTACTGGTGGCATGCGACGAATTGCGCGGAGGTTATCAGGTAAGTCGATTTGATTGGACGGGGACCGAAGCGTAGATGCGAAGTCGTCATCGAGCCGGACTTCTTCGAATCATAGACGAAGTAGCCCTGCGCAAAATAGTCCGTCTCCTCGCCGATGATCTTGATCGAATTCTTGTTCGCGCTCACCGTTCCATCCGCGCCGAGACCGAAGAAGATTCCGCGAAAGACGTCGTCCGGTTCGATGCTGAACGTGCGGTCGTAGTCGAGACTCGTATGCGTGACGTCGTCGATGATCCCGACGGTGAAATGATTTTTCGGAACGGGCTTCTTCAACTCATCGAAGATGCCTTTCAGCATTGCCGGAGTGAATTCCTTCGAGGAGAGTCCGTAACGCCCTCCGATGACGTGCGGGAATGCGGCAGTCGGGAGAATACCCTGCGTCATTCCTTCAGCTAAGCACGTGAGAACGTCCATGTAGAGCGGCTCACCGGCAGCGCCGGGTTCTTTCGTTCTGTCGAGCACCGCGATCTTCTTTACGGATGGGGGAATGGCTTTCAGGAAATGCTTCAGTGAAAACGGACGGCAGAGCCGCACCTTGATCATGCCGACGTTCTCGCCGCTTCGGTTCAATACCTCGATGGTTTCTTCCGCAGTTTCGGCTCCCGATCCCATGAGGATGATGATGTTCTCAGGCTCGGACGCACCGTAATAATCGAACAGATGATACTGGCGTCCGGTGAGCGAGGCAAACTGATCCATCGTCTCCTGCACGATGTCGGGACATGCATCGTAGAAGGGATTGACGGTTTCGCGTCCCTGAAAATACACGTCGGGATTCTGCGCCGTCCCGCGAATGACGGGATTGTCCGGCGTAAGCGCACGCCGGCGATGAGCCGTGACGAGTTCGTCGGAGATCATTGCGCGCATATCCTCGTCGGTCAGTTGCTCAATCTTGTTGACCTCATGCGACGTGCGGAACCCATCGAAGAAATGAAGGAAGGGCACACGAGACTTGAGGGTCGCAGCCTGTGCGATCAGCGCATTGTCCATGACTTCCTGGACGGAGTTCGAAGCGAGCAACGCAAAACCTGTTTGACGCACGGACATTACGTCGCTGTGATCGCCGAAGATGGAAAGCGCCTGTGCGGCAAGTGAACGTGCCGAAACGTGGAAGACCGTCGAAGTCAACTCGCCTGCGATCTTGTACATGTTCGGGATCATGAGCAAGAGGCCCTGGGATGCCGTGAACGTTGTTGTCAGCGAACCGCTTTGTAATGCGCCATGCACCGCACCCGATGCGCCACCTTCACTCTGCAACTCCACCACCGTCGGGACAGTCCCCCAGATATTCGTCAAACCCAGTGCGGACCATGCATCGGCCCACTCGCCCATGTTCGAGCTTGGAGTGATGGGATAGATTGCGCAGACTTCGTTCGTTTTATGCGCGACATACGCCGCAGCTTCGTTACCGTCTATCGTGACTTTCTTTCGTTTTGACATGATTGATGAAACCTACCGGTTTGTGCAATTGAGATACGTTATTTGGATGTTTTTCCCTTGCCGAAAAGTAGAAGGGGACTGAATCGGAAAAAACCACTTTTGTCATGTTTGGAATAAAAAGGAAGCCGGGAGATTGAGATTGGAGATACGGATTACGGTATCGCGTGATTTGCAGCCTGTCGTAGTGCCCTTTCATAGGCTTTCACTGTTCACACGGGCTGAGCGCATAGCAATGCAGGGCTTGCCGACACTTGCAGTTGAGCGGCGGCTTTCGTAGTATTGGTTAGACATTATTCTAAGCCGTAGATATGTCCCTTCTCACACCAACCCGTTGCATGCATATCGATATGGACACGTTCTTCGTGTCGGTCGAGCGTTTGATGGATCCCGGCCTGAACGATCGTCCGGTGATCGTTGGCGGAATGCCGTATCAGCGCGGCGTGGTGGCGGGATGCTCGCGTGAGGCGCGCCGTTTCGGCATCCACTCCGGCATGGCGCTGCGGCAGGCGTACGAGCTGTGTCCCCATGCCATCTTTCTTCCGCCGAGTTTCGTGCATTACGCACAGTACTCCGAGCGCATCGCCGAGCTGCTCGAAGATTCCGTTCCCGTGTTGGAGAAGGCCTCGGTGGATGAATTCTATCTCGACCTCAGCGGGTGCGCGCGCGCACTGGGAAGGGAGGACGCATGGAGCGAGAAACTCAAGCGCACGATTACCGGCGAACTGAAATTGCCGCTTACCTATGGCATCGCGCGTAACAAACTTGTCGCGAAAGTCGCGACCAACGTCGGCAAACGTATCGGCGACATTCGCGTGCCCGACGGCGGGGAAGCACCGTTTCTTGCGCCGCATCACGTCCGCATCATGCCCGGCATCGGCGAGGTGATGGAGCGCGACCTGCTCGCGATGGGCATTCCGCTCATCGGCGACATTGCGCGGCTGCCGGTGCAGTTGTTCACGAACATGTACGGCAAAGTCGGACGCAGCATGCACGAGCACGCGCGCGGCATCGACCACGCGCCGATCCTTCCATATCGGCGGCAGAAATCCCTCGGCGCCGAGCACACGTTCGATGAAGACGTGCTGGACCCGCTCGTGGTGCTCGGTCTGCTCAAGCATCTCGCCGCACGCATCGGACGCGACTTGCGCGAGCACCGGTTCGTGACGAAGACGATCACGTTCAAACTGCGCTACTCGGACTTCGTGACGGTGACGAAGACGCTCCACTGCGAGTACACCAACGCCGACCACGTCATCTTCAAAACCGCCGAGCGCTGTTTCGATGCGCTGTACACGCGACGCGTGCGCGTGCGTCTCATCGGCATCAGCACGAGCGACTTCATCGACGACTACGAGCAACTCGTTCTCTTTACGAAGGAGGAGGAGAAGTACAATAGCCTTTACCGCGGTCTCGATACGATCCGCGAGCGTTTCGGCAAGCACGCGATTACGTACGGCAGCGTCCTGGAGCAACGTCAAACGCAATACGGGAAACGGATGGCGGCTGCGTGAATGGCTGCAACTGCTCATCCCCTTGATTTTGGAAACACGTATCTGCATGTTGACGGCAGATCATACGTCGTCTCCGGCGATTGAAATGCTTCACCAGAAGCGACGAAGATTTGTACGACAGAAGCGAATGACGGCCCGATCTTGAAATGCGGATGGCCGTCGGAAGAACGACAAGGAATACATCTCAAAGGAGTCCATCATGTCATCGTTCATCGATATCCACTGCCACCCAACGCTGAAGCACTATCTGTTCGGCACGGCGATCACGAGCACGGCTTCGCCCGCTGACGACGTTGAGGTCACGGATTTCCTCGCGCTGAAAAATCTCTCCGTCAGCCTTCCCCGAATGGAAAAAGGAAACGTCGGTCTCATATGGGCTTCGCATTATCTCCCGGAGAGAGCGCTCATCGACAAAGCGAATATCAATTCGATCATCCGCAACCTCCTTCTTTCATTTTTGGAGAACAGCCTTAAGAAGTTCGAGAACAATTCGACTCCGGAAGCGCCTTACCAGCAGACGACGAAAGCGATTGTCGAGTTCACCAAGCACGTGACCGACGCCGGTGCTGCGATTCCGAAAAACCTCAGTGAAATGAAATCAAGTTTGGCTGCGAACAAGAAAGTGTTTCTCCACGCGCTGGAGGGCGCACATCATCTCGGTCGCAATCGGATCAAGGGTGGAAAACCGGACGTCGATGGTTACTTAGACGCTCTCAACACGTTCGGTGATCTCGGTGTTTGCTCAATGACGCTCGGACATTTTTTCCCGAACGATTGCGTCGCACCGATCAACGGACTGCCGCCTCACGTTGTCGAGTTGCTCCATTATCCGACGACGTTTCCCGATACCGGATTGTCCGATGTCGGGACGCACGTGGTGAACTGGATGCTCGAACATGGGATGGTTATCGATTTGACTCACTCTTCTCCAAGGGCGAGAAAGGCAGTGTATGAGATCAACAAGAGTCGTGTGAAGCCGCGCCCGTTGACGTTTACCCATGCAGGGGCGGAGAAAGTCTTCAAAGCATTTGCCGCTCCCGAACACCAGTCGGATTCACACATGAACCCTACGAACGACGAGTTACTCGAAATAAAAAACTGCAACGGTGTGATTGGGATAATCCTGAACATGTACTGGCTCTGTGGGAACGAGGAGCCGAATCAGTTTCTTGGGTTGATCCCTGATCCGGGACTTTCATTTGTCGTGACGACGGTGAAGCACATTCATGACGTCACCGGGTCGTATGAAAACATCGCCATCGGGAGCGACTTCGATGGCTTCGCTGATCCGATCGATGATGCACCGGACGCGTCGGACATGCCGAAGGTCGCCCAGGCGCTGAACGATGCCGGCATTCCAGCAGGGGACGTCGATAAGATCATGTCGCAAAATGCCCTCCGTGTTTTAGAAGAAGGGTGGCATTGAACGAACAGTATCATATCCACGAAAGGTCGCACCGCTGAATAGAAAAATTTCAGAGAGACTCTGGAAGGGAAGTGGTCATTTCATTACTCCGTGTTGAATCCACGTCAGGCATGGATATTCGGTTTTATTTCCATAAACTCTTTGCGAAATACCACCCACTCAACATGGTGAGAGACCATGCCTTCAATAAATCCTAATCGCTTTGTTCCTTTCGCACTCTTTCTTTGTTATTCGTTTCAAGGAGTAGCACAGGGCATCCATCCACAAAATCTTTTCGAGTCCGGCGTGCAGATGGGCTATCTCATGGCGGGGAAAAAGAACAACACGGCCCCTGATCAATACGCCGAATGGGCGGGCAATGCATCCGCCAAATGGATCGACTCGTGGACGACCGGGCTTGCCGATCCCATCGTTCCGGATATCGCGAATCCAACTTTGGCGCACGACCAGTACATGACCGTGATTCGGACGATGCAGTCCTGCGCTGATCCGCATTTTCAGGCGCGGCTGTCGCTGTACCGCGTGGGTGTGTATTTGGGGCAGGCAATCGTGGAATCCGGTTTCAGTTGTTCCTCCTGTTTACAGATTGAAATGCAGCGCGCATCGATCGAACTGCAAACGCTTTCATCGCTCCTGAAGCAGCAGACATTCTCCGACCTTGCGAAGAGTATCAATACCAGTGCCTCATCACTCTCGGAAAGTGTCTCCGAAGAACTCGCCCAGCAAAGAAACGAGGGGTTATTTCCGTTGATCGAATCAGCCATCCAAACGGTGA
>CAYUWG010000101.1:0-10863 GCA_964448285.1 uncultured Chromatiales bacterium
GATTCCTTGTCTTCGACGATCACTTCGTAGAGGTATGCTCCGGATTCCATATTCAGCGAACGGTAGGAGAGATCGTAGTGTGAAGGCGATACCGTGCTTTCAAACGCGATACGCTCGATGGAACGGGTCCACGTTTCTTCCTTCATCCGCGTGCCCTCCTCATTCGAAACGACGATCGTGACCGAGTAACCCGCGACGTACAATTCCTCTTTCTTCACGAAGGTGATGATGTCGAACGGAACCTGGACATAGACATCGACGCGCGATGAGACGCCGTATTCATCAGGAGCGGGGAAGACGAGCGCATCGACAAAAAACGCTTGCGCACGACCTGCTTTCACATGGAGCGGCTGATATTCTTCCTGCGCAAAGATCCCAGTAGTGATGAGAAGGGCAAGGCCGATCGTGAACGGACGTTTCATGCGTGAAGCGGGATTGTGACGGGAACAGCGTAGAGATCGAATTCCATAGCTGACCGAATAGTAACATCGCAGAACGTCCCGCGCAATGGCGACTCAGGAAATGCACCGAGCGGGATCAGGACTTCGTTATCGACCTCCGGCGCATCGGCTTCTGATCGTCCGACAACGTGATCGCCCTCAATGCGTTCGAGAAGGACGCGTATCGTTTTTCCAACCAGGTCCTGGTTCGACTCGAATGAGATGCGTTCCTGAAGGGCCATGATTTCCGAGCGCCTCCGACGCTTTTCTTCCTCATCGACGGTATCACCCAAGACGAAAGCAGATGTATGGTCCTCGACAGAGTACGTGAAAACGCCAAGCCGGTCGAAGCGCGTCTCTTCGACGAATCGATAGAGTGCCTCGAAATCTTCCCGTGTTTCGTTCGGGTACCCGACGATGAGCGTCGTTCGCAAGGTCAGATTGGGAATGCACTCACGCATCCGCGCGATCAAGTCCTCTGTCGCTCTGCGCGTGATTCCACGACGCATCGATCTGAGCACGGAGTCCGAAGCGTGTTGAACCGGCATATCGATATAGTTACAGATGTTCGGTCGCTCGCGGATGACGTCGAGGACATCGAGAGGGAAGTGCGATGGAAATGCGTACATCAGCCGGATCCATTCGATGCCTCTGATGTCCGAAAGTTGTTCGAGGAGATATCCAAGGCTCTGCTCGCCGTAGAGATCGAGACCGTAGTATGTGGTGTCCTGCCCGATGATGACAAGTTCCTTCACGCCGGTTTCCGCGAGAAACTTCGCTTCGTGTACGACTTCTTCCATGCGCTTCGAGATATGCTTTCCGCGCATGAGGGGTATTGCACAGAATGAGCAGGGGTGGTCGCAGCCTTCGGATATTTTCAAATAAGCCGTATGGGATGGAGTGGTGAGGTGGCGCTCGCCTAATAACTCCTTGCGGTAGTTCCCGCCAAGCTCTTCGACGATTCTCCGGAAATCCGTCACGCCGAAGAAGCGATCCACCTCCGGAATCTGTTCGGCAAGCTCTGTGTGATATCTCTCGGAAAGACAGCCGGCCACATACAGTTTCGAAAGCTGGCCGCTCTTCTTCATCTCGGCTGCTTCAAGAATCGTATTGACCGATTCCTCCTTGGCCGCATCGATGAAGCCGCACGTGTTGATGATGAGAATATCACTCTCACCCGGCGAGTCACTCAGTCGCAGGTTGTTTGCATCGAGTTGGCGCATCAATACTTCAGAGTCAACGACGTTCTTCGAACAACCGAGTGTAATGATAGAGATGGTTTCCTGCTTTCTTCTCATCACTGTTCTTTCTTCAGAAAATCCAGCACGGCGGGAATATCCTCCGGGACATCCACCGAAGGACGCGGCGTTGTACTCACGATCTCGACGTGTATGTGCAGGCCCGACTGCAGAGGGCGGAGTTGCTCCAAGCGCTCCAAAGCTTCCAACGGACTTGCCGGCAGAGTATGCCATCGTAAAAGAACTTCACGGGGAAAGGCGTAGAGACCGACGTGCCGTAAGAAATTTTCCGTGACGGGTTCGCCCACGTCGGTGAATGGAATCGGTGAACGAGAGAAGTAGAGAGCTCGTCCATCATGCGCCACGACAACCTTGACGATGTTTGGATTCGCCATGTCACTTAGCGAAGTGATCGGCGTTGCGGCGGTACCGATATCTCTGTCCCGGTGTTGAAGCAATGGTGAGACCGTTGCATCGATCAAGGCCGGTTCTATCAGCGGTTCATCGCCCTGCACGTTCACGATGAAACCCGCTTCGATACTGCGTGCGACGAAGGCGACGCGTTCCGTCCCGCTGGCGAGATTACTCGGAGTGATGAGCGCTTCACCGCCGAAACACGCGACCGTATCCGCGATGCGCGTATCATCGGTCGCGACGATTACCCGCGAAGCGAGTCGGGACTTCGAGCAACGTTCCCAGACATGTTGGATCATCGGCTTCCCGCCAATATCGGCGAGCGGTTTACCGGGGAAACGCGTCGATGCGAAACGCGCCGGGATAACGATCACGATGGTGTGATCACGAACCATTTCAGCCAAGCGCTTTATCGAAAACGCGATATGTCTTGTACAGCTCGGCGTTCATGAGCTTCGCCCCGCGGTTCATCATCACATTATCCTCCAGAACCCACGAGGCTTCTCCGCGGTGAATGCCATACGATCCCGCTCTGCGCAGGGTCTCGTAATAGAGAACGGAGTCGATGCCTTTTCCGCGATGCTCGGGAAGAATACCGAGCACGAGGATGCGCGCGAGCGAAATTTTCTTCGAGCCTGTCAACATGCGCAGAGCGCCGGGTATCAGCCATCCTCGCTTGTTATGGATGAGCAGTTCGTTGAGATCGGGAAGACTCAACGCGAAGCCGACCGCCTCGCCGTTTTGTTCCGCGAAAAACACGAGCCGCTTATGGTTGGACACGACTTGAACCATGTCCTTTGCAAGAGTATTGAACTCCGCGTCGGTCATGGCGACCGCACCCCAGTTCTTTTCCCACGCTTTGTTGTAGATATCACGAACGAGGGCTGCTTCTTCTTCCAATCTCTTGAAGTCGAAGTCCCGTACTGTGACACCGTACCGCTCGCGAACGATTGCCTGGCCTCGTTCCAGCTTTGGCGTCAAGACCTGCTCGGCGCGAAGGAGGTATGCATACATATCCTTCGTCTTCACGAAGCCATGCGCTTCGATAAGACGCTGATAGTAGCGTGGATTATAGACCATTAAGAACGTCGGTGGATATTCGAAGCCATCGATCAGCAGGCCGATGTCGTCATTCGTCGATGGATTGACGGGACCGCGAAGAACGTCCAGACCCTGTGCCTTCACCCAATCCGATGCGGCGATGAAGAGTGCATCGGCAACGCTTTGATCGTCAATGCACTCGAAGAAGCCGAAGAAGCCGATTTTGTCGTCGTGCTCTATGTTATGGTTGTCGTTTCGGATTGCAGCGATGCGTCCGACCGCTTCACCATCCTTGTATGCGATGAAAAGCTGAATCGCAGCGTGCTGGTAGAACGGATTCTTCTTCGTGTCGAGAACCTTTCGGCGATCGTAAAGAAGTGGCGGTACCCAGTTCGGTTCATTGCGATAGAACTTCCATTGGAGCTTGATGAATTTTTCCCGCTCCGATCTCGATGCGACAGGACGAATAACTACCGACATCTTATTGGATCACGCCTAATTTTTTTCCGATGTCACCGCAAATCTCAAGGATGCGGTCGAGCTGTTCCTTCTCGTGCGTTGCCATGAAACTCGTACGCAGCATCTGCATCCCCTGCGGCACACCCGGGCTGATGAACGCATTCGCGAACACCCCGGCATCGAAGAGTTCCTTCCAGAAAACGAACGTCTTCATATCCTCGCCGATGATGACCGGAACGACTCCCGTCTGTCCCGGAATGACGGTGAAGCCCAAGCGCGTAAAACCGTCACGCATGTAGTTGGCGTTTGCGACGAGCTTATCCACCAACTCCGGATGCTCCTCCAGAATGTCGAGCGCTGCCATTGCCGCTGCAACACTCGACGGCGTCGGACTTGCGCTGAAGATCAACGCAGGTGAGTGATGCTTGATGTAATTGATCACGGCACGCTCTCCGACAACGAATCCCCCGAGGCTCGCGAAAGTTTTGCTGAACGTCCCCATCGTCAGATCGACTTCATCGACAAGTCCGAAGTGGCTCGCCGTCCCGCGACCGCCATCGCCGATAACGCCCGTGGAATGCGCATCATCGATCATGACGCGCGCATTGTGTTTCTTCGCTATTGCGACTAACCTCGGCAGGTCAACGATCTCTCCCGTCGTACTGAAGACGCCATCGGAAACGATGAGCTTCGGCTTGTCCGCCGGAAGCGTTGCGAGAAGGCGTTCGAGGTCATCCATGTTGTTGTGCTTGTATCGTTCGAAGCTCGCGAATGCGCCTTTCGCCATGAGGTTTCCCGCAACGATACATGCATGGTTGTCTTTATCGGAAATGACAAACTCGCCCCGCTGCACGAGAGTCGGAATGATGCCTTGTGCCGTTTGGTATCCGGTCGAAAAGAGCAGGCAGGATTCTTTGCCGAGAAATGCCGCGAGTCGTTCCTCCAACTGATTGTGCAGGAGAACCGTACCGGTCAGGTAACGTGACCCGGAACAGCCTGTCCCATATCGATCGATGGCATCTTTACTCGCTTGCTTGACGCGCGGGTGAGCAGTCAATCCCAAATAATTGTTTGATCCCGCCATAATCACCTTTCGACCCTCGATGGTGACAACCGGCCCTTCGTTTTCTTCGATAGCCCGGAAGTACGGGTAATATCCCAATGCTTTTACTTCGTCAGCGCGTGTGAACGCCCTGCATTTGTCAAATAAGTCCACGCAAACTCCTTAATGAGTGTTTTCGACGGTGTGAACGATGAATGATTTTTATCCTGAACAGGCGTGTGATATGTTTGGTACCGCGTTGCCGGGAGATGCTCCGGCGTGCCAATATAGGCGACATGCCGCGAAATCCCATCACACTACGGATACTCACAAAACAATGATTGCAAGCATTACGGGAGCAACCGGCTTCATCGGCAGCCACGTTGCTGACAGGCTATTGGAGAGAGGATACCGCGTGCGGGCACTCGTTCGCAAGACCAGCAACCTTCGATGGTTGAAAGACAAACCCGTGGAGTTGATCGAAGGTGATATCCGTGATGCCGGTTCGCTCGAATCGTTCATTCGCGGCGCCGATTACGTCTATAACATCGCCGCTGTCGTCAAAGCCCGTTCATGGGATGAGTACTATGAAGGGAATGTTCTTTCAACACGGAACATGCTGAAGGCTTCGCAGCAGTTTGCGCCGAATATCAAAAAGTTTCTTCACGTCAGTTCACAAACTGCAACCGGTCCATCATACTCCCTGACTGAACCGGTGAACGAAGAAACGCCTTGCCGACCGATTACGCGTTACGGTCGCAGCAAATTGGAAGCGGAGAACGAAGTCAATGCGTTCGCCGAACGTTTGCCGGTGACCATCGCGCGTGCACCCGCAGTGTACGGACCACGTGATACCGAAGTCTTCATCTACTTTCGAACGGTCTATAAGCATTTGAATTCCATGATCGGATTCAACGACAAGCGCGTCAGTCTCCTTCACAGCGACGACCTTGTGCGCGGGATGATTCTTGCCGCCGAGTCTGAGTTCGCTGCGGGGAAAACGTATTTCATCTCGAGTGAGGAATATTACTCGTGGCCGCAAGTTGGGAAGCTTACCGCAGCGATCATGAAGAAATGGTACGTGACGGTGCGCGTACCGCATTTCATCGTCTATTTCATTGCGGCGATCGCGCAAACCATCGCTGCGATGCAACGGAAAGCGGCGACGCTCAACATCGAGAAGGCGCGGGACATCACGCAGCAATACTGGGTCTGCGATACATCGAAAGCCGTGCACGAACTCGGTTACCGGCAGGAATTGAGCATCGAAGAAGGGATTCGAAACACCGTCGCATGGTACGAACAGCAGGGATGGCTCTGATCAGCGGTAGAGGCGCTGCGATTCGATGAACGTTTTCACCGTCCAGGGAACGAGATAGTGAATGGATTTTCCCGCTCGCACACGCTCACGAATATCGCGCGATGAAACGTCGATCAACGGCATGACGAAGGGTTGAGCTATGCTGCCGAATGCGTGCACATCGGGCGTGAGAGTGTGGCCCGGTCGCATTGCGACGCCAATCGAAACGAGTGAGCATAACTCATCGGGATTCTTCCACTTATGAAATTCTGAAAAAGTATCCGCACCCATGAGCAGGGTAAATGCGTCGCCGATATGCCTGCTCTTCAAATGCTTTACGGAATCGATCGTATATGAAACGCTGCTTTGCTGAATCTCAAACGGCTCACAACTGAACCTGTCGTGATCGCTGATCGCGAGTTCGACCATCTCAAGCCGAAGATTTGCGTCGAGCATTGCATCCGCTTGTTTGAACGGGGAAATGAAGGCCGGGACGAAGAGCACTCGGTCAAGCGCAAGCTCCTGTCGCGCTTGTTCGGCTAAGATCAAGTGGCCGATGTGAGGAGGATTGAACGTCCCACCGAAAATGCCGATGCGCATTCGCTCAGATATCTGCTAAGGAAAAGATGGAGTGCGTTGCGAAGAACGCTGAAGTATATGGCAGCGATGCATTGTCCACCGAATCGGCGAAGAGTTTTTTCAGGTCTTCGAGATTTTTCAGACCGTGCCAGTTCGGAAGGGTGTAGAGGGCATAATCGGTAGCCGAAATGCGACGAAGAGATTCTTCATAGACGTCCTCACGCATGAAGTCGAGGTAATCGAAAAGTTCGCTGAGCGGCCTGCGCATACCGAGTGTGTAGTATCCGCCACGCGTTGTCGGTCCGATCACCAATGCGTCGTCGAACATGTCGAGCAACGTGAATCCGCTGGAGACGAATCGAATCGGAAGCGTCGGAAGAAACGAACAGAGCAGCATGATCTGCCTGAAGCCTGCTTCGAAGCCGTCTTCGATTGCATAGGAAAGCCGCTCTGCCGGTGTGTCGCCCGCCTGAGTCATCACTTTGAGCAAAGCGTACTGTGTTTTCAACTCGTTCGCTTGCGCTTCATTCCTCGCGAACATGATCGTATGCGCAAAACCAAGAGAAGCGAATCGCTCGATCGTGTCGTTTCGAAGAGCGCGAAACAGCCGGTGAGCGTCTTCATCGCCCAATTCTTCCGTAAGCGAACATCGCGCACCGAGATCTTCGGGGAGACATTCAAAAATCAGCAAACCCTTTGTCGGTCGAAGCGGTTGTGTCATCGTTCTTGAAACGGAAAAGGAAAGCTCATGCTGAGTGAGAAAGAATGCGAAAGGGCGGATGGCGGCGTCATGATTCAGGAATCTCTTGGACAGAAAATACGCGGATGCACTCAAAAACGAAATGAACGGTCGACGATCCTCGTTGAAGCATCAATCGGATATTGTCGCCATCTGAATGCGTGATAAGCACACGTCTTTTCCGAGCAACTCTGCAATCACCGGCAGATCCAAACCGTGCGAAGCGCCCGTCAGTGCGATTCGGATCGGCATGAAGAGGTCTTTGCCTTTGATGCCGGTTGTTTGCTGAACATCCTTGATCGCAGCTTTAATCGGATCGCGTTTCCATTCGCCTAATGCTGTGAAAACGGCGTGTGTCGCTTCCAAAACGACGCGCGCAGAATCCGTTTTTATCATGGCGCGCACCTCATCGGACTCCCATTGAATCTCCTCCTTGTAAAACAGCATCGTTTCATGTATGACATCCGATGGAAGCGTCATGCGCGTACGCACCGCTTCGATGATTGCGCGTGTTCTTTCACTGTCCGAAACATCACGGCCTTCAGTCTGGAGTAACGGAACACATAGTGCGACAAGTCTCTCCGGGTCGAGGTCATGGAGATACCGCGCGTTGAACCACCGAAGTTTATCGACGTCGAAGATCGCTCCGGATTTTCCGACGCGTTCCAGAGAAAATTCATGGATGAGTTCGTCGAGAGTGAACAGTTCACGGTTATCTGCCGTGCTCCATCCAAGCAATGCGACGAAGTTGAGCAGCGCTTCGGGAAGGAATCCTTTCTCGCGAAAATCCTCCACCGCAACGTCACCCTGTCGTTTGCTCAGTTTCGCTTTATCCGGATTGAGAAGCAACGGAAGATGCGCGAACTGCGGAATGTCCCATCCGAAAGCCTGGTAAAGAAGAACGTGCTTTGCGGTCGAAGGCAGCCACTCCTCGCCCCGAATGACGTGTGTGATTGCCATGAGATGATCATCGACAACGTTGGCGAGATGGTACGTCGGGAAGCCATCGGATTTGAGCAGCACCTGATCGTCGATGACACTGCATGGAACGGTGACTTCGCCACGGATGAGATCATGGAAGGAGACTTCTCCTTCGAGAGGAGCCTTCATACGGATTGTGTGCGCCATGCCCGCATCGAGTTTCGCCGATACTTCCACGGGAGAGAGACGGCGGCAGCGACGGTCGTACATTGCGCCTTGATTTTCCGAAAGCTGTTTCTGCCGGGATGCTTCCAATTCCTCTGCGGTGCAGAAGCAATAGTAGGCGTGTTTCCTTTCGAGAAGGCGAGTGACTTCGCTGCGATAGAGGTCGAGTCGTTGCGACTGTATGTACGGCCCGAAACTTCCCTCGACCGATGGGCCTTCGTCAAACTTCAAACCAACCCATTCGAGCGTGCGAAGGAGGTTTTCGATTGCGCCTTCGACATAACGACTCTGGTCGGTGTCTTCGATACGAAGGATGAACGCACCGCCATGATGCTTTGCAAAAAGGTAGTTGTACAATGCCGTTCGCAAACCGCCGACGTGGAGATAACCTGTCGGACTCGGTGCGAAGCGGACTCGAACGGTACCCGGAGGATTTGTTTGTGTCGTGCTCATGCCATGCAAGATAGAAAGAGACGATGGATAGAGCATTCGAAGGTGAAGAAAAGTCAATGGAAATGTGCAACTCTTTGGGGCATGAGATTGTCATTGATTGCGAGCATTCTGCTCACGATTATTTCACAAGAGAATCTGAAGCCTTGACCTCATTGGAGGAGGAAACATGCAGCATGATCAGATACGATTCCAGGAGCAGATTGAACGCAATGCGTTCGCTGATGATAACGACACTTCCAAAGCACCGGAACCACGTCTTCGAGTGAATCGCGCGACCTTGAGTATGCGCATAACGATGAGAACCGCAGGTGTTGTTTTACTCTACATCTTCTCGGCTATTCATTTCGCACAAGGTCAGCCTGTTTTGGAATTCAAGCGTGTTATCAACCTGTGGCCAACGATCGAGAGCTACTTCTCTGCGACGTGCAACGGGCAGTTCCTCGTTCTGAACGACACGGCGAATATATCACTGAAGGAAGATGAATTTTCGGTAAAGAACTACATGCTCGACTGCCCTGATCCGAATGTGCGTGCGCCAATATCAGTGTCATTGGCGGTCGGTTTTCGAAGTGCATCGAGTTCAGTAGTGAATACCGTAAAGGATGCAGCGAAAGCATTCATTGACAGCCTGGATGGAGTGAATGACGAGGCAGCAGTCATCGCCTTCTCCGATAGAGCGGAAATTACCCAGTCCATGACGAATGACCGAACTCTGTTAAAGAGTGCAATCGATGGTCTGACTGCCAATTCAACTTCGTACGCCTTATCGGATGGGATCTACACGAGTCTGATTGAAACGATCAATTACGGATCAAATCAATATAGGGCAGTCATTGTCTTTTCACTCGCTTGGAATAACGTCGGCATAATATTCCCGGGCGATATTATTGGGCTTGCTCTCAGAAATCACGTTAGGATTTTTGTAATTGATTTAGGATCTGTGGACAACGAGGGCTCAAAAGTGATTACGTTATCGACTGGTGGAAAGTATTATCTAGTTCCTAACTACAACGACGTGGCAAGCACTTATCAAGAAATATTAGGCATCATCCGACGAGGATTCGATGAATGCTCAGCCACGTACCAAACGACTTGTATGGATGGTTCTAGGAGAACTGTCGAACTTGGAGTGAAGGACGTCTGCGGCGGTTCGACACAGCGTACGAAAACCTATCGCTCACCAACGGATACCTCCACGTGGCGCACGATCGATGTACGATTGCAGAGTGCAGTTGCTCGACCACCTGACACGATCGTCGTACCGCTCGAACTGCATTCATCCCTTGCTGTGGGTGAATTCTTCTTTCCCGGTACGGCGAGTTTCACACTCGATACCATGGGTTTCAATCCGTCCGACGCGCTCACATTTCTCGATGCGGTCGCGCCTCTAGGGACACTCCTATCACAAGCAGGATTGTCGTATCAGTTTTCACAGAACACGCTCACGATCAACACGAGCACAGCCTTGTCCATACAAGGTACCGGGACTCTTTGCTATCTCCGGTTCTTGCCCAAGCCTTTGGATACCAATACACAAGTATCCTTGCGGATGAGTAAATGGACGTTCACGAAGGGATGTTTGCGCATTCTCCCTGCGCAAACGGATATCACGGTAATACCTCCAATCCCCGATCTCGCTTGTAGAATACACGCGACAAGTGCACTGGCACTCGATTACGTCAACCTCGATTACGCGCCGAATCCACTTCCGGTAAAGGTGACCGTAATAAACAACGGGCAGTATCCGGTGAAGAATGTGACCGCACGAATCATGTTCGATACTACCTATTTCGCCTTTGTGCTTGGTTCAGAGGTCGAGCAAAAGGTCTATCCGGAATTGATGCAACCGGGGAATCAAGCCGAGACGACGTGGTATCTGCACGTAAAGCGGCAAAGGAAAGACGATACGACGGGAGTTCGCGTTGAACTCATATTCATGGGAAATACGGAAGCGGAGTGTGAGAAAAAGATCTTCGTGCCTTCAGCGGCAAAGCGTCTTGGATGCACAGTGA
>CAYUWG010000102.1:0-7545 GCA_964448285.1 uncultured Chromatiales bacterium
GCCGCAAAATCTTGTGAAATCTTAGGTTAAAGTCAAGAAAAATTTCATGTTTCGCTTTAAGAAAATGATCCGCGACACTTCGTTCGAAGCTCCATGTCTCGGCGAAAAAAAAGTCATCCTATTGAAAACGAACCAAGCAGGGCTTTTTTCGAGGATCCGGTAACTGATGGCATGTTCGCGGCGTGTCCGGAAATCCACTCGTTCGCAAGGACGGCAAAGCAAATTGCCTCTTTCGCATCGGGGTTTAAACCGACTTCGCTGAAACTGGCAATGCGTGCATTCGGAAGTTCGAGTCGTAGTCCATCCATCAGGTAGCGGTTGTTGGAACCGCCGCCGGAAACGAAAAGCTCGAACGAAGTACCGTTCGTAACGACGCCCCGCAACTCTCTCGCGATGGTTTGAACCGTGAATTCGGAAGCCGTTGCAATCATGTCTTCAAACGATGTCACGCCGAGTTCGGAGGCTATCGAAAGAAACACGTCGATGAAATCATTCCCGAACATCTCCCGACCTGCGGATTTCGGAGGATGCTGCGAGAGGAACGGATGTGTCATGCACCAGGCAAGGAGATCGAGATTCACTCTTCCACTCCTTGCGAGAGTGCCTCCTGCATCGAAGGGCTGATGGAAAAAACGTGACGCCAGCGCATCGATGATCATGTTACCCGGGCCGGTGTCATACGCTAAGACCTCATCTTCAGAACAGCCGGCCTGAAGGAACGTGAAGTTTGCTATCCCGCCGATGTTCAGCAGCACGCGTTGTACGCTCGCGGATCGCATGAGCAGGAAATCAACATATGGGACGAGCGGCGCACCCTGGCCGCCGAGCGCTGTGTCAGCAGAACGGAAATCCGATATGACCGGAACTCCCAGCAACGCAGCCAGCGCAGCCCCCGATCCAAGCTGCAGCGTGGATCGAACCGACACTCCGTCCACGACTCGAAGATCTGGAATGTGATGAACGGTTTGTCCGTGCAGTCCGATGAAGTCGATATTTTCCTCACGTAGCCCGGCCTCACTGCATCCTGTGAGAATCGCTGCGCGATAGGCAAAGGCTAACCTTGCGTGAAGAAGACAAAGCCCCTCGACGTTGCTCGTCGCTGCCTCGGAATTCTCGAGGATCATCTGCCGGATTTCGCCACTGAACGGCATCGATGAATGATGAAGAACCGTCAGCCTTGTCTCCGTTCCGCTTCCTTCGATGTTGACGAAAGCGATGTTGACGCCATCAGCCGAAGTACCGGACATGACGCCGCAAACGAGTCGCGGATTTTTCGACGAAAGATGATTCAGAATTTCTGCGGGTGATTTCATGGGTTCGATCTCTCCATTCCGAAAAGGAATGTATGCCGTCGATTGTGAACTTGGAAGCGCGCTTCAGAGGGAATTGAAAGGAATTCCATCGTCCTGATTTCTATCCCGTTGTATTTTTCTAAAACTCCCTATATTCCTCACAGGGAATTCTGTAGTTCAATATCCGCCTCCGGGCACAACCAATTGGAGGTCTCATGGAAGACATAACAATCGTTAGAACCGAGAACACGAGAATCGAAAGCGTGGATTGGGAGGATCTCGGCTTCGGTAAATATTTCTCCGATCATATGTTCGTCGCCGATTACATCGAGGACGAATGGCGCGATTTCCGCGTCGTGCCGTATGGCCCGCTTTCCATCGATCCGGCAATGTGCACGTTGCATTACGGACAAACGATTTTCGAAGGACTGAAGGCTTACCGCTCTAAGACGAACAGCGTGAACATCTTTCGGCCATATATGAATGCCAAACGCCTGAACTATTCCGCCGAACGGCTCTGCATTCCAACATTCGATGAGGAGATGTTCGTCAAAGGAATTCAGGAATTGATTCTCATCGATCACGAATGGGTGCCCCGCGAACGCGGTCACTCGTTATACATCCGCCCCGTCGCTTTCGGAACGGATAATTTTCTCGGCGTTCGTGCGTCGCGAAACTATACGCTCATCATCATGACGTCACCCGTCGCTTCGTACTATGCGGAAGGTCTCAATCCCGTGAAGATCAAGATCGAGGACAACTACGTACGTGCGATTCGCGGCGGCCTTGGCTCGGCGAAGACGGCAGCGAACTACGCAGCCAGCCTTTATGCCGCAACCAAAGCAAAGAAAGACGGCTTCGCACAGGTACTTTTCCTCGACGGCGTTACACACGAGTTTGTCGATGAAGTCGGAACGATGAACATCATGTTCCTCATCGGCGACGAGCTTGTCACACCACCTCTCGATCAAGGTTCCATCCTTGCGGGGATTACGCGCGATACTGCGCTCACTCTTGCGCGTTCTTGGGGAGTGAATGTTTCCGAAAGGAAGCTGTCCATTCACGAAGTCGTCAATGCCTACAACAAGGGGCAACTCCGCGAAGTCTTTGGAACGGGCACCGCAGCGATTATTTCACCCGTCGGTGAACTTGTCTATCGCGATAAACGGATGCCCATCAACGACCAGAAGATCGGCTCGCTTACCCAACGGCTGTTCGACACGATCACGGAGATCCAATACGGAGAGATCGAAGACCTCTACGAATGGAACGTTACCATCGATATCAAACAGCGCATTGAAGAACGTATGCGCCTTTGATGCGCTTACACGGAACGAACTTCCAAGCCGGGCACACGTCCGGCTTTTTTATTTCCAAAAGAATCCGCGCTGCCTTCGATCGTCGCGAAATTCATTGAGCGCATCGAGATCGATCGCTACGGTAAGAACGCCTTCATTTCCAATGGGGTGAAAAAAGTCGCTCGGAACGACCGTCGTCGGATTCGCAAAACCGCCGACGCCGCATGTGAACAGCGAAGGCAGCTCGGATGGGTATCCCCAGTCACTGATTCCAACATAGACGCCAAACTCATACGCTCGTGAGATTGCGAGATGGCGCCAAAGCTCACTCGAATAATCCGACGTGCTCTTCCTCGTGACCGAGAGCGCCGGCACGACGAGAATGTCCGGCAGTTCCTTCGCACGATAGATGAGATCACTGAACCAGAAGTCTGCGCAGATGAGACAGAGGAAACGCACTCCATCGATTTGAAATTCACCCAGCGTTTCGCCCGGTTCGACCCACTTCTGTTCCTCTGCATAGGGACGGAGTTTATCGTAAGAAGCGATGATCTCGCCATACGGATTCACGACGTAGCCCGTATTGATCGGCTTTCCATCGCGTTGCTCGTGAAAGCTGCCGCCGATGACATGGCAAACATTCGCAACAGCCAGTTCGCGAATGAAGTCGTGATACGGCTCCGCTTCGCTTCCGAAATAGAAATGCTCAGGCAACACGATGACGTCGCGTTCATCGAAGCTTCCTTTTGCGCTATCGATCAAACTCCTCAATACCGCGGTGGAGTGTTCATTGTCGAACGCCCTCAACTGCGGCTGAAGTAACACGAGCTTCACGTTACTTCATCAAGTGCATAACGTGCGATCGAACGGACGTTGGCGTGCGGAGGATGGAGTAATAGACTCCCGAAGGAAGTCCCGATGCGTCGAAGTCTTTTGCGTATTGACCGGGTTCGCGCCACCGCTCTTCAAGCAGCGCAACGCGCCTTCCCAATGCATCGACGATTTCGAGCGACATGACACCGGCTTCGATCAGTTCATACTCGATGCGTGTCGTGGGATTGAAGGGATTCGGTGTGTTGGTCAATCGCAGCACGAATCCGCTGTCGCTGAACAGGCGCGTACCACCATCGCGACAGATGCCTAACAACGTGAACTGTCCCGGCACTTCCGTGATATCGAGTGTGCCGCCGATGCCGGTCGATCCTTCCAACGTCAGCGGGGTGAATTCCGAATCGCCAAGCATTGCGCGAAAGCGAAGTATCGCAAGTCGGCCTTGCGGATCTGCGCTCAACGGAAGAGTCAGCGGGATGACGCGGTCACGCCCGATCACGTTGCCCGCAGGGTTCGTAAGCGGTTCGATGAGCGAGCGGTTGTATCGAAGCGTCGTACTTATGCCTGTCGCTCCGAACAGTGTCGGATTGGTCGAGCTTACAAGCCGAATGGCGATCTCAACTTCTTCGCCCGGCTCTGCGCTTGCCGTGTCAACGATCAGCGTGATGGCTGCCGTCCCTTTCGCACCGCGAACTTCGACGCTCGTGGTTGAACAGAATGGGACATGATCGAGAATCAGCGTTTGCGAATACGTTCCGTCGGCTCCGGGGTCGGAGAAGCGAATCAAGATCTGTGCGCTTCCTCCAGCCGGGATGGTTACCGGTATTCCCGATGCGATTGAGAAAGGACTTCCCGGTCCGAAGATGCCTTGAGTCAGTGTAACGTCAACGGTGCCTGTGTTTGTAACAGTGAGTGTTTGTGTCACCGGAAAATCACCCGGCTGCTGTAAACCGAAATCGAGATTCACGGAGGAAATGCGGACCGAATCCTTACTCCCATCAACCGGAATCGAGAAAGCGATATCGCATGGCGTTGCAATGACGTTCAGCATCCCGTTGGACGCACCAGCCATGTTAGGATTGAAAAGCACGCGCACCGTCGTTTGTCCGCCTGCCGGGACAAGCCCTTGAAATGGCGCAGCGATACTGAAGGCAGGATTGGAAGAAGTGATGGCAGTGATATTGATATCGATGCTGCCGGTGTTCGTGATAACGAATGTCGTATCTCCGAACTCACGTGGACAGAGAAGACGATTGAATGAGATCGATGAAGGCGCCGTGTAGCTCACGTCTTCGATCCGAGCGGTCAAAGTGATTTGCAGAGTTTGGTCGCAAGTCGCAGCGGTAGAAAGAAACGTCATCGTTCCTGATCGCGGGCTTCCCGTAACTGCCGGTGCAAATCGAACGACGATAGCACGTTGCGAACCGGGATCGATGGTAATGGGAAACGAGGCCGCAGGAGGATTTTCCACCGTCAATTCCGTCGTCGTGCTCGATGGGAAATTGAACGTGATGGGCACGGTGCCCGTATTGCGAATCGTGAACACGGTGTCCTTGCTTGACTGCTCGCAACGAAGCATCGTGCCGAGATCGATACTCGTAAGCGAAATCGTGGCGCCGGCGCTGTCGCGCGATCCCGTCAACTCGATGCGCCACGGATTGCGCGCCGCGGAAGTGTCGTTGCTGACGAGCAACAGCGTATCGCGAAATGCGCCTGCACGCGGTGCTGTGAAATGAATGATGAGACGAAGTGAATCCTGTGGAAGTATGGTTCGGGGAAAGCTTGGTGAGAGCAGCGAAAAACCCTGGCTTCCATTGCTGAACGACGATGAGGAAATCACAAGGTCGCCGTCGCCTGCATTCCGCACCATAATGGTATCCGTGCGTTCGGTTTCACACACCGCGATGGGCATATCCAATCGGTTCGCTCCTGCAATGATCGGGATTGTCCGGAATTGAAGGACGTTCGCAGCCGCTTGCGAGAGCACGACTGATGGCTCTGCATCGTACTGACCGCTTACCGGACTTGCGACTTCCTGTGAAGCGACGAGATAGTAAATCGTCTCTGAGCCGGGAAGCGAAACGACCTGCGCCCATGAGTTCCCGGCATAACCCGCGATCGATGCGATCTGCGTCCAGGGCATCGCGGAGGACTTGAGATAGAGATTGATCCGCGAGCCGTTCCCTGAACCGGTCAGGACGAAGGTTCGTCCGACGAAGCCCGACGTGTCTGTCGAAGGACCGCGAAAGCTGCTTGCACTCGTGGGTGTGAGAACGATGGTATTCCGAGGACCATCGAGTCGAAGTCGTCCTGCGCCTCCGAGTAATCCGTTCCCGCCTCCACGCGCAGAGACTGTCCCGGTCGTGAACTGCACTTTCGCTTCGACGGATATTGCGCCGCCTGATCCGGCTCCACCCGGACCATTGATACGCACCTGGCCGTCTGCGCCATTCGCATTGACCACGAGGTTGTTGATGATCGGGGAGAACAATCGTATCGCGCCGCCGCCGCCGCCGCCATCGCCGGAGCAAACCGAAATGCCCTGCGGATTTCCTCCGGCGCCACCGCTGCCTCCTGCAAGTGGAATGACCTGAATGTTTCCATGTGCCTTTCCGCCGTTCGACGCTGAAGATGATTCCCCGTCTGTTGCGTATCCGCCGCCGCCGCCGCCACGAGTTTGTTGCTGTCCAGAGCCGCCGCCGAAACCACCTGCAGGATTACATCGCGCGCCATCAGTGCAGCCATCGCCGGCTTTCCCAAACGGATGGCCGGTGCCTCCGCTTGATGCTTCATACGCGGCTGAATTTCCGCCCGGCACACCATTGAGAGCAGTGCCCGTGTTGTTCACGATCGCGCCGGTTCCGATTCCGGGATTTCTCCATTCGTCCGTCGCAAGCGGAAAGCCTGAACCGTTCCGACCACCGCGACCGCCTCCAGTGAATCCAGCGCCACCGTCCGAGCCGTTGCCGCTCACGTCACAGTAATTCCCGCCGCCGCCGCCGCCGCCCGGTCCGGCATCCCGTCCCTGTGCGCTGACTGAAATCGTCGTTCCGGGCTGTCCCGCGATTCGTCCTTTCGAAAGAAGAACGAACGGTAAGAAACCTTGATTGCCAGGCGTCGCCGGATCCGGATCCGATGTTGAAACGGTGAATTGCGCGTTGCCGAGAATCGCACTGTCAACGATCATTGCTCCTCGTCGGGAGCGAATACCTAATCCAGCGCCGAACACACCGCCTGCGAGCGAGATGATTCCCGTTTGTGGACGCACGATGTAAAACAGGTCGCTGTTCGATGGCGAGCCGTTCACAACGACGCGGATTGGAATGACGAATTGCGATTGAAGCAGCCGCCAGTCGTCCGCATTCGGCTGTTGCGATGGATGCACGAAAATTTGCGTCGAGACGAG
The DNA here is from genome assembly GCA_964448285.1 of uncultured Chromatiales bacterium. Lineage (GTDB taxonomy): Bacteria > Bacteroidota > Ignavibacteria > SZUA-365 > SZUA-365 > CAYUWG01. Next base: position 6,828 of record CAYUWG010000102.1, read on the forward strand.
GCGGCCATTCCAACTCACGACCACCGGCCCGATCATGACCTTCAGTGTGTCGGCTTGATTGACGCACTCCACTCTCACGAAGTCTCCCGGATTGTTGAGGTAGAATCCATCCGTGCCGAAATTTCCTTGCCCGTCGTGCGGCCCGACAATCTCGACGCAGGTATTCATTCCCGGCGTTCCGATATCAGGAATGATGTAGGATATGCTCTGCGCGGAAACAGCAAGCGGGAGAAAACTTATGCAAGCGACGGTGAGAAGAATGCGATAAAGAACGGGGTTGAGTATCATGCGTGGGATATTTCGTTCATGAAAAAACGCTTTGAAAAAGTACTCTGAAACCGACTACCATTCAAGAACAGAAGCGCTCCCCCTTTTCGTGTCCGAATTTCTCTGATCTCGCTGAGGACATCACATTCCGGAATTTTACCGATACATCCCGCCACAAACACGAAGAAAGAACTTGACTACGCTTTCATGATGAATGAACCTTCTCTCCCCAATCCACAGTCATTTCGTGAGCACGCGGTACGGACGCTGGATCTTGCCTACCCGGTAGCGATCGGCCAGCTCGGGCACGTCATGCTCGGCGTCGTCGATAGCGTCATGGTCGGTGCTATCGGCACGACTCCGCTCGCTGCTGCGTCACTGGTCAACAGCTTGTTCTTTCTCCTGTTCGTCACCGGAGTAGGAATCAGCTACTCCATCACACCGCTCGTAG
>CAYUWG010000102.1:7645-10817 GCA_964448285.1 uncultured Chromatiales bacterium
CAAGGCTACACGCGTCCGCCGATGTTCATCGCGATTGCGGCGAACGGAGTGAATGTATTCGGGAACTGGGTGTTCATCTATGGCAATCTCGGTATGCCCGCGCTCGGTCTTGACGGCGCAGGCTGGTCAAGCGTGCTGACGGAATGCCTGATGCTTTTCGCACTCATGCTTCATACTCTCCGTTCGCCAAAGTATCGCGGTGCGAACATCTCTTTAAGGATGACATCATTCGATTTCTCGCTCATGAAGAAGATGCTCAAGATCGGTCTTCCAGGAGGCGCACAGTACTTCTTCGAGGTTAGCGCCTTCTCGCTCTCTGCGATCATGATCGGATGGACCGGAAGCGCATCACTTGCCGCACACCAGGTCGGGATCAGTCTTGCATCGGTGACATACATGATCGTGCTTGGCATCTCCATCGCTGCGAGCATTCGCGTCGGAAATGCTCTCGGAAGAAAAGCGATGACCGACCTCCGCCGCGCCGGCTTTACGGCAATCTTTCTCGCCGCTTGCCTGATGGCAGTGTTCGGCCTCTGCTTCATCGTGCTTCGAGATGTTTTACCTGCGTGGTACGTGAGCGACCCCGAAGTGCTGTCCATCGCATCGACGTTGTTGGTCATAGCAGCCGCGTTTCAGCTCCTCGACGGCGTTCAGGCTGCAAGTATGGGAGCTCTGCGCGGCATTACGGACGTGACGATACCGAGCGTCATGGCGTTCATCGGCTATTGGCTCATCGCACTGCCGGTTGGATATTTCACGGGCATCGCGCTCGGGTATGGCGCTCCCGGCGTGTGGATCGGTTTCATCTGCGGGCTCCTTACTGTCGCCGTACTGTTCACACTTCGCTTCCATCGCAAATCGCAGACACTTGCCTGATATTTTCATTTGTGCATGAGGATGAACTTATTGAGAGCCATGATTTTTCATTTGACCATCACTCTAAACAAACAAAAGGATCCCATGATGCATCGCTCGATTCTCCTCTTCACGTTAATGTCCTTTGCGTTTCTCGAAGCGACACAGGCACAGGTTGCTACTCCTCGGCCTTCGCCCAAGTCGGTGTTGACACAATCGATCGGCATTACCGACGTTACGATCACGTATAGCCGGCCGGGCGTCAAGGGCAGAACGATCTGGGGCGAGCTTGTCCCGTTCGACAAAGTCTGGCGAACAGGCGCCAACGAGGCGACGAATTTTAAAATCACCGATGATGTAAAGATCGAAGGAAAAACACTTTCCGCCGGGAGTTATAGCCTTGCAACCGTTCCGGGAAAGGACTCATGGATCGTGATCTTCAACAAGCGCGATGACCTCTGGGGTGCAATGGGTTACAAGCAGGAAGAAGACGCGCTACGAGTCACCGTGAAGCCGGAATCTGCTCCGCACCGAGAGTGGATGGAGTTCTCCTTCGAAGACCTCTCCGAGAGTTCCGCAGTCCTCGCACTGTATTGGGAGAAGCTTCGCGTGCCGGTAAAGATCGAAGTCGATACACGCGAACTCGTCCTTTCGAAAGCGCGAAAGGCTATCTCATATGCACCGTCGATGAACGCTGCAATCTTTTGTATGCAACGCGACATCCTTCTCGACGAAGCGATGAAGTGGATCGACATCTCGCTGATGATCGATAAGAACTACTGGAACTCCCGCGTGAAAGCCCAACTCCTCGCGAAAGCCGGTAAGAAGAAAGAAGCGATTACCACGATGGAAGAAGCTATTGCGATGGGTGGAAAGATGACCAACGCGCCATTCGACTTCGACGCAATGAAAAAGCTCCTCGCAGATTGGAAGAAGTAGTCTGAACCTTGAGGGCTACATCCTGGCAATCATGATAATCCCATGAATCCCAGTTCAGACAGCAAGGATTTCGGTTATTTCCGAACGACGATCAACCTGAATTTTCGATCTCCGTTTGATGACAGCGTACAGAGATAGACTCCGGACATCATTTCCGAAGCATTGAACTCGACCACATGTTTCCCTGCTTCCTTCACTTCATCCACAAGCGTCGCGAAATTTCTTCCAAGAAGATCGAACACTTCCAAGCGCACGTGGCTTCGAACTGACAGCGTATAACAGATCGCTGTGGATTGTGAAAAGGGATTGGGATAGTTCTGCGGAAGCTCGATCGCGGACGGCCGTCCAATCTCGAGCCACACGGACAACAGCTTTCCAATATCCACGAGGTAAGCATCGACGCTCGAGTCCGATTCAACGTTCATTCTCCAGTTGCTTCCGAATACGATTTTCGATCCATCGCGGCTCACTGTCGCATGAGGTTCCGCGTAATAGACGCTGTTGTCGCGGTCAGGTGTTGAAGGAGAGAATCGCCTGCTGTGATGATGTGCGATGCGCTGTACCGCGCCGCTACCATCGAGCTTCAACGCAAAGATCTCATCTTCAAACGGCAGCCACGTCGTGCTGTCGTCAGCCAAGCGGCCTTCGCCGTCGAATGTGCTGACATAGCACCAACCGGGACGCAGGGTATTGCGACACGAGATATGCGCATCGAACGACCAGTGGAATTCGAGAAGGTTCGTTTCTTTTCCATCCGACAACCGGAATTTCTTTACCCAAGTGCTGTTCGAATACGAGTCGTAGTAATCCATCACGAGAACCTCATCTCCGTTCTCGTCGATGCCGAGATCGCTGTGTCCGGCACCGAGCGGTCTTTGCCAGAGGAAATTCATCATGCGATCGTACACTTCGATACCGTTGTAACGCGCGCTGTCCGTCGTTGCATAGTCGATTACGACATAATTCCCTTTCGGAGATATCGAGACCCAATCGAAATCCTGAAGCGGCTCAGGCATCGGCATCGTTCGCACGACGTTTCTCCCGATGAGATCATAGACAATGATGTCTTTGAAATGCACGGTCGAATCGTACGTTTGCCCGACGAATGCATAGTACCTGCCGTCAACGGAGAGATTTCCTTCACCCCGTGAATTGAACCAGTCGTATTGCTGGAACACAGCAATCGTATCGAACCGATCTACGATTACGTCATACGAGAGGAGCGCTTGATTATCCGTGCAGATGATAATTGAAGGATATATCGGATGCCAGAAAATATCTTCACCATAAACGCCGCTGAGTTCCCTGATAAACTGATACGTCCTTCCGTTGTAAAGGTGAGTCGTACCGTCTCCGGAGATCAACAACATCAACGAAT
>CAYUWG010000103.1:0-10424 GCA_964448285.1 uncultured Chromatiales bacterium
TACGGGATTTCAATGAAACGAAACTCTGAATGAGACGCAGAGCGATTAACGAGAATGCGGCGCACGTGCAATCCGTAATCAGTAATCCGTAATCCCGACGGAGCGATGGGAACGTGTATGCCGCGCGGTGTGCGAATCCGTAATCAGTAATCTGTAATCCGTAATCCCGATGAATCGCAAATCCATAATCAGTAATCCATACTCTCCCACGCGCGCAGTTCTTCTTCGATGAAGTGGATGATTTTCTGGTGTTCGGCTTTTCCTGTTCCTTCGATCTGGAGCGGTTCTCCGAAAGAAATGTGCATCGGCTTCTTAGGGTCGATCCTTCCGAAATCCTTCAGCACGTTTCCGTTTCCCCATGCATCGGTTTTCAACGCGACCGGAATGACCGGCACTCTTGCGCGCTGTGCGAGTTTTATCCCGAGTGTATTGAATTTCTCCGGTTCGAATTTCGGCATGCGCGTCGTTTGCGGAAAGAGAATGATCGAAATACCGTCATGGAGCTTTTGAACTCCCCGCTCGAGGACTATCGTGAGATCCTGCCTCGGATTGTCCCGCGTAACGACGATCGGATTCACGGCGCGCATGATCGACCCGAAAACGGGATACGTGACGAGGCTCGGTTTCACGATGAAGATCGATGGCTTCGTAGGATTGACGATGGACGGAAGGAGAAACGATTCCGCGGTGCTCATATGGTTCCCCACAAAAACGACGGGGCCTTCAACGGCGTGGAGGTTTCTCATTCCGCGAATCGAGAGACGGCATCCGACCGCTTCCAACGCATCGCGGATCCTGTGGCTGCTCAGGATCCATGCGTCGAGATCATACGCACCGCGCTTCGCAATCGACGAGGCGGCAAAGACGACCGGAAGCATTTTGAGATAGTAAACGAGAGTCGTGGGGAAGACCCTCGTCCATATAGAGATATCGATGTCGCGCGGCGTATCGTACGCGTCGTTCTGCGAGAGCGGAGGGGGAGAAACTGTTCGCATGATCATCCTGCCGTTTGAAAGGTGAAGCATCCGCCGTCCCTCTCCGCTTTGCGCCGGAGGCTCAGGCGGAGATCCGCGCCTCCCTCAGGTATGCACTCGTCCCGCCTTTGAGGTTCGAGACGTTCGTGTATCCTTCTCGCTGAAGGATGAACGCTGCTTCATACGAGCGATGACCGGACTGGCAGACGCAGACGATAGGCGCGTTTTTATCCGCAGGCAGTTCAGCCATGCGTTGGGTAAGCTGGCCTCGCGGGATATTATGAACACCGGGAATCTTTCCGAAGGCGATCAGCTCGAACGGCTCGCGAACGTCGAGAAGAAATATGTTCGGTTCCTGTTTCAGCGCGGCAGTTAGCTCCGAAGGTGCGATGTTGCGCACTTCATCGGGACGTTGGGGCACACGCGCGACTCCGCATTGGAGCGTGACTTCTCCATCGATGCTTTCTGCAACGGGCGGGAAGAAGTCCTTGATGAACGCTTCGAATTCTTCGAACGTGGTCTTCCGGAGAAATTCATCGTTCACGCGTTCGTAGCCGAGTGTCGAGTTGATGTTTCCCGCGTAGTCGTGTCCCGGATAGATGATCGTCTCATCGCTCATCGGAAGAATTTTTTCGCGAAAGACTTCGAACTGTGCTCTCGGATTTCCTCCCGGAAGGTCGCTTCGACCGGCCTGACCGATGAGCAGTAAGTCGCCGGTGAACAAGCGGTTTTCCCAAAGGAGACACATGTGATTGTCCGTGTGCCCTGGCGTGTAGAGCACGAAAAGTTTTGCGTCCCCGATTTCGATGATGTCGCCTTCATCGACGTATCGATCCACGTGCGCCTTCTCGTTTTCTTTCAGTGTCTGAGCGATCCCGATGCGCTCGGCCAAATCGTACGGGATGACTTTCGTCTTCGTCTTCTCGTGCATGATGAGTCGTGCGCCGCATTCCTGTTGAAGCCGCTTTGCACCGCTGACGTGATCCGCGTGCGTGTGCGTATCGATGACGTACGTCAACGGGAGATCGTGCAGGCGGAGCAGTGAGAGAATATCCTCGACGCCGTCGATGGTCGGGTCGATGACGGCGGACGCGCGGGCACGTTCATCGCCGATGAAGTAAGTGAGCGTGCCCGTGTTGTCGTTCGGTCGGAGTTGTTTGAAGAGCATACATATCCTTTCTCATCTGAATCATTGAACTATGAGGAACGGAGAATTCATGTACAAGAAACGAAAACGAATCACTGCCGACGTCATGAATCGGATGGCTCATCCGCGCTTGCGATGAAACGTTCGAGATTGGAGTATTGGTAGGCATTGACCTGCCCGATGTACGTCATCTTACTCTCGCCTCCATCGACGCCGATCGTGTTACCGGAAATGAAATCGCCTCCGGGATGCAGCAGCATGAGGATAGCCTGAGCGATGTCCTCCGGTGTCGTGACGCGCAGAAAGGGATTCTTGCTTCTCGCCGCATGAAGCATGTGCCTTGCGCCCGGAATCTTGTTGAGCGCGGGTGTATCCGTGACGCCGGCCATCAGCGCGTTGACGGTGATACCGATCGCGCCGAGTTCCATCGCGAGTTGGCGCACGTAGGATTCGAGAGCGCACTTCGCCGCGGAGACGACGCCGTAATACGGGAGGTTGAGATTGGCGCCGTCACTCGTCATGGCGAAAATGCGTCCGCCCGGTTTCATGAGATTGCGATGGACAACTTCCTGCGTCCAATAGATGAGCGTGTTCGCCATGACGTCGAGCGTCATATCCACCTGCGATTTCGTAACGGCTTCCTTCTCATTACGTCCGACGAGCGGTCGCAGCGTTCCGAAGGCAAGCGAGTGAAGAAGCAAGCGTATGTTCGCCGAGCCGTCCGCGTTGTTTTCTTCGACGAACGCATTCATCGCGGCTTTGCGTTTTTCTGCGTCGGCTGCGTTGACGTTATGAAAAACAGCCTTCGCTCCCGCGGCTTCGATATCCGCGATGAGTTGTTCGACGGCCGGCATCGTTGCGGCCCGGTCGAGATGAAATCCGAGAATGTGGTAACCATTTTGCGCCAAGGCACGCGCAGCCGCGGCTCCGAACCCGGAAGAAGCGCCGAGAATGAGCGCCCATTGTTGTGTTGTATTCATATTCGATATCGTCGGTCTGTGATTGTCATGGGGGAGAAAGATAGACACGGCGCGGGATTCAGACAACGCAATTCATTGCGCGTGCGAGACCCCTTTCGTACTTTGCCCGCGTGATTATCGGGCACGCAATCCCCTCCCTATGATTCTCCCCGGCTCCGACGGTATCGACTGCAGACACTTCAACGGCTACAAGCCGTGCTTCCCCGGCGTGGACTGTACGGAATCATGCCAGTCGCCGGACCGGATGGGCACGCGCATTCTCATCGTCAATCTCGACGCGATGGGCGACGTGCTCATGACGACCGCGCAGCTCCCGGCGATCAAGCGGGTGTATCCGGAAAGTCATATCACGTGGATGACGCTCCCGAATGCCGCACCACTCCTCCGTGACAATCCCTTCATCGACCGGGTTATGACGTGGAGTGACGAACAGCGAATGATCCTTCGCGCTGAAACCTTCGACCTCGTGATGAACGCGGACAAGTCGATCGCGGCTTGTGCCTTCGTGAAGGAACTGTCGTCGAAAGAAGTGCGCGGTTTCACGCTATCATCACGGGGACAGATCATCCCTGCGAATCCCGAAGCGGAATACAATTACCGGCTCGGTCTCGACGATCGGCTGAAGTTCCGAATCAACCAGCGCACGGGACAGGATATCCTTGCGGAGACGTGGAAGCTTCCCTACGAACGCGATGAATACATCCTGCATCTCACGGACGATGCGTTGGCATTCTGTGAGGCGATGCGACTGCAATGGAAGCTCCACGGAAAAACGGTGGTCGGTTTCAACACGGGGTGCTCGGAATTATTTCCCAACAAGAAGATGACCGTCGAACAGCACGTGGAGCTTATCACGAAGCTTGCCGCGGACGACGACCTGGTCTTCCTCCTTCTCGGCGGACGCGAGGACACGGAAAGAAACGACGCGATACACGCAATGCTTGCGCTTCCGGGAAACCGGGTCGTCGCCACACCGACGACTGAAGGTCTTCGCCGCGGCATCTGCTATGAGAACCTTGCGGATGTTGTCATCACGGGCGACAGCTTCGGGATGCATCTCGCAATCGCCCTGCGGAAGCACGTCCTCGCGTGGTTCGGGTTGAGCTGCTGGACGGAGATCGATTTGTATGAACGCGGAGAGAAGTTCTTCCAGCCGAATTTAGATTGCTCCCCCTGCTGGAAGCGCGAGTGCCCGTACGATCTCGAATGCATCTCCGGCATCGATCTCGACCGGATCGCGGACGCGGTGCGGGAATTCATGGAACGTCAACATCACTTCGTGAAAGCAGTATGAAACGCATCTTCCTGTTCTCGTTCGTCCTTCTCCTGTTTCACGGCTGTTCCAGCGAACCGGAAGTGAACGGCTCGTGGAAAAACGGCGACGGGAATCTCCTCGTTCTCAATGATGACGGTACCGCGCGATTGGGACAGGAAGGGTTGTCCGGTTTCGCGCCGGCGAAATACATCCTCGTCGAGGACACGCTGACCGTCGAGACGATTCCGGAGGATACGACGGCGCCTGCCACCGAGGAATACATTCTCGTCTTGCGGAGCGATACGCTGCATTTAGAATGGATCACGCGCAAACGACCGGGAGACGTTCGCTCGACGAGCGTCGATCAGATGAGCCGCACAATCGGCAAACCGAAATGGAAGTTCGCGTTTTACCGCATCTCCGAGGAGAGTGTGTTGTGAGGCCGCTCCCGACGCATCGTCCGCTCATCGCGCCTTCGCTGCTCTCGTGCGACTTCGCGCGCATCGGCGACGAGGTGGCCGCTCTCGAGCACGCAGGCGCCGACCTCCTTCACGTGGACGTGATGGATGGGCGCTTCGTCCCGAACATCACGATCGGTCCTCCGGTGATCTCTGCAATCGACTCCGTCGCGAACATCCCGTTGGACGTCCATCTCATGATCGTCGAGCCGGATCGTTATCTCGCTGAGTTTCGGAACGCAGGCGCATCCATTCTTACGGTGCACGCAGAGGCATGCACGCATTTGCACGGGACGCTTGCGGCGATTCGTAAGCTCGGCATGGTTCCGGGGGTGAGCATCAACCCGGCGACGCCGGTGCACGTGCTCGAAGAAATCCTTCCTCTTGCGGATCTCGTGCTCGTCATGTCGGTGAATCCCGGATTCGGCGGGCAGGCATTCATCGAATCGTCGGTGCGAAAGGTGAAAGCGCTTCGCGACATGTGCGCCGCGACGGGAAGAGATGATATGTTGATCGAAGTCGATGGAGGCGTGTCGGTCGAGAACGCTGCCGCGTTGAAAGATGCCGGTGCGAACGTGCTCGTCTCCGGTTCGGCGCTGTTCCGTTCCGGTCGTTATACATCGTACATCGCAGAGCTTCGGGGCTGATCATCCTGAACCGATGAAGGAATTTTTCACGACGCGCGGCGTGTTACCCGATTCGAGAGCGCCGCGCATGACCCGACCATTTCGTTACCCCATTTCCCCGAACGTGTTTACCGTTGCAGAACCGCGCCTTCCATCCGTGCCGGAAGAAGACGCCGTCCGTTTGTGGTTGAAGGAAGCCGTCCCCGGAAGAACCTTCGTAACGAAAGACGGGACGAAAGTACGAATCGTCACGACCGGTACGCGCAACCCAACCGACGGCCCCGACTTTTTCGGGTGTGCGATCGACGTTGGCGGTCGGACGGAATCCGGTGCTGTGGAGGTCCACGTGATGGAAAGCGATTGGGAATCGCATGGACACGCTTCGTCCTCACGTTATGACGACGTTCTTCTCCACGTCGCGCTGTTCGCATCGGAGCGGCAGAGCGCTCCGCATGGCGCATACACCGTCATCCTTTCACACCAGCTTCTACGGCCGTTTCGCTCGGAGTGGCCGGGCGTCTTTCCACACCTTCGCTCGAAGCCTCCTTGGTGCGCTGACACGCTCCATCACGTTCCGAAAGCCATGCGCGAGTTCGCCGTCACGCTCCTGTGTGAAGAACGCTTTCGCATGAAGTGCGACCGGATCCGGAAGCGTCTCGACGTATCGCGCGATGAGAAGCAGGTGTTATTCGAATGCCTTGCGCGAGCGCTCGGATTCGGCGGCAACGAAGAAGCGCTCGAGTCCTTCGCCGTGGAACATCATTACACCGTCGTTGACGGCAGCGGGCTGGACGAACTTCTGCGTTCCGGAAAGAAAGCCGTGCGCCCGAACAACCGCATCGAAAAGCGCCTGCATCAACTCGCCGCGTTCGCTGCAGCCATAGCCGATGATCGCTGGTGGAATGCAATGACCGAAGCCCTCTGCGCTTCCGACAATACGCGCCCGCACGCTTATACACTGGTGCAATCACTCCTCATTCGAGGAAAGAATGCGCCGGGCCTCGAGCGAAGAAAGGAAATCCTCATAAACGTCATCGCGCCGTTTGCCTACGTCGAAGCGATTCGATCGGGGAAGCGTTCGTTAGCGCGAGCGGCGCGTACGCTCTATGGAGGAATTTCACCCGCTCCTCAAAATTCCATCACGCGTCTCATCGCTCCTGCCTTCGGATTCAGCGGCCCGATGACATCCGAACGACAGCAGGGCATCATCCAACTCTACAAAACGCTCTGCGCCGAACATCGCTGCGCCTCGTGTCTCATCCACCACTCCCTCGTCTAACGTTCAAACCATGCTTTCCATAAAACATTCTTTCATTCCCTCTCTCATGCTCATCGTCGTCTTTTCCTTCGGCTCACGCGCACAGGAACTCCTCCGTGAAGGCGCCGAAGTGCCTGACGTCAGCGGCCGGACCTTCGATGGAAAGGACATATCGCTTCGCTCCTTCATCGGGAAGTCGCACGTCGTTCTGTATTTCTATCCGAAGGACCATACTTCCGGCTGCACGAAGCAGGCCTGCGCGCTGCGCGATTCGTACGATGAAATCAAAGCGCTCGGCGCGGAAGTCCTTGGCGTCAGTGGCGACGATGCCGAGTCGCATCGCTCGTTCACGGAAGAATACCACCTCTCATTCCCGCTGCTAACCGATACCGATCATCGCATCGCGACGGCGTTCGGTGTGCCGCTCGTGCGCGGCATGGCAAAACGCGTCACGTTCATACTCGGATCGGATGGAACGATCGAGCGCGTCTTTCCCGCGGTGAACGTTTCTACGCACGATCAGGACGTCCTCGATGCTCTGCGTGAACTGAACGACAAGCGTGAGGGATGACCGGCCTGCGTTTCGTTGCCCTCTTTCTCTTCACTCCTCTTATCGTTTTCTGCCAGACGGTTTCCGACCTTTCGGCGTATCACGCGAACGGACAGACGTTTCTCACGTGGAAAACACCGAGCGGTCCTGTTTCCCATTACGTGCTCTTCCGATCGGCGCGGCCGATTCGCACGTCGTTCTCGCTTCGGGATGCGGAGCGAATCGGAAGCGTTCAGCCAGGCCAGTCCGTCAATCACCGCCTGCAGTCGATTCTCCGTACGCCTCAGTTTTTTCGCCTGCCCAACTCCACCGTCCCGTTGACGATCGATGACGAGCTTGTGGTTTTACCGAGCGTGAAGAAGGGACAATGGTATTACGCGGTCGCAATCCACACGGGCCGGACGGAGATCACGACGCTGACGGTTGGCCGCAACACGACGCCAACGCCCGTGTTCGAACGCCCCGGGAATCCGACGCCCGTATTTCAGAAAACCGTGACGTGGGAAGGGAGGAACCTCGACGTGTTCGTGCACTGGGTAAGCAACGTATCGCTTCCGCGCTCTCCCGCGATGGCGAACGTCCTCTCGCTCCCGTTCAACTTTGCCGTTGCGAAACAGGGAAACGCATCGCTCCATCCGCTGCTCGTTCGCTTCCATGGCCGCGGCGACAATTTTCTCCGGCACGTGCGACACTCCGGCAATCCGGAGGAATGGGTGCTCGCGATGGACGACTACCTTCCCGGCGAAATGCGCAGCACGTTTTGGTTCGGCTATCATGAGAGCATGAACATCTGGTCAGGCGGAAACGGCGTCCCTTCTTCCGGAACGGTGATGGACTACACCGCCGCGCGCATCCGATGGACGATCGAGTGGGCCTGCCGTGCACTGCCGATCGATACGTCACGCATCACGCTTGCGGGTTACTCGATGGGCGCCTCCGGTGCGGTCTTCACCGGCCTGACGTTTCCCGATCGCATTGCATCGGTTATCGCGCACCAGCCCCGACTGAACTACGCGGTCGAACGCGACCCGAATATCGGTCTGCAATCGTCATCGTGGCGCGGTTCACAGCGGGTGTTTCACACGCTCTGGGGAACCCCGTCGGCGAACCTTCCGACGAACACGGGGCTTGCGGTTTACGAGCGACAGAACTTCAACCGTGTACTCGCGCACGTTCGGAGAGACCGCCTTCCTCCGATGCTCATCTTTGCAGGCCGCAACGATACCACCGTCGGTTGGATGCAAATGGTCCAGGCAATGCGCACGGCGGACAGCGCGGAGATTGAAGCGGATTTCTTCTGGGATCTCCGGGCACATGAACGCACTGCCGACGCGCATTGGATTCCGTTCGAACATGCGCTCTATCGTTCACACTATCGAAGCGACCGTTCCTATCCCGCTGTCGTGCATGAATCGAAGAATGCCGACCCCGGCAACGGTTCATGGAGTACCGGCGACACGCTCGGCAGTATGAACGCCTTCGTGGAATCGGTCGAACCGGTGATCGATGAAAAGGACGCGTGGAGTTGTGGGCTCCGCATCACAGCCACGGATGCACCGGCGCTCGGTCTTCCCCAATCGCTGACGGCGACGGTAATTCCAAAGAGGTTGCAGAGATTCACCATTCGTGCGAATGCCTGGTATGTCGCAACGATCACAACTCCGGCCGGACGCATGGAGCATCGCACGATCGAATCCACCGCAGATGGTGCGGTGATCATCCGTGACGTTCCCGTATCGAAGGCTGTCACGCGCGTTGACGTTCGTCCCGTAACCGGGCCGTTCATCCGCCCTTGATGGGCGCAACCGGGAAGTTTATCTTTCGCCGTGGGAATGACAGTTCCATCCACGAATCGTAACATGAGGTAGTGACGAAGCAGGCTGACACGGCGAACGCGAAAAAGAATACGTTCGGAATTTCGAAAGCGACGTTTCGTCGTTTGCCCCGGTACCATCAGATCCTTTCGACGTTCAAAGCGAAGGGACAGAAATACATTTCGAGCGGCAAGCTCGCTGATATCCTCGAGTTGAAAGAGACGCTCGTGCGCAAGGACATGGCCGACCTGAAGATACGGGGCAAGCAGAACCAGGGCTATCTGGTTGAGGCGCTCCTCAAACGCATCGAAGACTTCCTCGGCCTCCAGGAGATCACCGAAGCGGTGATCGTCGGTGCGGGACATCTCGGAAAAGCGCTCGCCCAGTTCGGGGATTTCTTCCACTATGGTTTGAAGATCGTCGGCATCTTCGACGTGGAGGAAAGCATCATCGGCCAGCGAATCGGCGCGGTTACCGTGCAGCACGTCGATCAACTTCGTGGAATCATCGAACGGCGACGGCTCCGGATGATCATTCTCACGACACCGAAAGCGGTTGCCCAGTCGCTGACCGACCTCGTCATCGAAGCGGGCGTGAAGGCGATATGGAATTTCACTCCGCAGGAATTGACCGCGCCGAACGGCATCTACATTCGCAACGAGCAAATCGTCGCCGGCTTCATGGCGGTCTCCCACTTCCTCAAAAACCTTCCGCCGGATGAACGCCCGAACAACGAAGTGGACCTTTCCGAAATGCTCTGGTAATCAGCGAAGAACGATTGTCGATCGTCGGGAATACGGATTGTGAATTACGGATTACGGATTACGGATTTGGGATTTGCGATTTGCGATTTGTGGTTTGGGATGTCTCGTTCCCACCGCTCCGCGTGGGAATGAAGCGCCTGACGCTCCGCGTCGTTGCTCAGTTCGCCGGGATTACAGATTACTGATTACGGATTTGGGATTTGCGATTTGCGATTTCTCGTTCCCGTCTGGTACAGCAACGAATCCCGTAGAGATGAACTATTGGTAGCCGTTCAACGAAAGGAAGCGCAATAGTCCCGTAGGGACGACCTATTTGTAGCCCGTTCATTTCTCTCAGTCGTCCCGATGGGACTTAATGGAATCAGCTACTGAATGCATTCTACCAAAAGGCCATCCCTACGGGATTTCAATGAAACGAAACTCTGAATGAGACGCAGAGCGATTAACGAGAAGAATTCCAAATCGCAAATAGCAAATCACAAATCCGTAATCCCGACGGAGCGATGGGAGCGAGAAATCGCAAATCCCAAATCACAAATCACAAATCCGTAATCAGTAATCTGTAATCCGTAATCCCGACGGAGCGATGGGAACGAGA
>CAYUWG010000104.1:0-9739 GCA_964448285.1 uncultured Chromatiales bacterium
CGAAGCTGTAGGAAGTAGTCATCTTCGAAACCGACGAGTGTCAAATCGACTGCAAGAGCTCCGCCAATCCACGTTGACGAACCACGCGCGTGCGCTCCAAGAGAGTGTATGCCAAAATCGAGTGCGAAGGAATAAACTCCACGTGATCGTTTTGCTTTCGGTGGCGACGGGATACTGTTGCTTCCAAACTTTGAGGTATATGCATCGATCGTGCTGTTCACCTTATCGAGGGTGATCCATTTCCCTTTGAATTTCTTCTGAAGTAATGACCCGAAGGTCTCACCATCGGCGATGTCCGAAAACGTGTAAGTCACTGTGCGGTCGATTGTTGATGTGGCCGCACCGGTTACTAAACTCAAGACTGGTGGCATGTAGAAAATGAAGGGTAAATAAGCGCTGAGCTTATCGGTCCCGCCGTCTCTATAGTGCTCATTCGCTGTGACATCCGAGACCGTTTTGAAGCTCATCATGATGCCTAACAACAATCCCCAACCCATCCCGGTGGAAAATCCGATAGACTCCTCCATCCGGAAAATCTTTATGTGAGCGATCGGGATGAGCACCGGATTTTTATCGCTGAACGGTTTCTTATTCGTCGTATCCAAGATGAGAACGTAATCGCCTACGTAAAGGACTTTCCCGGAAAAGAAGCGTCCATCCGTCGTCTCTACTTCGATATACTTTGGAGGCTCCGTCTCCAGTGTATCGATATCTTGACTCCGTGTCGTGCTTGCGGAAATCAGAAGTATCAATGCGATGAGACGATGAAGCATGGATGTTTCTCTCACGCTAAAACCACCAACCGATCGTCAGCGAAAAGCCGTTGTACTTGTACGTCGGGATCGTTTGCGTTACTTCGATATACTGTTGATCGATGGATGAGTAATATCCATGTGTTTCGGTTCCGGTTATGGACGAGCGCAACTGTGTTCTGAACTGAAACTCGACGAAAGATTTCGTAAAGCGAAGACCGAGTCCGTATGTAAAGAACGTCGATCTCAACCCGTTGTCAGTCAGAAACCGCTCGTTTCTGTAATAATTTGGACTGCTTCCGCTGTAAGATGAAGAACCCCCTAACCTGTCCGCAGTGCGGAAGTAGCTGATGCCGGAGAGGAGATACACGGAGCGCAAGTTCAGCTTTGCAGTGAGATCGACATTCACGTAACTGAGTCCACCGGCTAATCGTGGTCGAAGTTGCAGGGAGTAGTCATCGCCCAACTCTACAAGCGTCAAATCGACTGCGAGCGCTCCACCGATCCACGTTGAAGTGCCACGAGCGCGCGCTCCGAAAAGGTGGAAGCCGAAATCGAGGGCGAAGGAATAAACTCCACGTGATCGTTTTGCTTTCGGTGGCGACGGGATACTGTTGCTTCCAAACCTGGATGTATATGCATCGATCGTGCTGTTCACCTTATCGAGGGTTATTCGTTTTTCTCTGAGTTTTTCCTGAAGCAATAACGCGAAAGTCTCTCCGGCGGCGATATCCGAAAACGTGTAAGTCACTGTCCGGTCGGTACCTGCTGTAATCGCTCCGACAATCAGACCGACAATGGGTGCACCGTAGATTGTAAGCGCGGATAAAATTCCACTTGGATCACCACTTCCTCCCGGTCCTTTTTTTGAATTCGCATCGATATCTGAAACCAATTTTATCCCTAACATGCAGGTGAGCAGCGCTCCCCAGCCAAAACCGGTCGCAAATCCGACGGATTCTTCGAACGTGAAATTCTTGATGTGTGCGATTGGAATGAGCAGCGGATTCTTATCACTGAACGGTTGTACACTCGTCGTATCCAAGATGAGAACGTAATCGCCGACGTAAAGGACTTTCCCGGAAAAGGAGTGCCCATCCGTCATCTCGATCGCGATATGCTTTGGAGGCTCTATCACACGCGTCTCGATATCTTGACCGCAGATTGTACCTGCAGCAATCAGAAGTATCAGTGCGATGAGACGATGAAGCATTTCAACAACTCGATTTCGTTCGCCTTGAAAATAGAGTACGAGCGGTATTCATCCTATAGCCGCTTTTGTACACCAGGATATCCTCAGTGAATGACTCATGCTGCGTTTCCTTGGATGCCTTTTCCGATGGGGGTATATTTGCCTGCTATTCGCTGGCGAAATGAACCCGGCGTCCATCATTGAACCTTTCTCTAAGCAGGAAACCACGTATGCCACATCTCTTCACCTCAGAATCGGTCTCCGAAGGTCACCCAGACAAAGTTTGTGACCAGATATCCGACGCAATGCTCGATGCCATCCTGAAAGAAGACCCGATGGCGCGCGTGGCATGCGAATGTTTTGTGACGACGGGCTTCGTGTTGGTCGGGGGAGAGATCACGACGAACACGTATGTGGATATCCAGGAGATCGTCCGGGAAACGGTGCGTGAAATAGGATACACGAAACCCGCCTACCGTTTCGACGCGGATAGCTGCGGCGTGGCGTCCCATGTTCACCGCCAGTCCTCCGATATCGCTATGGGCGTCGATCGCGATGGAGCAGGCGACCAGGGAATGATGTTCGGCTACGCGACGAACGAGACCGCAACGCTGATGCCCATGCCGATCATGTTCGCGCACAATCTCGTGAAGCGGCTTTCCGATATTCGAAAGAAAGAACCGGCGCTCATGCCGTACCTGCGCCCCGACGCAAAATCACAGGTCACCATCGAGTACGATGGACGCAAACCCGTGCGAGTCGATACCATAGTGATTTCAACTCAGCACGACCCGGACGTCGAGCAAGAGCAGATCAGGGAGGACGTCATCGAGCACGTTATCAGGCACACGATTCCCGAGTCGATGTTCAATGGAAAGGTTACCATTCACGTGAACCCCACCGGGCGCTTCGAGATTGGCGGGCCGCACGGCGATTCGGGATTGACCGGAAGGAAGATCATCGTCGATACGTACGGCGGGCGCGCACCGCACGGAGGCGGAGCGTTCAGCGGCAAAGACCCGTCGAAGGTCGATCGCAGCGCCGCATATGCCGCCCGGCATCTCGCAAAGAACATCGTAGCAGCCGGGCTTGCCGAGGAGTGCACGATCCAATTGAGCTACGCCATCGGCGTTGCCGAACCGGTCTCGATCAACGTCAACACGCACGGAACCGTGAAGAGCAGCGTCAATGACCATGCGATCGAGCGCTTCATCGCAAAGAACATCGACCTGACGCCGAAAGGAATCATCGAACGCCTGCAACTGCGCAGACCGATTTACAAAGAGACCGCCGCTTACGGGCACTTCGGTCGCGATGGGTTCAGTTGGGAGCAGTTGAATCTCATCGATCTTTTCTCGAAGATTTAATTCATCAACAAAACGAAGGAACAGAAGCTCATGCCTCAGAACGGCACGAAGAAGAAGTATAAGGTCAAGGATATCAAACTCGCGGCGAGCGGAAGGCTGAAGATCGAATGGGCAGAAAGCCGCATGCCCGTCCTCATGGCGCTGCGCGAGAAATACAGCAAGACGAAACCCCTCAAAGGTTTTCGCATCGCCGGATGCCTCCACGTCACGAAAGAAACGGCCGTTCTCGTCGAGACGCTCACTGCCGCCGGCGCCGAGGTGAGTTGGAGCGGTTGCAATCCTCTTTCCACGAACGATGAAGTTGCAGCGGCGCTCGCGGCGAAGGGCGTATCCATCTATGCGTGGCATGGCATGAACGTGAAAGAGTTTTACTGGGCTATCGAACGCACGTTGGACTTCAAACCCAACCTCACGCTCGACGACGGCGCCGACCTGATCTTCACGATTCACAACAAGCACCGGGAACTGATCCCCGAGATCTACGGCGGCACGGAGGAGACGACGACGGGCGTGCACCGCCTGCGCGCAATGGCGAAGGCAGGACAGCTTCGTTACCCGATCATCGCGGTGAACGACGCCGAGACGAAGTGGGATTTCGACAACGTCTATGGCACCGGCCAATCGACGCTCGACGGCATACTGCGCGCAACGAGCATTCTGTTAGCGGGGAAGAACG
Organism: uncultured Chromatiales bacterium; assembly: GCA_964448285.1. Classification (GTDB taxonomy): domain Bacteria; phylum Bacteroidota; class Ignavibacteria; order SZUA-365; family SZUA-365; genus CAYUWG01. The sequence goes on from CAYUWG010000104.1 coordinate 3,988, forward strand.
TCGTGGTTGCGGGGTACGGCCACTGCGGCAAAGGCGTCGCGGACCGCGCGAAAGGCTTGGGCGCAAACACCATCGTGACGGAAGTGAAACCGACTGCCGCTCTCAAAGCCACGCTCGAAGGACACACCGTGATGACGATGGATGAAGCCGCGAAAATCGGCGACGTGTTCGTCACGGCAACGGGCGTGAAGGACGTGATCCGCGAGAAGCACTTCAAGCTGATGAAGAACGGGGCAGTGATTTGCAACACGGGTCATTACGATTGCGAGATCAACATTCCGGAGTTGGAGAAAGCAGCGACCGGGAAGCGAATCGTTCGCGCGAACAACGAAGAATATCGCCTGAAGAACAACCGGCGCATTTACCTTCTCGCGCAAGGCCGTCTCGTCAATCTTGCCGCTGCAGAGGGACACCCGTCGGAAGTGATGGATATGTCTTTTGCCAACCAGTTCCTTTCGCAGTTGCGCATTGCAGACGCCGCGAAGAAAGGCAAGCGTCTCTCCATCGACGTGCACGACATCTCCGTTGAACAGGACCAGGAGATTGCCGCACTGAAACTTCGCACGATGGGATACAGGATCGATAAGCTGACGCCTGAACAGAAGGCCTACATGGACGACTACTCGGCAGGCACATAAGCATTTCGTTGGGTTCGACGAATTGAAAGCCCCTTCACGATGGAGGGGTTTTTCATTTTATGAGAGCCTATGAAAAGTTCTTGTATCTCGTCCCAAAACTCCTCAAGTTCCATAAGAAGAGTACCGCTGGATATACGATGCACAGATTCATACTTCATTTCGCGTTGGCTTCACTTCTCATTCTCGCTGCTTCCTGCACGAAGGAAGAACCCGTACAGCCACCGCCGCCACCACCGACAGAGCCGGATACGACGACGCATGAGTACACGTGGGAGACGATTTATATCGGGGATGCTCAGAGCTATCTCTCGGATGTGTTCGCTGTAAGTGACACCGATGTATGGGCCGTAGGCGAGATTTACCTGAAGGATTCTACCGGTAAGCTTGACCAAAGGATGTACAATGCAGCACACTTCGATGGAATGAGATGGAATATCATGAGGGTAAAGTTTTACTGGCAAGGGGATTCAGATTATGCCCAACTTCTATCTATCTTTGGTTACTCTTCACAGAATGTATGGGTTGGGAGTTCGAGCCCTGGGAGGTGGGATGGGAAAAAATGGTCATTGCTTCCGGTCACAGGGATTCATGATGGCTGGATAAATAGAATGTTTGGCCGAAATCCTAATGAGCTTTATATGGTAGGAACGAATGGAGCTTCGTCATACTTCGACGGGGTACGCTTTCAAAAAATGGAAACGAATACGACGATTGATTTGACGGATGTATATGGGAATGCGAATGAGGTATGGGCTGTGGGCGGACATTCCTTTGGCAAAGATGGCATTGTAATGAGGAAGTCCAATTTATCATGGGAAAAAGACGATACACTTAGCACATGGTCAGTTCATTCAATATGGTGTGATGAGAAGGGATTGGGCGGGAACGGTTTTTTAGTGTTTGCCGGCGATGGGATTCGGTATTACGACAGTACGTGGAAAAAGCCACCAGATGAGTTAACGGGTGGAAGACTTGGTTTTGGTAGCTTGTATTTCAACGCTGTGAGAGGAACGTCGAGAAAAAATGTATTTGCAGTAGGGGAGTTTGGGATAGTTCTCCATTTCAACGGACGAACATGGCACATGTATGATGAGCTTTTTTGCTACCCAAAAGTGTTCATACTTAAGAGCGTTAGTATAACGACGAACAAAGTATTCATCGTTGGGGTCGATAACTCGCGCGGCTTTGTGTTAATAGGCAAGAAAAAATAGGAATGAGGAGGAATTTCATATACTACCCCACTCAGTTTTCGAAGCACTCCACGATGACGATACCAATTGCATGTTCATGGTATAGTAAAATGATTCAGGACAAACTCCTCAAGTTCCATAAGAAGAGTACCGCAGGATATACGATGCACAGATTCATACTTCATTTCGCGTTGGCTTCACTTCTCATTCTCGCTGCTTCCTGCACGAAGGAAGAACCCGTGCAGCCACCACCGCCGCCACCGCCCCCGCCACCACCGACGGAGCCGGACACGACGACGAGAGCATTTTCATGGGACATTCAGTTGTTCGGAGATGGCCAGTCACAATTCAATGATGTGTATGCGTTCAACGACACACTCGCATTTGCCGTTGGCGATATTGAGAAGCGAGGACCAGGAGGTCAATTCAACGATATTTACAACGTGGCGAAATGGGATGGCAAGAAATGGGAATTGATGAAGATCTTGATCCGTGATGAACCAACGGATTCGTCAGGAAGACCATATAGCCTTCGTATTGTCTATGGCGATACTCCCATCGGAGTGATCTTCAGCGATGGAAGTAGGATTCTCTACTATGACATGAAGACCGTAATTCACGATTTCTGGTTTCTCAATCAGTGGTTGGGGTGTTACGCCATCTGGGGGCCGCAGCATGAACGATATTTCGTAGGTATCGATGGAGCCATCGTCCTCGGAAGCGGAAGAACTTATGCGCAAGAAGCCTCACCAACGACAAATCATCTCACGGATGTTTGGGGTAACAGTCAGGAAGTATGGGCGGTCGGCGGATGGGTTGGTTGGAGTGAGTCTGTTCGCCTTAGAAAGCATGAAGGCATTTGGAAAAACATGGATACCTTCATCAAACCGTATCAATCCCATACGTTTTCTGTTTGGTGCGATGAAAAAGGGTATGAGGGAAAGGGTTTCGTTGGGTTTGCCGGTAACGGAGTTTTCTATCATGATTACCAGGATTCGACGTGGAAAACTTTGCCATTGGGGATTCTGGAAGGGAGAATTATCGGGACAGGGATCTATAACTCCATACGGGGCAGTGCCCGCAATAACGTGTTCGCTTCCGGACATTTTGGTACAACCGTGCATTTCAATGGCCGCTCATGGAAGTTCATTCCTGAGCTTTGTGTCTATCCGAATAACCGGCTCATCACATCTGTCGCTGTTACGAAAAATAGGGTGTTCCTTGTAGGCTTCGAGTACGAGAAAGGAATCATTATAACGGGAACGAGGAAGCAGTAGCATGATGCACGATCCACCCTCAACGGTTTTGATCAAGTATTTATTCTCAGAATTTCTCAAGTTCCATAAGAAGAGTACCGCTGGATATACGATGCACAGATTCATACTTCATTTCGCGTTGGCTTCACTTCTCATTCTCGCTGCTTCCTGCACGAAGGAAGAACCCGTGCAGCCACCACCGCCGCCACCGCCCCCGCCACCACCGACGGAGCCGGACACGACGACGAGAGCATTTTCATGGGACATTCAGTTGTTCGGAGATGGCCAGTCACAATTCAATGATGTGTTTGCCCTGAACGACACGCTTGCATTCGCAGTCGGTACCATTCAGAAGCATGGGCCTTCCGGCCCATTCAGTGATTGGTATAACGCTGCAAAATGGGATGGAAAGAAATGGGTACTTGTGAAAATCATGGTCCGGGACGAACCCAAGGACTCCACGGGGAGTCCGTATGAGTTGCGGGTAGTCTATGGCGACACGCCGACTGGTTTCATCTTCGGTCCGAGTACCATCTACTACGATTTGAAGACCTTCGTCCACGACTTCTGGTTCTACAAAAACTTGCGAGGGTACAGCGCGATCTGGGGACCGCAACAAGAGCGGTATTTCGTCGGTCTTAATGGCTGGATCACGCGGGGAAACTGGCGCACCTACACGCCAGAGCCTTCCTTGACGACGAATCACTTTACGGACGTGTGGGGGAACGACCGGGAAGTCTGGGCCGTGGGAGGATGGGTCGGGTGGAGAGAGTCCGTGCGGTTCAGAAAGAAGGATGGCATCTGGGAGAACATGGATTCGCTGATCGCGCCCCGTCAGTCGCATACGTTTTCCGTCTGGTGCGACGAGAGGGGATACGACAGGAAGGGATTCATCGGATTCGCTGGAAACGGTGTTTTGTATCATGACTACCGGGATTCGACGTGGAAGACCCTACCCTGGAATATTCTCGAGGGGAAAATACCCGGTACCGGCGTCTATAGCTCTATCCGGGGTAGTTCTCAGAATAACGTGTTTGCGTCAGGCGATTTTGGGGTAACGATTCATTTCAATGGTCGTTCCTGGAAGTTCATCCCGGAACTTTGTGTATATCCAAGATCCAGACTGATCATATCTGTTTCGGTAACGAAGAACCGGGTGTTCCTTGTCGGTTTCGAGGATGACAAAGGGATCATCATCACTGGAACGAGGAAGCAGTAGCGTGATGCACGATCCACTCTCAACGGCATCAATCAAGTATTTCTTCTCAGAATTCCTCAAGTTCCATAAGAAGAGTACCGCTGGATATACGATGCACAGATTCATACTTCATTTCGCGTTGGCTTCACTTCTCATTCTCACTGCTACCTGCACGAAAGAAGAACCCGTGCAGCCACCACCAACAACAACAAATCAACCACCCGACACGACGAGCCATGACTTCATTTGGCACTATGATACAATCGGGACTTCTGCCGCGATTTTCGACATCTATGCGATCAACGACACCGATGTCTGGGCTGTTGGCGACATACGGACACCCTTGACCCATACATATGATTCGCTTGGTAGATTCATTAAACCGTACAACGGTGTGCGGTGGAATGGGAAGAGATGGGAGCTTATTCGAATCGCTGAGAACTTAGTACCGTTTGACCAAATTGAAGCAGTCTTCGGTTTTTCAAAAAATGATGTGTGGTGCGGAAGTTCCACTCCGTACCGTTGGAATGGAGCTTCGTGGAGATGGTATTCCATTCCTGGCGGTTTTGGCGGATGGATGCGTGTAATTTTTGGAGTAAGTCCCAATGAAGTGTATTTCGCAGGCACGAACGGAGCGCTGGCATATTTCGATGGAAGCTCGGTGAGAAAGATCGTCACCAACCTCCAACTCGATTTCAATAGCATCGCCAATGGGCCGGATGGGAGAATCTACGTGACCGGATACGACGATAACACCGGAGAGGATGGCTATATCGCGCTCCAGAACAAGACCATCGTCGGAACGTGGATTTCGAAGAGACCGTGGGTTATCCGTAGCGATTCCATCTCAGGACAAGTACAGCTCGTGTTCGGGTCCAAGGATTCGCTCCTCTTTGCCATGCTGGACGGCCGCTTTTACACGACTGCCTCACCGCCGGCGCCGGCGTTCATGCGGCATATACGAGATTACATCCCGAAGTGGGGGAAGCCGGAAGCGATCACGGGCACGGCGTACAACAATGTTTTCATCGCTGGTCACTACAGGAGCCTGCTCCATTTCAACGGATCCTCCTGGACACAGACACACTTCTATGGGGAACCGGATATTCTCTACGGAGTCTCCGCGTATGGGCGACACGTCTTTTGCGGGGGACTTCTGAATTTCATCTATCGGGGCGAAAGGATTGGTAAATAGCCACTCGATCCCACTCAGTTTTCGAAGCACTCCACGATGACGATACCAATTGCATCATTGTATCGTGAATTGGTTCACGACAGCAAAAACCTTGCATTCGAGAGAGTGTAAATATGTCTTGCCTTCTGGCACGTTTACACTTCAGAAAGTAACTTGCAGATGGCATCGAGATTATTCATGCCGTCTTGCACATCATGCCTCCAGTCACACTTCTTTCGGACAACGCTTCCACTCGAATAGAGAACATCTACTGCATCGGTCGCAATTATGCGAAG
>CAYUWG010000105.1:0-6054 GCA_964448285.1 uncultured Chromatiales bacterium
GAAGGATCGAAGCGGAAGATGGAATTCGGTGCTGGAAGTTTGAGCGCGACGTCCTTGAGGATGGCTGGAAGCGTGGATTCATTTTTCAACTCTACTTCGACGGTGTAGGATGTGGTGGAATCATCGTACAACACCTGTTTCGGCCACGCGGAGAACGTACTACGCAATGGAGAGACGGCGGCAGGAAAGATAATCGACCGTTCAAGAATTTTGCTCACCGTGTCTCCGCGTATCGTGATCCCTGTGAACTGCCATCGCAGAGCGCGTTGCTGGCTCCTCGGTATGCGTCCGTCATATCGCACGTCCCAGGTGAGAGCCACGGAGGAATCGCCTTCGTGCAATGGTATCGCCGCGAGGGATCGGATTCCATCGTCGCTTCCATCTGTGAATGTGAGCAGTGAATCGAGGAACAACCGCACCTGTCCGCTCCGAAGGGACACGCCCCCGGAATGGAACGGGCGAACCGAGACCTCGAACGGATTGGGTTCATACACCTGCAACGAATCCCGAAAGACGACGGTGGGTAGCGTTTCAAACAGAAGCACGCTCGTTTTCGCTTTCGCGGGAATCGTCACCGATCCATCTACGCGCATACTGTCATCGTTTCCGTCGCTGACTACAACGGTGAAGAACAGCACACGGGAGGTGTCGTGCACGTCGTACCCGATTTCCCACGAGTGTTGGCGTTCTTCTCCCGACAGAATGTTCGTGATGAGCGCCCGGCCATCGCTGAGCGAATCGCTGCCTGCGAGCCACAGCCCATCGGGTACCTCGATGCGAATAGGCAGCGAATCGATGGACGCGGTTCCCCGGTTCGCGACGGTCACGTCGAGGCGAAGGGGTGATGGATTGAACGATCCCGTTCGTTTGTCGAGGACCAGTTCCGGAGCGAGAGCCCGCGCGAGAAATGCACGCGATCCTGGCACGACCGGCGCGACAACCATTCCTCCGTGACTACTGGTCACCATAAAGCATGTCCCTTCGAACGACGTGATATCCACCGGGTTGAACAGATGCAAGTCCCTGTTTCGCGGGACGAACAGGAGTCTTGTCAAAATGCTGTCTGCATCGAGTCGGTGAGTTCCCTCGAAGCGGATGCTCGCGCCGTCGCCGAGCGGCGAGATGATCGCGTGGGTGCCTTCGAGATATGTACCCGACGGGTCCACACCGGCGAGGTCGAACAGCGCGGTATCGAAGGCGAGCTTCATGGTCGCTGGTGTCAGTTGCTCGTATTTCGTCGGTGGTGACATTCGGATCGGAAAAACGGTTTGAGTCTGAGCATTCGCGACAACAGTATCGAGAGCGAGAGTGACAGGTACGATCTCAGCGGGAATGTATGGAGCTTTGTACGTGCGTGTGCGTGTGTCCTGCCCGCCACAGAATTTCAATGTGAACTCGACATTACGAATCGAACCGTCGGGACAGGAGCTATTATAGACAACAAGAGGTTCGATGAACGCTTGAGAAATGTACGTAGAGATTTCTATGTAAAGCTTTTTAAGACGTGCACCGGTTGGTTCGAACAAATATGACCCACCAGTAGATTCCGCAAGCCTGCGCGAGTCCGCTTCTCCTACCCGCTCACCATAACCGATGGTGAATACCCGGATTCGATTTCGGGTCGCCAGACTGATGACATCGTTGACTGTTCGCTTGCTGCAATTATCAATCCCATCCGTGAACAGGATAACCGCGCGACAGGCGTTTGAGCCATTCGCGATCATCTCCACCAAGCCTTCATACGTTGCGTCCCATACAGAGGAAAGACCACCTGGCCGAAGACGAGAAAGGCCCTCATACATCAGTTGTTTGATCGTCGTCAGCCGGACGGGTTGTACCGGTTCGCATTGGAAGGGAACGAGGCTCAATTCATCGGCGACCCCGTCTGCTTCATCGACGATCACGCTGATATCACGAGTCATGACGTTCACGTAGTGAAACATACTTTCGCTGATGTCGCTGACGAAGCATATGGACGCGGAGCACCTCGAACGTGTATCAGGAATCCAATACTCGAACTCATCAATGAGTCGTCCATTCTCCGTGATCCTGAACTGCGCAGTATCAAGTTGATAGACGGGTGATCCGTCACATGAGGCAGAAAAATACAGCTCGATCATCGGCCAATTGTTTACAACGCGCTTGAAATTGAGTACGGGTTGCGATGATGCGCTCACGCACCAGAGGAACACAACAGTGAACACCGCCAAACGCATGAAGCGAGACCACTGGACGAATTCAATTGAATGATTATTTCCAAGTTTCATACGCACTCTCCTGTCACGCTCGTAACATACGGAAAGGAAGCCCGGATCACCAGACCAATTTCCAGTTCACCACTGAGTAAGATTCACGGGCGGAATAACAATCCATTGGGAACGAAGGAAAGCCGCCCATCGCGCTTCTATCCCGGAAAGCCTATTTTACCAGCGATGATCTATCACAACGAGAACCATGCCCATCAAGCGATAGATCATTTCACGTGTTTGCGAAGTACGTTCTATCATTGCGCCAAACCGCCAAGCTTCCACGACGACACAACCAATCCCCAATCCCAAATCCGTAATCCGTAATCTCCCATGGAACGTCTCTTTCTCATCGACGGAATGGCGATCGCCTACCGCGCATACTTTGCTTTCATCAACCGACCGCTGATCAACTCGAAAGGGATGAACACGAGCGCGGCGTATGGCTTCGTCGGAACGCTCGAAAAAATTCTCAAAGAGGAAAATCCCGAACACATCGCCGTCGCATTCGATACGCCTGAGCCGACTTTCCGCCATAAGTCGTTTGCAGACTACAAAGCCACTCGAGAAAAAATGCCCGAAGATATGATCGAACAACTCCCGTGGATCAAGCGCATCGTCGAGGCATACAATATTCCCATTCTCGAACTGCCCGGCTGGGAGGCGGACGACATCATCGGGACCCTGGCGAAGCGCTCCGAATCCGAAAACATGGAATGCTATCTGGTCACCGGCGACAAGGATTTCATGCAACTCGTCACGGACCGCATCAAACTTTACCGCCCCGGCAAAACGACCGAGGGTTACGAGGTTGTCGATATCAACGGCGTGAAGGAAAAATTCGGCGTGCGCCCGGATCAGGTCATCGAGGTGTTAGGATTGATCGGCGACACGTCGGACAACGTCCCCGGCGTCAGAGGAGTCGGAGAGAAGACGGCGATTCCGCTGATTCAGGAGTATGGTTCGATCTCCGGTCTCTATGAAAACATCGAGAAGCTTTCGAAGAAGGCGTTGAAAGAGAAACTCGTGCAGAGCAAAGAGCTTGCCTTCCTCTCGCGCGAGCTTGTCACCATCGACACGAACGCACCGATCGACATTGACCCGGCAAGCTTGCAGCGCTCGCCGAAAGACTTCGCCACGCTCCGCGAGATTTTCTCGGAGTTGGAGATGACCCGCTTGCTCAAAGAGTTGAACGAAAGCGAAGCCGCAACGTCTCCGGCCATCAGTGTTCAACAGAGAGAAGCTTTCACCGATGAAGAACCGCCGCATTGGTATGTGATCGTTCGAACGCATGAAGCGCTCGAAGCGATGGTGCGCGAGCTTCTGAAGAACGATGCCTTCGCGTTTCACATCGAATCGAGCGGCAGCAGCCCACTCCTCGCGGATGTGACGGGGCTTGCATTCGCCGCATATCCGAGACATGCGTGGTTCATCCCGATGAACGACCGCCTGCCTTCGGAAGAAATCATCGCGGCGATCAGGCGGCTCTTTCAAACGGAGAGAATGATCGTCGGAGAGAAGCTCAAGTTCGACCTCTCGATCATGCAGCGCTATGGGATTGAAACCGCGCAGCCGCTGTTCGATACGACACTCGCCGCATACATCCTCAGGCCGGAAGGCAACCACACCCGCGACGCACTCGCAGCACTCTACCTGCATGAAGAAACGCAAAAGCACGATGCACCTGAGAGCGGACTATCGGAACTCCGGGATACGGACGAAACGCTTCAAACCTTCGCTGAACCTGCGGACTTCGCACTGCGACTTGCGCAGGCGCTGAGACCGGAGATAGAAAAAACGGGCCAGCAAAAACTCCTCGACGAAATCGAATTCCCGTTGATCCACGTGCTCACCGATATGGAATGCACGGGCGTCAAAATCGACGTAGGCGTTCTCGAAGAGATTTCACTGGAGATGGAAAAAACCATCGACATGGCGACCGGGCGCATCTACGAACATGCGGGGGAGATCTTCAACATCGCATCGACGAAGCAGTTGGGTGTTATCCTTTTCGAGAAACTCAGACTGCCGAAGGGAAAGAAGACGAAGACCGGCTATTCGACCGATGTTTCCGTCCTCGAATCGCTGCAAGGCATTCATCCCATCATCGATGAGATCCTGCTTTACCGCCAGCTCACGAAATTGAAATCCACTTACGTCGATGCGTTGCCAAAGATGGTGAATCCGAAGACCGGCCGCGTCCACACGACTTACAATCAAGCGGTTGCCGCGACAGGGCGACTCAGCAGCACGGATCCGAATCTTCAGAACATTCCCATCCGCACAGAGGCAGGCCGCGAGATACGCAAAGCGTTCGTTCCCGGCAGCAAGGACTTCGTGTTGCTTTCCGCCGATTACTCGCAAATCGAATTGCGCCTCGCCGCCGAGATTTCCGGAGATGAAGGAATGATCGAAGCGTTCAGGAGCGGCGAAGATATTCACATGACGACAGCGATGAAACTCTTCGACGTGCCCGCATCGGAAGTCACTCCGGACATGCGGCGGCAGGCGAAGACGACGAACTTCGGCATCCTCTACGGCATCAGTGCGTTCGGGCTTGCGCAGCGCCTCGGCACGTCCAACGCCGACGCAAAGGATCTCATCGACCTGTACTTCTCGAAGTATCCGAAGATCAATCTCTACGTCGCGAATACGATTGCCTTCGCGAAGAAGCATGGTTACGTCGAGACGCTCATGGGTCGTCGGCGCTATATCCCGGAGATCAACAGCAAGAACCGCAACGTCCGCATGTTCGGCGAGCGCATGGCGATCAACGCGCCGATACAGGGCAGCGCGGCGGACATGATCAAGATCGCGATGATCGACATTCACCGAGAGATGAAACGAAGCAATCTGCAATCGCGCATGATCTTACAGGTGCATGACGAGTTGGTGTTCGAAGCTCACCGTGATGAGCTCGATACGATGAAACCGTTGGTCATCGGGCACATGAAGCGCGCGATGAACGTCTCGATACCGATCGAAGTGGAGGCAGGCGTTGGGGAGAACTGGCTTGAGGCGCACTGAGCCGGTTATCGTTAACTTAAGTATCGGTTGCGTATTCACTGATTGATATTTAGCAAAAGGCTTTCGATAGAAACAGTTGAGAGATTTACATCATGGTTCCGGCCTTCGGTTTTTTTTATCCTTGAAGCAGACGTGGAGCGAATGACTCCATGCAATCGGGAACCCAAATCACCTTTGGAGGTGCACCATGAAAACTATTCTTCTCTCATTCATCGCGGCGATCATTCTCCTTCCTGCCGTAACAACCGCGCAAAACAAATTCATCGGAGTCAAGGCGTGTGTCCTTTGTCACAAAACCGAAAAGCAGGGAACACAGCTTGCGATCTGGCAAAAGTCCGGTCACGCTGAAGCGTACAAAACACTGTTGTCGGAAAAATCAATCGAGATTGCGAAGAAGCAGGGACTGAAAAAGCCTGCACATGAATCGCCCGAATGCCTTTCCTGCCACGCGCCGGAGTTCAAAGAGACGGCACGCTTTGAGAAAAACTTCGACATCAAGGATGGTGTGCAGTGCGAAACGTGTCACGGAGCCGGTTCAGGATACAAGGCTTCGAACACGATGAAAGATCATGCAAAATCTGTCGCCGCCGGTATGGTCGAGTTCAAGGACGAGGCAGCGATCAAAGCGCATTGCATCACATGCCATAACAAGAAGAGTCCAACCTATCGTGAATTCAAGTTCGCGGAGATGTGGGAGAAGATGAAGCATCCCGTGCCGAAGAAATAGCGCGTTGCTGATGGCTGATGGCTGATGGCTGATGGCTTGTGGCTGATGGCTTGT
>CAYUWG010000105.1:6154-9713 GCA_964448285.1 uncultured Chromatiales bacterium
TGGCTGATGGCTTGTGGCTGATGGCTGATGGCTTGTGGCTGATGGCTGATGGCTCGTGGCTGATGGCTTGTGGCTGATGGCTTGTGGCTCGTGGCTGATGGCTGATGGCTTGTGGCTGATGGTTGATGGCTGATCGGTGAGGGTCAGTATGATTTCGCTCGCATGAGATGTCGAAAGACATTTCTTCGTAGAATGCGGCGTGCAATCGGCTATGGCGAACAATACGGATCATCCTCGCTTCGCGAAGCGAGACTCCATCGCCGCGTCTGTTTGTGCGGTGTGCTTCTTTCTTCTCAATCTTTACGCGCTTGACCGAAGTCCGATGCTGTTCTGCGATGAGCCGGTGCTCAACGAACCGGCAAAAGAGTTCGCTCTGAACGGTGTTTATCGCTCCGGTTTGTTTGCCGGGTCGATGGAGTTCGAGAAATACTACTACTGGCAGCCACCGGGGTATCCACTCTTCATGGCAGGAGTGTATTCCGTTTTCGGATTCGGGATTACGCAGATGCGCCTCGTGTCGGTTCTCTTCGGCTCGTTTGTGATAGGGCTGGTGTTTCTTCTCTCTCGTGCTTTCTTCACCGAGAGGCCGGCGGCTCTCATCGCTGTCCTTCTTCTCGCATTCGATCCGACATTTCTCATCACCGCTCGTGCCGGTCGCATGGATATGATGGCTCTTTTCTTTGCACTTCTCGGGTTGTTCGCTCTTTTGCAAAGCGAAAGCACGACACGTCGGATAGTATTCGCCGGGTTGATGATCGGCATTTCCGGAATCGTCCATCCGCTATGCATCATGTGGTGGCTGGCGGGGCTTCTTCTCGTTTGTATCGAATCCAACGACCATCGATGGCAACGAACCTTACTCTTCGCAACTGCGGCTGCGGTTCCGTTAGGATTATGGCTGTTTCATACGTTCATCTATGGATCACCAAAGATTTTTTACAGACAGTTCATTCTGCATGGATCGGGAAAGCTTGCGACGGGGTGGATTTGGGAACGCATTATCGGTGAAGGTTTCAAGTATGGGAACGCATACGCGACGACTATCCCGTACATCATCATTCAAGGTGCGGGATTACTCTATGGTTGTTTTCTGACTCGTAAACTCGGATTGAAATGGGCCGTGGTGTTGACCATTCCGTTGCTATGGAACGTATTGATTATGAGTAAAGACCTTGACACTGGGCCTTACTATCTTTACCCGTTGATGACAATCACGCTTGCGACAGGAGCAATGTTCGCGACCGGGTTCAGGCAATCGAAAACTCGTTTATCATCGCTCAAACGGATCAGTGTCGCAATTGCCTTCATTGGAATTTTCTCTCACACGCTTTGGAATGGAATCGGTCACTTGTGGGAAAACGCATCCCTTCCGGATAATGGAAACGACTTCTCCGTCGTCGCGGACTTCCTGAAAAAACACATCGAACCGAACTCAACCGTTTGGACTCCGGGCAATCCGCCGTCCGAGGTTGCCTTCGCGACGATCGCGTTGAGCGGAATGAACGTCGGGATCATCATTGCAGGGCCGCCCACGAAACGCGCATACGATTACATCTTATCACGATCGACCTACCCGTGGCCTGTGCCGGATGGATATGTATTCGTTGCCAGGTACGATCCCCCGTCGCTCCGAGACAACCGCAAGCCATTCACGTGGGATAATCCTCAGAGCTATGGCGTCATCATCTGGAAAGCCGTGAAGCCGAACGACTCGATCCCTCCTGTAATTTCTTCCCAAGGCAAAACAAAACGCTGATGACGATATTTGTCATGGTTTGTCCGGAACGAATCTGCTAACGTTCCTTTAGAGATTGAGGCAAATGAAAGCCAAGACAACAAGTACCATTATGTATCAGGAGGACCTCCAATGAAAACCGGAATCACACTCGCTGCGCTCTTGACCGCGATGATTCTCATACCGGCAAGCCTGTTCGGTCAGAACAAGTTTATCGGCGTCAAGGCGTGCACTATGTGTCACAAAACCGACAAGCAAGGGAAGCAATTAGCCATCTGGGAAGCGAGCGACCATGCGAAGGCTTACAAGACCCTGCTGACGGACAAAGCCAACGCGATCGCGAAGGAAAAAGGCATCGCGAAACCCGCAGCCGAAGCAGCGGAATGCCTTGCCTGCCATACACCCAACCATGACAAGCCGGAACTCTTCGACAAGGGTTACGACATGAAGGACGGAGTGCAGTGCGAGTCATGCCACGGCGCAGGCTCAGGGTATAAGACGCTGACGATCATGAAGGACAAAGCGAAAGCAGTCGCAGCAGGAATGAAGGAGTACAAGAACATGGACGAAATCAAAGCGCACTGCGTCACATGCCATAACGATAAAAGCCCGACATTCAAGGAATTCAAGTTCGAGGAGATGCTCGAAAAGATCAAGCATCCCATTCCAAAGAACTGATCATAAAAGCCCATTGACAAAAAAGAGGACGCGATCGTGTCCTCTTTTTTCTTGATACCTCCGAACCGCTATCTCTTCCTCGGCGTCTCCACGTCGATCTCGACGGTGCGATTGTAAAAGCGGCCTTCGGGGAGATCGTTGTCGTAGAGCGGTGCGGTCTCGCCTTTCCCATCAACGCTCTGTGATTTCGCTCCGAGAACTTTCGACGCATTCTCTGCGCGAAGCCGTGAAAGCAATCGATTATATCCTTCTTCGCCGATGCGGTCCGTGTATCCCGTGATGCGAATCTTCGAGTTGTCTTCGATCTCCGGTCGAATGAACCGCTCCATGATGCGGTCGTTGCGCGCACCGAGTTGTGGAGAATCGTAGTCGAACAGAATCAGGTTGAAGCGGCTGAAGATCGCATCGGCTGCTTGTTCTTCACGCTTCTTGCGAATGCTGACCGTATGGATTTCAATCACACCGTTCATGCTCTGCGTCTGCTGACCGATTGCATCTCGCGCGCTCAACTGGTATTCAACGACGTCATTCTGTTGCAGTGCGCCGTGCAAGTCATCAGCAAAAGCCCAGTCGATGGTCCCGTCAATGGTCTTCGTTCCGTTGAAACTGTGCACGGTCTTCCCTTCGTGTCGAATGTCGAGCTTCCATGACTGGAGGCCGGCCTCCGCGACGATGTTCGGTGAAAATCGAATCACATCGGGTGTGATGCGTCGCTCGATTGTGCGGGTGACAAGCGGATCGAGTATGGACTCGATGTTCGACGTGATTTCCACACGACGATTCTCGGCGGAGCCATCCGCGTCGTCCGTTCGCGAAGGACTGGCAGGCAAATCCCTCGATGCGATGCTCATCCTGTCTCGTGAGATGTTCCATACCGACGCGAAGTACTCCGCGACTCGTTCCGCCCGCGATTGCGAGAGACCGGCATTGCCCGCTTCCGGGATTCCGGCATTACACCCGGTGATCTGAATTTTTGCATCGGGTGTTTCACTCATCCGTTTTCCGATGACGTTGAGAACGTCGTGATAGATTGATAACGTGTTTTTGTCATGCAATGCATCGATTGAAAAGGTTGAGGCTTCGGCTTGCGAAAAGAGATTGTATCGCGATGGAATGACGCTCGAGCCTTCATCGAAGAAAACGTAG
>CAYUWG010000106.1:0-9694 GCA_964448285.1 uncultured Chromatiales bacterium
TAAAAAAATATGAGCAGGAAAACAGCCTGGCTGAAGAAAGAAGGCTCTGTTATGTGGCTTTCACCAGAGCGAAAAAAAGGCTTGTTATGACTTATGCAAATTATTACGGCTCCAGAAAAGCATGGCCTTCCAGATTTTTAAATGAGATAGACTATAAAAAAAATTTTGAAATTTCATTCATCAGAGATAATTCAGAAAAATATGTTGAGCCAAAGAAAAACTTTGAAATAGAAAAAACCCAGGAAATCCAAACTGCTTTTGCTTATCTCCCAGGAAAAGAGCAGAACCAGGAATCTATGACTAACGAAATAGTGTTCTCTCCGTCTGCTCTCCAAACTTTTAACCAATGCCAAAAAAGATATGAATACAAGTATATCTACAACATGCCTGATCCCGCCCCTGTTGCATGGGATGTAATAAAGCTTGGTTCTTTTGCCCACTTAATCTTTGAACATGGAGTTAAAGCCGGGTACACGACGGAGAAAGAGTTTATTGATCTTGCAAAAACTCTTCAGATGAGCGAGGCCTGCCGCACCGGCATAGAGGACTTTCGGGTCCCGCGGATCCATCGCCATCGCGCGAATGCGTCCGGCGACATTGTTCGGTCCGAGCGAGACCCATTTCCACCAGTCGGCTTTCTTCTTCATCGATTGCATTTCCATGCGCTCGACGTGCTCGGCAGCGCGAACTCGCCAATCCGGCGGTGCACTGCCGAAAGGATACGTGCGCTGTTCATAATAAAACCGATCCGCTTCAGCGGCTCGGTCGAAGCGATGCGGTTTCTTCGTATGATATCGATGATGGACGACCGAATCGGTGATGAGAAAGGCAACCGAGGCCATCATCCCCATGAGAACGAATCGAAAGAGCACGTTCATTACGCACCTCAAAACAGTTGGTAAGCGACGTTCAAAACAAACTTGTAAAACACGGGACGCAACGGCTGCAAGTCGGTAATCTTCTGCGGGCTGTAATCGACCTGAACCGATGGAATGATAAACAGATTCCTCGTCGGAATGAAAGCATACTCCGCTCCGATCACGATCGAAGTGCGGAGCGTCCGCGCACCTTCGATGTCTCCGTTTTCGATCGTGTATTGATAGCCGGTCTGCAGCTCCGTTTCCGTGATCTTTGCGCTTTTCTTCCTGACGAATCCGAAGCTCGGCCCGACGAAGATGCGTTCGCCATCGAGTTTGCCGATGAGGCGCAGCAGGATATCGACGCTGAAGAGCGAATACTCTACCGTCAGTTCATCGGCGAGATCGCCGACGACCGGCTGTGAGCGAAGACTATCGACGCGCCCAACGGTAAACAGCGTGGACGTTGTTTGCATACCCGCTCGCAAGTAAAGCGAAAGCTCTTCGTTGATCGGAACGTTCAGCGACAGCCCGTACGGGGAGCTTCCGCTCGTGGCATTCGCGAGAAACTCGCAGGGACAATCGGCAGCGTACCCGCCATGAAAGACGTTATACGACACGCCGAAATATCCGGAAAGCTGCCAGCCGTTCCGCAGCACAAACGGAACAGGCGGCGCCTCAGGCTCAGCCTGTCCAAAGACTTCCGGAGAAATCGAAACGAGCGCGCACAATACCGGCAGGAGCCGGATGGCGCTATGCTTCTTCAAGCGTGTGAAAATGTGCAAGCAGTTTCTCGAGTGTGTGTTTGAAGTTCTCCTGTTTCGCACGTTCCCGTTCAACCACGTCTGCGGGTGCGCTCGCGACAAACTTCTCATTTTTCAATTTCGCATCAATGCCATTCAACAGCCCTTCGATGCGCGTAATCTCCTTTCCCAACCTTTTGCGTTCAACGTCCAAGTCGATCAGGCCTTCGAGCGGCATGAACACTTCCTCGCCGGCAACGACCGTGCTTGCGGCAATCTTCGGTCGCACGACGTCACTGCCGACCTCGACCTTTTCGATCTTGGCGAGCCTCTCAAGAAAGTGAAGATTCTCTTCGATGACGGATTTGTACGCCGGCTTGTGGTTTCGAATGATCACGGTGCATTCCCTCGACGGGGGAACGTTCATCTCGCCGCGAATGGCTCGAACGCCATCGACGAGCGACTGGAGGAACTGCATCGATTCATCCGCAGCGGGATCGACGTACTTCTCGTTGAAATCCGGTAATCGCTGCGTCATGATGCTCTGCCCTTGGCGTCCCGGTTCGAACTTGTGCCAGATCTCTTCCGTGATGAACGGCATGAAGGGATGAAGCAGCTTGAGCATTGCATCGAAGACGTTCAACGCGCGTTCTAACGTGACGCGTTGCAATTTCTCGTCGTTCGAGTACAGACGCTCCTTGATAAGCTCGATGTACCAATCGCAGAAGTCGCGCCAGATGAATTCGTACAGCACTTTCGAAACGTCGTTCACGCGATACTTCGCCATCGCTTCAGACACGTTCCTGATCGTTTCGTGCAAACGGCTGAAGACCCACCTGTCTTCAAGCTCCATATCCGGTGAGGTTAAAGGAAGCTCAGCGCCCTTCACCGATTGCCAGCGCCCGTCACGATAAATCCACTCGCCGTTCGACTCGATCTTCATTTTGTTCATCAGAAGAAAACGGGCGGCGTTCCAAATCTTGTTCGCGAAGTTGCGGCCGATCTCACACTTCGTTTCGGAGAAGAGCACGTCCTGTCCCAACGGTGCGAGATAGATGACCGTGAAGCGCAACGCATCCGCGCCATACGTTGCGATGACGTTGAGCGGATCGGGTGAATTGCCGAGGGACTTCGACATCTTCCGGCCTTTCTCGTCGCGAATGATCGAAGTGAAGTACACGTCCCGGAACGGCACGA
This sequence comes from uncultured Chromatiales bacterium, assembly GCA_964448285.1. Taxonomy (GTDB): domain Bacteria; phylum Bacteroidota; class Ignavibacteria; order SZUA-365; family SZUA-365; genus CAYUWG01. The sequence goes on from CAYUWG010000106.1 coordinate 2,798, forward strand.
TGTCCTGCATCTCCGTTCGCTTCGAACCATCCGCCTTCGGAACGTCGGGCATGAATTCCAAACCCGCCATGATCATGCGCGCAACCCAGAAGAAAATGATGTCGGGACCGGTGACAAGCAGATCGGTCGGATAGAAATAGCGGAGCGACTCGGAATCCTTCGGCCAATGATGGACACTGAACGGCCAGAGCCACGAGGAGAACCACGTATCGAGCACGTCTTCATCCTGGTGGACGGTGCTGCCGCACTTCGGACATGCGCTCGGCGCTTCGTGCATGGCATCGAGCCAATCGCACGAGTTACAGGAAAAGACGGGGATGCGATGACCCCACCACAACTGGCGCGATATCGTCCAGTCGCGAATGTTCGTCATCCAGTGCTCATAGACTTTCGTCCAGCGTTCGGGATGGAAGCGAATGACGCCTTCGCGAACGGCGCGAAGCGCGGGTTCGGCAAGCTCCTTCATGGCGACGAACCATTGATCGGAGAGATAAGGCTCGATCGGAACGTCCGTGCGGTCGCTGTAACCGATGGAGTGAGCGTAATCATCGATCTTCTCGACAAGTCCGAGAGCTTCGAGGTCCGCGACGATTTTCTTCCGCGCTTCGAAGCGATCCATTCCGGAGTACGCGCCGCCAAGTTCGTTGATCGTCGCATCGACGCTCATGACGTTGATCTGCTCGAGGTTGTGCCGCTGGCCGACTTCGAAGTCATTGGGGTCATGCGCAGGAGTCATTTTCACGACGCCTGTTCCGAAGGCCGAATCCACATACTCGTCGGCGATCACCGGGATAGCGCGGTTCATCAGCGGGAGAAGCACGGTCTTCCCGACGTATTGCGCATAGCGCGCGTCGCCGGGATTCACTGCAACGCCGGTATCGCCAAGCATTGTCTCAGGCCGTGTCGTTGCAACGACGAGAAATTCCGAAGTACTCGGTTCGCCGTTCACTATGATGGGATAGCGGAAATAATAGAGCTTGCCCTGCTGCTCTTTGTACACGACCTCTTCATCGGATAATGCCGTGTGTGCAATCGGGTCCCAGTTGATGATGCGCTTGCCGCGATAGATCGATCCTTTCTTGAAAAGACGGATGAACACCTCGCGCACCGCGTATGACAGTTCCTCGTCCATCGTGAAAACGGTTCGATCCCAGTCACAGGAGACGCCCAATTTCCGCAGTTGGCGTGTGATGATATCGCCATAGGTATTTCTCCACTCCCACACGCGCTTGAGAAATGCATCGCGTCCGAGGTCGTGGCGGGAGATGCCTTCTTCTTTCCGGAGCGTCTTCTCGACAACCGTTTGCGTTGCGATGCCCGCGTGGTCGGTACCCGGAATCCAGCATGCATTCTTCCCCGTCATTCTATGCCAGCGAATGAAGATGTCCTGCAGAGTGTTGTTGAGCACGTGACCCATCGTCAACATGCCGGTGATGTTCGGCGGCGGGATAACGATGGTGTATGGTTCTTTCCGGCTGTCAGGCTCTGCGTGGAAAAGCCGTTGTTCCTCCCAGAACGCATACCAGCGATCCTCGACGTTCTGCGGATTGTACGCGGAAGCTAATTCTTCATTGTGTATCGGTTCGGTCATTCGGTGAATGTTTCTCTCATTGGAAAAATCGAAAGGCTCACATGGAGCCTCACTTCAAAATACGAAAGCAGGTGGTAGAATGGCGTATTGCGTATCGCGTTTGGGCTTCTACGATGGCTCGGTAAACCTCACATAGGCTGAAGCCATCTCTGTGTGCTGTTCTCCCCCTCCTGAATTCCACCTATTGGACTAACGGCCGGGCGATGAGCCGCCGCGCTTTCCAGCGGTCGGCTCCAGCGGCTTGTTCGGCAGCCCACTGGGGTTGGCGCTTGTCGGTTTAAGTCGCATGCTCTGGGTACTTCTCCTGATCGTGGAAATGGTAGAAGCGGAGCAGGTGTCCACTCCCATCAGAGGATGGATCAACTGCGCAAAGCAAACGCCTGAGGGGACGCCGCGCATCCGAGAGCCACCAAGTGATTGCCGCTGTTTTGTCAGAATAATCGTCGCGGTGCATCCAGAAGATACCCGGCGGTTCGTTTTGACCACTCGTTTTCAGAAGCAACTGTTCTGCAACGGCTCCCGCAATCATGTCGGGAATCGCAAGGTAGTCCTCAATCTGGCGGGTTCCGTCATCACACTTACTCGTCCCGCATCTAAGGTGACCGAGATCAAACTCAAGGTACTGGCTGCATATCCACACAAAAAGCTGCGTCAACTCACGAACTCTGTCATCGTTCGCAGCAATGCTGTCTTCGTCGGTGAACCACATCACGTTCTGTCCGCGTGTAGCGAGCCCACCCAAGAGTACGCCGAGGATATGGAGGATGAAGAATGCTTTTTCCAGAATCGCTGGCTTCCATTTTCGATAGGCAGCGAAGTCGGGATTGTTCAAATCAAGCGGCGGGCTGGCCGCGAATACAGTATCGCATTGCTTATTCACCGCAAGAGAAAAGGATAGGCCATCGAGATCATTCGCTGCTTCTAGAAGCGGTTGCAGAGCTCGACACCGTTGGCCATCCGTAAGGCGCTTGAACGACATCCGTCTCAAATCAGATAAATGCGTTTCCCTTATGCGGAGTCTCTGCGGCTCCCACCTCTCCCAAGAGTCCAAGGATGTGATTAGGAATGAAAACACAAGATAGGGGCAGTCAGGAGATTCACCACTGTAATCTGATCCAAGCAAGAGAGTAGACGCGGATTTCAAATCGGGAAGAAGATGCGAGTACTTTGCATCGAGACGCAAGAACTCGGCATTAAGAACTCCAGTAAAGGTCCTCTCTGGAGCCGGAACAGAATTCCAAACTGCGTTTCTCAAGCTATCTCTCAGTCTGCCGAACGTTTAGCTTGAGGGGCGCGGAAACAGGCGGCGAAGCCGGCTGTTGGAGCGTCCCTCTCGAAGCGAATGTTAGAGCGCAGCGTGGGATATGTATGCAAGACATCAGCCTTCGCTTGGTGCATCTTTGTTCAGCCTCTCCGCTCTCTTGGCGCGAGATAATTTGACTTTCTCGGGCATGATGAACGTATATAGCAAAAACTTAGCAATAAAGTCGTGCACTTCATCTGAATCATCTTCGGTAACGTCTTTTAAGTTGTCTTTATCAGGATGTGCGCCCCAATTTCCAAAAATGCGAATTTGATGTGCCCAGTCCTTTATGTCCGTTGGCAAATTAGCCAACGATTCAATTTGTTTGATTAAGTCAAGTTTATGGTCAGCCCCTAGCACGAGAAGAGAGCCTTGAAGGGTTCTGCGAAACATTGAGCAAGCAGCACGATTGGCGCCAATAGATTTACATTTCAGCGCTTCTTGGTAGTCGACGGCAATTTCCTTGGGCACGAATTCTTTTTCTTCGTCACTAAAATCATCGTCTATGGATGCAGGAAATTTTTCATCCCAACCCTTAAATGAAAGACTCTGAGAGCCCGAATATCGATTTTGCTCAAATTGACAAGTTTTCACTAATAACTTTCTGCAAGGCTTGCAGCGAAATGCAACGTAGAACTCTACGTCTCCATTCCGATATTGATGATGGTCATTCCACAACTGCTCGATGTGGACTTTTGCCCCGCAATGAGGGCAAATGTCTATGAGGTCAACGGTGTGCTTCTGAATCGATTTTTTTGCTTCATCAATGTTCATTGCCTTACCTATGGATCGGGCATGTTGTGACCAGTGCTCTAACGCCCAGCATCAGCGGCGGCGCGCAGCGCCGTCCGCTGCAACCGGTGTTAGGCGCCATGCTCCTTGCGCTGAGCTGCTACCTCGAAGATGTCAGGGGCAAGGCGCTCTTTGGCCACCTTCACAGCTTCGGGGTCAACTTCGAATCCCAGGAAGTCACGATTGCTCGACTTTGCCGCCACGAGAGTCGAACCACTGCCGCAGAACGGATCAAGAACGAGTTGACCCGGCAGGGTCGTCAGTTCGATCAGGGCTCGAAGGAGCTTGACGGGTTTCTGGGCAACGTGACGCCCTCCTTCGCCCTTCCCAAACCCAGACCGCAGCACGTTGTCTGGGACGCGCTCATAGCGCACAAACGCCTCTTCATTGAAAGCGCCAACGCCGTGGGTTAGGACGTTGTCGGCGATCGTTGTGCCGATTGTGTACGGCTTCACGAACCACAAGACCGGTTCAAAGGTCGGGCGGAGGTTGCCAACGCGCCAGCCATCCCACTGCTTGGCACTACCCTCATCTCCACGCCGTTGGAACACGATGCTGACCCGCTGAGCCCGATGGGGGGCGGATTCGCGAAGCCAAGCCAACGAATCCTTGAAGGTAAAGCCAGCATCTTCAAACGCCACGACGCACCGATGCGCAAGGCGGCGGCCTGCAAACACCAACGCTGAACCGCCCGGCTTCAGAACGCGAAGCCACTCTCCGGCGAAGGACTCGCACCAGCGCTGGTACTCGACTGGAATCTGCCGATCAGCCTCGGACCACCCGTTCAAGGGCTTGCCTCTGCGCCGAAACACAGCTCCCGCGCGAGCCTGAGCCGGACTCGATCCGAGGAGGGCCGAATTCGTGTTGTTGTGAAGCACGTCCCACTCATCTGCCCCGATACCATAGGGAATGTCGCTGAGGATGAGGTGAACGCTCGACGTGTCTAGCTGCCTGACGGCAACAATGCCGTCGGTAACCATGACTGAATTCGGTGAGTGCTTCAACGTCATGGAGTCAGTCCCCGAGGAGGTCGCCGTGCTCGATTCGCTCCACTTGAGCGATCCGAGAATCGAGGCCCGCGGCTCGGATGAGTTCTTCGAGTGCTTGCTTGTGCGAGAGCCCGAGCAGTCGATTCCGCTCTGCCCGTAAATACGTCAGGGCTTCGTCCTTGGCCACGTCCAGCGCCGCGAGCGATGCCGTCTTCTCTGCAGTCCACAAATCCACGTCGCCCTTCAGGGCGGCAACCAACGCCCCATTGATTCCAAGCCAATAGTCCGCCGCGCTCTTGCTGGGGTGCATCAGGGACACGCTCTTGAGCACGCTGCCCAGCCCTCTCGTGGCAACCGGCTCTCCTCGCCTTTGGGCGAGGCCAACCAGCGCTGCCAAGTGCGAGTAGCTGAGGATGCAGACGTTTCGGGCGATGGCCTGCTGGTAGATCTGGCTTGTACGATTTGGAAGCTGGTAGATCGGACAGACAACGACGGCGAAGTCGAGCCCGTTACGCCAGCCGTCCATGGCTTGGACTTTGAAGTCCTTCTGATTCTTCGCTGTACGGCTGAGGCGAAAGGCTTTAGCGTCCGCCACAAGCGAGTAACCGCCGCCCCGAGCCTGAACATCTGCGGCATCGGCCCGAGCGGTGATGACCGCGCTCTTGAGGCCTATCGCCGCGAGGGATTCAGCAATGACTGCGTCGGTGTACTTCGAGTACAGCTTCTCCTCCGACGAATCATGTCCGTAGTGCTCCGGCACCGCGCCGCACAGCCTGAGGTGGTCAAGTAGCGCGGCGCGCCTGTCCTTGCGGATCTCCGCGCTGAGCTCCGCGATCATCTTGGTCGAGTCGACGCCGAACGAACCGCTGAGCTTCGCCAGCTCAGCGACCCAGTACTTACGACGTTTCCTAGCCTCAGGCGTCATGTGGTTTTTTCGTCTCATGCCTTCTATCATGTGCGCTCATGGCGCCTAACAATGATTTGATTGATCCGCATAACATGCGGGTATTAGATTTTCTGTCCGCATAAGACAATTCCAGGAATCCATAACTACCTCAGGTGAATCTTTGAAAACAATGGCCTATGCCAATTCATGTTCATCCTCCGGTATGTTATGCGGATACATATAAGAACCTCTCCTTCAATAGTAACGATTGAGGTTGCGATTGGCAAACGCAAGAACAGAGTTCACACGAAATAATCCCTGCGCATCAGCCGTCGCCCGTCGGCACGATGGTAGCCGTTTCCACCATGAGGCTGACGGTGACGACCCGTTCCCTCTCTCGTTGCGGCACAGCGATTCCTCGGTGCAAGGTTAGAGTACGCATTTCTATCGCCGTGAGCCTAACGGCTGGCGCATAACCTGCGAGCGGAGCGCGTCAGGTTGATGCGCGGGTTAGGCGGTATGTTTGTCCAGTGAGCTTCCATTACTCGATTCGTTCCATAATCGACTACTGATGCGCCACAAGTCGAAGCTCGTAAATTCGACCGTATCTCGATGCCAAAGCCAGGTCGCCTCGGCGAAGCGCATCCCTTACGTCGTCCAGTCTATATGCATCATCAATACTGAGGTACGGAGACCAACCGGCATCATCTTCAATAAGGACGACTTCCACTTCCGCAACGTAGTCACCCTCATGCACATATTTTGTCTTTTTTCTTTGATTCATCGATATCTCCTTCGTGTAAATGTCTGATCCCATCGATCGAGCTGCGGGCGATAGGCGGTGATCAGGACCGCTGGCGCAAAATGTCCTTTTGGGATTCCCCAAACAACATGAATCGGCGCGCCTATACGATCTTTCTGTAAAACCAGCACGCATGGTCCTTTGGGATAGTTCGGGTATTCCTCAATGACCTCGGCATCCTCGATTCCGCTGATCACTTCGTGTGCAGTCAAAGCATCCTCGACCATCTCGTCGAAACCATGCTCGGATATCCGAACATCATCTGCGAGTATCAGTGTGCGTATCGTTTCGAAGAAATCGCTCAAATTACCTTCTCTAAAGGAATCATGTTGAATGCAATCTGCCTAACGGTTTGCGCTTGAGCCGCGCGCACACGTTATTTTGGGAAGGAGAACATCCCCCAACCTGCATCGGCTCAATCCGCGTGTTAGGCGTGCTATCGCCGTCATCACCTTCGGAATTGTTCTCGGATAGCGGCATCGCCAATTGACCAGTTCCCACCGTGTTCAATCACAATGATATTGACCACGACGA
>CAYUWG010000107.1:0-9562 GCA_964448285.1 uncultured Chromatiales bacterium
GCCGATCACGGCAACCGTCCGTTCGTGGAAGACTCCGGAAGGGATGAGATGGAGAACGAACCTGCGGTCGTCGATCTCGATCGTATGCCCTGCGTTCGCGCCGCCCTGATACCGCGCGACGATATCCGCACGCTCACTGAGCAGATCGACAAGTTTTCCTTTCCCTTCATCGCCCCACTGGGCACCGACAATCACATGTACCGGCATTCCATTCGTCTCGTTTGGTTCAGAAAAATCCTGCGACCGTTTCGCGGGATACGTGCTGAAGCAAGACTCCGGTTACAGGAGACTCGAAACAGCGTCGTCCACGGTGTGATGGGACGGAAAGATGCTCGTGAGCTTCGATATTTCGATCAGCCCCTGCACCTTGTCATTCGCGCCGGCAAGCTTCAGCATGCCACCGGCATTCTTCATCGTCGTAAATGCGCCGATAAGCAAACCAAGCCCGGAGCTGTTCATCAGCGAAACGTTCGAAAGATCGATCACCACTTTATCCTTTCCCTTGTCGATGAGCTTGTGGAGTTCATCGTTCAGGGCCGAGGCCTCCGGACCTCCGAGGATGTTTCCTTCCGGGGAGATTACCGTCACCCCGCTTCGTTCAATTACATGAAGCTTCATCTCGCATGCTCCTTAGAAAGTGATTTTGGCCTTTCGATTCAATACCCAATCCACGGTCATCGAACTTGCGACGAAAATACTCGAGTACGTGCCGGTAATGATGCCGACCACCATTGCAAACGCAAATCCGCGCGTCGGTTCGCCGCCGAAAAACAGAAGGGCGAGCATCGCGAGCATCGTCGTGAGACCGGTCACGATGGTTCGACTCATCGTTGCATTGATGCTCTTGTTTACCATCGCTGTAAAGTCTGCCGTCTTGAAAATTTTCAGGTTCTCCCGAACACGGTCGAACACGATCACCGTGTCGTTGATCGAGTATCCGACAAGCGTGAGGAAAGCTGCAACCATCGCCTGGTCGAATTCCAGGTTCAAACCGGGAATGACGTTCGTGCAGAGCGACACGATACCGAGCGTCAACAGAACGTCGTGGAACAACGCGGCAACTGCGCCGAGCGCGAAAATGAATTTGAACCGGAAACCGATATAGACGAGGATGCCGATCAACGCGAAGAAGATCGCGAACACGGCGTCACGACGGATTTCGTCTCCGATCTTCGCCTCCACGCGGTTCTCCTGCAGCAACTCGATGCGGCCCTGGAAGAACTGATTCAAATGGTTCTGAACGCTCTCCGATATTTGAGAGCCTACTCCCTTTTGCTCGGTGCGAATGATGTAGTCGGTGTCCGTACCGAATGATTTGATCTCGAAGCTGCCCATGTTCGCTTTGCCCATCATCGTGCGGAGTTCACCGATCTCGACGCTTCGTGGAAAGCGAAGCACCAACTCGGTGCCGCCCTTGAAATCCAAACCGAAGGCAAGTCCCTTGATGAAAATGGAAAGGAAACCGGCGACTAATACGACCGCGGATACGCCGTAAAAGAGCTTCCGCTTGGACATAAAATCGACGTTGAGATTTTGAAAGAAGCGCATGGAAACGTGTTACTCCTGTGGGGTGATCAACTTCGAAATGAACTCAGCCGAACGAGACGACTTTGGGACTGACGTCGTAGGTGAATTCAAGTACGACACGCGTGAAAATGATTGCAGTGAAGAGCGAACAAATGATACCGATCATCAGGGTCAGGGCAAAGCCTTGCACGGGACCCGAACCGAGCTGGTAGAGGATGATACAGGTAAGAATGGTCGTCAGGTTGGAGTCGATGATTGCGGGGAGCGCTCGTGAGTAGCCGGCATCGATGGCGGCTCGCATCGTCTTGCCGACGCCAAGTTCTTCCCGGATGCGTTCGGTGATGAGGACGTTCGCATCCACGGCCATACCGACGGTGAGCAAAATGCCGGCGATGCCGGGAAGGGTGAGCGTCGCATGGAAGCCCGATAGAATTCCGAGTATGAAGATGACGTTGAACAACACCGCGACGTCGGCGGTAAAACCGGCGTACCGATAGTAAACCAACATGAACAGCACGACCAAACCCATCCCGATCAGGAACGAATTCAATCCTTTTTCGATCGAGTCTTCCCCGAGCGACGGCCCGACCGTCCGCTCCTGGATGATCTCGACCGGTGCGGGAAGCGCTCCGGCCTTGAGCACGATTTCGAGAAGACGGGCTTCATCCATGTTCTCCATGCCCTCGATCTGCGAGCTTCCTCCGATGATCTTCTGCTTCACGTTCGGCGCGGAGAAGACGGCGTTATCGAGCACGATCGCGATCTGCTTGTTGACGTTGGCACCGGTGATGCGCGCCCATTCCCGCGCTCCCTCACTGCTCATCTCCATGGTAACGACCGCACCGCCGAAACCCTGCACGTCCGTTTGTGCGCGTGCGTTCGTAATCACTTCGCCGGTGAGTTCAGGATCGGCTTTCAACGCATAGAAGGTGTAGTAATCTCTGTCGTCGCCTTCGAACATTCTTTGCCCTTTCGCGCTCCAGGCAAACGACACATCCAGCGGGATCACCTTCATGACGTCCGGCCGCTTCAGAATGTTGTTGATGCGTTCCTTCTGTGCTGCATCAGCATAAACGCCGTACTGCGTGCCGATAAAAAGACCTTGGAAAGGATTCTCCTTTTGAAACTTTGCAAGCTTCTGCTCTTCAGTCAAACCGGCGTATCCGCTCGTGTCCGATCCGGTTTGCTTGAGTGAGTCCGCCGCGACCGAATCTGCTTGAGCGACCGTCGAAGTATCGAGAACTTCTTCCAACGGTTTACCGAGGAGCAGCTTATCGATCTTCTCGAAGGTGGTCTTCACGGCGTTCGGGTCGGCGAGAAGTTTGAATTCGAGCTGTGCCGTTTCCTGAATGAGTGAGCGCACTTCCTTTTCGTCGCTGACGCCGGGGAGTTCGAGAATGATGCGCCGATTGCCGCTTCGTGCGATGGTGACTTCGGACACGCCGTACTGGTCGATGCGGTTGCGAATGATTTGAATCGCACGCTCGACGGCTTTCTCGGATTCGTCCTTCAGCATCGAGACGATCTCATCGTTGGAATTGCGAATGTCGCCGTAGTAGCGGCTCAGGCGCATGTTCTTTTCTTCGAACTTCCGGCGAAAAATATCGATGAGCGGTTCGTCACTCGTCGCGGCTTCGGCTTTCGTGGCGTCAAGAATCTCCCGAAGGACTTCGTCCTTGTTCTTTGCCATCTTATCGAGCAGGTCTGCGATGTTCACTTCCATCGTAACGTACATCCCGCCCTGCAAATCGAGTCCGAGTTTCAGCCGTTTGGCACGTGCATCGCGAATGTCGCTCTCGTTTTCATCGAAGAACTTCGCGCTGTCGGCATCGGTGAGTTCCTTCAACGTGCGTTGATAGTTCGAATCCGACCACGTGGGATAGAGATAATACCCCGATAAGGCGATGAACGCGAGAATCAATAGAAGTCGGAACCGGTACTTTTTCACGGCCTACAGGCCCTCCAATAACTGAATTATGTGATGAATGTGAGCGCTGTGTTTTTCATTTAGGCTCAGGCAGACAAATATAGAGCCACCTGCGACTGAAAACCAAACCCTCCGGCGAGCTCCGGAAACACGATGAGCGCCAATCGCCAATAAAATCAGGCCTTCCGGGCAATCAGCGCCTCAGCGCAGGCTCTTGCTTTACGGCTGACCTAAAAGTCGTCGAATGGACTGTTTCACGACATTATCACTTTCCATTTCCAGGTGCCGCGTGAGGATCGACTGCGCTTGTGGAGCGGCCACGACCGTGACGTATTTCGCGGCGAGCGCGCGAAACCGTGACACCGGTTCCTGAAGTTGGGCGGCAAGCATCGGTAAAAGTTTCTCTTGCGGAACGTCGAGCACACTGAGCGCTTCCCAGGCTTTGGCGCGCACTTCGTAGGGTGCACCGGGACGTGCCAGCTTCAAAACGTCGCCGGTGAGCGCTTTCATCCGATACGTCTTCACCCATTCGAGTGCATCGCGGGCAAGGACATCGCTGAACGATTCGCTGTGCAATCGCTTCTTGACGAGAGCCTGCGTTGTCGTCGAATCGATCTTCAGGATTGCGTTCATTGCCGCGGCCTCGACCATGGAACTCGAATCACGCAGCGTCTTCTCGAAGAGTGGTTTCAAAGAGCGGTCTTTGAGTTTGTTCAGACCGTTGACTGCCGTCGTGCGAATCACCGACATCGCGTCTTTCGTGAGATCGACGAGAACGGCCTTGTGTTCTTTTTTAAACGAAACCGAATCCGCTTTCAAATCGGCAAAGCCGGACGCAATGCGAAGTCGCACGCTGTAATGAGGATCGGATTTCGCGGCATGCATCAGGGCTTTTCGTGCAACCGCATCTTCCGTTCGTTGAAGCAAAGCTTCGGCGGCAAGGACTCTCTTGCGAACGTCGTGGTTGTGCTGAAGGTGGGCGATCAGCTCGTCGCGCGTTTGTTCGACGGTTATTCTGCCGCAGAGTACGCTGCCGTGATCGACGCTGACGAATTGCGGTTCCTTCTCAAGCGTGAACGTGTAGGAGGTATCCGCCGCGTTCATCCAAATGCGCTCGTCGGTGAATTCCTTTGGGGAAGAGTAGAAGCGCACGTCCATCGGCAAACGAAAGATCCCGCAGACCGAATCCGTCTTCTGCACCTGCTTCATCGCCAGCGAAAGTGTTTTGGAAACTGCATCCCATTTCTTCGAAACGTGGAGTTCTGGGTAGCCCGCTTTGTAGAGCCACTGCTCGAAGAACCATTGCAGGTTCATACCCGTGACTTCCTCGATCGTGCGTTTGAGGTCGTTCGTCTCGACGCTTTGCAGCGCGAACTTCCGACCGTAAGCATTGATGACACGCCAGAATTGTTCTTCACCGAGCAGCGTGCGCAGCATGTGGAGAACCGCTGCGCCTTTCGGGTAAATGTTCTGCCCGACGTTCCCTTTCTTCGACACGACGGGAAGGCGACCGACCCTGTCGGCCCATTCGATGTAACCCATGATGCCGCCGTTGCGCTGTGTGGTGAAATCATCCTCGCCGTATTTGTACTGCGTCCAGACTTGCTGGAAGTACGTCGCGAAGCCTTCGTTCAACCAGCCGTTTTCCCAATCTACATACGTGAGATAATCGCCCCACCACTGATGGGCGAGTTCGTGCGCAATGAGACCGTCGGGAGAATAATCGAGTGCCGCCCGCGCATCGACCACCATGCGTTTATCGTTCATGACGGTGGCCGTCGTGTTCTCCATTCCGCCATACATGAAATGCCGGACGCTGATCTGTGCGTATTTCGACCACGGATAGTTGATCCCGATTTTCTTCGAGAAGAATTTCGTCATCTCGGCAGTCGTCCGGTAGGTGCGCTCGACGTCCGCACGGTAATCGCTTTCATAGTGATACGAATGAATGGGAATGCCGTCGTACTCGTCTTCGTAAATCGCATACTTTCCAACGGCGATCATGATGAGATAGGACGAATGGGGTTTGTCCATCACCCAATGCCATGTGGTCGTGCCGTCGCCGTTATCCGACTTCGATTTGAGTGAACCGTTGCTCAGCGTTTCGAATCCCGAACGCGCGGTCATAATGACTTCCGACGTCGCCTTGTCGTTGGGGTAATCATAAGAAGGAAGCCAGTGCCGGTTGTCCTCGCCTTGTCCTTGCGTCCATATCTGCTCCGGATCGTCGGGATAGCTTGCATTCGGACCGATGAAGTACATCCCTTTCTGCGGAGTACAATGATAGCGTACCGTTGTGGTCAACTCTTCACCGTAGGCATAAGGGCGATCGAAATGAATGGTCAGATGCGTGGAGTCGTAGGAAAAACGCAGTGGTGCGCCATTCCCCTGCGTGACGCTCTCGATCGTCATGTTCACTGCATCGAAGATGATTTCCTTAAACGAAGGCCGCAATGCTTTGAGCGTTGTCGTCACGCTGCCGAACACCGTTTTCTTCGGATGGTCGAAAGAAAGCTCGATGCGGTAGTGCTGAACGTCGTACGTCCGCTCACGGCGTCCGAAGTCCTGCGAGACTGCACCTTCGAAGAAAACGAATAAGACAACGATGACCGCTGTGTATTTCATCACACCTCCGGAATTGATTGACGCAAGTGAATCGTGAAGATCAGAGATTACTTCAGAAGAACGATTGGGCGAATCCTCTGAACGTTACCCGAACGCAGCAGTGCATAGTACACGCCTGCGGAAAGGCGACCGCCCTCGAACGTGAATCGATAGCTCCCTCCGTCGAATACACCGCCGGCAAGCTGCTCGACCTCGCAACCGAACTGATCGACGATGCTGAGCGTCACATGGTGCCGGCCGTCCGGAATGATGCATGATATCGTCGTCGAGGGATTGAACGGATTCGGGTAGTTGCCGAGGATACTGAAATCGTTCGCCGCAGGAAGCGCCGCAACGGACGTCAGGATAGTGATCACGAAGCGCCATTCGACGATGACCGAATCCATACCGCAGCGATCCTTGATGATGCATTGAAGGATCTGCATTCCCGTGTCCGGATAGTTGCGGGTCATTGCGCTCGAATCGATTCCGACGGTCACGCCATTCAGTACCCAGCGGTACGTGATTTCGTCCTCATCGGGATCTGAGACGTCAACGGCAAAGCGATGCATGCGGGTATTGCTGAGCGTGTCAACTTGCTTGGGGGTACGTGATCTCAACTCCGGGAGAAGGTTCGGACCCGCTTCAAGACGGATCGCGGCGTTGCACGAATGGAACGGCTTCCCGCTTTCCTCGACGGTGAAAGTCACTCCCGTCTCCCGCATGACGCAACCAGCCGAAGGGCTTCGCAAACGCCATGAAACCGTCGCGCTATCAGACGGCGCTAACGAGGCACTCACGATTTTTTCCGCTGTTTGTCCGGCTTCGAGATTGAGTTCGACTCCGGGCATGAGCACGGCTTTGACCTCACCCGATGGTGCACTGCCGGTATTTCGTACCACAGCGCGAACAACAATTATAGGATACTGCCTGGACACACTATCGTAAGGCACGATCCACCACACGCCTTGTGTTTGAATTCCATCGAGCGACAGACACGATGCCGAAAGGCTCGCCCCCCGCAGTCCGGGTACGCGAATCGCAATGGTGTTCGTATCCTCGCGCGCTCCCGTGACGGACGTTACGACGCGTGCGAGATAGACTTTGTCCGTGGTATCGGTTGTGGGATAGGTGAATTCCCACGTGGGAGTCTCCGAAGCACCGGAAGCCATCGCGGAGAAACTTTGGATTTCGTCACCGCTGGAGCGTGTCAATCCCGGTTCAAGGACAAGTTTCACCTGGCCCGAAGGACCCGTCGCTGTGCCTGCACTTTTAACCGTCGCACGAACCGCCGCCGGATTCGGAGTATGCGCGCCTCCCTGAATCGTGATCGCATCTGCTTGCAGCTCAACCGCAACAGCGGATGTAGCAGCTTTGATATTCACGAACACACGCGTCGAGGTTTGCGCGTTTTCATTCGATGTTGTCACGACGTCGATTTGCTCGGTCGCTTCGGTCGCGCGAGGGATTGCGCGGATGTACCAAGTCACCGTTCCCTTCTGGCCGGGCTGCAAGGTTGAAGGGGTGACGCTCATTGCGGGCGTGCTGCCATAGGCGAGTTTGAAGTTGCCGTTTTGAGGCAGTGTCGCAGAAAGGCCGGTGACCGGCAATTCGCCCGTGTTAGTGATTTCAATTCGAAGGGCACCGGGTGAAGGAGAATAATCCTTCGAAGGCTCGTTCCAGGTGAAGATGACCGGTGTGCCTGTCCCGCTTATGACTGCTTTCTTCGGCGTGATCAGGACAGCGCCACTTTGCAGAGTTGGTATCAGACATCCGCGCGTGAATGTCCACGAAGTGAGGGCGACCTGAACGGGTGTGTTCTGCGAAACGTCGCCTGCCGAAAAAATGAGCCGCAGGATTTTACCCGAGGAATTCAGAGCCGACACGCCGCCGAGTTGAATGCGTGCACCGTTAGCCGTCGCGCTGAACGTTGCCGTGTTCGATTCCGCAATGGTGGAGTCGGTGCGAACGGCCGTCAATGTGAGTTTCGTTTTGTCGAACTCCACATCGATCGTCGCGGGTTGAAGGAGTTGGTTCGTAACAGAAGTAAGGAGATTGATCGGGAGGCTGACGAGCTTTCCTGAAGTGATCGAAAGGGAATCCACTTTGAAAACCGAGTTGACGTTTGTCGAAGGGTCCGGTCCAAGAGTGACCGATTGATTCGTCGCCACGCTGTCATTCCCGATACGCACCCGCACCGATATCGTGCGCGCCACTCCGTCTTTACAACCATTCGAACTGAGGTATTCGAGAACACAGTGGTCGGGCGTCTGGCGAAGCGTGTTGATCACGGTCTGGAAGGCAAGATCGGAATTCGTGAAGTACATCCCCCCGGTTTGTTGCGCAAGATTCTGAAGGTTCGACTCCCCGCCGGACGCATTGATGCCGAGCGTGTAAACCCGGACGTTTGTGGTCGTCGCAAGGTTCACGACGTCCGTGAGAGTCTTCCCGCTTCCATCATCTCTCCCGTTGCTCAAGACCATCACTGCGCGCACGTTCACGGAACTCGCCGCTTCCTGTATCGCGGCGAAGACGCCGTCCCAAAATTTATTTCCACCCGTTGATGCGGAAATGCCGCCGAGCGCACCGAGAAGCTGTGCTCGAACCGGCGTCATCGAAACAGCCACACTCGGCGTTGATGAATACACGGCGAGCGCGCCTTCGTCGTTCACTCCATCGAGCGCATTGAAAAATTTCTCGGCAACGCCCTTCGCCGCATTCACATCGGATTGCGTCATCATCGAACCGGTAGCGATGAGCGCAGCGATGCCGAACGGCCTGTTGCCCATCTCGCAATTCAACCGTACTCCGGATTGCGGGATGCCGTCTTCGCGTACCGAGTAGTTGCTCGAATCCAGGTCGCGTCGAAGGAGAATTCCTTCCTTGGTCACGACGTGAAGTTTGATGGATGGGAATGCGGAGGTATCCACATTCGTCACGTTGAGCGTCAACTGAGCGACGAGTGACTGGCCGGTGAGAAGGAGGAAAAAACAAAGGAGAGTAAATCGAAAACGCATGAGCATCCTATCTATTCAAGGTGTGACGAAGTTCATCAGGAGAAAATACGCCTTGGCTTCTTGCAATTGCAAAAGACTCGCTGCTTTCGGAGGAACGGCGGGACGGTGGATCGGAGGGACGGTGGATCGGAGGAACGGTGGGTCGGTGGAACGGAGGATCGGTGGAACGGAGGATCGGTGGATCGGGGGAACGGAGGATCGGTTTCTCGTTCCCATCGCTCCGCGTGGGAATGAAGCGTCTGACGCTCTGCGTCGCTTGTTCGATGATCGGGATATGGATTTGAGTTTTGGGATTTGCGATTTGTGATTTCTCGTTCCCATCGCTCTGCGTGGGAATTGAAGCATCTGACGCTCCGCGTCGTTGCTCAGTTCGCCGGGATTACTGATTACGTATTTGGGATTTGAGCTTTGTGATTTCTCGTTCTCATCTGGCACAACGACGAATCCCGTAGGGATGAACTATTGGTAGCCGTTCAACGAAAGGAAG
>CAYUWG010000108.1:0-9467 GCA_964448285.1 uncultured Chromatiales bacterium
CATCGGTACATGCGATGCGTTTGCTTCACACACGGCAGGATACATGTTCGCGCCGGCTGTTCCCGACGTGCAGACAACGGCGACCGGCTTGCCCGTAGCTTTTGCAATTCCGAGTGCGAAGAAAGCCGCCGAGCGCTCGTCATACACCGAGTGATCGACGACGTCCGGATGCCTTGCGAAAGCGGTCACGAGCGGCGTAGATCGTGAGCCTGGCGCAATGACGACATGCCGCACACCGCATCGGACAAGTTCATCTACAAACGCTTCAGCCCACAGTGTATTGATGTTTGGCGCCTCCGAAATCATGTGCTTCCCTCTTGAATCGCCGCCATCATCGCCTGCATTTTCCATTCGGTCTCCCGGAACTCCTCCAGAGAGTCGCTGCCTTTGACCAAACCCGCACCAGCAAACACCGATACGTGCGAGCCGTCGATCAACGCGGAACGAATAGCGACGACGGCTTCACCGTTTCCTTCTCGATCCATCCAACCGATGGTGCCTGCATACAAGCCTCGTGAGAACGGCTCTCGTGTTCGTATGCGCTCCATAGCACGCGCTTCCGGAACTCCCGCGACTGCCGGCGTTGGATGCAACGATGCAACGGCATCGATAAGGGTGCAATCGGCCTTCAACGTTCCTTCGATCGGGGTCACCCGATGACGGACATTCGTCAATGCGCGGATCGTTTCCGGTGCGGTGTGGACGCTCGAACAAAACTCTTTCGCTCGCTCTTCGATCGCAGTAACGACGTGCCTGTGCTCTCTTTCGATCTTGCCATTATCCAACGCGTCGGAATGAAAATCGTCCGTGCCGGCCACGGCTTCACTTCGGAACCTGCCTTGCTCCACGACGGAGAGATGTTCCGGAGTCGCAGAGATGAAGGCTTTTCCCGGCTCCGGTGAAAAGAGCACGACCGTGCATTCGCGCTCACGTTCGATCAACGAACCGAGCACGGCAGGAAGAGACACCGGCGAATCGAGGATCACGTCATACTTTCGCGCCAGGACGACTTTATCCAAACCTCCGGATTCGATTTCATCGATGAGGATATCAGATGCTTCACGAAACTCTTTCCCATCACTGACAAACGAGACGTCGCTGACGGTCGAACTTCCCATGTCTTTGCGATCGACATCTTCGAAAACCTTCATGCGTTCCGGGATGAAGATGTATTGATGCGGAAAGCCGCACCAGCTTTCATCACCTTCAACGGAGGGATCGAACCACACGAGAAAGCATGCGAGTCCGTCGGAAGGGAGTTGTGCCCGCACGTCATGCATCGAAGCTCGGAATGCAATCCGCCATTCGTCCGTCGCGGACAGGGCAATGCTTTGAACCGAGCCGTTCGCAAGAAGCGTCGTACCGTCGGCAGCTCGCCAGAAAAGGAGCGGTCGCACATCCTCATCGAGCGCACGCGTGAGTTCTGCAAGCGCATCGGATGTGGAATTCTTCGCCCCTACCCATGAGGAAGAGCAGCTATTCAATATTCGTGTCTGCATGTTGTGAAATGCCTCGAACAGGCCGCTTGCAAACTACGAATGTTTGCCCGTTTTACGTGAAGTTTCGCGCCATTTGATAATTTGCACGCATCATGAAACAGCGTTCATCACGTCATGACTGACACCATACTTCTTATCGGACATCGCGGCGCGGGGAAAACGACGCTCGGCAAACTTCTCGCTGAACGACTAAGCCGGCCTTTTCACGATATCGACGATGTCGTCACACGGCAAACGGGAAAAACGCCCGATGAACTCATCGCGGAAAACGAAGAGCGCTTTCGCGCATTGGAGATTGAGACACTCGCGGAAGTGGTTCATGCGACTGAGAACTGTGTGATTGCCGTTGGCGGAGGCATACGGGAAATTCCAACCGGCGTGTCTGTCATCTGGATCGATCGTGAAGGATGGGAAGAGGCAGCATTGCGACGTCGCACCCGACTGCGTCCGGACTTGAGCAAGGCAGACGAACTGCAATGGATGAAGGAAACGCGCGAACCGCGTTATGAACATCACGCGCATTACCGTTTGCAGATCGAACGGGATTGCACGGAAGAGAACGCGCTTTCCCGTCTGTCGCTCATCGTCGATTGGCTCATGGAGTCGCGCACGTCTGAAGCACACCGCAAGACATGGATTGTCGCTGAGTCCGACTCCATGTTAGATCGGTGCTTTGCCGATGCAGAACTCTTCGGACTTGCAGGATTCGAAGTGCGCAGCGATCTCGTTGAACGCGTTCCAACGTCCGGGCGGTGGCTTGCTTCGCTTCGGACGAAAGAAGCGAACTTCTTCAAATGGCATGAGCAAGCAGCGGCTTTCGATTGTGATGCGACGTTCGTCGATCATGCGATGCTCGACGGGCTTTCACCGCGCACGCTCATCATTTCGCATCACCCCAAGGACGTCGATCAGGAGTACTTCGATGAAATGCTCGATGCAGGCAAACGAATCGTCGAGCGCTATCCGGAGTGGGAGCCGTTGGTCGAATTCAAGTTTGCACCGGTAGTGAAAAGCTGGATTGAGTTGCGTTTCGCGTATGAACTCTGTCGCGTCTCTCTGCAGAAGGGAGGGCGCGTGAGTTTCTTTCCCCAAGGCAAACGCTGGAAATGGATGCGTGCTTTCCGGCTTCGCTCGTTGAATCGATGGAATTACATCCGCCCCGGAACGAACGACAACACTACCGGACCGCCTTCTCTCGGTTACTTTCTCCCCACGGCAATCGGTCCGGCGCCGGCGAAATACTGCGGTGTCATCGGCGACCCGGTGGATCACAGCATGGGCGACGTGTGGCATCGTGCGGCAAGCCTCAGGCTCGACGGAGGCTCGCTGGGTTACCTGAAGATTCACATGCCGGTCGATGAAGCGGACGAGGCGCTGTACTTGCTGATGAAAATGAACCTTCACGGTCTTTCGGTTACGGCGCCACTCAAGTGTGAAGTGATTCAGTCGCACTTCGTCACAAACCCCGATGGCGCGACGTGCGGGAACACGCTGACGTTTCGCGGAGGCGGATGGTCTCTCACGGACACAGACCATGCGGGAATGCGCGCCTGCCTCTCGGCACTTCGGGAAAGCGGTATCGAACCGGGAAGCACGCTCATGTTTGGAAAAGGCGGGGTCAGCAACGCAGTCGTGAAAGCATTGGAGGAAATGGGATGGACGCCGATCGTTCATCTTTCCGCGCGTGACGGATTCGGGGAATACGCCACACGGACGTTTCGTCTCGTGGTGAACGCATCAGGAAAATCGCTCGTCGAAAGCGCCCCCGCATCCGAATCCTGGCTCGACCTGCATTACCGCAACGTCGGAAACACGCGGGCGGGCGTGCATCTGACGGGAGCGCTGTTCTACGAAGCACAGGCGATGGCACAGCGTGCGGAATGGGGATTGCCCGTTGAAGAGAACACGGATGCGCGGTAACAGCTTCGGAAGATTTCTCGTCCTCACCTCGTTCGGCGAGTCACACGGAACAGCGCTCGGCACCGTGATCGACGGATGCCCCGCCGGATTGACGCTCGATGTTCGGGATTTCGAGAAAGCGCTTGCACGCAGACGACCGGGGCAATCGGCAATCACGACATCCCGCAATGAAACAGATTCACCGGAGATCCTCAGCGGCGTGTTTGAGGGAAAGACACTCGGAACACCCATCGCGGTAATCGTTCGCAACACCGATGCAAGAAGCGCGGACTACGATCCCGAAACCTATCGCGCAGGGCACGCAGACAAAGTGTGGGAGGAGAAGTTCGGCATTCGGGACTATCGTGGAGGGGGACGCGCTTCGGGAAGGGAAACGATTGCGCGTGTGATCGGTGGCGTCGTCGCGGAAAAAATTCTCTCGCCGGACGTGCGTATCGTTGCGTTCACGCGACAGGTCGGTTCGATCCGTGCCAAGGAAGTTCCGCCTCATCTCACTCGGGAAATCGTCGATGCACATGCAACCCGCTGTCCCGATCCTCATGCAGCCCAGGCAATCGAGCGGGAACTTCTGCGCTGCAAAAAGGAAGGCGATTCACTCGGCGGCATCGTGGAGCTGCGAATAGATGGGGTGCCTGCAGGTTTAGGCGAACCGGTGTTTCGAAAAGCGAAGTCCGAGCTTGCCTCCGCACTGATGAGCGTTGGAGCGGTGATCGGTGTGACGCTCGGCGATGCGCAAGCGGAAGTTCTCCTCACGGGAAAAGAGTTTCATGCAGAGCGACACACGATCCGCGAAGGGATTTCCGCGATGGCGCACGGCATACAAGGCGGCCATACGAACGGCGAGCGCATTACGATGCTTGCATACGTGAAGCCGACGAGCACGCTCGGAGAAAAGGCGTTGCAAGGCAGACACGATCCGTGCATCGTTCCGCGAGTGATTCCGGTGCTCGAAGCGATGACCGCGTTGGTCCTGGCGGATTTATGGCTCGCCGGGAGAACAGATCGCGTATGATCGAACGCCGCGAAGGTCATCCCATCAAGCATCTTTCCCGAGTCTCGGAGATTCCGTTCGATGACAGTTGCGTCGTCATCGCGGACGGCGACCTGCCCTCGTCTGTTCTCCATGCATTGCCGGAACCGATCCTCGTTCACAGCGGAGAGCGGTTGAAAACGCTCGCCGCGATCGAGGTCCTCGCTGAGCTTGTCCTCCAACGTCGCTCATCGAAACCGCTGACGCTCGTTGCCGTCGGGGGAGGATCGGTCGGCGATACGGCGGGTTTTCTCGCGAGTATTCTCTGGCGTGGAGTAACGCTGTGGCACGTGCCGACCACACTGCTCGCGATGGTGGATTCTTCACATGGCGGAAAAACCGCCGTCAACCTCGGAAGCGCGAAGAATCAACTCGGCACCTTCTATCCCGCAGTGAACACGTTTCTCGTTCAGGAATTTTTGGAGACTCTTCCACGGCATATCCGGCGTGAGGGACTTTCGGAATTACTCAAAGCGCTCTGGCTCGGTGACGCGGAAATGTCGGCGAGGTTGACGCCCGCTCTCGTTTCACGCTTGAGCGTCGAGCCGTTCGAACTCGTGCGCAACGAACTGCTCGAGTTTCTCGATCACGCGATCGAAGTCAAGCTCGGCATCATTGCAGACGACCCGCGAGAGACGAAAGGCATTCGCACCGTTCTGAACCTCGGTCATACCGTCGGACATGCGTTGGAACTCGTGACCGGCATCACGCACGGTGAAGCTATTGCGTGGGGCCTGGCATCCGCTCTCCATCTCTCAAAAAGCATGAGCCTTCCGGAAGATGTGTTCCGGCAATTGTTCGCGCAACTCTATCCGTTGCTGCGCCCGCTCCCGTTCATGCCGTCCGATGCTTCTCTTCTCTCAGTGATGCAACGCGATAAGAAGCATCATCGTGGCGTGCTTCGTTCCGTCGTGCTGCAAGCCATCGGTCGCCCGGTGGTTACAGAATTGATATCCGCGCAGGAGTGGATCGATGCATTCAAACACATGGTCGAATGGTTCGAGCGCACGCCGGTGACAGCTACGCTTGTCGATGCGAAGCGTCACACACTGCACGTCGAACCCGGTAAATCCGAGATCAACCGCTCGTTGATCATCGCTGCTCTTCGAACGGGAAAAACGGAAATCCGAGGGCGCAGCTCAGCCGATGACGTGCGATACATGGTCACGGCACTTCAGGCGCTTGGCTATCCGGTGATGGAAACGAGAGACGGTTATCTCGTCGATCATTCGAAGAGAGAGACTTTCGAAAGCGGAGAGCGCGAAGTCTTCTGTGGCGAGGGAGGAACGACGTTTCGCTTTCTCCTTGCACTCTGCAGTATGAATCGAAACAGCACGAAGCTCTATGCAAGCGACGCTCTTCTCGCTCGTCCTCACGTGGCGTTGATTCGCTCGCTGAAGAGCGCAGGCGCTTCGATCGAAGAGTTTCGCGATGAGAAGGGACGGGGCTTGCGTGTTCGAGGATGGGAGACTTTCCCCGGTACACTATCGGTTGAGTGCGGCGATTCATCGCAGTACGCCTCCGCAATCGCATTGCTCTCTGCAGGCAGCGACGCGCCATTCAATCTTCGTCTTCTTGGCGACTGCGTGAGCGCCGGTTATTTCGAGATGACGCTCAAAATGCTGGAGCAAACGGGCGTTGAGATGATCCGAAGCAAGGACTTGATAGCATTCAATCCGACGTCGCGCTTGAATGAACCGCTCGTTTTGAACATCCCTCCCGATGCAAGCGGCGAAGCCGTGTGGAAAGTGGCGAAGTTCTTCGAACACCCGCTGCAACTCCCGGCTCGAACGGAGACATCGCATCCCGACACGGCGATCGACGCGATGCTCGATGCGATCTATTCGGGGCAGCAACTCGATGAGATCGTGCTCGACTGTACGGATTGTCCCGACCTCGTACCGCTTCTCGCCGTCGCTGCGTTTCGCTCATCGAAGCCGGTGCGCATCGCGGGTGTGGCACATCTTCGCCACAAGGAAACGAATCGCATCGAAGCGCTCGTCCGTTCGCTCAACGACGTCGGCATCGCGGCTGTAGCAATGAGCGATGGCATCCGCATTCCCGCACGTGCAGCGATGAACTTGAACGACGCGCAGTTCGACTCTCACGGCGATCATCGTCTTGTCATGACAGGACTCCTCCTGACAATGATCTCAGGCAACATGACGATCACCCATCCGTGGTCGGTGACGAAGTCTTACCCATCCTTCTGGGACGACGCGCGCTTTGCCGGGTGGGAAATGGAGCCGTTGGTGCTACCTTGATTCATGAAAGAATTCCGTGACGCCCTGAACGAAGCCGTGCTTCGTCATGCAAACGCTGAACGCGTGCTTCAACGCGGTGAATGCCGAAATCCACGAGGGACTATCTGCACGATCTGCCGCGCCTCGATGCTCAACTATGACGATGAAGTGCGGCTGAAGAACACGTCGCTTCAACAGTTCTGGAAATCGCTTCGCTTGCCTTGCCGGCTTGAAGAACTGGTCATTTCGCCGCTCGGTCGAAACTATCGCACCGTCACGAAGCGGAAGGCATTCGATTCACGCGACGGTCTGAAGCTCGGCCTGATCGATACAGCGGATGAAGGACATCGCGCATTCGAAGTCGGGTGGTGCGCGATAGAACCGCTCTCGCATGCAAGGGTGTACGACGTCGTTCGCGAAGCCATCGGCAGATCGACGGGCGTCCTTGCAAAGGCGCTTCGGTACATCGTCATCAAGGGAAACTACGATGAGCTGACCGTCATCGTCACGGTGGATGAAATCTCACCGACGCTCCTGAAGGCTGCGAATGCACTCTCGAAACGCATGTCGAAAGCGGTGCCGGAGGTTGTCGCCGTGTTCCTTTTCGAAGACCGTTCCGACGGTCGGTATTATTTGGGTTCAGGAAAACCGGAGCGACGAAGCGCACTTCGAAAGCTTTTCGGCAAGGCGGAGATATTCGTGCGAGTGAGAAACCGTGCGTTTCTCTTTCACCCTTTCGCCTTCTCCCAGGTGAATCTCTCACTCCTCGACAAAATGGTAGCGACGACGCGGGAATTGTTTTTACCAACGGACGCCACGCTGTACGACCTTTACAGCGGGTATGGCGTGTTCAGCCTTTGCTTGGCCGACCGCGCGAAGTCCGTTGTCGGCATAGAACTTTCGCCGCTTGCCGTGAACTCCGCCATCGAAAACGCGCGAAGGCAGAAAGCCGGCAACGTCCGTTTCCACCGAGCCGACATCACCGAAGAGAGTCTTTCGAATCTCATGAAAGCGCTTTCACCGAAGGATTGCGTCCTTCTCGATCCGCCCCGCAACGGAACGGCGGAAGGAGTGATCGAGCTGATAGCCTCGGCAAGGCCTGCACAGGTGCTTCACGTCTTCTGCAACATCGATATCGTGAAAAAGGAACTTCGCCGTTGGATAGAGAATGGCTACAGGCCGGTTCGAGCCATTCCGTTCGATAATTTCCCCGGCACGGACGTCGTTGAACTGCTTGTTCTCTTGGAGCCTGCCAATAATTCCTGAAATGCAGACATAGGGGGAAACCCTCATTTTTCGCTTCTAACAAAAAAGTTCTTGACATCCACATCGGCGTGTCGTACTATGCATTCAAATTTCACGACACAAAAAAAGGCGAGACAAGTTATGGCACACATCCCGTATTTCTCTGACGAAGAGCATGATCTCAACGTGGCTGATTACGATACCATATCAGGGGGAACCGTCGCACCTTATTTCGACGACGTCGATAGCGATGACCGGCAGCGGGAAGAGGACAGTTGGTATTCCTGCTCACAACCGGAGAGCAACGAGCCGATCATTGTGTAACGACGGACCCTGACGTTCGGGAGAAAAACAAATCGACATGCAAACCGCCGGCAGGCGGTTTTTTTATTGCATTCGCACTTCAACAAGCTCATTCAATTCGATCCTGATGCCTTCGACATTCTTGAGGAGCTCGCGCGCCTGTTGAATCTGTTCCGCATCGAGTTGCTCTAACTTTTGCATAAGCTCCGGATTCGCGATGAGCGCATTGAAGTCCATGTCGAGCAGCGTCAGGCGATTCCCTTCGCGGTAGGTTGCGTTCGTTTGATCGATGCGTCCTGTGATTTCCGCAGCGATCGTGAATCGCATTCCCCGAATAAGCTCTGTGAATTGCTCTGTCTGAAGTGAATCCTGTTCGGGCGAAACGTCCACGCTGTCTTGCTCTTTGTTTTTGTTTCGATCATCGAGCAGTCGAATCGTGAGAAGCGAAGGGGAGCCGGGCTGAAATCCAAATAGCACGGTCGTGTCCATCCGTGTTTGCGTCGCACCGGAAGGACCACTGCCCGTGCTGGAGCTTAGCACGACCGTCCGGATATCGCGGAACACGTACTCCGCTTCGTAGCCTTCGAAACCGTCGCGCTTCACCTTCTCGTGCGACTTGTACTCAACGCCTTGCCCGATCTTTTCCGCTTCGGCGCGAATATCCTTCTCGGAGAACAACTCGCTTGAAAATGAATTCGACAACGAATCGAACTGAGCTTTGAAGCCGCTCATCATCTCCACGAATTCCTCTCGCAGAAGAAAGGTAACATGAACCGTCCCGGTCCCATCCGGATTGACGCGTACCAACTGTGTGATCTGGATGCAGCCAGACATGAGGAGCAGCAGAGGAAGGAGGAGTATGGTGCGATGGAGTTTCATGGTGACCTCGAAATTGCATAACGACGTGACTGCAAGCGCCAGTGTTTAGCGCACGCGTAATGTGGGCATCTTAGCTCATTCTAAAAACTGTGAGGATTATCTCACCAGCGACAAAAGTGCTTTTCATGATGTTCTCCTTTACCTTGGTGAGAAAATAATAGTGATGTGTGATCTACTTCTTTCTTACTCCATGTAAAATCGTAGCTTTGCCGTCTTTATCACCCACAATGAAAACGCTATTCTCCTTCACGCTGACGCTGTATTGTGTAGGGCCGGCTAAATCCCAAAGCTCGTCATACCACTTCCAACTTTTTCCATTGTAGTGAATCACGTATTGCCATCCTCCAA
>CAYUWG010000109.1:0-9211 GCA_964448285.1 uncultured Chromatiales bacterium
ATGAAGGCGGTTCCTTTTCATAAGGGGTTTTTCGTAAGTATAAGAAGTGATGAGAGGCGGTCCAAAAAGTAATTAATGTTTTTCCGAACGAAGTGAAGAATCTCATTTCATCGCTGAATCAGGAGATTCTTCTCTCACTTCGCTCCATCAGAATGACAATTCACAAACTTTTTGGACAGCCTCGGTTGTATGTTGATCGCAATCAATCCATCAATTCAATCCAGGATAAGCTCAATGGGACAGAACTGATTTTTACCCACATGAATATGGGACATAGATTTCACTGTTTATCCCATGAACATGTGATACCTGTGGCTTTGGGTAAACGATATGTTTGTATCGTGAACTTAGCGATACCACAGATGACCACGGCGACAAATCTCAGCCAAAACTCAGGCTATAGATTAATTGGTGCGCACGTTCATGACTCTACTTCTACGAATATGTTACGAACATTTTTCATTTAACAAGGAGAAAATCATGAAATCAATGACATGTTTCTACAAATTATTTCCTCTCATCTTGCTCACGATTGCACTCTTCTCACAGGTTGCAAACGCACAAACTCCTGCTTTCCAAGTAGATGATGCTTCAAGCGTGAATCTTCTGAATCTTAACACCGATGCAGGATTTCTCCTGAAAGGCACTTGGGGAGGGGGAGGCGCGATTCCGGCAACAGGTGCAGGCACACGCTTCATGTGGTATCCCAAAAAAGCTGCTGTTCGGGCAGGATATTGCACTGGAGCATATTGGGATGACGCGAACATTGGCGATTACTCCACCGCGTTAGGTTACAATACAAAGGCAACCAATCAAGGTGCAACCGCTTTGGGATATTTCACAACCGCGAGCAATGTCGGTGCGACCGCGTTGGGATGGGTTGCCAATGCCAGTGGAGAATACTCGACTGCGGCGGGAAAATCTTCTACCGCGAGCGGAAATTATTCAACCGCAATGGGACATTTGACAACCGCAAGCGGGCTTTATTCTGTTGCGATGGGAAATCAATCAATCGCCGCCGGAGATCATTCGACCGCGATGGGTTATCAGTCCACAACTACCGCTGGTGGCGATTATGGGACTGCGATTGGAATGGGCACATGGGCAAACGGATCAGCCGCGACTGCATTAGGATACTACACCGAGGCAGCCGCGAGTACTTCGACGGCGATGGGACGGGAAACAAATGCGACCGGCAATTCTTCGACTGCCATGGGATATTCGACAACCGCAAGCGGTACTTCTTCGACTGCCATGGGAGATGGATCGATTGCAAGTGGAGATTATTCTACTGCGATGGGAAGACAGACGACCTCGAGCGGTAGCTCTTCAACCGCGATGGGAATTTACTCAACAGCAAGTGGCCCAGGATCTATTGCGGGAGGATACTCGGCAATAGCGAGCGGAGATTACTCGATTGCATTTGGTAACTACGTATCAACGTACGGTTATCAGGGTTCATGCGTAATAGGTGATTTCTCCACCTACACACCCACGTACTCTAACGCTACTCATCAGATGACGATGCGCTTCCACGGAGGTTATCGATTGTTCTCCAAAAATGACTTGTCAACTGGTGTGTCGCTTGCCGCAAGTGGGACATCCTGGTCAGTGATTTGTGATCGCAATAAGAAAGAAAATTTCCGTGAAATCGATGGAGAGTCGGTACTAGCACGCATCCGGGCATTACCGATCACGGAATGGAATTACAAAGCCAATGATCCCTCGGTTCGCTACATCGGTCCCATGGCGCAGGATTTCTGGCAGGCATTTCGACTCGGTGGAACCGACAGTCTCAGTATTACCACGCTTGCGTTCGATGGTGTAAACATGGCGGCGATTCAGGCGTTGGAGAAACGCACTGCGGATTTGAAAGTGGCTCTCAACGAAATCGAGCAACTTAAATCAACCGTCCAATCATTAGTGCAAGCAAATAAAGACATCATGCAGACCAACAAGGAGATCACGCAGACGAACAAAGAGTTGAATCAGCGCCTCATAAGACTTGAATCGGTACGTGGAGAGAAAAACATGTCGGGCGTACTTTCAGATGAGCACTCGCAACTCACGCAGAAATAAGGATCCACAGCAATGGAATACACGTTACCTTCTCAACGCATGAAGATCAGATCGATCGTACTCATCTTATTGACTCTGTCTTCACTTTCGCACGTGAGTAACTCTCAAACCACCAGCGTCACCGCGAACGGAAAAATGACCACAGGTTCTTCCATCACCACAACGGTGAACTTCACAAACGCCGGCTCCTATGACGCAGGCAACAGCACGATGATTCTCACGGGCAACTGGACGAACAGCGGGACATTCACCGCAGGAACCAGCACGGTGAAGTTCAACGGCACCGGAGCGCAGACAATAAGCAACACCGGCACAGGCGATTTCAATAACGTCACGGTCGATAAATCCACCGGCATCCTTTCACTCTCCACTGATGCGACCATCAACGGTACACTGACACTGACGAATGGATTATTCAGCATCGGATCGAACACGCTGACACTTGGAACGTCCGCCTCGGTTTCGGGGACTCCATCAGCAACGAAGATGATCGTCGCGGATGGATCAGGCGTTGTCAAGAAAATGTTTTCCGGCACGGGATCGTTTACTTATCCGGTCGGAGATAACACCGGCACGGCGGAATACTCCCCTGCGACGCTCAATTTCACCGGCGGTACATTCTCCTCTGCGAGTGCATCCGTCCGTCTCGTCGATGCTAAGCATCCGAACAACACCAGCTCGACGCATTATATCAGCCGCTACTGGAATGTGACGACGAGTGGCATCACGAATCCCACGTGCGGCGTCACGTTCACGTATGTCGATGCGGATATCAACGGCACGGAAGGAAATATCTGGACCGCGAAATATGACGCACCGAACTGGGATTTACTCAATGCTGCGAACGCGGGTACCAATCAGCTAACCGGAACGGTGACAGGATTTTCAGATTTCACTGGTGGTGAGCAGACAGCCTTGCCGGTAGAACTGATCTCGTTTTCAGCGAGTCTTCAAAATCGTATTGTTCGTTTAAAGTGGAAGACGGCAACCGAAGTGAATAACTATGGATTCGAGATTGAGCGTTCGACGAGTGCATCAGGCAAGGATTGGATGAAGATCGGTTTCGTCGAAGGAACCGGCACGAGCAACACACCGAGGAACTACGATTACAATGACCAGCTTACCGAAACACTCCTTCGCAGCGGGAAAGTGTATTACCGATTACATCAGCTTGACCGTGATGGCGCAGAGTCATACTCCAACGTCGTGGAAGTACACCTGCGAGTGGTCCCGCAATTAACGTTGGATCAAGCATATCCGAATCCGATCTCACGAGCGCAACAGCGCGCCATGATTACGTTCACGCTTCCCAACACGAATCATGTGCGACTCACGATCATCGATTATTTAGGAAAAGAGGTCGCGCTGATAGCGGATGAGATGATGGAGCGCGGGATGCATCGGGTGTCCTATCAACCTTCATCGCTGCCGAGCGGGATGTATCGGATTATCCTTCGATCCGGTTCAGAAATAAAGATGACACAGATCGTCGTGGTCAAATAGCAGACGATTCTACTTACAAGTTCACCGTCATCCTCCGTGCCGCCTTCATCAGGATCTCTGTTTTAATGCGGTTGCTTTTTTGTAAAATCATACTTGTAAGGCGTGCGAAGTGATATGGTTTCTTCGGAACGGGTTGTATATTGATCGAATCAATCCATCACTTCAACCCAGAGTATGCTCAATTGTGCGGTACTGATTTTTACCTGTTCAGCAACCTACATGAATATGGGACATGCCTCTTGCCGTTTATCCCATGAACATGCGATACCGCCCGCTTCGCGTCCATGGTATGTTTGAAGTATGAATTTTGCGATACCATAGATTACCACGACGACAAAACATTTTAAGCACGATCGACACATTCTCAACCGCGAACGGTGATCGTTCGACTGTGCCAGGAAATCATTCGGGTTTGTCATCAATTATTCCATCACACATTCCAACAACGGAGTTTTCAATGAGGATCTTACCGATCGTTACGATATTCATCATATGTAGTGCGAGCGCCTTCTCCCAGGTCCCCCGCACGATCAGTTTTCAAGGCGTACTCACGGATGCATCGGGAAACCTCGTTCCTGATGGCAATCATCAACTCGCGATCAAATTGTATAGCAACGCGGTTGGTGGCACTCCGGTTTTCACGGAGAACCACACGGTCCCCGTCGTCAAAGGCGTTTTCAATGCCATCATCGGGAGTGTGACCGTGCTCCCCGCATCGCTCCTGTTCGACCGCGCATATTTCCTTGGTGTTTCGGTCAATGGAGGATCGGAACTTGCACCACGGACGGCGCTGACCGCTGTTCCATTCGCACTTCGTGCGGAACGGGCGAATGTGGCTGAATCTCTCGTCCCGAATGCAACGGGAGTTGTTACGAGCATTAACAACCAATCTGGCACACTGACCATGCAAGGCGGCGGCGGAACGACGGTGACGAGCAACGGCAACACATTCGTCATATCGTCCGTCGACGGTGGCGGAACGGGTATTCAGGGCGTGCAATCGAATGACGGCACACTTGCCATCCAGAATCCTAATGGTCCGGTCGCCAATCTCAGCGTTGCCTCAAATGCGATTACAAGTGATAAGATCGCTTCAGGGCAGGTCGTGAAAAGCGTGAATGGCCTGACAGACAATGTCACGCTCGCGGCGGGAAACAATGTGACGTTGACGCCTTCCGGCAACACAATTACAATCGCATCGACAGGTGGCTCAGGGGGAACGGGCATCCAGACGCTTCAAAACACGAATGCAACGCTGGATATACAAAATCCCAACGGACCGGTAACGACGGTGAACGTGGGAGCGAACGCTATCAGCGCGGCACACATTTCAAACAACGCCGTAACGCCGGATAAAATCGCACCGAATATCATTTCCAGCATCAATGGTGTTTCGAATGATGGCGGTGAGGTGCAACTCGTAGCCGGCGCGAATGTCACCATCACGCCGAACGACGCGGCGAATACCATCACGATCGCTGCATCATCGGGAGGAGGAGGAGGGTTGACACTCCCGTACAGCGCCACGCCGAACTTGGGATCGACTGCATTCTCGATAACGAACAGTGGCGCCGGACCCGTCGCTGCATTTCTCTCCACAGCAACGGCGGCAAATAGCGCGGTCGAAATCTCGACTACTAGTTCAAACGCCTTTGCAAATGCTGTACGTGCAGTTGCAACGGCTGGGAACGCACTGGATGTGACAAACAACGCCACAAACCAGGCAACAATCAAAGCACAGAACCAGAACGCTTCCGCCTCAGCTCCGATTCTTGAGTTGCATGGTCCATCGAATGAAGTACTCACAGTGGATAACGGAGGGAATGTGTCGATGGATGGACATCTGAATGTTGGGAGTTATATCACCACTCCTAGTGATCTTTCTGTCAATGACGTGGTTGCTACCGGGTTTGTCGAGGGACAACGTTTTATCGCAACGCTGGATAACGGTCCCAGCAATACTCCGGGAATGGGTGTGCATTATCGCGATAATGTGATTTATGGCTGGGGAAATGTCAGTGCATCTGGTTCCCTCACGGCAGGAATGGGGATAACCGTTTCACGGGTAGCGGCTGGAGTATATAATATCTCGTACAAACGTTCGATGAACGGATCGAATTACTCGCCTATGGCTACACTTTACCACCCTTCGGGGATCGTTCTCGGAGCTATCTCTATTTCTAATACAACAAGTGCAGGTTGCACAGTAAACACGTTAGAATTCAAGGATAACATTACCAAAGATGGATATTTTGTTCTTACGGATATTCCTTTCTTCTTCCACCTCACTGGTCGTCCGTAAGCGCTCAGAAGTCATGAACATGACTTCGCAACCGCTCGAAACCAAGTATTCACGCAAAGAAACTGAACCACGGAGATCAGAATGCAATCACTAGTACGAAACGCATCATTCACGGCGAGTGTATTTTTCATTTTACTCGCAGTCGAAGTATCTGCGCAACATCGAATGCCACGCATGTTGATTGCCGGAGGCGCGGTGCAAACAGAAAACGCTGGCAATCGAATCGCTGGAACCATCGGACAGCCGATCATCGGAATTGTGAAAGATCCAGTCCAACACGGATTCCTCGGTTTCTGGTACAATACGGATAATGTCGTAGTCCATGTTGAGCGGTTGCAGACGAACACACTTACCGGTTTTACGCTCGACGAGGTTTATCCCAATCCGGTCAATCTCTCCGCAGAAGCGCAGATCGGTTTTACGATTCCTTCGTTCGCTCAGGTCAGACTATCGATCGTCGATAACCAAGGCAGGATTGTGACACTGCTTCTCGATGAAACGCTCGACGGAGGTGCATACTCGGCACGGTTTATTCCGTTGTCCCTTCCGAGCGGATTGTACTACACCGTTCTTCAATCGGGAGGCGATAGCCTCTCGAATAAATTGTTGCTCGTTCGTTAACAGTTCATTCTATCATTTTTTCCACCATTGGAGCATACCATGATCAAAAAACAATTCGCAATCACACTCCTCGTGTTGATCTGTTCGCTTGGAGCATACTCGCAACAAGTGAGGATTTCATTTACCGGGAAGGATAATCTGACGAATGCACTCGTTCAACTCGACTCGGTTCGCATCCAGAACCTGACGACGTTCAAGGACACGGTGCTGCGAGGTCCATATGTCATCGATCTCGGCACGACAACCGGAGTGGAGGACGGGCCTTTGCCTCTGCGAACAGGATTCGAGTTGAGCAGTAATTATTCAAATCCTTTTACTGAGCAAACCAGATTTCAGCTATCAACCGCGACATCGGGGAAAATAGAAGTAGATCTGTACTCGATCGTCGGCGGGAAGATGGCATCGTTTCAAATGAATGCTACGCCGGGTAATCATGAGTTCATGCTCGACGGACGAGGACTGATTCCGGGCGTGTACATTCTCGTTGCGAGTAACGGTCAGCATGCGCCTTCAATGCGGATCATGAAATGCGGCACGACGGTGTCTAGCCTGCCAACGATCACCTACAATGGGAGTATGCATCACAACACTGTTTCGGTTCTTCGGAAGGGTTCTTCACTCACGTCCTATCGCTTTATCGGATATGCGGCATCGTATCATCCGGATTCCACGCTCGCAACACCGACAGCGGATACTACCATTCAATTTCGCTTCACCCGGATACCGATTGCGCCCGTGATCACTTCGTTCACCACCACTTCATTCGCTGTGCAGGCTGGTACCACTATTCGGTTCGAGGTCAAAGCGAACGATGTCAATGGTGACTTGTCGAAAATACTCATCGATTACAACGAAGATGGAAGGTTTGACGATTCAACTGTGGTATCCGGTGGAGATGCCGTTACGAGATTCACGTACGCGTTTCCTCAGTCGGGATCATTCCGACCACGAGCTTGCGCGCGGGATGCACGTGAAGAACAAGCGTGCAAGCAATTGGATAGTGCGATTACGGTGGTTTCCATGCCTGCGCTTACAACTACTCTCACGACAAACATTACGACAAACTCGGCTACAAGCGGCGGCACGATAACTTCAGACGGCGGAACACCTGTTTCTGCTCGCGGTGTGTGCTGGAATACTTCACCATCACCAACAATCCTCAATAGTAAAACGAGCGACGGATCAGGCATGGGAAGTTTCGCAAGCAGTCTTACCGGACTCACTGCAAACTCGAAATATTATGTGCGTGCGTATGCCACGAACAGCGCCGGCACTGGTTATGGCGATGAAATTTCGTTTACAACCGAAGCAGGACAAGTACCAACTCTATCAACAGCGATAGTTACGAACATTACACAGACCACAGCAACAAGCGGCGGTATGATAACATCAGATGGCGGAACACCTGTTTCTGCGCGAGGTGTGTGCTGGAATACTTCACCATCACCAACAATCCTCAATAGTAAAACAATCGACGGATCAGGCGTGGGAAGCTTCACAAGCACTATTACCGGACTCACTGCAAACACGAAATATTACGTGCGCGCGTATGCCACGAACAGCGCCGGCACTGGTTATGGCGATGAGATATCGTTTACGACACTACAGAGCGGCGGTGGTACCATTACGATCGGTTCACAAGTGTGGATGGTGAAAGACCTCGACGTGACAACGTACCGCAACGGAGATCCGATACCGCAGGTCACCGATCTCGACCAATGGAAAACCCTCACCACAGGCGCATGGTGCTATTACAACAATGATTCTACTATGGGAGCTGTTTATGGCAAACTCTATAATTGGTACGCGGTGAACGATCCTCGCGGATTAGCTCCTGCTGGTTGGCATGTGCCGACAGACGCTGAATGGAGAACCCTTGAGATGTCGATCGGTATGTCGCAGTCTCAGGCTGATACAGTCGGTTGGCGGGGGACTGATGAAGGCGGCAAACTCAAAGAGACAGGCACATTGCATTGGATTAGCCCTAATACAGGAGCTACGAATAGCAGCGGATTCACGGCTCTTCCGGGTGGTTGCCGCAGCTCAAATGGTAAATTCTACGACCTAGGCGACTACGGTTACTGGTGGTCATCCACGGAGAGCAGCGCGACACATGCATGGGACCGCTTCCTGTACTCCAGCCAGGCGGATGTTAGTCGCAGATACTACTACAAGATCGCTGGCTTTTCCGTGCGTTGTGTGCAGGGACAAGAACCGGTACTGACAACCACAACCATTACAAACATAACCCAGACCTCGGCTACCAGTGGAGGAACGATAACTTCAGATGGAGGGACACCTGTCACTTCTCGAGGTGTGTGCTGGAATACTTCACCATCACCAACAATCCTCAATAGTAAAACGAGCGACGGATCAGGCATGGGAAGTTTCGCAAGCAGTCTTACCGGACTCACTGCAAACTCGAAATATTATGTGCGTGCGTATGCCACGAACAGCGCCGGCACTGGTTATGGCGATGAAATTTCGTTTACAACACAACAGAGCAGCGGTGGTACCGTTACGATCGGCTCACAAGTGTGGATGGTGAAAGACCTTGATGTGACAACCTACCGCAACGGCGATCCCATACCGCAGGTTACTGATCCAACTCAATGGAAGAATCTCACAACAGGAGCATGGTGCTATTATAATAACGATTCAGCGACGGGAGCGATCTATGGCAAACTCTATAATTGGTACGCGGTG
>CAYUWG010000110.1:0-9206 GCA_964448285.1 uncultured Chromatiales bacterium
ACGATGTTGAAAAATCGAAAGAAGAAAACGAAGTGACGCAGCAGATTCTTACGAAGTGTTTCAATCGTGAGAATTTTTATCTGAGCAGGTTCGGTTCTTCATTACAGAACATCATGCGCTCTCTCAACGGATGGCGATGACTTTTTGAGAGATCGACTTGCCTGAAATAACAGCCGCGATGTAGGTGCCGTGAGGGAGAGCAGGCAAAGCAATTCTCTCACCTTTCATCGCTCTCGCCGTGAACACATTTTGACCGAGAATGCTGCGAATGGTAAACGTCATTT
This sequence comes from uncultured Chromatiales bacterium, assembly GCA_964448285.1. Taxonomy (GTDB): domain Bacteria; phylum Bacteroidota; class Ignavibacteria; order SZUA-365; family SZUA-365; genus CAYUWG01. The sequence continues at coordinate 285 of CAYUWG010000110.1, forward strand.
CCCCTTCACCTGCGACGGTAACGAACCTGCTTGCAGGATTCGGGTAGAGCAGAAGATGCTCTTTGGTCGGTTGAAGTTTCTCCACGTTCACGGGAAGTTGATACTGATTGAAAAACGGCCAGAAGATATTCGCCGCGACGATCAATCCCGCCGAACCGTCAGGATAGACGTGATACATGTTATCGACGAGCGTGAAATGGAACTCATAGGTAGTTTCCGATGACGAAGGAGTCCTGAACAGATAGTTGAGGTATCTTCCGTTTTCGCTCTTTTCAAATTGCTCGGTCAGGTTTTCGCAGGCAAGAAATCTTCTCAATATGCCGCCGATGTATGTGAGCGTTGAGTCATTGAATGGAAACTCGGTGATCGTGGATCTATTCTGCAACCACTTGTCATCCTTCGTACCGAGGACAAACCATGCGGGCATGTTGAGCACCGGTTGCGTAGAATCCCGATCATCGAGAAGCCCGCCGCACATCGCAACAGCAGCGAAGGTTTCGCTCATCTGCACGGCAAGTTTTGAAGTGAAGCTCGCACCGTTCGAAAATCCGGTCGCATAGATTCTTCTGCGATTGACAGGGAATCTACTCATCAATGAATCGATCATCGCATTCACGAAATGAAAATCATTCTTGAGGTATTGTCCCGGGCACGCCATTTCTTCCACGGCTCCCGTGTGCCACTTCGTTGTCGTTCGTTGATTTCCATCTTCGATCACACAATACCGAAGCGCTGTTGGAAAAACGGTGAGAATCTTTTCTTCTTCGCCTTTCTCTTTCCATTGCGAATCGTTGTAGAACTTCTCACCATCCTGGCTTGTGCCGTGAAAGACGAACACGATCGGGTACCCGCCAACAGGCGGTACCCCGCTTGGAACGGAGAGAATGAATTCACGCTGAACCGAATCGACCTCCATCCTCACATCGTATCGTGTTTGTGCTGATGCGATAGTAAGACAGAAGAGTACGAGAGAAATTGAATAGCATTTCATGGGTACTTCCTCAGAATTGTTTTTGAATGGAAACAGTGGTGTATGACGGTCCCTTCATCGATTGCGCAACAACGATGTACAAACCGGATGGAAGCCTTGGGAGTGGAATTGTCTCACCACGAACAGCGTTGGCAGAAAAAACGATTTGACCAAGGAGATTGCGAAGAGAAAGAGCGACTTCTCCATCACCACTGATGAAGATGTGATCGGACGCAGGATTAGGATAGACGGAGAAATCCGATGCTGGCTGTAAAGGCTTTACCGATGCGAGTGGTAACGTGTACCGCTGAAAGAAATTCCACAACAAGTCAGCCATTGCGACGGGGTAGTTTCTGCCGTTCGGATACTCATGCTCCAGGCCATTGAAAAGCGTGCAGCTTAAAAGAGTCGATGGAAGGTTCCTGTCTGCCGGTTCCTTATAGAGGTAGGTAATAGCGTACATGTTTGAATCTCTGGTGTAAGTATCGGCGAGGTTGAACGCACCGCGATATCGACCCATGATGAAGTCAAGATAGAATAAACAGGAATCATTAAATGGAACCGGCTTTCCACCGATTTTCTCCGTTATTCTCGAATCAATGTTTCCGATGGAGTATGCAATGGGAAGATTTCGCTTCGGCTTCGCCGAGTCTGCCTGATGCAACGTGCTTGCTGCAGCGGCAACCGCGGCAAATACATCGCTCATCTCGACTGCCAATTTGCTTGCGAAGCCGCCGCCGTTCGAGAAACCGGATGCATAGATTCGACTCCGATCGATCGGGAGTAGTGCGCTGATCGTATCAACAATTTTTCGGACGAAACGCACGTCGTCTTTCATAATGACACCGGGACACTTTTCCGATTGCGCTTCTCCATTATTCCACTTCGTCGTCATGGTCTGCCTTCCGCTATCGATGAAGCAATAGCGCAACGATGAAGGGAAGACGGTGACGAACTTTTCCGTCTCTCCTTTTTCCTTCCACCCCGAGATATTGAAAAACTTCTCGCCATCCCCCGATGTGCCGTGAAACATGAACACCATCGGATAGCCGCCGATTGGGACAGAACCACTGGGACGCACAACGATGAATTCACGCTGAACGGAATCGACCTCCATCCTCACATCGTATCGTGTTTGTGCGAAGACTTCTCCGATGAGCAGGAGAAGAACAAGAGCAGGAATTACGGATTTCATGAAACCTCCTTTGGGAGTATTGTAAATGATAATTGACCGAGTACAGGTACTTTGGATTGGAATGCTGCTTACAATGTGCTAGCACACCTTGATAATGAGGTTGTCTGACCCTTTCTGTGCTGGGCGAAAATACAATGCGGCGTGAAGTATCCAAATCTTATGAAAGAGCATCCGGCAAAGGACACTCCTTTTTCAACCCTGCGAGAAGTGGGTATGGGGAGCATCGGCATACACTAAGGTATCAGTTTGTATCATTTTGAGTGCGCAGGTATCATTGGTTCAAAGAAAAGTGGCCGGCAAATCTGGAGTGCATACCCGGCGCCTCAGATCGTAAACGCGAACAGGTACTTTCTCGTATCTCCGTTCTGAGCGGTCAGATAGCAGGCGTAACACGTGAGTATGATGACTTCGATCTCTCGCTGCGAGCCTGAGTCGAGTTCGACCATTTTGTTGACGTCGGCAAAATGGTCGGCCCTTCTGTTCGGACTGCTCGGCAGTCTGCACTGTGCTGGCATGTGCGGACCGATCGTGCTTGTGCTACCCGCGTCGGGAGTGCGGTGGAGTTTCGTCACGCGGAGAATCCTCTATAAAACTCGGACGCGCGATCATGTACGCGATCATGGGAGCGTTGGCCGGCGTGTTGGGCCAGTCCTTCTCGCTGTTCGGCTATCAGCGAGCCGTCGGTATCGCCGCAGGCGCGTTCATGAAACTCGGAGTGATTCTCCCCGCGCGATTCCTTTCGAAGGTCTGGGGAGAGGGCGCAGGCTTCTTCACGTAGTCCGCGCGCCGTTTAAGCGCCTTCTCACGAACCCATCCCATCTCTCATTGTTCACGATAGGCCTGCTCAACGGGACGCTCCCGTGCGGGCTGGTCTATACCGCTTTAGCAGGATCGTTCGGTATGGGTTGTATTGCGGGCGGCTCGCTATTCATCGCCCTCTTCGGACTGGGCACACTTCCCATGCTGCTCGGCATCGCCCTTGCGGGTGGCATGATGACACAGGCCCTGCGTAGGAAACTTGCCCGAACCGTTCCCATTGCGGTCATACTCATGGGTCTGCTGTTCATTCTCCGCGGGCTCGCTCTGGGGATTCAGTTTCTCAGCTCGTCAGATGAGCCCATGGAAGAGCATCAGCATGCGATGGAGGCGGGATGCTGTGAGTGAGGATTGGGGGTAGATCAGAAGCCAGAGGCCGGCGGTAGAAATCAGCCTTCGGAACAAGCCATCAGTCATGAGCAGGCTTCCATCTGCGAATGGCGATTGTAGGACACGGGTTCTAAACAAATGCGTTTGCATCAAAGGGAAGGCGCTGGTATTATTGGCTTCATGAAAGGCGTGTTACAGAGATACGAATCGAAATTCCGCAGTTTATGGTATGGGAATCTAATTTTCATTGTTCTTCAAGTGAGATAAAACTATGTTCAAAATAGAGAAGAGCTTCGAGAACGCTGGGGCTGAGGAAGATGGCGTCGTCGAGGTCGACATCAGCTATGACATCATCCGGCATGTTTCGGCTCAACTCTACACGAATCCTCGGAAGGCCATCGAGGAACTCGTCTGCAATAGCTACGACGCAGGCGCCACAGTTTGTCATGTTGCGCTCCCGCAAGACTCGAAGGGTGCCCTGGCAGTGCTTGACAACGGGAAGTCGATGGACCTCACGGGCCTCAAGAAGCTCTGGCGTGTAGCCGACAGTCCCAAAAACAAGAGCGAGGAAGAGCCCCGCATTGACAACAACCGGATGCAAATCGGAAAGTTTGGTGTCGGGAAGCTGGCTGCCTTCGCTCTTGGCGCCCGCCTGACTCATATCGCATGCGTCAAGGCCAACGTGCGAATCGTCTCGGTTGGCCAAGGGGAGATCAAGGAAAAGAAGAGCGGTAAGGCACCGTCGTTTAAAGTGCTCAGCATGCCACTGAGGGGCGCCCAGCCGGTGCTCGAAGATTTACTGGGCGACTTACCGAGGCCGTGGGAAGAGGGCTGGGACTCTTGGACTTTGGCGCTGGTGGAGGAAATCGATCCGCAACACGTTGGCAGAGCCCTCAAGATCGGAATCCTTCGCCGCATGATAACCACGGCGCTCCCGGTATCTGCCAACTTCAAGGTTATCCTTGAGAAGCAAGAGGTGCCTCGGCGGGAAATTGACCCTAGAGAAATCGATGTAAGGGTGGACGTCACAAACCCGGAGCTTCGCAAGAAGATCATGGAGGCGCTCCAGTCCTATTGGAAGGAGGTACTCGACGAGCAGAACCTCGAAGATGTCCCAAAGAAATACTTCGAGATCACCGTCGGAACAGCGCCGAATCCTCAGAAAGTCTCGGAGAACGTCAAAGCACTTATTGTTCCTGAGCTCGGAGCCGTGATTGGAAATGCGATCCTGACGAAGACTTCCCTCAACACAGAGAAACTCATAGAGCGAGGGTACTCGAACAACGGCTTTGCGATCTATGCCAACGGGAAACTCATCAATCCGGAAGATGAGCTTTTTGGCGTCACGCAACGCAGCCATGCGTACTGGTCGCGATTCTTGGCGCGCGTCGAGATCCCCGGATTGGACCGGGTGCTGCTGGTACAGCGCAACGCAGTCTCGGAGAATTCGAACGAGGCACAGATTGCACGGACAGTGATGCGGACTTTGTTCAATTTTACTCGATCCAAGGCTGCAGAAAAGGAGAACGCGGAGGAATATAAGCCGAAGCCCTTCGGTTCGCGACTTCGCATGCTTTCACCCATCAGCGGACCGCTCGCACTTTCTGGGTTGGCAGGCAGCGCATTGCCCGAAAAGGGCATCGACGCGCTGGATATCGTTTACGCGACGCTTGGCGAATCGGGGCCTGCAGCCCGATACGACGCAGAGGAAAAGAAGATCCTCATCAACGAGGACCACCCGTTGATTGCTGCCTTGGACGACCTTGGTCCGAAGTCAAAGGCACTCCGCCAGGTGATTGGAGAAGTTCTCGCTGGCACCCAGATGGCGAAGGGGTACCTCACCTCTCAAGGCGTGTCTCCATTGATAGTCGAGGAAACGGGGGAGATCATCGAGGTGGCCATCCGCAGCGCAGCTGGATTCGTCCGGGACGAGGTTGAGGAATATATCAAGGCAATCGAAGAAGCATCGTACGAAGGAGACACGCCATTCGAAAAGGCGGTAGTGAACGCGTTCCAGAGCCTTAGGTTGGCGGCTTCGCATCATGGTGAATCTGACGAGCCCGACGGAATCATCGAGATTCCTGTCTCTGGAAAACCGAATCTGAGGATTTCCGTTGAGGCGAAAGGAAGCAAGGGCATTATCACACACGACGAGCTGAAGCAAGCAACGGTAACACGGCACAGCAATGAGAGCAATTGCACCAACGCAATTGCCATAGCGCGTGAATTCGCAACCGCCGGCAAGTCAGGCAAGGACAGTGCATTGCTTCGTGAGACAAAGGGGAAAGTGCCTCTGATCACGACGGCAGGCCTGGCGCTGATTCTGCGCCTTCACAATACGCGGCCGTTCACTTATGACAAGGTCTCCAACATCCTCACGACTTGGACTCACCCGGATGACCTCGCAACATTCATTGAGGACACTTGGAAGAAAATGCCCGAGCTTGGCCTCATGAAGCTCGTGCTCACCGTTGCCCATGAGTTGGTGGAGAAGGACTCAACGAACTTTCCTGATCCTGGAATGATTCTTGCCGACGCCAGGATACGGGAGCGGAAGGTCGAGCGAATTCAGCTCATTCACATCCTGGAGGCAATTCAGGTTACAACGCAGATGATTCTGATCCATAACGAGCATGACTACCAGTTCGAGCTTCTGGCACCTCCGGAAACCATAGTGGAAGTCCTGCGAAAGGGGCCATGATAAGCGACATCGACTTGCTGAATTGGGAGGATAGTCACGGCTTTCGTTTCACCCACGACTTGTTCCGCTTTCCGGGCAAGTTCCATCCCCCGCTTGTGGAACACATTCTAAAGACCTTTCAACCGACTGGTGTCACGGACCCGATGGCCGGTGTCGGGACTGTTGCCGTCGAGGCAAAGGCTGCCGGAATCCCTTCACTATCTTTGGATATTGATCCGGTGAGTTCGTTCTTCACCAAAGTGAAAACAACTCCAATTCCTGTGCAGACATTGGAGGAAGCATGGAAGGACTTGTCGGCATCCTTCGATAGGTTCCGCCGAGGGAAGCAGGAAATAGAAAGGCGTAAGTTCATGGACATCCGCATCGACATCATGCGCAAGGGCTTAGAGGAGCTGCAAGCCCGGGATCTTGAGCGCTTTCTCTTCTGGTTCAGACGCTATTGCCTGCTCGACTATGCACGTATTGAACACTCCATCTTCAATGGAGGTTTGCCTAGACGTAACAAAAATATTCGCTTGTTCTTTTGGGCGTGTCTTCTTAGTTCCATTCGCAGAATCAGCTTTGCGGATCCGCAGCCAGTTAGCGGTCTAGAGATAACGAAGCGGATGAAAGAGAAGCTGGAGAATGGGTGGGTGATTGACGTCTTCAGCGAATTCGAGCGGCGGGTTAATTTGGCAATTGTTCGGATGGTACAATACAACGACTACATGCGTAAAAATAGCACTGAAGATACTCCAGCGTTTGTCAGACGAGAAGACTGTGCCAACCTGGGAAAGGTCCGGATTGCATCCGACTTTAAGCCCAACCTTATTATGTTCTCTCCGCCCTATTGCAACGCTATCGAGTATTGGCGCAGGCACAGGCTAGAGTATTTCCTTGGGAGATTCCTTACTGAAGACGATGCTGTACAGCTCAAACACAGGTTCATCGGTAGAACTGTTGTTAATAATCAAACGACATCACCCCATAGGGTGGGAATTCGATCAATTGATAAGCTTCTATACAAATTAGAGGGAACAAGCAGGATCAAGCAGGGTGCCCACAAAGCTCGTGTTCTAGCACAATACTTCAATGACATGGCTTTGAGATTGAGGATCTTCAACGATTACCTTCCGAACGGCGGGCATTGTGTTATTGTTGTTGGTGACAGCACAAGTGCCGGCTACAAGATACCAACGGGAGCGGTCTTGACTTCGCTTGGGCTGAAAGCTGGTTTCATCCATGTGAAAACGGTTAAATACGCGATAAGGAACCGGGTAATGCAGTACCCGACGGACAACTCAAAGATTGAGCATGAGTCCATTATCGTGTTGGAAAAGCCCTGATGTTTCTGTTGGTAATTCTCTGACCCAAGCAATCAGTCATGAGCATCAAACATGCGCCATCAGTTTGTATCATTTTGAGTGCGCAGGTATCATTGGTTCAAAGAAAAGTGGCCGGCAAATCTGGAGTGCATACCCGGCGCCTCAGATCGTAAACGCGAACAGGTACTTTCTCGTATCTCCGTTCTGAGCGGTCAGATAGCAGGCGTAACACGTGAGTATGATGTCTTCGATCTCTCGCTGCGAGCCTGAGTCGAGTTCGACCATTTTCCCGACATCGGCAAAATGGTCGGCAACATCCTGTCCGGCATTCCTGCAGGCTGTCCGTGCCTTCTCAATGACTTGTAGAAAGTTGTCCCATTTCAAATAGCCCAGCAGTGTCTGTAAGTCCCGCGCGTACCAGAACTCCACATCATCGGTCAGATGCGTGGCGGGTCTCCTGTTCATCCACGGGCGGAATTAAAAAAGCCCGGTGCGTCCGGGCTTTTGCGCTGACTCTCCCTTGTATCGATCAGTTCACTGTGAACGTTGTCATCTCGATCGTTTCGCCGTCTTTCAACGCTCCGGTCCACGTCTTCACCGAGCCGAACCGGATCACGCGCAGCGTGAATGCCATGGACATGGTGCCGACGGAAAAGCCATGGAGTTTTATCGAGTAGTTTCCTTTCGGCATCTGCTTGACGCTAAAGATATTTTCAACCGCGTTGCCGACTTCTTCCTGCCAGTCTCTATCGAGTTGAAGGCTGCCATCGCTCGATACTTCCGAGAGCCAATAGATATGCATGTTATTCGGGCCATACAGATGGAGGTCTAAGTCTGCGTAGTGGTTCGACGTATTGATCCACGTGAGTGTCGCCTGGAATTCACCCGTGCCCATCGGGTTCGTTGGCTGCGGCCAATCCTGAGGCCGACCTTCAACCCAACTACCGCCACCCGGCGAGTTCAGCGTCGTCCAGCCTTCGGTGTTTCCCAAACCCCAGTAGCGCAAGGGTCCGTCGATGTTGCCCGTCACGGGCATCGTGTATGTCTCGACTTTGGGAAGCGTTGTAAGCGTTCCGGGCTTGGTTCGTGTGATCCAGATTTCATAAGACCCTTGAGGAAGCCGTGCATACGTGGGGCTGAGCGGTCCGCCAGTAGGGTTGCTGCCGCTCGCTCCGGCAACGCGACCGGGAAGATTGTACCACGTAGCCTGGTTCGGATACTTGAACGTCACCGTGCGAACAGTGAGCGAATAGTAGTATCCCGATTCTCCGTCGTAACGAAATCCCCCTTCGGCTTGCGGATTCGCGGAGCCTTTCGAGGTGTGCGTCACAACGGCGAGTGCGTAATAGCCTAACTCAAGTGCATCGGTCGAGATGGTGCGCTTCGTGCCGTCGGCCCATGACGCAGGGACGATCTCCCACTTCGAGCGGGAGGCATCGTAGTGCAAAACACTCAGGTCGTCAGCGCTCACGTTATCCGGGAACGGCAGATTGATGCGCACGGGCCATCGGAACGTAAACGCTTCCGGTCCCATGCGTGAAATGCTTCCCTTCAACGATGCCTGAGTCTGAATCGCGACCGGCGCTTCGACTGGGGATTCTATCGA
>CAYUWG010000111.1:0-9160 GCA_964448285.1 uncultured Chromatiales bacterium
AAAGAGATTGTATCGCGATGGAATGACGCTCGAGCCTTCATCGAAGAAAACGTAGGACAGCAGCGGCCGCACAGCGACGGACTCGAATTCCTCAACGGTGATGCGTGCCGCGCCCATCGTATTTCCTTGTGCATCGACGCCGGAGGCAGTGACCGATACGGAGAGATGCGGTGGTTTCGGAGGGATAACCGGAGTGGGAGGCGGTGGCGGTGGTGGCGGAGGCGCCGGTTTTGGAATCGCATACTGAATCGCTGCACCAGCGCGCAGTCCACCGGCTTTCCAATTCACGCCGTCGCTGACGTCCGTCAAGCCGATCGTATAAGAGACTTCCGGGACGAGAAAGAAATCGTCGTTCTTCGAGAGAGGGAGTTTGTAATTCAGCCGGCCGAGTACGCCTGCGTAGAACGACGTTGCTTCCGGAATCTGCTGGTCGGGAAATTCATTGCGTGTGCGCCGGTTGTTCTCGAACGTCCCGGTGCCTTCCGGTTCAACGAGTTGTTCCTTCTGGTCGAAGTGTGCATAGCTCATGTATGCGAGATGCGTCCCGACATACAATCCGGCATTTTCGAACGGAGAGAAACCGAGAAGCGGCTCAAGCCCCACACTCATCAAACGCGAGCCAATCTGGTGCTCGACGACGGCAAGCGTCGGAGCGCCGTTGATAAGAACGCCTTTTCCTTCGCGCGCGCGAAGCGTCGCATTGTGCGAAGTGAACGACGCACGCAATTGGAGAAAGAGAGCTTCGTTGAGCGGCAGTTCATACAAAGCTCCAAGCGCGAATCCCGAACCGCTTCCGCTTTCATATTGCGGACAACAACTCGGGATACCCGGCAAGCCCGTCATGTCAGCTTGGTGGATGTTTTGCTGATAATTGAAATGTGCGCCGATGTACTCACGCGTCGTTGATGAATCATTGGACTGGGCTTCCGATGAAGTGCGCGTTTGCGCCGAGAGATTCGCACCGATGATCAACAAAAGGAGAATGCAGTGACGCATTCCATCACTCGAAATCATTTCAACACCTCCATCAACTTGAGGCGCTGTTCGGTGGGTGTTTGGAGAACGCAGAAGTACGTGCCGCTTGCGAGTGCGCTTGCATCGAAGCGCATGAGATACCGTCCCGGTTCAAGGTCGTCGTGCACGACGGTAGCGATGCGGCGTCCGAGCCTGTCATAAATCGAAACGTCGGTCGTTCCTTTTTCGATGATCTCGAACTCGATCATCGTCGTGGCATTGAACGGATTGGGATGGTTGAAGAGCGAGACGCGACCGCTCGCGTAGAACAGCCGAACGCCACCCTCATTGCAAAGCTCGGCGCAAATGTCGCACTCCGCACCGAGCAGCGTTGCACTCGTTTCATCGTTCCATTGCACGGAGTCGATGCGAATACGTGAGCACGTCGTATCGCCCCAGAGCACTTCGAACGGCATTTCGAAAAGAGTCCCTTGCGTGAGCGACGGATCTCGGACGCCTCGAATCCGATACGTCACGCGTTTGCCTTGTCGATCGACTTCGGTTGCGGAGAAACGCGGGAACGCGACAGTCGGCACCGTTGTGACGAACGCGGTGAATTCGCTTGCGCCGCCCGGCTGCACATTGAGGAACGATTCCAGGAGAAGCGGAACGCTCACGATAGAACCGACGGGATGGACACCCTGCGGATTGCACAACAAGGACAACTGCGTACTGCCGACTGCAGCAACGAAATCGAAGGGCGGTGATAATCCGATACAGCCGTTCGAATCAGTGACACGAACGACGTATCTCCCCGACGTCGTCGGCTTGATGCGCCTCGATGTCGCGCCCGTCAGATCGATTCCGTTCATCATCCATTGATAGGAAATGAACGCTGTGCTTTCGAGTGAATCACCGACTTGCGTAATCGAAGGCTGAGGCAAGGGGTACTCCACAATGTCGATACTTCCTGAACCGCGACATCCCGACGGTGTGATGACGCGCACGATGTACGTACCTGCCTGGGAGACAACCAGCGTTCGTTGCGTTCCGAGAATCACCGTCGTATCCAACGATGACCATCGGTATGAAACGAATCCGCTCCCTGCATCCAACGTGTCGCTTGATCCTCGGCAGAAGCCCGCTCTTCCCGCGACGGCGATAGGAATGATCGACTGCATTTGCACGTCCATGCGGAGAGTGTCGTCACAGCCGAATGCATTCACGACACGCACCCAATACGCGCCGGAAGCAGTGACGGAAATGTTCGAAGTCGTGTCGCCTGTTGACCACTCGTACCTAATCATGGAAGGAGTAACGCCAAGCTGACCGCTGCCGCCGAAACAGAGAATCGTATCGCCGACGATGCGTGCATTCGTTGCTGGGTAATGCGTGACAGTGAGTGTATCGATTCCTTCACAACCCGATGCATCTCCAACACGAATGATATACTCACCCGGCGACATTATCGTGCACGTCCTTCCGGCAGAAAGAAGATTCGTCGTATCCAATGCAGACCAGCGATACCACTGATATCCGGCACCCGCATCGAGTGTCGTGCTTCTTCCGGCACAGAATTGAAGTGCGCCCGTGACTGAAGGTACGAGCGATGTGCTGATGCGAAGAGTGTCGAACGCAATTCCCTCACACCCGGAACTATCCGTAACGCGCACCCAGATCGGACCGGGAGTGCGAAGGGAAACGTCCCGTGTTCGCTCGCCGCTCGACCACTCGTAACTCATTGCTGAAGGCCAGATCACACTCAGCGTTGCGGAACCCGTCGGGCAGAAAACCTTCGTGCCCGTGATGACAGGCTGGACGAGGCGTTCATTCACATCGACCGATGCAGGCCAGATGCAGCCGTTCGAATCGGTCACATCAACGGTGTATCTGCCGGGTTGTGTGACGACGATACTGCGCGACGTTTGTCCGGAACTCCATCGATATCCGAAGTAATCACCGATGACCGTGAGCGTATCGCTGCTCAGTCCGGTGCACACGAAGAATCGCCCGCTGACGACCGGTTTAATCGGTTGCGCCGATGTCACATCGACGACCATATTTCCTGAACATCCGCCGGCATCGACAACGCGCACCACATATCGGCCCGCCGAAGTCACGGTGAACCTTCTCGTGTTTGCAAGGTACGTCGTCGTGTCGGCCTCGGTCGTCCAGATGTACCGTGTATATGTTTCGTTGGAATCGGCTTCGAGTGTTGTCGTTCCATTCGGACAGAGGACCGTTCTTCCGGAAACGGTCGGTGACAAGCGGTCGCTTTCGAGAATCGTTACCGTATCTCGGGCGGTACAGCCGTTCGAATCCACGACTTCGATCCAATACATTCCTGCAGTCCGCAATGTCACGCGTTGTGTCGTCGCGCCCGTTGACCAGCGATACGATGCGAATCCGCTCTGCGCATCGAGCGTCGTTTGTCCGCCGGTGCATATCGTCCGCGAACCTTGAACCGAAAGCGATGGACGAGGCCGCATGACAACGGTGATGCCCGCCTTTGCCGAACAACCGTTCGCATCGGTTACGGTCACGTCATAATCACCGGGACGATTGACGACGATGTTTTGCGTCGTTTCACTTGTTGACCACAGATAGATTCCGGCTGATCCGCTTGCAGACAGCGTCGTGCTTTCGCCATTGCAGAAAAACGCCGCGCCCGTTATCTGAATCGTCGGCAACGGATGAACGATTACCGTTATCGCTTGTGACGAGTCCTTACACCCGGCGACGAGGTCGAAAACCACGACGCGATATTGCCCGCTTTGATTGACGGTTAGCGTACTCGATTCTGCGCCCGGAACGGGTGATCCGTCGCGAAGCCACTCGTATCGCACACCGCTGTCGGGAAGCGCTTTCATTGTCACCGAGCCGTTCGTACAGAATGTCGTGGGGCCGAGTGCGGCGATCGCGGCTTTTGGAGCAGCTTTCACCACGACTTCGACGGAGTCGGAAGTCCCTTCGCATCCAGCGGATGTCGTTCCTGACACGCGATAGATTCCCGGCTGCGACGTGATGAACGTTTCGCTCGTTGCGCCGAGAATCTCCTGACCGTTACGGAACCATCTGTATGTGACGTTCGGCACTGCAGCAGCACGTAACGTCACGCGCTCTCCAGCGCAAATGATCGTCGGGCCGAGAGCCTGAAGACTCAGAATCGGTTTTTGGTTGATGAATAAATCGAATGGCGCGGAAAGTCCGGAACATCCGCTGCCATCCGTAACGGAAACGGTATAGACTCCCGGAAGGCGCGCCATGATCGTTCGCGTCGTGTCACCCGTCTGTGTTCCGTTGCGAAACCATTCATAGGAAAGGTATCCTGCGCCTGCGTCGAGGAGGAGACTATCGCCTTCACACAATCGCGGCGGACCGTTCGAAACGATCACCGGTCGCAATGAAGACGAAATGAGAACGGATAACATGGTGTCCTTCGTACATCCCGTCGCGACTTCAGTGATGCGAACGCGCACTTCACCCGTTCCCGGCGTTCCCCACCGCACATCGATCTTTCCGGACGCCTGGCCTGACATGATCGTCCCGTTGCTGACCGTCCAATCGAACGAAAGCCCGCCGGAGTTCGTCACGAAATACGCTGCGATCGCATTCGGGCAGACGGAAGTCTTTCCTTCGATCCTCCAGTTCGGGATGGGCTTCACATCGATGACTACCTGGTCCGATGTATCGATGCATCCGTTGGCCGTCATGACGATCACGCGATAGCTTCCTGCGCGATTGACGAGCAGAGTTGAACCGTTCGCACCGACGATCGTCGTTTCGTTTCGTTGCCATTCATATTGATAGCCTGTTCCTGATGGAACACTCAAGACGACGCTTTTGCCTTCGCAGAGCAGAATCGGTCCGGGAGGGGCGATCGTCACGTCGGGCAAAGGATGGACGAGAACATCGATCGCTCTCGACGTGTCCGAACATCCGTTCGCATTCGTCGCAATGACTTGATAGCGTCCCGATTGTGTCGCGATGAAAGTGGATGTGGATGCGCCCGGAATCACGCTGCCGTTCTGCAGCCACGAGAATGACGAACCTACCGGCGCCGTTCCTTCCAACGTCACAGAACCGGGTTCGCAAAAAACCGTCGGGCCTAATGCGGCGATCGTCACGATCGGTTTGGGATGAACGATGAGCACGAACACGCCCGAAGTGTCCTTGCAGCCGTTCGGTGCAGTGACGATTACGCGATAGCTTCCCGCCTGTCGGGCGTAGTACGTTGGAGCGGTCGCTCCCGGAATCGAGAGTCCGTCACGTTGCCATTCATAGATATAACCGGCGCCTGTTGCGGCGGTGAGCGTCGCGAACTCCCCTTCACAAATCGGCGAAGGCCCTCCGGTAATCGAAGCCGTCGGGCGAGGATTGATCGTCACGACGATCGCAGCGCTCGTGTCGGAACACCCGAACGTATTGGTCACGATCACGCGGTATGAACCTGATTGCGTTGCGAGAAACGTCGAGCTGACTGCACCGCTTATCGTGCTGCCGTTTCGAAGCCACTCATAGGTAACGCCCGTCGATGGCGAAGCGATAAGCTCGACACTGCCGGGTTCGCAAAACACCGTCGGTCCCGCAGCGCTGATCCCCGCGGTTGGGCGAGGGTTCAATGTTATGACCACCGCTGCCGAGGTGTCCCGGCATCCGGCGGCGTTCGTCACGATCACCTGAAAACTTCCGCTCTGCGTCGCGACATAGGTCGAGCTTGTCGCGCCGGAGATCGGCGAACCGTTGAGCAGCCAGTTGTAGGTCAGGCCGATGCCCGTGTTTGCCGATAAGGGAATTTGTTGGCCGACGCATCCGGAGATTGGACCCGGAGGTGTGATGTACGCACCCGGGCGCGCATTGACAGTAACCACGACGGCCGCTGACGTGTCCGAACATCCGTTCGCGTTCGTCACGATGACGCGGAAGCTCCCCGCTTGCGTTGCGAGATAACTCGAACTTGTCGCGTTCGGGATGTTGCTTCCGTTCATCATCCACTGGTATGTCAACGAAGTCCCGGTATTTGCATTGAGCATGACGCTGCCGCCCGCGCAAAACGTCGTCGGACCGGCAGGTGTAATGCTTGCGCCGGGCGTCGCGTACAGCGTGATGATAACCGCGTTCGATGTGTCAGGGCAGCCATAGGAATTCGTGACGATAACCCGATACGAACCTGCTTGTGTCGCCGTATAGCTTGAACCCGACGCGCCGGAGATCGGTGTTCCGTTGCGAAGCCATGAGTATGTGAGTCCCGAACCCGTGTTGGCAGTCAGGACGGCGCTTCCGCCCGGGCAAAAGGAAATCGGTCCCGGCGGCGTGAGAGAAGCGCCCGGCCCGGAACCGATCGAAACGACTGCGACGCTCGATGTATCGTAGCATCCTGCCGGAGTGATGACAATGACTCGGTAGTTGCCCGCCTGTGTCGCGGTATAGCTCGAAGCGTTCGCTCCGGAAATCGGCGAGCCGTTCAACAGCCACGTGTAATTCCATCCTGAACCGGTCGTCGCTTGAAGAACGGCGCTTCCACCCGGGCAGATCGTGACGGTATCCGGTGTAATCGTCACGCCCAATCCCGTAACCGTGACGAGCACCGTGTCTTCCGAAGTACAACCGTTCGCATCTGTCACGGTCACGAAGAATTCCATCGTCGATGTCGGCGAAGCTCGTGGAAGCGCGATGTTCGCCGAATCCAAAAACGCCGCCGGCGACCATGAGTACGTTACCGGAATCCCGCATGGATTGACGTACGCGTTGGCGCCGATCTGAACAGATCCGCCGCGACACACGGAAACATCGTTGCCCGCATTTGCGACAACCATCCCATTGCAGTCATTGACGAAGCGCGCGAGAAATGCATCCGTCCCGCCGACTGCCGTCGTCCTGAACGCGCCCGAGGTTGTCGGAAAATTTCCCGTCGTGATTCCGACTATGTAGAAGTCATCCTGTGGCCCGATCGCGATGCTGTGTTCAGGGCGTTCGCCTATCGCGGCGCCTACCCAACAGTAATCCGTTCCGGCCCCGCCGATGTACGTTGACCAGCATCGCTGTCCGTCAGGACTGAATTGGGCGACGAAGCGATCCTCATTTCCTCCGTAGTTCGTTTGATATGCGCCTTGCGTCACGGGGAAGTTCGAACTGTACGTGCATCCGGTAACGTGAATCCGTCCCGTGCTGTTCGTCCTGATGCTCGTGATGTGATCCATCGAGCTGCCGCCGAAATATGTCGCCCATATGACGCCCGTCCCCGCTGCGTTCAACCGGGCGATGTACGCATCCTCCGCTCCGGGACGTGTCGTCTGGAATGCGCCCGTCGTTACCGGGATCGTTCCGGTCGTCCATCCGACGATGGCCATGTCGTTGCCGATCGCGTTGATCCCGTAGCCAATGGTCGAACTTCCGAAATACGTCGCCCACAATCGTGCGCCGGTGTTATCGAATTTGATAACGAACGCACTCGTGGAGCCGCCCGGAAAGTTCGGCTGGACTGTTCCGCTCGTTGTCGGGAAACCCGTGCCGGTCGTTCCAACGACGATGACGTTGCTGTTGCCGTCAACGAAACAGCCGTGCCCGAACTGGTTCGATGAGCTTCCGATGTACGTTCCCCAAACGCGCGCACCGCTCGTATCGAACTTGAAGAGAAATGCATCCGCAGCACCGGCGTTCGCAGTTTGAAACGCTCCCGCCGTAACGGGAAAATTCGTACTCGCAGTCTGACCCGTGACGTAAAATGTCGAGTACGATTCGAAGTATGTCCCGATCCCGACGTCGCCTCCATTGCCGCCGAGGAAAGTTGCCCACGAGCGATTGCCGTCCGAAAGCATCTTGATCAACACGGCATCGAAGCCGGAAGACTTCGTCGTTTGAAACGCTCCTGATGAAACGGGAAAATTCGTATAGCCCGTCGCGCCGGTGAGGACGGCGTTCCCGTAGGGATCGCAGTTGATACCCGTAAACACGTCCGCGCCTTCATAATATGTCCCCCACAACCGCGCACCGGACGAGGAGAACTTGATGATGAAGCCGTCGTTCGTCGCGCCTGATTTTCCCGGCTGAAACACGCCGGACGTCGTTGGGAAGTTCGAGCCTGCAGTTCCTCCGCAGACCCAGACGTTGCCGTTCGCATCGACATCGACGGCTCCGGCGAAATCGTTCGCATTGCTTCCAATGTACGTTGACCACGAGATCGAGGGATCGATGACGAGCGTTTCACCCGTTTGAAGTTGACCTGCAATGGCGAAACCGAGACAGCCGTTTCTTTCGACGAAGCCGCTTTCAACTTCGCGCGAACTTCCTGACGGGGATTTCACGAACGTGACGGGACGTGATTCCTCCAATCGAAAGATCTGGCCGCGTACTTCGACGCTGCCGTCGGAACGGATTTCGGGATGCACCCCGTCGGAGTAGCGAAGCGCGATGTCGTGAGGATTTCCGCCGGGATGCACGACGAACTCATACTTCACGCCGCGATGATCGATGCGAAGATCGAGATCGATGTTTGGCCACACGTTTTTGTACGTGACGCGCCGTACCGGTCGAAGGAAGAGCGCACCATCGGGTTTTGCAGCGGTGAAGAAGTTCGCGTACCAGTCCAGCGCATCACTCTCCTCGATGCGCGGCCACGGATTCGCGTGTGCAAAGTTCACGTCGATACGTTCAAGCTTCATTGCTCGTGGCTCGTGAGAGAACGATCGCGAATGGTCGCTCTCCTCGTGCTTCTTGTTTTCCATAGAGATGGTTTGGACGAAGGTGAAACCGGTCGAGCGAAGGTACATCCGCATCGTTCCGGCATGAAGCACCGCGCGGATGTCGGGACGTGCATTCCCATCGAGGTCCGAAATCTGACCGGCATTCCTCACGATAAACCAGGCGTTCATTCCGTCAGTGGAATTCATTCCTTGAACCTGTGTACGGGCGGAAACGCCAGACCGCAGCGATTGTGCCATCACAGTATGCTCGAGCGCCGTCAGGAATACGAGAGGAAGAACACACCGGATGAAGGAGGTAGCGCAATGCTTCATGCTGTGTACCGCCTGTGAGAGGAATGAATTGGGAATGGGAAAGCTCTTACCAATGCGATTCTGTGGAGCGAAGTCCGGGCTGCGATGTGGATGAAAAACGAAAACTGTCGGAACGGAACAGCGGTATCGATACCACTTGGAAGTGAACTTAGCACCAATTCCAACTTCTTTCAATAGAGTGAAGAGGTGAA
>CAYUWG010000112.1:0-9138 GCA_964448285.1 uncultured Chromatiales bacterium
GCATTGCAGTCACTGAGAGCATTGAGGATGGACTGAGTAAGTTCGACTGCCGGAAGTCCTGCCACTATCGCTTTTTCGATGTGATTTTTTTCTTACGCTTGTAGCCGGAGTTCTTCTCTCCCACTTTGCCGATCCTCTTATTGCCGTTCGCTCGAAGGTATGTTGACGCGCTTCGCTTTCTTCCACCATCTTCCGGCAAGATATCGTCGAATAGACTCATCTCTATTCCGTTCCATAGACTCGATGAAGAATAGATCTTATAGAAGGGTTGATCACTTTTCTTTCCATTGCTTTTTCCATCTCTCTTAAAACGACCGATCGCTCCCTTGACGTAGTTATCACTTATCTCGCAACAAATCCATCTCCGTTGCAAGCGCTCACAAACTTCACCTGTCACACAACTTCCCGCGAATGGATCGAGGATGATATCGTCGACGTCAGTCAGCATCCGAACAAAAAATTCAGGGAGTTGTGACGGAAATCGGGCTGAGTGAGGCTTGACGCCGATTTCCTTGCAGTATCTCAGATAATTGGAATTGCTCTCCGTGTTGGGAATCGCTAGGAGGTTCGGAGGAATTGCGGCACCGTTGTCACGTTGAAATTTATCGCTTATGTCGTGACCACTTGGACGGAGTTTAGCCTTGTATCCAAACTTGAGTAAATCCTTCATCGAGTCGCTATATGGAGCTAACACGCGGCGATTGCTTGCTTTTGGCCAAGGGCTTTTCGACAACCAAAAAACTGTGTTGATGGCGTCTTTCACCCTGATACGTCGAACGGTAACCCACTCAGCCGGTGTTGGAAGTTTTGCTGGATTCCACCAATAGAATTCCTGTGCAAGATGAAACTGAGCTTCGCGACACAGCATTATCAGAAGTTCGAAATGATAGAGACTGCGTGTAGGTTGGCCGGGAATCCACGAACCACCAATATCGAGAACGAACGAACCGCTCGGTTTCAATACTCGATAGAATTCATGTGCGAATGGGAGAAACCATTGCACATACTTATCGGCATCGACATTCCCATAGTCTTTCTTGCGAACCAAACCAAACGGAGGGCTTGTGATAATGAGGTCGATCGATTCGTCTTCGACGTAATCCCTCATGAATTGAAGAGAATCTTGTACGATGACCTTTCCGAGTTTTGTCTTGAACGCCGTATGCACGGATCAATTTAACCAAACCACGAGATAATCGTAGCGTTCGAGACCACGCTCGGCTTTCGATCGACACTGTCTTCACCGTCAGCAAACTTGAAACGACTTGGGATGAACGGCTTCTGTCATGGCGCCGCCTCGTGCGCGATCACTTCAGGTTCGATCACTTCATCCTCAACCGGTTCCTTTCCCTGAGTAACGTGAAACACGAGCGTGCCGTCTTCTGCATCGACGGTAACGAAATCGCCCCGCTGGATTTCGCCCCGGAGAATTTTTACCGAAAGCGCATTCACGATCTCCTTCACCACGAGCCGCTTCAGCGGACGAGCGCCGAAAACCGGATCGTATCCTTTCTGCGCGAGCGTGTCCTTCGCCTGCGCGGTAATGGATGCCTGAAGTCCGCCGCGCTGTAACGAAGCAGCGACGAGACGTTCGAACTGCACTTCCACGATGCGATGGAGGTCGCCTTTCGAAAGCGGGTGGAAAACGAGCAACTCATCGATGCGGTTGAGGAATTCCGGACGGAGGCGCTTCTGCAAGAGTGCGAGCACCTGATCGCGCGTTTGTTCATAGAGCTGGTCGCGGTTCACTTCGTTCATGTGACGAAAGTTTTCCATGATGATATCCGCGCCGAGATTCGAAGTCATGATGATGATGGTGTTCTTGAAGTTGACGACGTGTCCTTTGCTGTCGGTGAGGCGGCCGTCGTCGAGCATTTGTAAGAGCACGTTGAACACTTCCGGGTGAGCCTTCTCGATCTCGTCCAACAGGATGACGCTGTATGGTCTGCGGCGCACTGCTTCGGTCAACTGTCCTCCTTCTTCGTAACCCACGTAGCCCGGTGGTGCACCGATCAGGCGCGAGACGCTGAACTGCTCCATGTACTCCGACATGTCAATACGCACGACGGCGTTTTCATCGTCGAAGAGGAATTCCGCAAGGGCACGCGCAAGCTCAGTCTTTCCCACACCCGTCGGACCGAGGAAGATGAACGAACCGATGGGTCTTCGCTCATCGCTCAGGCCGGCACGTGAGCGCAGCACCGCTTCGGAAACCGCTTCCACGGCTTCATCCTGTCCAACGACCCGCCGGCGGAGGCGTTCGGGCATCCTCAGAATTTTTTCGCGCTCGCTTTCCATCATCCGCGAAAGGGGAATGCCCGTCCATCGTGAGACGATCCCGGCAATGTCGCTTTCATCGACTTCCTCTTTGAGCAGCGAGCCGTCCTCATGAATTCCGGCAAGGCGTTCGTTCAATTCCTTCAGTTTTTTTTCCAACTCCATGAGACGACCGTATTTCAGTTCCGCGGCCCGGTTGTAATCGCCTGCTCGTTCGGCTTTTTCCGCTTCGAAGCGCGTGACCTCGATGGCTTCCTTCGTTCCCCGGATTTCCTGGATCGCCTGCTTCTCGATCTGCCAGCGGCTCAGTATTGCGGAATACTCCTCCTTCAAGTCGGCAAGCTCCTGGCGGATTTTACTTTCGCGTTCTTTCGACGCTTCATCGCTTTCCTTTTTCAACGCGACGGATTCGATTTCCAGTTGCTTGATGCGCCGGTCCATCTCGTCCATCTCTTCCGGCATGGAGTCGATTTCCGTACGCAGCTTCGCGCCGGCTTCATCCATCAGGTCGATCGCTTTATCGGGAAGGAACCGTTCGGAGATGTACCGGTCGGAAAGCACCGCCGCCGCTACGATGGCGCTATCGGCAATGCGAATCCCGTGATGGAGTTCGTATTTCTCCTTGAGACCCCGAAGGATTGAAATCGTATCCTCGACGGACGGCTCATCGACCACGACGGGTTGGAAGCGGCGTTCCAGCGCTTTGTCCTTCTCGATGTACTTGCGGTATTCATCGAGAGTCGTCGCTCCGATCATACGTAGTTCGCCACGCGCGAGCATCGGCTTGAGCATGTTGCCGGCATCTACTGCACCTTCCGCTGATCCGGCGCCGACGACGGTGTGCAGCTCATCGATAAACAGGATGATCCGTCCATCCGACTCGGCAATTTCTTTGAGGACAGCCTTCAGACGCTCTTCAAACTCACCACGGAATTTCGCTCCTGCGATCAGCGCGCCGAGATCGAGCTGGAAGACGTGCTTATTCTTCAAACCCTCGGGCACGTCACCGCTGGCGATGCGCTGTGCGATGCCCTCGACGAGAGCGGTCTTACCGACGCCCGGATCGCCGACGAGTACGGGATTGTTTTTCGTTCTTCGCGAAAGAACCTGGATCGATCGACGGATTTCTTCATCGCGGCCAATGACGGGATCGAGTTTCCCTCTGCGCGCGAAGTCCGTCAGGTCTCGCCCGAAGCGTTGAAGTGCCTGGTACTTTGCTTCCGGGTTCTGGTCGGTCACGCGCTGCGAACCTCGGATTTCTTTGAGCGCAGCGAGAATATCCTTTCTTGTGACGCCGTGTTCGCGAAGCAGCGTTCCTGCTTTCGATTCTTTCTCGTCGGCGATTGCGAGAAACAGATGCTCGACGCTCACGAACTCATCCCTGAATTTGCGCATCTCTTCTTCCGCTGTTCTCATCAGTTTATCTAAGCGCGGCGACAGATAGGCGCGGCTCCTGTCTGCACCGTACACTTGCGGGATGGCTTCAAGAGCTTGTTCGAGTGCAGCCCGAAGGTTTTGCACATCGGCGCCGACTTTTTTCATGATCGAGACCGTGACGCTTTCACCGTCCATGAGAAGTGCGTGGAGCAAATGCTCAGGTTCGATCTGCTGATGGCTTCTTGAAGCGGCCGTTTGCTGCGCCGTCATGAGCGCTTCCTGTGCTTTGACCGTATGTTTATCCAATGTCATGGCGTTACCTGTCCATTCGTTTTCAGTATTTCATGTTCCATCGCTCAACGAGTTGAGCGAACTCCTGTTCTTGTTGCGGCGTGAGCGATGCGGGAATTTTCAGGTGTGTGCGTATGTACAGGTCGCCGGTGCCTGTATTGCTGGAGAAGCCCATCCCGCGGACGCGAAGGATCGCTTCAGGCTGTGTGCCTTTCGGGATTCGCACGTACACACTTTTTCCCGAGGGCGTGCGAACGCGCAATTTCGAACCGAGGACAGCCTGCGCCAGATTGATTGGGATATCGACGTACGCGTCATTCCCTTTTCGTTTGAAGAAGGGATCCCCGGACGGCTGCGGTTCATTCGCTGCCGACGGACTTCGCGTCTGTCTGGTTTGCGTCCGAAAGCTGTTTCCACTTCTCGACTGCCTTCCACCGAAGATCGATGCGAAGATATCTTCGAGGTTCATTCCGGTGAAGCCCCAGGAAAATTCCGTATCGGAAGTTTCGCCACCGTAGGTGCGCATAAAATCCTCATACGACATCGATTGTCCTCCGCCTCCGAAACCCTGCGAAGAGTAACGACGAAGCTGATCGTACTTACGCCGCTTTTCCGGATCCTGCAGAACCTCGTGCGCTTCGTTTATCTCTTTGAACTTCGACTCAGCGGTGGCATTACCGGCGTTTCGGTCCGGATGATATTGCTTCGCGAGTTTGCGGTACGCGGCTTTGATCTCTTCGCCGGATGCATTCTCAGAAACGCCAAGTATGTCGTAGTAATTTTTTTGCTTCATTCTTCACCTCTCCTAAGGACAATCGCTATACCAATAAAAGAGACACAACGGAAGTTCTGAAATCCTGTCAAGCGTGTGAAGGCCTGTCATCATTGTGGTGATAAGGTGTCAAGGAGCGTGACACGGATCGTGTCACCGATTCCGAAAGTTTCTGACATGATGGAAACACAGGGTTAGTGGCACGGATGCTGTAATAATCTCAGGCGACTATGAAAACAAAACAACCCATACATCACAACACAGGAGGATTTACAATGACACTCACACGATGGAGCCCGATGACAGATTTCTTCAACGTTCAAAAGGAAATGGACCGCTTGTTCGGCAGCGTCCTGACCCGTCCGAAGGATGAAGACTACGACTCGGCTGTATGGAGTCCGCGCGTTGACATCACCGAGAGCGCCGACGAGTACACGATGTTCTTCGACATCCCCGGCGTCGAGAAGAGCGACGTGAGGATGAACTTCTCAGACAACACGCTGAAGGTGAGCGGCGAGCGGCGAGTCTTCAACGAATCCAACGACCGAACGACACATCGTGTCGAACGCATCTTCGGGAAGTTCTTCCGGTCGTTCACATTCCCGACTTCGGTAAACCCTGATAAGATCAAAGCCATCTACAAGGATGGCGTCCTGACGGTCACGGTGCCGAAGAGCGAGGAAAGCAAGCCCAAACAGATTTCCATTAACTAAGCAGTACCAATCAATCACGCACCTCAAGCCCGCTTCGGCGGGCTTTTTTTGTTGCCCTATTTCAACTGCGGTAGATTCGCCTTCGTGAATGCGGTCATCCTCTTCCTCTTCTTTGCTCTCCCCTGCGCAGCTCAACACATCGCGAGCGATTCCACCAGGACTCAGGATTCATCGAGTGTTTTCGAAGTCCTTCTCTTTGACGTGAAGCAGGGTTTTTCGGACGGAGGCAGATTGGCTACCGCGCCTGGGCGGTTTTCGACGAGGGACTGGACAGCAACGATCCTCGTTCTTTCCGGAACTGCTGTCTCATTTACAGTCGATGAGCGAATGAACTCCGAGATGCAGAGAACCCATGGTCGAGTAGGGGATGCGCTTGCCGACGTTGGCTATGCGTATGGAACGTACGGAGGAATTACGATCGGAGCAGGCGCTTACGGAATCGGACTCTTTGCCGGCAACGATTGGTTGAGAGAGACAGGTCGCATGATCCTCGAAGCGCTCGCGTACTCCGGCATCCTGACATCGATTCTCAAAACGGTGACGGGTCGTTCACGGCCCCACCTCGGCGAAGGCGCATTCACCTTTCGTCCCTGGCAGTTCACAGCCGGGAGAACTGCATTCCCCTCAGGTCATGCGACGATGGCATTCGCAACTTCCTCGGTCCTTGCGCGACGCATCGATCAACCGGCTCTTTCTATCCTTTGCTATGGTCTTGCAGCGACAACGATGTTTCAACGCGTTTATGACAGGAAGCACTGGCTATCGGATACAGTGCTTGGTGCGGCAATCGGTACGGTAGTAGGAAATGCTATCGCAGGCTATGCTTCAGCGGAGGCGGCACAGTGTACTATCACTCCGCGCCTGGAGGGAGACATGATCGGCTTCACGGTGTCTGTATCTTTCTTTTGAGATAGACTTTCTCGCCTTTCTCATTGAAGAAGTATTTTCCGCCTCTCGGCCCCGTGTAAATGGTGCGACCCGAAGTATCCGTTTCTGCAACAGCACTCTTCGTGGAATCTTTGACGTACACTTTCTTCCCAACTTCATTGATGTAATACCGACCTCCCTTCGGTCCGGTGAGAATCACGCGCTCTCCGTTCGATGCCGGTTGCTTTTCTTTCCCGGCAAGCTTCGTTTTTGAAGAACCGGACTTCTGATTCAAGCGTGCTCGAGTGGAATCCCTCAGTGAATCGACCGCATGTGGATGCGTCGATGTCCACGGAATGTCTTGTGTCTTCAATGAGCTATACAAACAGAACGAGATGGCGATCACTAAGAATGTTGAGACGAACATTGGCCCTCCGGATTTTGGTAAAATCGCGTATCCACGCAGAGGATTATTGGCCAAACATAAAAAATCTCATTCATCGAACAACGGCGCTTGTAACCTATCGTTGAAACCGGTAGTCTTGCCACAAGAAATTCGGGACAACCACATCACTCGTCGCACAGCGACTCCGCCACTTCGAAACGGTTCCTTCATGATGATCTGCCAGTTCGAAAACATCGGACTTCATCCATGACAGTACCTATGTATTCAACCAAATAGAATTCCCAGACTCTTACACTCGTTTGAAACGAATCATGCAATACAACTTCAATTACAATCAGGAGGTACTTCCACATGAACAGTGAAGCGGTTCCATCGATGACTATCGAGCAGACGGAAAGCCCTCCGTCTTCCGGTAGAACGCAGCTATCCGAACCTCGCGGTATCGAGTACGCAAACAAAACACTGCCTAATGTTCCTCGCTCTTTTGCGGGGATCGAACCTTATACCGGACCGTGGGGACCGGATCAGGCGAGACATCTCTTGCGCCGAACACTTTTTGGAGCGACGCCTGCAGACGTCACGCGCACCGTGCAGGGTTCGCTCACGAACGCTGTCGATCAGCTTCTTTCGCCCTGGCAGGAGCCGAATCCACCCGTGCACTATGCCTCGGCACAGGAGTACTACAAGGACGCCAACGGAACCGAATACTTCGGCGCCAACCGTGGCGAAAGCTGGGTGACGCTTCCCTACAATGGCACATTCGACGGCGGGCGAATCCGTTCCATGCAGGCATGGTGGACTGGTTTGATGATCACGCAGGACTTCTCCATTCGAGAGAAGATGATGCTCTTTCTCCACAACCTTTTGGTTTCCGAAGCATCCGACGTGGGTGATGCGCGCTTGATGTACAAGCAGAGTGCTCTACTTCGTCGAAATGCGCTCGGGAATTTCAAAGAGCTTATCAAGGAGATCACACTCGATCCGGCGATGCTCCGTTACTTGAACGGCAACACGAACACGAAGAACAAGCCGAATGAAAACTACGCGCGTGAATTGCAGGAACTCTTCACCATCGGAAAGGGACCGGAAATCGCACCGGGGAATTACACGAACTACACGGAACAGGACGTGATCGAAGCAGCCAAAGTGCTGACCGGTTGGAGGGATTTGCGTGACTCTATTTCCACGGGCTTTACAGCGAACAACCACGACACGACAGACAAGCAGTTTTCGTCCGCGTATGGCAACCGGGTGATCAAAGGAAAAACCGGCGAGACCGGCGCAAGAGAGGAACTCGATGAACTGCTCGATATGATATTCAGCCAACCGGAAACGGCGCGGAACATTGTCCGAGAACTCTACCGATGGTTCGTGTACTACGTGATCGACGAGACGGCGGAACAGAACGTCATCGAACCGCTTGCTCAGATCTTTCGCTCGAACGGCTTTGAGTTGAGGCCGGTTTTGGAAACGCTCTTCAAGAGCGCGCACTTCTTCGATCCGATCAACTTCGGATGCATGATTAAAAGCCCAATCGACCACGTCATCGGTTCGTTGCGAACCTTTTCCGTCGCACTTCCTGATCCCGCCGACGTTGCGAACTCGTACAACGCCTATAACAACGCGCGCGACAACGCATCCGCGATGCAGCAAAACCTCCTCTATCCGCCGAGCGTGGCGGGCTGGCCGGCGTATTACCAGGAACCGATCTATTACCAGATTTGGCTGAACTCAGATACGATTCCAAAGCGATTCACCTACACCGACCGGCTCATTACCGGCGTTCGCATTGGAGGACTAACCATCGCGATCAAGACGATTGATTTCGTGAAGCTCGTGTCCGATCCTTCCGATCCGAATTTCGTTGTCGGCGAATTCGGCGAAATGCTTTTCGAAGCTGAGCTTTCCGACACGCAGAAATCCTTTCTCAAAGAATTCCTCGTTCGCCAGAATCAGGATTATGAATGGACGAATGCCTGGAATGCATACATCAACAATCCGACTGCAGCGAACACGAAAGTCGTGGAGGATAAGCTCAAAGCGCTTCTCCAATACATGCTCACGATGGCTGAATATCAACTTGCATAATGGAAGGAAGGTGAATCATGAAACGTAGAGACTTTATCAAACGCGTTGCTCCAATCCCGATGCTTCCATTTGTCATGAATGGATTTCCCGTTCAGGCATATGGACGTAATCCATGGCTTGAAGCGATTACCGCCGCCGCAATCGAAACCGACCACGTTCTTGTCCTCGTGCAGCTCAACGGCGGAAACGATGGGCTGAACACCGTCATCCCGATCGATCAATACTCCCTGTACATGAACGCACGAACGAACATCGCCATCCCGGAATCGTCCGTGCTCAAGTTCAACGACGAAACAGGTTTGCATCCTGCAATGACCGGAATGAAAGCGCTCTATGATGACGGGAGA
>CAYUWG010000113.1:0-6666 GCA_964448285.1 uncultured Chromatiales bacterium
AATATCAAGCTATGTGGATTAAAGCGTTTCCCAATGAAATTGGTGTTAAGTGCTTCGATACGAACAAGGATGGCAGACAGGAACTGATCATAAGCCAGCAGCGATTCGAAGCCCTTGCGAGTTTTACGGAAATATATTCTTTCTCAACACCTTTGGAAGTTGGAGAAATTCGTTCCGAGTTCAGTGTGAATGTTTTTCCAAATCCAGCCCATAGTGATGGGATCATTCTTTTGTCTGGCGAACATCCTCAAGATGTCACCATCAGAATATTCGATTCTGTAGGTCGAATAGTAGAAGAATATCATCAAAGACGTTTCACAGGTCTTTTGTCACTTTCCATTGGGAAGTTCAATCTGCCTACAGGTATCCATTTCATGCAAGTGGTAACACGATTTCAAACCATCATGAAGAAAATTGTCATTCTTTAACGCCGAAAATCACATAACACAATGGAGGTAGTCATGTTCATTCGTACCATCATACTTCTATCCTTCGCTGGATTTGTAAGTGTCGCGCAAACACCAGTTCCCACGAACTTCACATTTCCCGTTCCTGTGACGTTTACAGCAGGACTTCATAATTTCGACATGGTGGCTAACGAACTCGGAATGAACATCGTGTATCCATCAGGATCGGGCATACGCTACGCGCTGGTAGGTGTTAACGGAAGACTGATCAGCGATATGGAGGTTGTGCCGAATGTTTCGGGTAATATCAGACCATCGATCTCCTCACACGTTCGTAACGGAATCGAGGAATTACACATCGCATACAGAAGCTCAGATACCATTTACATTCGCAGGAGTACGGACGGCGGATTATCCTGGACTACTCCTCAGAACAACTTTCGTCTGGCTCAAACGTCCGCTTCAACCAACCGCCTTCAAATGGCGGCAGATGGAGATTACGTCCACGTAACATGGGATACCGGGACGGACGAGGAAGTCCTCTATGCGCGGTATAATCTTCTACAAGCCAATTGGGACGAATTCATGAACCTCACCGATGAAGCAACTCAAATAGCGAATGGAGATACCATCATCGTGTATCACGGCTCATTGCCTGACATCACTATCTCAGAGAAGAATGGTACAAAACGCGTTCACGTGGTGTTTATCAACGAGCGAAAAATCGTGAACCCTCGTTTGACGACGGATTCAACTTGCACAATGTGGGAAGGAGACAGCCTACTCTTTCAACAAACGGTCGAAAGATCTGCAATAATCACTTCCGGAAACCTTGATTGGCAACCGAGCGACATCATGATCTTTTACGATGAGAATCCATGCCCGATAACTGGCGCTAATCGCCACGGTTCTGCAATCGCAACATACCCTGCTATTGCAGCAACTGATTCTTTGTGGGTCGTACAGTCATCAAAGAATCATAATTGGATAGCTCAATCACAACTTCAGTGGGTGTTGTACCATAATAGTTCAGCAAAACCTGCTGACTACTCGGACCCACCTCACCAAAATGGGAAAACGAATTGGTCCGGATATTACACTTTTCATCATTCTTGTTTCTACAATAAGCGTGATAAGGTCTTTCAATGGGTCAGAAGATTTCCGGATGGCAACATTCATGTAACCAGAGTCAATGAAACTGGTGCAACGACAACAGGATATACACTTGAGACAGGTTCCTTTCCACGTGGAGCAGCGAATTTGGTAAACGGTGCGTTGATATTGTGGAATGATTCCCTCTGGAAAGGGTTCAGACAAACGTGGGATATAGAAGAGTCATTTACCTTACAGACGAATGTAACTGGAAAGTCAAGGGTCAAGCAAGGATACCAACTCTCACTCGCTTCCTCCGTCACCGCCACGGTCTTCGACACACTCATACTCGCAGACTCTTCCCAACTCACTCTTCAACCGAACTCGAAGATCATCATCAAGGACAAAGGAATGGTGTATGTGGCATCTGGAGCGACGCTTAACCTCAACAATGCCTCTATCGAAATGGAATCGGATTCAGCGTTCCTCATACTTCCTGATGCGAATGCGTTGCGAGGCGTCGGTTCGATCAGTGGGGGTCGCATCATCTTGAGAAACGGCCTCACGGTGCATCAGGGTGATACGCTCACGTTCTCCGGCGGGACACGCTTCGCATGTGATGGGCAATCCGTTCCTTCACGGATAAACGTCAAGGGAAGATTGTTGTTCACCGGTGGATATACACAATTCATTTTCGATAATTGTATCGACTCTATCTTCGCCGATTCCGGTCGCATCACGGTATCGGAAAGCGTTTATCTCGTGCATCTCCCTGACGTCGTCATCTGGCCGAACGCATCGTTGGAGGCCTATGGAGCGCTCAACGACTCGTGCTTCTTCCAATTCCGTGGTCTCGCCAACTGCGACGTGTATGGAAAGATCATCGCTGAGTTTTCGGTGTTCGAACATTCGCCTATCGACACGATCTCTTACTGGAAGGGATTACTTGTCGCGTATGCTTCGGGGCTGGTTCAACTAACAAGCTGTTATCTACGAGATATCTACATCGTGCCCGGTGGAGGCGGTTCAGCATTGCATCTGTACCAAGCATCCAACGAGAACAACAAAGTCAGCAAGACGGTATTTCAGCGATATGCTGCCCCAAATCAGCCAAAGGAAGGCGACGGCATCCTGCTCCAACCGGGCGGTAGCACTTCGAGACTTGCGATTCTTTGTTGCGATGTTTATCCCGATTGGTGGGTAGGCGTAAGCGCAATAAATAGTGATGTGTATTTGCAGCTTTCGCGCATTCACGACAACAGAATTGGCCTCGCTCTTACTTCGGCTTATTCAACGCTCTTCGAAAACTGTATAGAGAATCACCTTGACGCCGGGATTCATGCCTATTCAAGCGGAATCTCGTTCGGTGATCCGTACTCCATTCCTGGCAACAATCGCATTGTCGCCAATGATACAGTACAAGTGAACCTCACATATGGAGCATGGGCAGAAGGTGGTTCGCCAATCGGCTATGGGAGCAACAATATCAGCCACGGTGATGACAACAAACGACGGGTCGCCTTTGGGCTGGGCTCGACTGCCCAAATCATGTTCAATTGGTTCGGACAGCCGGACAGTGGAAACACTTTCTCGTTTGCTCGAAAGCAAGCGTACTTCAGTTACGACCGCACTTTGTTCGTGACGCATGATTCAATACTAACGACTATCGTGCATCCCGAGTGTTCATTCTCTTGCGATGAGTTACCATCAGGTCCGTTCTTCAAAGCGCCTTCGATTCCGTATGCAACATATCCGGGGCAACTCTATCATTTTGCGCGAAACGGAAATTTCCATGAAGTCTATCGCTTCCTAACATCCTACGTGCAAAACGCGCCAAGTGCGCGAGTGTTTGCAGCCTTTGCTGCTCATACCTTGGAACGGATCCATGTCACACGGTTTCCTGATAGCGTTTCAGTGAGCTCAGGAAGATTGTTCGGTTTCTTACAAAGCCAGTACAACGCCGCTTCAAATGACCTTAACAAGTCAGGCGTCATGATGGTATGGGCGAACGCATTGTTCACGATGGGGAATTTTTCTCAGGCGGAATCGAAAGCGAACCAATTACGCTCACAGTTTTCCACTACACCCTATTCCCATGGTGCATTACCGTTGTTACAGCTCATCGCAATGGCAAAACGTGATACGGTTCAGATGAACAGTGTTATCAGTGATATGGTCCAGGGTGGTTACAGTGATACTGATATACGGAGAGCTTTGGCGATGAAGCGCGGCTATCTCCGAGTCATGCCGTATTCAATGCTTCCAAAGACAAATACCGGTCAGGAAAAATCTCGAAGCACCATCGAGAACAACGGCCAGCTTGTTGCACGTGCCTATCCTACTCCGTTCAATCCATCTGCAACCATCGAATATGCACTTCCGGAATCAGTGCATGTCAAGCTGAGAATCTTCGATCTCCTCGGTCGAGAAGTCGCGCGGCTTGTCGATGGCTGGCAGCAGGAAGGAACGTACGCCGAAGTGTTCGATGCATCGCATCTGCCTTCGGGTGTCTATGTCTATGTGCTTTCGTCGCCATACTCGCATGTGAGTGGGCGGTTGTTGCTCATGAAATAGAACAACCGGTCTTTGCTGAAATGGCTTCAGCAAGACTCTTCACGAAGCTTTCCGTTTTCTCATGAAAAAAAACTTTCCGTAGGTTTTGAACGTGATGAAAACGAAATCGACCTACCGGATGCTGTTGTGTTTCATCGTTGCAGCGCCCTTTGCCCAAACGACCCTGCTCGCACAAACCGAACGGGAGGAGAGCACGGCGAACGCATTCGTAACCGCTCTTTCGCAGCGAAATTACGAAGCGCTCGTCTCGCTCGAAGCGCCTGCGCTCTTAGAAAAAGTTAGCGCGGACCACTGGAAGACGCTCTGGAACCAGTTGGAAACGAACATGGGCGCATTTCAGAGGCACGCGTATCGCGAGAAGGGCAGGACCGGCGATCACCCGTACGTGATTCGCCGTGCATACTTCGAGCGTGACTCCATCGACTTCCGCATCGTGTTCGATTCGCTGGGATTCGTCGCAGGCTTCTGGTTGAATGAAATCACACCCTCGTATGCATTCAAAGCTCCGCCGTATGCACGCGCTCTCTCGTTTCGCGAGGAGATGGTGACGATCGGAGACACGATTCGCCTGTCCGCTAAGCTCGCGATCCCGGAAGGACGCGGACCGTTTGCCGCGGCGATACTCGTCCACGGTTCCGGCCCGCACGACATGGATGAGACGATTTACGGCAACAAGCCTTTTCGCGATATCGCGTGGGGACTCGCGTCGCGGGGTGTGATGGTGTTGCGCTACGACAAACGCAGCAAAGCGCATCCCGAGAAGATGAATCCATTCACGACGACGGTGAAGGAAGAAGTGATCGAAGATGTTCTCAATGCGGTAAAGTTTCTTCGCACGCGCTCGGATCTTGACACGAACCGTCTCTCCATCATCGGGCACAGCCTCGGCGCTATGCTCGCACCGGAAATCGCAACACTCGAACCGTCGGTGAAAGGCGTCGCCCTTCTCGGCGCACCGGTACGGCATCTCGAGGAGCTCGCCCTCGAACAGATGGAATACATCGCGTCCCTCATGCCGATGACCGGCGCAGACAGCCTTGCCCTTCAGAAGCAGCGCGAACGGGCGGAGAAGATCGCGAAGAGGGAGTTTCCGCCGCGAAGCCTGTTCATCGGAGCGCCGGCATTGTACTACTACGACCTGCATGACCGCATGCTTGTCGAGAAAACCCGCGCGCTGAACATCCCTGTGTTCATCCTTCAAGGCGGCAAGGACTATCAGGTACCTATGCGCGAGTTTGACCGGTGGCAATCACTGATGCAGGGAAATGAGAATGTGCGCTTTCACCTCTGTGAAACCTGCCACCATCTCTTCATCACGACCGACGAAACTCCTCAGCCGTCCAACTATCGCGTGGAAGGACACGTGGACGAAACGGTAATCCGACACTTAGCCGATTGGTGCAAGCGAAAATGGTAACACTGCTCTCGCATGCCTGACGAAAAGGACAGAGAGAACCTTCACTCTTCGCGAAGAGTCGAAAAACGTAAAGGTGTTGAGAAGCAATGGAGAAAGGGAACCTCCCGCTGGCGATTCTCCGGCGACCCGGAAGATGACCGCGGCGATGGGTTGCGCAAGCAGTCGCCGCGTCGCTTCGCCGTTGCACAGCGCGAAAATGAACGCGATGCTCTCGTAATCCAGACCGGCGGTCCGCTCGTCCTTCTGCAGGACGGCGACGAAGAAATCCGCGCGCGACCGAGAAGAAACACTTCATCGGAAAATCCCGGCTCCACGCTCGTCGCCATCGGCGATCGCGTCCGATACACTCAGATCGGCGACGGCGATTCACACATCACGCACGTCTATCAACGCTCGACGGAACTGACGCGGTCTGCCGTACAGAAACAGGGATTCGAGCAAGTGCTGGCGGCAAACGTGGAGCAGATCGTGATCGTCGCCGCCGTCACCGAAGAACTCTTTCGCCCCGGACTCATCGACCGCTATCTCATTGCATCGGCGATGGGTGGTATGACGCCGGTGATTTGCTTCAACAAAATCGACCTTCTCGACGACGAAGAAGAGGCATTCGTGAAAGAGGTCGGCGA
Source organism: uncultured Chromatiales bacterium (assembly GCA_964448285.1). Classification (GTDB taxonomy): domain Bacteria; phylum Bacteroidota; class Ignavibacteria; order SZUA-365; family SZUA-365; genus CAYUWG01. Next base: position 6,117 of record CAYUWG010000113.1, read on the forward strand.
CGTGTACGAAACCGTAGGATACAGAGTGTTTTACACGAGCTGTGTCACGGGCGAAGGAATCGGTGAGCTTCAGAATCACCTTAAGGGAGCGATCTCCGTTTTCTCTGGTCACTCAGGCGTCGGGAAAACGAGTCTGTTGAAGAGACTCCTTCCAGCGACTGATGCAAAGGTTCAGGAACTGAGCGAACAAAGCAGGCGCGGAACGCACGCCACGACCATGAGCACGCTGCACGAACTGGCTGCGGGCGGGTACATCGTTGACACGCCCGGAATTCGTGAATTCGGTTTGAGCCGATTTGACAGGAACGATCTGCATCGATACTACCCGGAGTTTCTCCCGTTCGCGGATGCATGCAAATTCCCGTCGTGCATCCATGTCCACGAGCCGGGATGTGCCGTAATCCAAGCGATGGACTCCGGCGCAATCAATCCGATGCGGTATCGGAATTACCTGCAGATACTCAGCAGTGAGTGAAGAGGTGAAGAGGTAAAGGGGTGAAGAGGTGAAGAGGTAAAGGGGTGAAGAGGTGAAGAGGTAAAGGGGTGAAGA
>CAYUWG010000113.1:6909-9061 GCA_964448285.1 uncultured Chromatiales bacterium
GCCGCGCCTGACACACCGCGCTGAATTGTTATTCCTGTGAAAGCAGGAATTCATGGCTTGGACTGTGAAGAGGTGAAGAGGTAAAGGGGTGAAGAGGTGAAGAAGGTAAAGAGGAACCCGACCCATCACTCTCGTTCCCATCGCTCCGCGTGGGAATGAAGTGCTCGACGCTCTGCGTCGCTAAGAGGATTGTTGGGATTACTGATTTCAGATTACAGATTCACACGCCGCGCCTGACACACCGCGCTGAATTGTTATTCCTGTGAAAGCAGGAATTCATGGCTTGGACTGTGAAGAGGTGAAGAGGTGAAGAGGTAAAGAGGTGAAGAGGTGAAGAGGTAAAGGGGTGAAGAGGTGAAGAGGTGAAGCTGTGAGGTCTGAAAGATTATAGCGAGAGGTCTAATTGGAGTGTGTAGCGGCCGGCGGTATCGCCTTGAATCTCGTCGCGACCACTGCCGATGGTGCGTATTCCGTGGCGGACCGTCTGGGCATACTTCATCGAAAGAGCGAACTGCTTGAACACGCTCCAATGGCATGTGATGAAGTATCGCATACCTTCGCCGTAGAGCGCGAGATTGGTCATGACACCGCGAACGTCGGATTCGAACTGGTACAAACGCGCATCATAGGAAGTCGTGTTGAACGAGGTCGCGTGAAGGGAGATGGAAAGCGATGAGATAGGTTGAACCCGCACGTCGGCAAACAACAGGAGACCATGTTCAGACGGAAGATATTGTGCATAGCGAACTTCGACACCTTCGACGCGCGACCGAAACGTTACGCGTTTCGAAATCCGAACCTGCAGTTCGACGCGAACGTTTTCCTGAATGCGCGCCGTGACGGGTCGTGTAGCGCGACCGTCCGTATCGACGGCGGCAACTTCATCCTCTTTGCTTTCGCGCTTGTATCGAACCTGAATGGTGTGATGCTTCATCGGTTCCCAGTCGATGTGTGCAAGAAGGTCGTTACCGGAAGTGGGCACGTCGATGAAGAACGTTCGGTTGGGAAAGCGAAACTGATCGATATATCCTTGCACGATCAGGTTTTCCGCGATGCGCAGTTTCAGTCCTAAATAGAGACCGTTTTCGTTTTGCGTTGAACCGTTGCGCTCGCCGAAAGCATAACCGTACAGAGAAACGAAGTCCGCCGGATAAGAGCGCAAGAGCACCGAACTCGTGACAGCCTTGGATAGCAACGTCGTGATACCGGCGACACCGCCGAGTTTGCCCGTGTGTGATCGCGCGATTTCGCCGAAGAAGTTCGTCGTTCCAAAGAACACATCGACGTCGGCGCCGACCATGTTCGCCGTGTTCCCACGAAGGCCGAAAGCATATGCAGGTTGAACCGACATGTCGAGGTTCGCAACGTAGCCGTTCAGTCCTGCAGATATATTCGCTTCGAACATTTCAAACGCCGTTCCCAAACGTCCGCCGATCGTTTGAATCTTCACCGCATTCGCCTTCCGGCGCTCCGTTTCCGTTCTGTGAAAACCGGACTCATCGAATCCTGTAATCAAGCCGGTCGCTGAGTCGATGCTTGCATCCCAGTCGTTCGAAGAATAAAACGCGGCCGCACTTACCATTCCGAAAGAAGACTGCATGGCAACGCCGCGCAGGAAGCGATTTTCCGTTGAGGACAGATAGGGGCTGATGAGTTTCGACCGTCTCTTCGTCGGCGCGATGACTTCCGTGCCTTTCGAAAAGCCCACGGACTTCCAGAACACCAATCCCTGCCCTGCAGAGAAATTGAAATCGCCGAGCGTGACCTGATCGATTCCGAACGTGTTTCGCAACGTGAGATGTCCCGTCACGTGATCAGCGAGCGATGTTTCCCCCGGATCTTTTTCTAAAAGCACGCCGCCGCTTATGCTTTTGTCGTAATCGAATGTCAACCGGTTGTAAAGCTTCATCCTCGATCCTGCATAAGAGCCGTCGCTGAATCCTCTGCGCACTTCCTCGTCCTGTTGGAATCTGTTTCGCATGAGAAGGGCATGTGCGTCCCAGAACGATTGAGTGGGCATTTCCGAAGAGAGCGAAGTGAACGTTCGGAGAAACTGCAGTATGCGGGTGTCCATGCCGGGCACGTCTGCAAGCTGGTTCCAATCGCGAATCCGTTTCGCGCTTTTCCGAAAGTCGAACAACGCTTTTGCGAG
>CAYUWG010000114.1:0-8827 GCA_964448285.1 uncultured Chromatiales bacterium
TGCCGTTGCGCGAACGTCTAACGCACCCCGGAAGATGAATGGAAATCCAAGCACGTTGTTGACCTGGTTCGGATAATCGGAACGACCCGTCGCCATGATGATATCGTCGCGTGCGGCGACGGCATCTTCATACATGATCTCAGGATCGGGATTGGCCATTGCGAATACGATCGGCTTGTCGGCCATGCTTCGAATCATGTCTTGCGTCAACAGGTCTTTCACGGAAACGCCGCAGAAGACGTCGGCTCCGCGCATGGCGTCTTCAAGGGTTCGCGCTTCCGTCTCGACGGCGAAGTATTCCTTGTACTTGTTCATTCCATGCGTGCGGCCTTTGTAGATGACGCCTTTCGTATCGACGAAGAGAACGTTTTCACGACGCACGCCGAGGAGTTCGTACAATCGGGCACACGCGATTCCCGCAGCGCCGGCACCACAGAAGACGACTTTCACTTCGTCGATGTTCTTGTTGACGATCTCCAGCGCATTGAGCAACGCCGCGCCGCTGATGATTGCCGTTCCGTGCTGGTCATCGTGAAAGACGGGAATGTTCATCGTGCGCTTCAGTTCTTCCTCGATGTAAAAGCAATCCGGCGCCTTGATGTCTTCGAGATTGATTCCGCCGAACGTCGGTTCGAGCATCTGCACGGTCTTGATGATGTCGTCGGGATTGTGTGAGTTCAATTCGATATCGAACACGTCGATATCTGCGAAGCGTTTGAACAGCACGCCTTTGCCTTCCATGACGGGTTTCCCCGCGAGTGCGCCGATGTCGCCGAGTCCGAGAACGGCTGTGCCGTTCGTCACGACGGCGATGAGATTTCCTTTCGCGGTGTAGAGATATGCGTCTTCGGGATTCGCTTCTATTTCACGGCAGGGTTCCGCGACGCCTGGTGTATAGGCCAGGGAGAGGTCGCGTTGCGTTGCGCATGGTTTGGTTGGGATAACTTCGATTTTTCCGCGCCTCGAACTCGAGTGGTATTCCAGCGCGTCTTCTTTGCGTATCATGACTGACTCCAGAATGAAAAAAGAACGTCCGTCTCAATGAGTCGAACAGGTGAGCGGGATGAAGCATGGAGATACATGAAACCAGCGGTGGATGCTGTTCACATTCACAAAGTCTTCTGATTCGGCTCCCCATTCAGCGTAGCGACTATTTTCCATTACACTATTATCTTCATCCCAAAATTACTGTCACAATCAACTGATAACGATGCAAGATTCCAAATGCGATTTTATTCCTGCACCGACAGTGGCATTCAAAAAAAACGCGATCCGGAGATCGCGCTTTATGATGGAAGACTCACCTTTGATTAGAGATAAGATTTCTTAAGCTCTAACTCCTGAACGAGCCGGTCGAGTTCATTCGTGCCTAAGGCAGTCAATGTCTGAATCCCGTTCAACCCTGATCCGAGAATCACGGCGTGATGCTCCGAATCCGATTTACGCCACTCAGGGCCCTCCTCTGCCCCTGCGTCTGCGACTGTGTTGAGGTGATCTCGTGTATCGGTGATCTCGTCTCTCAACCGCAAAATCGCGGTCTCCTTTTTCTCGGCGAGCACTCGGTACAGACGTTTCGCCTGGGCTACTTTTTCTTCCAAACGCTTGCGAGCGCCGTCCACGCGTTCCTTCGATGCTTTCGTTCTTTGAAGGCTGTAGCTCTGGAATTCCTTCATTGCCAGTTCATACTCCTGTTGCATGCGTGAAAGCTCGAGGCGTGTGTGCCAGTAACCTTCCGGGTCGGTTGAAAGAAGGAAGTAATACGGGACGCGAATCATGAAATCCCGTGCCTGTCCGTGCAGCGTTGCATACCCAGCGGGAAACTTGGTCTTCATCGCGCTTTTCAAACCTGCGTCGTCGAAGAGTTTATCGCCGGATGATACCGTCACGACGGAATAGACGACTTTCCCTTCCGAGGTTACGTACATCTCTATTTCAAGCGCCCCCTCTTTGTGCTTGATGACGTTTTCCTGTGGATATTCGGGTGTTTGAAAAACCGGATTGACCGGGGATGAGAAATTCAATCTGGTGTTCTCATCGGGCACGACGAAGTAATTGGGGATCGAGCCACGCGACCGTGGTGCCTCTGTTTGTGCAGTGCACACAAGAGCGATGAGCGTCAGACTGGGGAGAGAGACAAGGTAACGCAACGTTAAACCTCGTTAAATGGATGGGAGTATGAATTCAGAAGCGCGTAGGCAAAAACGCAAGCCCAAATAAAAGCGAGATGTTCTTCCATGCAAGAGCTAATTTTTCACACTTCATTGATCAGTTGAGAATGACCCTCTAAACGGTTCATTTTTCGTCCTTCATCAGGCTGGTATAGAGTGGTGAAAGATTCTCAAACTCTTTCTCATACTGAAACTCGCGCTCCCTGAGCGACTCAATGCGTTCGATTATTTCATTCCTGACTTCAGAATCGAGGAGCTTGATCATAGCGTAGGCGATGCTTGCCGGGTCTTCAGGATCGACGCAGAAGCCCAATCTGCGCTGCCCGACAATCGCATGCATACCGGGAAAATCACTTGCAATGACGGGCAGTCCCGCCTGGAAATACTCATAGAGTTTGTTGGGCGCACAGTAGTAGTTGTTGCGGTTCGTGTTTCGGTAGAGGAGCACTCCGATGTCCGCTGATGAGGTGTAAGCGTGTAATCGATCGTAGGGTACGTAGGGATGAAAGAAAATCCGATCTGTGAGCGAAAGCGTTTCGATTGCGCCCGTCAGTTTATCGAAATACCCTTTGTGTCCTGTGCCCATCAGTATGAACGCAAAGCGAGCAGGCACCATCGACATCGCATGGATAATGTTGTCGATACATCGATCCGGTTCGATGATACCCTGATACAGAATGATCCTCTCAATGGAAGAATTCCGCGCAACGACGTAATCGCGCAGGAGATTGCTCCTCACCGAAGGACGGTACAGCGGGCAGTTTGCAACGACGACGGGGAGCTTCTTCGCACCATAGTCGGTCATGTAGATCTGCGCCCTGTGTGGCTCCGGTGTAACAATGCTATCGACCTTCGGGCAAAAAAAACGGTCAAGGTTTCGCCAGAGAGATTGAAAGGGCGCAGCGACTTCGTCCATTTCACCCATGATCTCATGCGCGTGATAGACAAGCCGACGACCGGTGAGCCGGGATGCAGCAAAAGCAGGAATCAATGACGTCAGGTCGTGCGCTACGATGATTCGTGACCGGCGAAACAGCACCTGAAAAAACGCACGCAGGATAAACTCCGCGTAACGAAGAACCTTCCAGAATTTCCCCTGGCTTGCAGTAAGCCGGCGAAGGTTCAGCCGAAGATGAACGTGTCGAACTCCGATCAATCCGATTTCAACTTTCACCGGAGAGTCATGATCGACGTCTAAGGCGAAGACAGTAGTGCCGCGTCGGGAATGCATGACAAGCTCGTTCTGCAAGGGTGGAAGCTTCCTCGCAGGCGTGAACGACACATGGATGATTTCATACCTCACGGAAGAGAAACTGTAGAAGACGCATTACTCGAACTACAATTGAAACAAGTACTGGAATTTGAGAAAGTACTGTCGGTTCGATTCCGTCAGGTGAACGGGAAGCGGGTCGCCGTTTGGATCGCTGAATGAACCGTTCGCCGGAAAGTCCTGTAAAGAACTTGTAGCGCCGATATAAAACAGCGAGAAGGGATTGATACGATACGTGAACAGCGGCTCGATGCTCAGTTCCCGTGAGAAGTCGTTGTACTGAAGGACGAGTCGTAAAGAGGCTTCACGGGTAAACTGATAGCTTGTACGAACGCGCGCAATATATCCGTTGAAGAAGTCCGCGTTAGTATCCGGATGCCGGAGTTCGGCGAAAGTGAAGTTCGGTTCGATGATCAACTGTTGCATCGGCTTTATGGTCGCCCATACGCCGAGGTTCGAACCGCGTCCGAGAACGGGGACAGCGATGCTTCGCGCGATATATCGTCCGGCTTCATAGCGAAATCCGCAGCGGAAAGGATCGCTGAAGTTGCTGCTGATGTTGAAGCCGCCGCGAAGAATACCATCGATGCGTCTTTCCTTGAAGATTTCCCAACTGAAGAGATACCACATGCTGAGACTTGTTTGTCCTTTCATGCTGATGCTCAATGACGGTGCGAGGCCGTTGTCCTTTATCGTACCGGCGAAGTTCCAGAGCCTGATTGCAAAGAGCGACGCTTCGATCTCGTTGATGAAGGAGTCTTCCGGATAAATGGAAAACTCCTGGCCGATGCTGAAGCGCTGCTCGTCGTTTCGCGTGATAAAACCGTTCGGCGCCCGGAAGGTTGGGCCATGACGCCAATAGTCGATGTTGAAGCTCCAGAAGCGCGCTTCACGTTCGAGACTGATATAGCCCGCATGACCCGTGAACGATTCACCGTCCAGCGCTGCGGTATTCGCTCCGCCGTTAAAGAGGGCGGCATCGATGCCCGCTTCTTTCGAAAGTGTGGAGTCCGTCGGTTCGAGCGTATGACTGAGCATGCCTTGCGCTTCGACTTTGAAATTATCGAGAAAGCGGATCGAGCCATCGATTCCAAAAGTCGTTCCGGAGCCGCCGACGTCTAATCGCCGGTCCGTGAACAAGAGCCCTGCGCTCGAACCCTCCGAGAAGGATTGCTTGACGCGAACGATGTTCGAGATGCTTTTCCCAAGATTCGGAATGACCGCACTTCTTTCCTGAAAGGGGATCACCTCCGGTGAACGCTCATCATAAGCGCCGAGATAAAGGATGCTCGTTTTCGCAGTACGGCTTGTCAATTTGGCGGCGACGAGCGGATCGTTGATCGAGCGGGTGTACACAGCGCTAATCCAAGTGCCGTACAGGTCACTCCCTTCCTGGAAGAACGGCCGTCGTTCGGAAAAGAACAGTGCGAACGTCGTGTTGACATCGACCTGATCCTCATCTGATTCCACCTGACTGAAATCGGGATTGACGGTCACCTCGGCGTTCGTACTTGGATTGAACGCATACCGGATTCCTAAGCCTGCTTCGCCCTTCACCGGCCCGTGATCAAGCCCGGAATTTCTCTCCGACAGATCGACCAACTGGGCCGCCTGTGACGCGACAACCGATGGGAGGAACTCGATATCGTTCGATGAACGGATGCCGCGCATACCGGTCATGGTTCCGAACTGGCATAGGAAGCAGGGATCGTTCCGACTTATCGCCGCCCATGAATACGTGCTTCGGCTTTCGCGAGGATGCGTCACCCAGAAATTGACTCGCCATGCCTGCACATCAACGTGGGGGAAACGGAGCGAACGAAAGGGCACCGCGAACTCTACCTCATACCCAGCGTCGGTAATGCGGCCGTGCGATTCGTAGATCACATCGAAGCTCTCATCCTCTCCTGACGAAATGGAAAAACGCGTATCGCCCTGGACTCCGAGCGGATTCGAAAAGAGATAATAGCTCCACAAGCTCTCCCCGTACGGATCGAGCAAGATGCCGACGTAATCGTCCTGCCACATCTGATCCCTTTCCCTCAGACTTGCGCGGATTCGTAACGGATCGTCGTCGATTTTGAAAGCGACATAAAGGAAATCCTCGTCGTAGGTAATACGCGCGGTGATACCAATGGGTGGTTGTCCGTTTTCACGCGGGTACGTTTCTGAAAACGTTCTGACGACCGCGGTACTTTCCCAGCCCGGGTCCTGAAGATTTCCATCGATCACGATTTCGCCGGTCTTCTTTGAAATCTCCAGCGAAGGTTTGACTTCCGGCCTGAATTCCGGCTGTGCAAGAAGAGGCGGGAGCGATAAGAGCATACACAGGTGCAGTCGGAGAGTCAACCGCTTCATGGGGGAAACCTTTCGTGGCGATGCAGTGGTGCTGCTGGTGTTCGGGAGGAGTTCGAGTGCATGTCGGATACAAAACCAAACGGCGGATTTGACCACGTTTGCGGCTCCATTTTAGGAAAAATTCGATGAATCCTTGTTTCGTGTCCATCGGGTGTCGTACTTTCGGATGGAACAGTCTGAAAGAACACTTATGAGCATCATCTTTAGCCGACAATGTGAATACGCCCTCCAGGCTCTCATGTACCTTTCATTGAAACCGGAAGGCGAGCTCACATCCATCAAAGAAATTTCAGGCAAGCTCGATATCCCGTATCACTTTCTTGGGAAAATCCTCCAGGACCTCGTGTACAAAGGTTTGCTTGTCTCGTCCAAGGGTGCGAAAGGAGGTTTTGCGCTTGCGATGCCGCAGGGCGAGATCACGCTCCTGCACGTCGTCGAAGCCATCGACGGACTTGATTTTTTGGACAACTGCGTTATGGGTTTTCCCACGTGCAACGGACGCAACCCCTGTGCGGTGCACGACAGATGGGGTGAGCTCCGCGATGAGATTTATAACATGCTTGTCACCCGCAATCTCTACGACATGGCCGCGAACATGAAGAAGGCGGAATTCCGCGCGCTTCTCCGATAGCAGTTTTCCATTTTCTTCAGTTGTTTTTACATGAATTCCATGAGTGGAAGAACACTCGCCGATAGCGCGATACGGGTCGGGTCCGAATATAGCATCTTCAATCGTGTCGTAACCGATGAGCTGCCGTCCACACTCTCCGAAGATGCAGAGGAGCGCATTCGGAAGATCCCGCCCGAACAGCGGAGAAGACCGAACGCGTGGAAGCAGCAACCCACTCCGCTGAAGCGATTGATCGCTCGTCTCAGGATGGATACACAGTTCATCCGATTCAACGTTCAACTGGCGTTCATCCTGCTCTGCGTGTGGATCGGTTTCGAATTCCACGCATTCGTGCAGTGGGGAAGCACGGATGGAGCAGTTCCATTCACGGAGCGACCTCCCGGCGTCGAAGGCTTTCTTCCCATCAGCGCGCTGATGAGCCTGAGCTATTGGATTCAAACCGGCGTCATCAACGAAATTCATCCGTCCGGTCTCTTCATCCTGATAGCGATCGTTACCGTCGGACTTCTTGCGAAGAAGGCCTTCTGTAGTTGGCTCTGTCCCATCGGAACGATCAGCGAATCGCTCTGGTCTCTGGGGAAAAAGATCTTCGGCAGAACGCTCAACGTCCCGCGATGGTTGGACTATCCGCTTCGTTCGCTGAAATATCTCCTCCTGTTCTATTTCATTTACGCAATCGCTTCGATGGACGCCCCTTCCCTGAAGTACTTCATCTATAGCCCGTACAACAAGGTGGCCGACATCAAGATGTATCTCTTCTTCGCGGAGATCACGGAGTTCGCGCTATGGACGATTCTCATACTCGCGGCACTCTCCATCGTGATCAAGAATTTCTGGTGCCGCTATCTCTGTCCCTATGGGGCGTTGCTTGGCGCGCTGAGTTGGCTCAGCCCGTTGAAGATCACGCGCACCACGGCATCGTGCATCGACTGCGCTCTATGCACGAAGGCCTGCCCTTCGCAGATCAACGTGCACACACACAAGCGCGTCTGGAGCGACGAGTGTTTCGGTTGTCTTCAATGCGTCGATGCATGTCCGGTGAAGGACACGCTTTCGATGAAAGCCTCGCGCAATTCGAAGGCTGTACCGGGATGGGTGTTCGCGGTGATCGTCGCTTTACTCTTCACGGGGATCACGGGCGCTGCGATGCTTGCAGGGAAATGGCAGAACGGCATTACACGGGAAGAATATCAGCGCCGCTTCAAGGAATTGAATGCGCCCGTCTATCAACACTTTCGAGGCGAGGTCGCGCCCTATGGTCCAAACGATTGACGCGAGCGCACCTTCACGCGCTGCGGAGTTTTACGATCGCTTTGCGGCTGATTACGATCGAATGACGCGGTTCGAAAAGCGGTTCGATAGAGAGCGTCCATTTTTCGAAATGCTGCTGCAACGCTATCCCATCCATCGCGCTATCGATGCAGGATGTGGTTCGGGATTTCACGCGCTGCTGCTTTCACAACTTGGGGTGGAGATGACCGCCACCGACGTCTCTGCCGAAATGATCGAGCGAACGAAGAGCAACGCGTCGAAACTCCAACTCACACTCACTACTCTCCACGCGACGTTCGCCGAGCTTCCCATGCATGTGCCCGGTTCTTTCGACGCGGTGTTTTGCCTTGGCAACACGCTGCCGCATCTCACTGATGACGGGGAACTTCACGCAAGTCTTTCGGCCTTTTCCACCATACTGCATTCCGGCGGAACACTGTTCATCCAGCTTCTGAACTACCATCGCATTCTGAAAACGAAACCGCGCGTTCTGAACGTTACGCATGATGAATCGTGTGTCTATGTCCGGTTCTACGATTATCATTCTTCACGAATCGATTTCAACATTCTTTCGATCGACACGGGAAAGGCATCGCCGTCACACGACCTCATCACGATCCCACTGCGGCCATTCGTCCTGAAAGAACTTCTGCCCGCACTCCATTCGTCAGGATTCGATTCCGTGGAAACATTCGGCGGCATCACTTTGAAGCCGTTTGTCCCGGATGAATCGATCGATCTTTTTCTCATCTCGACTAAACAGCGCGAACCAACCGGAGGTAAACATGGATAGCCAGACCATCACGACGTATTATGAACACGACCACGACCGGCTCGACGGCATCTTCAAAGAATTTCAGGCGACGAGGCAATCCGAATTTGAAAGGGCAGTCGCTCTCTTTCGCGAGTTCAAAGCCGGACTGATGCGACATATTCTATGGGAGGAGGAGATTCTCTTTCCCATCTTCGAAAACAAAACGAACATGCATGGCTACGGTCCAACGGCGGTGATGCGATCGGAACATCGGTTGATCGAACAATACCTCGAAGCCATTCACGCGAAACTTGCGCAACGCAATGCGGACACGGAACCGGAAGAGCAGGCCTTGCTCAAGACGCTCTTCGAAC
>CAYUWG010000115.1:0-8743 GCA_964448285.1 uncultured Chromatiales bacterium
CCTTCGTGAGCAGTTCACTCACAAACGATGCGATACCGGATTTCTCTCGCGGTTCATGTTCCGAACCGGATTTGATCATCAGGCGAAACGTCACGAGCGGTTGGCTGTTGTTCGTGACAATCAGCACCTTCAGGCCGTTGGAAAGAGTTGTTTCGTGATACGCGGGGAATGCTGCTTTCGGAGCTGGACCGGGTTCCGGTTTCGTCTTTCGCACTTGTGCGAAGGCATTGCCCGCAAGCAATGAAATGATGAGAAGCGCGATGATGCTGTGAAAAACTCTGTGCGTGTTCATTAGTTCGTACCCTCCATGACGACGTATTCAACGACGTTCTTTCTCTGTGGCTGAAGATAGGTGTTTGCGACTCGCTGTAAGTCTTCGCGCGTGACCGCCATGTATTTCTCGATCTCCTCGTTTACGAGACTCGTGTTGCCAAAGAAGAGCGAGTACCGGGCGAGATTGCGAAGCTTGGAGTCCAAAGAACTGAAGCTTCTCGTGAACTCCGCTTCCTTCGCGTTGCGCGCTTTTTGGAACTCTTCCTCCGTCACGCCTTCCTTCTTCACGCGGTCAAGCTCTTCTGCAATCGCATTGCGAATAGGGTCGAGCGCAACGCCTCTGTTCGCGATGCAGAAGAACGCGAACATTCCCGCTTGGTCCATTGCGATGGGAAAACTTCCCGCCTGCACGGCGATTTGATCCTGATCGACAAGGCGTTGATACAATCGCGAACTGCGACCCGTCGAAAGAATGTTCGCGAGCAACTCCAATGCATAGGAGTCCTCGTGGCGCGAACTGGCGGTTACGTAAGATTCGATGTAAGCAGGTAGCGGCGTCTGTTGCTCTTCGACGATCATTGTGCGCGGTTCATTCTGTTGTGGGATGACAACATTCACGGGTGGTGGCGACGTACCGGCGGGAATGCCCACGAAGTATTGCTCGATCCATTTCTTGGTCTGCGCAACGTTCAAGTCACCACCGACGACGAGGCATGCGTTGTTCGGCATGTAATATCGCCGATGAAAGTCGATGAACTCTTCCTTCGACGCTTGATTGATGTCCTGCGCCACGCCGATTGGCATCCATTCGTAGGGTGTACCCTTGAACGTGTTCTTGAAGAGGTTGTCGGCCAACGTTCCGTAGGGACGGCCTTCATAGCGCTGTTTCAGTTCTTCCTTCACGACTTTCCGCTGCGTCTCGATGCCGAGCGAATCGATGACGAGACTGCGCAAGCGTTCGGATTCAATCCAGAGCGCAAGCTCCAACTGGTTGATTGGAATCTTGAAGAAGTAATCCGTCTGGTCGAAGGAAGTCGAAGCGTTGAGTACACCACCGGCGCCGGAGATCATTTTGTCGATCTGGCCTCGACCGATGTTTTCCGTGCCTTCGAACATGAGGTGCTCGAAGAAGTGCGCGAAGCCGGTTCGACCGGCCACCTCGTCCTTCGATCCGACTTTGTAGAGCAAGTACGTCATCGCGGTCGGTGCAGTCCGGTCGATATGAAGGATGACCGTCATGCCGTTCTTGAGCTTGTACTCTTCGTAAGTAATGGGTTTGAAATCCTGTGCGATGCTCGTGCAGATGAAACCGTTGAGCACGATAAGCACGGTGAGAAAACGATTCATGGGATACCTGTGAAAGAAAAGTGGAGTTGGTTATTGATTGCGATGAAAGAGAAAAGGGAGTTCGGGAAGCTCATCGAGCTTGTGGATGATATAGTCTGCGCCGGTAAGGTATTCTCGCGAAAGCGTCGTCTCAACGGCAACGCAGGTCATTCCTGCGTTCTTCGCTGAAGCGATTCCGAGCGGTGCATTCTCGACGACGACGCATTCCTTCGGAGTCAATCCGAGATGCCGCATCGCAGTGAGGTACGGCTCTGGATCGGGCTTCGCGTTCTTCACTTCATCACCCGTAACGATGAAGTCGAAAAACGAACGTCGCTCTTCGGGAATGGATGCCTGCATATTTCGCAGGGCGGAAGCGGTGACAAGTGCAATCCGATATCTGCGTTCGCGAAGCGTTGCGATCACCTCGAATGCATTTGGGAAATACGCTACCTCTACGATGGAACGGTAGTATTCGCGCTTTCTTTCGATGAAGCGCTCATGCTCGTGATCGGGAAGCGATACGCCGGCCTCTTCGAGCAGCAACGGAAGAATCTCGCGGGAAGCGCGTCCCTCGTGAAGCAGCACGGTGTGCTCGGAGACTTCATGATGCAATTCCTTGAACATGTGCGCCCATGCGAGATAGTGATAGTGGAGAGAATCCACGATGACGCCGTCCATATCGAAAAGGAAAGCTCGAATCACTGCCGATTTTTCGTAGTCGCTCAAACCGATGCGCAAGTTAAGGAGATTTGGGGGTTGAATTGAGAACGCTTCCGATGCTGTCATTGCATGAGAGCAGCCTGCCCTACGAGTGCAAGAAGGGAAGTTGCGCAGCCGTACAGAGGACGCCGACGACGATTCCCGCGACGACTTCTGCAAACGTGTGCGCTTGCGTTTTCACTCGTGCCCAACCTGTCAACACGATCAATGGAAAGCTGAAAAGGAGAATCGAGCCATACACGGGATAGAAAAACACGGCGGGGACAACGATGCCCATCATATGTGCGGAGAGCTTGTAGAAGCGATTGATTCCCAGCAGCACGAGCATGTTGATCGTGAGGCAAACCATCAGCGCGCTCGCGTACCACGGCGTGTTCATCAGAATGAGAATGACGGAGCCGCAAAGAGTCAGCGACGAGCTGACGACGTAAGGAAGCGTGCGTCCTGACCGGTCCGGCTCATCATAAGCGCGGAGTTTCTTTTTCTTCCGCAACCAGAGAACGAAGACGATTTGCAGACCTCCCGCGAAAAGCGAGGCAATGAACCACTGAATGGCAGAGAAGCTTCCATCGGGCGATTCGAAGAACAAGAGGGTGAATGCCGCGACAGAGATCGTCGGTGGGACAAGCAGGAGGGAAATCGTTCGCGCAATGAGCACGGAATTCATGACCACAAAATACAATCCGTCATCCTCTGTTCGCCATCACGAGTGATCGCTCGCTGGCGGATGCTATGCTGTGGTTCTCTATGAAAGAGGTGAAAAAATCATGAAGCCTTGACATCGAATTTAGATTCGTCTAAATTTGTTTTGTGATGAGTCGAAAAATGACACCCCTTAGCCACACGATCGAAGATTATCTCAAAGCGATATACATGCTTCAGGAAGAAAACACCGCGACGACGACCGATATCGCGCGCAGGATGAGCGTTTCTCCCGCGTCGGCTACGAGCATGATGAAACGCCTTGCAAAAATGGGACTCGTCAAGCATCAGCACTACCAGGGTGTTACGCTGACAAAATCCGGAAAGAAGATCGCCCTTGAGATTGTCAGGCATCATCGGCTTCTCGAATTGTACCTCTCCGAGATTATGGGATTGCCTCTCGATACCGTACATGATGAAGCAGAGCGGCTCGAGCATCACATCTCTGAAGAATTCGAAGACCGTATGGCTGAGCTCCTCGGACACCCGACGCATGACCCGCATGGGCATCCGATCCCGACGAAAGACGGCCAGGTCTCGGAAATCATAGCCCATCCGCTTGCAGAGGCACAGCCCGGACAGGCGTTCGTCATCCATCGCGTATCGGATGCGGATCCCGAACTTCTCCGCTATCTCAAAGACTTAGGATTGATGCCGAAGGTCATCGGAGAAATCATTGAGATTGCGCCATTCAGCGGTCCGATCACTCTTCGCATCGGGGACAAGCAATCTGTCGTTGGGTACGAGGTATCGAAACACGTCTTTGTTGGATCAGTGGATGATTGATATGAATTCGTTGAATGCTTTTATCACGCACCTGTTATTATCGGTCTCTGTTGTTCTTTCACTTTCGAGCTGTGATGCTCTGTTACCGGAAGCGCACCCATCGGAAGACATTCTCAATGAACCGATCGAGGAGCTTACTCCGGAGCAAAGGGCATTTCATCTTCACGGCGATGAGGAGTTTGGAAGGACCTTCTCGGAAAGGGACGGGTTGGGACCGGTCTTCGTCAGTACTTCCTGCGAAAGCTGTCACATTGCCGATGGAAAGGGACATCCACTTACGACACTCACACGATTCGGTAGATACGACGGCGCACGGTGGGACCGGATGGAATACGCCGGAGGGCCGCAGCTTCAACATCGTGCGATTGCCGGATATGTACCTGAAGTCATTCCAGCACATGCAACGGGAGTTTCTCGGTTCATGCCTCCAGCGGTCACCGGGCTTGGATACCTCGAAGCAGTTTCCGATGAGGATATCCTCGCGCTTGCCGACCCGACGGACAGTGATGGTGATGGAGTACGCGGAATTCCGAACTACATCGCACCGCCTTCCTATTTCGTTCCCCGTCCACATCACATTCCGATGAATGGAAAGTACATCGGTCGGTTCGGCAAGAAGGCAGGCGCCATCGACTTGCTTCATCAAACTGTCAACGCATATAAGCAGGACATCGGCATTACGTCGGATTTCGAGCCGGAGGATATTTACAATCCCTTAGGCGGGGAATTGACGGTGGATAAAGCAGCCGACCCGGAGGTGTCGTCGGCGACTGTCAACGCTGTAGTCTTTTACATTCGTACACTCAAGGTTCCGCCTCGCCGCAAGCAAAGCGATTCACGGATTCTCGAAGGGGAAAGGCTGTTCAAACAAGTCGGCTGTGCAACGTGTCATGTCCCGACGCTGAAAACAGGCAAAAGCGATATTGCAGCCTTGAGTGAAAAGACCTTCCATCCATTTACCGATTTGCTCATGCACGATATGGGAATCGAACTGGACGACGGCTACGTCGAAGGTTCGGCCGCTTCATCCTACTGGCGTACGGCACCGCTGTGGGGCATCGGTCTTGCCGCAAGATCTCAGGGAGGCAAACCGTTCTATCTCCATGATGGTCGTGCACGGACGCTGCGTGATGCGATTCAATATCATGGTGGTGAGGCATCCGGAAGCCGGTCGCGCTTCAATGCATTGAATGAGCAGGAAAAGGAATCGCTCATCCGTTTTTTGGAGTCACTCTGACGATGGATCGAAAAGCGTTTCTCAAAACTCTCGGCCTCTCGATGCTCACTCTTCCGGTCACGTCCCTTCTCGAAGGTTGTACAAGCCTGCGAACCGTGCAAGCTGTTCGTGACGGTGGAATGCTGCGCATCCCGCTATCGGAGTTCGCCTCATTTTCAGCGATGATCGTGGAGGATGCCGGCCTTCCGGCGCCGGTGTTCGTGTCGCATTTCGAGGGGAATTACTCCGCCGTTCTCATGCAATGCACGCACAAGCGATGTACGGTTCAACCTGTTGGGCGAGCGCTTGTTTGTCCCTGCCACGGAAGCGAATACGAACTCAACGGCATAGTCGTGAAGAAGCCCGCGGAGCGAAATCTCATCGCCTTCCCCGTAAGCATCGAACGTAACCATCTGGTCATTCGTGCAGGTGAATCATGAAGGCCTTTCTATTGCTCTTGATTCCGGTATTGCTGATTGCCGAGAAGGTAAGCGCTCAGGATGAACCGTTGAGCAAGGATGCGATCTATGACCGCCCCTTCATTACGATCGGGTCTTCCGCGACAGCCGTCGGTGGATACCTCGAAGGCAATACGAACTATTTCGCTGAGGACGGCGTCAGCGAAGGCTTCTCGATGGAACTGCGGCGTTTCAATATGTTTCTCTATTCCAACATCGGCTCGCGTATCCGCTTTCTCTCTGAACTGGAGTTCGAACACGGAGCGAGAGAAATCAATCTCGAAACCGCGTTGCTCGATGTGATCATCGATCCGGCGCTGGTTCTTCGCGGCGGGATTCTCCTTCCTCCGCTCGGTGCATTCAACCAGAATCACGACAGCCCGAAGTGGGACTTCGTCGAACGACCTCTCGTATCCACGAAGCTCATTCCCTCTACGTATTCCGATATCGGTTTTGGGATACACGGTGTTTTCGCATTCAGCACGATGCGACTTGGATACGAAGCTTATGCGATCAATGGTCTCGGTTCCGAAATTCTCCTCAATGAGGAAGGCCGCACGTTCATCCCGGCAGGGAAGCACGAAGAGCTGTTCGGACACGACAACAATGCTTCGCCCGCGTGGGTCGGGAAAATCTCATTGCAGGAAAAGACGCTCGGTGAGTTCGGTCTTTCTGCGTACACGGGTGCGTACAATGTTTTCGAAATCGAAGGCACGCCCGTCGATGAAAAGCGATCGTTGACGATTCTTGCCGCCGATCTGCATACGGAGTTTTCAGAAGTCTCCCTTCGAGGAGAAGGCGCCTTCGCGACATTGGAACAGCCTGCTTCCACGTTTGAGCTTTTCGGCGATAGTCAATGGGGATTGTTCATCGAAGCGGGATATCCGCTCTTTGTCGGTCGCTTGCTCGATTTCAAAGAGGTCAGTGTGTCATCACACGTGCGTTTCGAATATGTCGATTTCAACGTCGGCACATTTTCATCGACCGGCGAAAAGCGGTTCGATGACATCACCGCGCTGGCGGGAAGCATTTCCGTGCGTCCCGTTTCGACCGTTGTCTTGCGCATGAATTACCGATACCACTGGATTCGCGACATCCTCGGCAATGCCTCCAACCGTGCCGGATTTCAATTTGGTTTTGCAGCGTACTTCTGATGGATATTTCCTGGTTGAATAGTGTTCTTATCGCGTTGGCTGTCCTTGGGATCGCTTTCCTGTTTCCGCGTATCGGATTGTTGAGTCGTATCAGGAAATCCCGGCGAACGACGCGAAGGATTTTACGCGAAGACGTGCTGAAGCATCTTGCGGACTCGCAGCACAAACGCCTCACCGCATCGATCAAAAGTATTGCCGGCGCCATTGGGCACTCGGTCAACAAGGTCGCCGGATTGGTCGGTTCATTACAACGCGACAACCTCGTAGAGAAACGCGGCGAACAAGTCACACTCACGGGCGAAGGCGAATCATACGCCATGCGCATCGTTCGCACGCACCGGCTCTGGGAGCGCTACCTCGCCGATGAAACCTCCGTGAAGGAAACGGAATGGCACGCCGAGGCGGAAAAGAAAGAACACTTCCTGACGGAGGAAGAAGCGAACGTGCTTGCCGCAAAGCTTGGCTTTCCTCACTTCGATCCGCATGGGGATCCAATACCGACAGGCTCGGGTCGCGTGCAGGACGTAGGGGGTATTCAACTGACCGACCTTCCTGCAGGAGCGTCAGCCCGTATCATCCACGTGGAAGATGAGCCGCCGTCGGTGTTCGCGCGGCTTGTCGAGTATGGAATCAAGGCGGGGCAGCGGGTGACGGTGAAGTCAAGCTCGCCGCATGAAGTCGTGCTTGTGATCGGCAAGCGGATGATCACTCTTTCACAGGTTGAAGCGTCGGCAATCGAAGTCGTTCGCGATGTCATACCCGAGGAACGTACGGTGACAACTCTTGCCGACATCCCCGTCGGTGCGGAATGCATCGTTACGGAGATCGACGATCAATGCCGGGGCCAGCAACGACGAAGGCTCATGGACTTAGGCGTGCTGCCCGGCACTCTGATCGCCGTTCAGATGAGCAGTCCTCTCAACGATCCCGTTGCATATCAGATTCGTGGAGCGACGATTGCGCTGCGTCGCCAACAGGCGAGACATATTCACGTCGTTCCAAAGGAGAATACATGAAGACATCGGAAAAACTCCCGGCAGCATGTGAAGATTGTCCTGTGAAACCTGTCAACGGTCTTGTTCGCCTCGGCGTATCACGGGACTCTGCAGATTACCTCGTTGCTCTTGCAGGAAATCCGAATGTCGGAAAGAGTACGGTGTTCAACAGCCTTACCGGGTTGCGTCAACACACGGGAAACTGGCCGGGTAAAACCGTCGTGCGTGCAGAAGGCGCGTTCTCTTTCGGCGATGCAACCTTCAAAGTCGTCGATCTTCCCGGGACCTATTCACTACTCTCGACAAGCGTGGATGAAGAGATCGCAAGAGATTTCATTCTCTTCGGGCAACCGGACGTGACGGTCGTCGTTGCGGATGCGACACGACTCGAACGCAATCTCAATCTCGTCCTTCAAGTGCTGGAGATCACGGAAAGAGTGGTCCTGTGTGTCAACCTCATCGATGAAGCGCGACGCTTCGGTATCGGTATCGACTCGCGCACGCTTTCGCGGGAGTTGGGAATTCCCGTCGTAGTTACTGCTGCGCGAAACGGTGAAGGTATCGACGATCTTCTCACTGCGATCTTCGAAGTCGCTACGGGAGCGTTCGTCTGCAAACCACATCGCCGGAGAAATGAAGCGGAAGAAATCCGCGAAGCCTTGGACGAACTCGAGCAGGACCTCCGGAAGCACTTTCCGCAACTCCCGAACACACGCTGGGTTGCGATGCGGCTGCTCGAAGGAGACCAGCGCATCATCCAGGCACTACAGGAAGGCGAGCTGACCTCGATGGATCGCCATCGGAAAAACCACGAGGAAACCGAAAGATTGGAAACACTCCATGCCGGTTGACGAAATCTTCAGAAAAGCGGATCGATTGCGTTGGAAGCTTGGCGAGCGAGTTCACGACGCCATAACGGAATCATTGTATCAGGATGCGGCGCGTATTGCGACAAAGGCTGTCCGGCAAAGCTCCGCGAAAAACCGGGCGACATTCGAACAAAGGCTCGACCGCCTGCTCACAAGCAAGCTCACGGGATTTCCGATCATGTTGCTGCTTCTCGCTCTCGTTTTCTGGATTACCATCGAAGGAGCCAACGTGCCATCTGCG
>CAYUWG010000116.1:0-8715 GCA_964448285.1 uncultured Chromatiales bacterium
TCTTGATCGAACGCTTCACGGGAACGTGGTGCCAGTATTGTCCCTTCGGCGGCGATACGATCAATGCCATTCTCCGGGACATGAACAACGTCGTCACTCTCGCCTATCACGGCGGAAGTTCGAACGAACCGATGCGCACGACCGACGGCAACACGATGATGGCAAACCTGCCCGTCACCTCGTGGCCGACGGCGGCAATCGATAGAATGATATGGAACACAGGGACGCAGCAGAATCCCATTTACGCGATCCCGCTCAGCCGGTCGGTGTGGAGAGTGGCGACGAACATTCATCTCACGAACTCGCCGACTTCGCCGCTATCCTACAACCTCAGCGGCACGTTCGACACGACTTCGAGACTCCTCACGGTTGTCGCAAGGGTCAACATCCTGCAGCAGATGACCGGCAGCTTTCTTCTCAATCTCGTCATCTCCGAAGACAGCCTGAACTACGCGCAGGTGAAGTGGACGTCGAGCGGAAATATCATCGTCAACCCGTACTGGCATTTCAAAGTCGTGCGCGCGATGGTTACCGGACCGTTCGGTACGAGCCTCACGACAACCGGACTTGCGGCGAACACCACGGAGACCCGCATTCTCACGTACACCATTCCGTCGGTATGGAACTTAGAGAAGCTCCACCTG
Source organism: uncultured Chromatiales bacterium (assembly GCA_964448285.1). Classification (GTDB taxonomy): domain Bacteria; phylum Bacteroidota; class Ignavibacteria; order SZUA-365; family SZUA-365; genus CAYUWG01. The sequence goes on from CAYUWG010000116.1 coordinate 645, forward strand.
ACGGCATTCGTCGTGAAGCACGTGAGCTCAGGCTCTGCGGGGAACTACCGTGAAGTGCAGGGGACGTCGCAGCGCGCGTTCAAGGATATGGTTGCCGACGGAGACATCACGCTTACGCCCGTCGATCTCGTGTCGTTTGCCGGCAAACAAGTCGGGCAGAACGTCGTTCTCGAGTGGCGAACGGCGTCGGAGAACAGCAACATGGGATGGTTTGTCGAGCGTCGTTCCATCGATGAGGAGTGGAAGGCGTTAGGTTTCGTGAACGGATCGGGGACGACGGTCGAGCAGCAGGTCTATGCGTTCACCGATGAGAGACCGGCGCCGAACACGCTTTACTCGTACAGACTTCGCCAGGTGGATTATGACGGAAGGAGCGAGTACTCGCCGAAGTTCCTGATCATGGTGGCAGCCGTCCCAACGGCGACGCGCCTTCTCCCGAACTATCCCAACCCGTTCAATCCCTCAACCGAGATCGGAGTGGAGTTGGCGTCAGCGGCGGATGTGACATTGGAAGTGTACGATCTGTTGGGCCGAAAAGTGAAAACGCTCGTGAAGGAAAACATGACCGCCGGAGTTCACCATTTCTCCTGGGACGGCACGAACGATCGCGGAGAGATCGTCGCTGCCGGAGCATACCTCTATCGGCTCTCGACTCCGGAACTCACGGCGTCGCGGCAGATGCATCTGATGAAATAGATGCGCCACGTTCGGTGTGATCAAGAGGCTGTCGGATGACGGCCTCTTTTATTTCAGTGAGGTTACAAAGCAGAATGTATGGTTAGTACGAAATGCAAAGCCCGAAGCGAGCGAGCTCGGTATCGAATGCATGATCCCAGATTCTTCCGCTGAAGAGTTCGTCAGCATAGGCATCGTCGATTGCCACATAGTCGATGATGGTGGTGACGTTACCGGGCCAGGTAAGCTCGATGCTGTATGCTTGTGCGGCAGAATCCGGTTTGAGGAAGAAGCCGCAATAGACTTCGCCATAGTCTTGGTTAAGCCTCAGTGAGACGCCGTCAGATTGCAAAGGTAACCAGGGCAACCTTTTCAGTGAGTGTGTCCGGATGGTGTCGATAAGCAGTGGCGTCTGTCCTGCAAGCACCCGGACATAAAGCACGGCAAGATTTGAATCGACAGAAGGGGCATCCGGCAGCCTCAGCCTCACACGCACGTGAAGTGTATCGCTTGTATTTTGCACTGTGCCGCCGATTGTGGCAAGACCGATCAGACCAGAGGAATGTATAGTGGCGTCAGCACTCCAGGAGTTGAAGTCGTCATTAAAAGCATCCGCATCTTTAACCGCAGCGAGAATCTCGTCTGATGTCAAGTGATGAGGATCGAGATAGGCTACTCCCGCTCTGTTCTGCCCGCCGAAGTGTGCTGAGTATTCCAACTGGTAGCGCCAACGAAAGCCGCGTGTGATGTAGGAATACCCAACGGAGTCGTGCCACATGTAGCTGGGATACGAGAGCATTCCCTCTTCGCGGGCCCTCTGGAACATCCGCAAGTTGCTTTGCACGTCGATGTCCTGCACGAACATCGTTACACCGTTGTATCCGGCGTTGTGTATCGTCTCCCAGACGTTGTCCGGGATCGTGTCGTTGCCGCCGTATATCGGCCGCCACGCTCCATATCCGATGATATTGAATTGGCTATGTGGTGATTGTGCGACAACCGCGCCGCTCACGATCAACACGATGCCAAGACATGCGAACAAGTGTTTCATGACTTTCTCCTTATGATTAGTGATTGGTGGAAACCCCGTGTTGGGGTCTTGTCTCAACTCAATAATTCAAGGGATCAGTGGCGAATGAGAAACAAGGGTCCGCCTGTTACTTCATTGCCCATGATCACTCGATAGAAATACACACCCGACGGTGCAAGACTCTCTCGATCCGTCGTTCCGTCCCAGCGAAGCGAACATTTCCCTGCATGGAGTTCGCCTTCATGAACACGTCTGACAACTCGGCCAAGCGCATCGGTAACGACTACCGTTGCATTACCGGGTTGTTCGTTCTCAATCGTGATGTTGGTGTAAGCATGAAAGGGATTCGGATAAGCGCTGTGGATCGTTGGGTCGCGAGCGATGTTGTCGATGACTTCGATTCCGACGGGGAGATTGCGGTTTCCCGCCAGTATGATCGCGCCGCCGTTCGAGGTGTTGGAATTCGATGTGTTCACGCCGATATCATCGACGCCATCCCCGTTCTGGTCCCCGACAAGCGCAATCGTACTGCCATAATAATTAGTCGGGCCGAACTGGCTTGAAGCGAAGGGAAAAGGAACGAATCCACGATTCGCCCCCTGATAAAAGATCAAGCGTGAAATAGGACCCGGTACGGGGAAGCATCGAAAGGCGAAGTCCTTATGCCCGTCCGCATTGATATCGCCGGGATACTTTCCCGCATCCCAGTAAAAACCTTCCATCCCTGGCGGTTTTTCGATGAAGATCTCGGGATACAACTTGATTGAATCCGGGATCGCAAGGAATACGAATACGCGCAGGTTCCACCAGTCCTTATGACGAACACAAACATCTGCAAGCCCGTCGTTATTGAAATCCATCACTTTCGCGTGGTCAAGTGACCAATACCTTACATCACCGAAATCGAATCTTCTCGATTCGATCAATTGATTTGGTTTTGTCGCGTCGAAAGCGAAGGCCGGTCCTCCGCGGTAGATGTAGAGTCGTTGCCATACGGAGTCGGGGTGGTTCATCCGGTTGAAATGGGCTGATACAACTATGTCCGGGTATGAATCCCCGTTTACATCGGCTATCTGTAAGTTAGAGCCGAATTGAGTCGTTGCGCCGTAGTCACCAGTCATTCCTGTGAAATCAGGTATCCCATCGAAAAATGGTTTCCCCATGTAGATGAAGACCTTGCCTCCGATTCTCTTAATGGGATCACCTTGCGTGCTTGCTCCAATCACTAAATCATCGTAACCATCTCGGTTTAGGTCACCCACAGCCATGCTGTAGCCGAATCCCGCTGAGCGCGCTTCACCAGCGATGAGAACTGGAGAAGTCAAGTCGATCCCAAGGCCGGGACCCCTCTTTCCAAAAAAAATAAAAACCGTATCCATGTCGGGGAGATCAGAGGTTGCTCGTTTCGTAAGTACAAGATCGCGCATTCCATCCCCATTGAAATCCCCTGCAACAGCAACAACACCTCCGGGAAGTACAGCGTCAGGCTCGGTGTCCAGTACATCCTTCCCTCCGAAGTAGAGGTAGAACTTGCTTTCGCCGTAAGATGAAATACCAAAGTCCGGTTTGCCATCTCCGTTCATGTCAGAAAGACCAACCACGTGGTTGCCAAAGCCTTGGTTCCATGTGCCGATGAACTCTTGTATCGGCAGTAATGCAGGCTGCGTGAAAGCGCATTGCCAGGCAAGCATCGTCACAAACGCGGGGAGCAAGTATCGATATCTCATTGTGTCTTTCATTCTTTTCTCAACTGACAATGTTCTTTGCGTTCGGGTTACCGCACCTCAATCCTTCTCCAAAGGTTTAAGGTGAACTTAGGTAAAGATTGAATTAGAGGCAATGAGAATTTGGGTTCGTGAAAACTTTTCTGAATCCCCGGATACAATCATAATGGAGCACCAACCGAAACTGCCAAGCATAGCCTGATGAACATGCGTCGCTCTATGAACACGATGCATACGCATCGGTTTGCATCGTTCGAACGGATAGCTCATCTTCAATGCCTGAAATGAGCTTCGTCCATGCACGTCCCTATATTCACTGATATCCTCGTCATCTTCGGCCTTTCGATTCTCGTCTTGTTCGTGGGTCATCGGCTGCGTATTCCTCCTATCGTCGGCTTTCTCCTCACGGGCATGATCGCGGGGCCGCACGGCTTTGGCGCAGTCACGGACATCACGACCGTCGAGACTCTCGCGGAGATCGGCGTCATTCTCCTTCTCTTCACCATCGGTCTCGAGTTCTCACTCAAGCATCTCATGGAGATTCGCAAATCCGTGTTGCTCGGAGGAAGCGTGCAGGTCGTCCTGACCATCGCTTTCGTCGGAGGGCTTTCGCTCTTCACGAGCGAGCCGAAGACCGCGCTCTTCATCGGCTTTCTCATCGCTCTGAGTTCGACCGCCATCGTGTTGAAAATCATACAGGAGCGCGCAGAGACGAGCGGGCCGCACGGTCGAACGATTCTCGGGATACTCATTTTTCAGGACATCATCGTCGTGCCGATGATGATCGTGACGCCGCTGCTTGCCGGCACGGATGCGCAGGACGGTTCGCGATCGCCCTACCTGCTTATCGGCTTAGCCGCGTTGATGGTCGTGTTCGTCATCATCAGTGCGCGGTACGTAGTGCCGTACATCCTCTATCAGGTTGCAAAGACGCGGGACCGTGAGTTCTTCCTGCTCAGCATCGTCATGATCTGCTTTGCGGTCGCATGGCTGACCGCGGAGGTTGGGCTTTCGCTTGCGCTCGGCGCGTTCCTGGCGGGTCTGATCATCTCCGAATCCGAATACAGCCATCAGGCGCTCGGGAATATCCTTCCGTTCAAAGACGTGTTCACGAGTTTCTTCTTCGTCTCGATCGGGATGTTGCTCGACGCGGGATTCCTTCTGCAGGAGCCCGTCTTCATCCTGCTTATCACGCTTGCGGTGATCGTGATAAAACTCGTCGCAGCGTCCATCGCCGCCGTCACCTTGCGTATGTCGCTTCCCGTGGCGATACGCACGGGACTTGGGCTTGCGCAGGTGGGCGAGTTCTCCTTCGTGCTTTCAAAAACGGGTTTGGCGTACGGTCTTCTCGACCCGTTCACGTATCAGGTTTTTCTCTCCGTTTCGGTGTTGAGCATGGTTGCGACGCCGTTCCTCATCGCATTCGCGCCGAAGATTTCCGATTACATTTCGAGCATCCTCTCCGACAAGGATTTGAAAACAGGCATTGCCGAAGGCTTCAGTCGGGAAGAGCTTCACGATCATCTGGTCATCATCGGTTTTGGGATCACCGGGAGAAATCTCGCGCGCGTCGCAAAGGTGATCGGCATACGTTACGTCATCATCGAACTCAACGCCGATACGGTCCGAGAAGAATTGCGCAACAACGAAAACATCATGTACGGCGACGCAACGCACGATCTCGTTCTCCAATACGTCTCGATAGAACACGCGCGCGTCGCCGTCGTGGCGATCTCCGATGCGGTCGCGACCCGACGGATCATCGAGCGCATCACGCACGTCGCACCGAACGTCCACATCATCGCGCGAACGCGCTTCACGAAGGAAGTCCAGACGCTCTACGGTCTTGGTGCGCATGAAGTGATTCCGGAGGAATTCGAAACGGCGGTGGAAATATTCACGCGCGTCATGAACAAGTATCTCATTCCGCGAAAGGACGTCGAGACGTTCATCTCGGAAATCCGCGCCGATGGATATAACATGCTTCGTTCACCGAAACTGCCGTCGGCCGATCTTTCGAAGCTGAAGATGGAACTGCCGAACGTTGAGATCAGCACGGTGCGCATTTCGCCCGGCTCGTTCGTCGTTGGAAAGACGCTTGGCGAGATTTCGCTGCGGCAGACCTTCGGAATCAATCTTCTCGCGATCCGCCGCGACGATCAGATCATCACGAATCCCACCGCCGACGTGCGCGTGGAGGAGAATGATATCTGGATGGTTCTCGGTGAAACCGAAATCATCGCGTCGCTTATCGCGGTCTTCGAAAACGTTGACGGGATCAGTCGTCCATAACACATTCAGGAATTTCGATGTCACAGGAACAGCAAGGATTGCATGACGAGCATCGCGCGAAGAAAACGCGCGCGAACTCCATGAAGAAAAACTTCCCCCGCTATCTCGTAATGCTGTTGCTTGCCTGTATCGCGGCAGTGTACGCTTGGAAGATCGTTTCGGAGCGAGAGCTTCGTACGTCGATCGAAAACCAATCGATCGAGTCGTCCTCGTTGCTGAAGGAGCGCACGAGAAGTCTCCTGCGCCTGACGGCCAAACCGCTCGCGTGGGCAGTTCGCACGGAAGTCATGAATGGAAATCTTGGCCGCGTGAAAAACTACTTTCACGACTTCGTGAAGGAGCCTGACATTGAACGAATCATGTATGTCCGAAACGATGGAAAGATCATCGTTGCAACGGATAAGAATCTCGAAGGGCAGGAAATTTCCAATCATCTCCGGGACAGTTTCAATACGAGAAACGAGACCGTCATCGACGAAGACAAGGATGGGACGCTTCGCGTCATGATACCCATCATGGGGTACTCGGCAATCCTCGGGACCGTAGTCATCAGCTATCGCGCACAAGCCGGTTGATCGAACGGGAGGAGCTGTTGTCGCTCGTCTCCCTTCGTTCTGCTCGCTGCGTTGTTCGCAGCCTTGATTTTTTCCTTCTATGCGCATACGTTGTCAGCGATGTTTTGACCTTGCACAAGAACGGAGCAAACAATGTCTCGAACTCTTTCATGCATTGCGGTTTTTCTCGCAACGATTCCGTGTGACGCACAGATCGTCTGGGAACCGATCGGTGGAGGGAATACCATTCAGTTCCTCACGTACAGCTTGATTCATGAGGACATTTACATATCGGCTGACTCACTGGACAGACTGTTCCACTTCGACGGGACCCGATGGGCCACAAGGTGGTTCATGGATGGGACTATCTCGCATGGAGTTACGTCTTTGTATGCGGAGATCGGTTTCGTCATTCTGTCAACGAAAACCGGCGGCGTTTTCATTTCCCTTGGGAAAGAGATAGAAGCGAATGAAGGCCTCATCACGAAGGACACGGGACCGTTCGTCCGCGATACGGACGGAACCTACTATCTCGCAACCCGTGGTGACGGGATTGCGCGTTCCTATTCTCGCGGATACTCCTGGTATGTGACCGAGGAAGCGAAGCCGGATTCCAACATCCATTGCATTGCGATCACGCAGGACAACGTGCTCTACGCCGGAGGCAACAGCGGCGTGTATCGATCGATGAACAGGGGAAACTCGTGGCAAAAAGTGAGCGGCGCCCCTTCTGTCCCCGTGCTCGCTGTCGCGGTTACGAAGGATGGAGATGTCTTTGCGGCAACCGCATCCTCCGTTTACCGGCTCTTAGCGGGTGCAAACGAATTTGAGGATATCACCGCGCGAATCGGCGCCCTTAGAGTCAAAGCATTTCACGCTGCGCCAAACGGAACGGTCTTCGCAGTCAGCCCTTTGGGTGTGCATCTTTCAACGGACAAGGGTGATTCATGGAGTCTTCAGAACGGAGGATTGCAAAACACGGACGTGCGGTTCATCGCGCAGGACGAACACGGTACGCTATTCATCGGCACACACGGCGCTGGAGTTTATCGCAGCAACATGCTCTTCGGAAGACTACAACCAACCGCACCGAGGCCGATTACTCCGGCACGAAATACGACCTTCCGTCGAAGCGACAGGATGCTTTTTTCGTGGGAAAGAATCGGCGGCAGTCCGCAGTTCTATCACCTGCAGGTTTCTTCGGACTCACTGTTCGGACGCATCGACTTTGAAGTCAACAATGTTACGACACCGGAATACATGCTTCCTTATCTTCCGAATAACACGATGTATTTCTGGAGAGTGCGGCAGTTCGACAGCGTCTTCACGCAGTGGTCTGAACGCTGGTGGTTTACCACGGGCTATGCGTTACCGGCAGTTCCGCAACTGCGTTTCCCAAACAACGACACGACGGGATTGGATACACAGGTGGCATTCCAATGGCAGCCTTCTCCAAATACGGATTCGTATGAAGTGCAAATCGATACGTCAATGGCGTTCGACCGCAATCCCGTAATCCTTCCCTCAGCGACTCCCGCTCTTCATGTGAAAAATCTGTTGCAGTGGACGAAGTACTATTGGCGCGTTCGAGGGATCAATCCGGAAGGCCGAGGGGAGTGGAGCGAGACGTGGAACTTTACGACCGGAGGAATCAATTCCGTCGCATCGTCGGCATCACTGGATGGCTACGTCCTTGAGCATGGCTATCCTCATCCATTCTCTGAGAAAGTCACAGTACTCTTTTCTCTTCCATCACGAAGTGTGATCGAAATAAAAATCTTCGACGTGCTCGGACG
>CAYUWG010000117.1:0-8537 GCA_964448285.1 uncultured Chromatiales bacterium
TCCTTCCTTCGATCTTAGACTTTCCCCATTCCTCGTAATTCACCAACGCTCTGCTGCCGGTCGCAGCGGCAGGGATCAGTACACCGGTACGCACTTTCACCATCATCGGGAAGAGATTATCACCATGGCATTTTCCATTACCGTCACGGTAGCGAATGAAACGCACGTCGCGTTTGCAGAAGAAATCGTCACCGCCATCGAAGAAGCCGCAAAGGCCCGCGGCACCGGCATCGCGCGGAGAAGCGCGGAGTATATCCGCTTCAAGATCAGTGAGGGCAAGGCCATCATCGCACTGGTGCACGACGGCGAGAGCGGCCCCCGTTTCGCCGGCTTCTGCTACGTGGAAACGTGGAGCGAGAAAACCTACGTCGCGAACTCCGGGCTTGTCGTCATTCCGGAATACCGGCACAGCGGACTTGCGTGGATGATCAAGAAGCGCGCGTTCGATCTTTCGCGCGAGCGTTTCCCACAGGCGAAACTCTTCGGGATCACAACAAGCCACGCGGTCATGAAAATCAACACCGACCTCGGCTACGTCCCCGTGCCGTTCAGCGAGCTGACGAAGGACGAGGAGTTCTGGGCCGGCTGTTCCAGTTGCCCGAATCACGACATCCTCTTGCGCACGAAGCGCGCGATGTGCCTTTGCACCGGAATGCTCTTCGATGCGAACGACCCGCGCTGCGAGCAGTCCGCGCGAACGCAACGGCGCGACGTTCCCGAACGGAATGCCTCACCGATGAACGGTAATCCTGACCACCGCACGACGGAGGAAATGAGCGAGGGTGAATATGTCGGATAAACGAATCGTCGTCCTCGCATTCAGCGGCGGGCTGGACACGTCGTATTGCGTGAAGTATCTGTCCGAAGTCTGCGGGCACGCAGTTCATACCGTGACGGTGAACGTCGGCGGCTTTTCCCAAGCGGAGTTGGACGACGTGGAGAAGCACGCGCGCGAGTTGGGAGCAACGGAACACCGGACGATCGACGTGACGGAGGAATTCTATCGTGATTGCATCCGCTACCTGGTTTTCGGAAACGTCCTTCGGGGTAACGTCTATCCGCTCTCAGTCAGCGCGGAGCGTTCATTCCAGGCGCGAGCCGTTGCGCGCTATGCGGCATCCGTTCGAGCGTCGTTCATCGCACACGGCTCCACCGGCGCGGGCAACGACCAGATCCGTTTCGATACGATGTTTCACATCCTGCTTCCCGATGTGGAAATCCTCACGCCGATCCGTGATCAACGGCTCAGCCGCGAGGAGGAAATCGATTTCCTCAGGGCGCACGGATACGAGCAGGATTGGCTGAAGGCGGCATACTCGATCAACAAGGGATTGTGGGGAACGTCCGTCGGCGGACGCGAGACGCTGACCTCGCACGAATTCCTTCCCGATGACGTCTTCCCTACGCCGGTCACCAAATCATCCGAGGAGCGCGTGCCACTGCACTTCACGCGTGGCGAACTCACCGGCATCGACGACGACCGCGACATGCATCCTGTCGATGCCATCCGCCGGCTTCATGAAATCGCACAACCGTTCGGCATCGGGCGCGACGTTCACGTCGGCGATACGATCGTCGGTATGAAAGGCCGCGTCGGTCTGGAAGCAGCCGCACCGCTCATCATCATCAAGGCGCATCACACTCTCGAGAAGCACGTCCTTTCGAAACAGCAGCTTCTTCTCAAGGAGCAACTCGCAAGCGTCTATGGATCGTTCGTGCATGAAGCGCTCTTTCTCGAACCCGCGGCGCGCGACATCGAACGCTTCTTCGAATCGACGCAGGCGGCGGTCACCGGAAGCGTTTTCGTCGCACTAACGCCGTATCGCTTTCAAGTGCTCGGGATTCAGTCGCCGCACGACCTGATGAATTCCGCGTTCGGCGCATACGGAGAGATGAACAACACGATCAGCGGAGACGACGCTCGCGGCTTTTCCAAAGTCCTCGCGACGCCGATGATGATCTACTACCGGACAAATCCGGAAGACGAACGATGATACGCTGCGGCATCATCGGCGGCGCGGGTTTTACCGGTGGAGAGTTGCTGCGCCTTCTTCTCCATCATCCCGACGTGGAAGTCGTCTTCGTGCAAAGCGTCAGCCAGGCTGGCGAGCGTGTCAGCGCCGTCCATCGCGACCTTGCCGATGTAACGGACATCACCTTCGTCGCGACTGCCTCTTTCGACGTGGATGTCCTGTTCCTTTGTTTGCCGCATGGCGAAGCGAAGAAGTTCATCGATGACGTGAAACCGCCTTCACGCATTTTGCTCATCGACCTGAGCCGCGACCATCGCATCGATCCGGAGAAGCAGGGTTTCGTTTACGGACTGCCGGAGTTGAACGGAGCGTGCATCGCGCGCGTTCAGCGCGACGGCTTCAACATCGCGAATCCGGGTTGCTTCGCGACGTGCATTCAACTCGGTCTCCTCCCTCTTGCGAAGGAAGGCGCTCTGCACGCGAACGTTCACACGACTGCGATAACCGGTTCGACGGGCGCAGGCCAGTCGTCGGAACCGACGCTGCACTTCTCGTGGCGTCACGCGAACATGCAGGTGTATCAACCGTTCACGCACCCGCATCTTCAGGAAATCCGCCAGAGTCTCGTTGCGCTGCAACCGGGTTTCGCATCGACACATTTCTTCCTTCCCTTTCGGGGAAGTTTCACACGCGGGATCATCGCAACGACCTACCTTCCTTATGACGGCTCGACTTCCGACGCATCAAACCTCTATCGAGCATTTTATCAGACGCATCCATTCGTATCCGTGGTCGATCACAATCCCGATCTCAAATCCGTGGTGAACACGAACCGTTGTTTCATCTTTCCCGCTGTGCATGACGGGACGCTTCTCGTCGTCAGCGTGCTTGACAATCTTCTGAAAGGCGCCGCCGGGCAGGCTGTGCAAAACATGAACCTCGCATTCGATCTCGAAGAAACTCGCGGCCTCATGCTCAAAGCAAACGTGTACTGAGACGCTATGAATCTCTTCGACGTCTATCCCCTCTTCGACATTGAAATCGTTCGCGGCGACGGCGCATGGCTCTTCGACGCGAATGGTCAGCGCTATCTCGATTTCTACGGCGGCCATGCAGTCATCTCCGTCGGTCACGCGCACCCGCGTTTTCTCCAGGCGCTGAACGAACAGGCCGGGCAGTTGATGTTCTATTCGAACTCGATTCGCAATCCCCTGCAAACGCAGCTTGCCGCGCTTTTGGGTGAACTCTCCGGATATCCGGATTACAATCTCTTCCTCTGCAATTCAGGAGCCGAAGCGAACGAGAACGCGATGAAGATTGCGTCATTCCACAACCGGAGGAAAACGTTCGTCGCGGTGCATGGCGCATTCCATGGGAGAACCAGTGCAGCGCTTTCCGTCACGGATTCCACGTCGATCAAAGCGCCGATGCACGATGACGCGAACGTCAGTTTCGTCCCGCTCAACGACGTCCCGGCGATGGTGGACGCGATAGATGAAGACACCTGTGCGTTTATCGTCGAAGGGATACAGGGCATTCGTGGCGTGGTTGAACCGGATGGAGCGTTCCTTCGAGCCGCACGCAAACGATGCGACGAAGTCGGTGCGATGCTCATTCTCGATGAAGTCCAGTCGGGATGTGGACGCACGGGGACGTTCTTTGCCCACCAATCATCAGGCGTCCGTGCCGACGTGATCACCGTTGCGAAGGGAATCGGCAATGGCTATCCCGTCGCGGCTGTTCTTATCGCGCCGCACGTTGAGGCGAAGCACGGAATGCTCGGCACGACGTTCGGCGGAAATCATCTTGCCTGCGCTGCGGCGCTCGCCACGCTTTCGATCATTCGCGATGAGGACGTGATGCATCGATGCGAACGCATGGGACGCCTTCTCCGTGAACGGATCGAGACCATGCCCGGAGTCGTGGAGGTACGCGGGCGCGGCTTGATGCTTGGCATTTCGTTCACAGTCCCCGCGAAGCGAATTCGTACAGCGCTGCTCAACCGCCACCGCATATTCACCGGCTCTTCCGACGATCCGCACACGCTGAGACTTCTGCCTCCGATGATCATAGCGGAAGAGCATGGCGACCATTTTCTCGATGCGCTGCAAAGCGTGCTCGTTCACGAAACCATAGAAGAACCGATCCCATGAAACGCTTCCTCTCCGTTCACGACGTCGACAACCTGCCGTCTCTTCTCTCCACAGCCCTTCGATTCAAAACCGATCCGTACTCCGGCGAGGCTCTCGGCAATCGCAAGACGCTCGGGCTGATCTTCTTTCAACCGAGCCTTCGAACGCGAATGAGTACGCAGAAAGCCGCGCGTCATTTGGGCATGGAGGTCATGGTCATGAACGTCGGGCAGGATGCGTGGCAGTTGGAATTCAGCGACGGCAAGATCATGAACGGCGGCGCGTCGGAACACGTTCGCGAAGCTGCAGCGGTCATCGGCGAATATTGCGATATCATCGGCGTGCGCTCTTTCCCGTCGTTGACGGACCGCGATGCGGATTATAGCGAGATGGTGTTCCATGCATTCTGTCGTTACAGCAACGTCCCCGTCATCAGCCTCGAATCGGCGGCACATCATCCATTGCAGGGATTCGCCGATCTCATGACGATCGAAGAACTCAAAACGAAGGAGCGTCCGAAAGTCGTCCTGACGTGGGCGCCGCACCCGAAAGCGCTGCCGCAAGCGGTGCCGAACTCCTTCGCCGAGTGGATGCTTCGCGCCAACGTCGATCTCGTCATCACGCACCCTCACGGCTACGAACTCGACGAGCAATTCACCACGGGCGCGACGATCGAGTACGATCAACGGAAGGCGTTTGCGGATGCGGATTTCGTTTACGCAAAGAACTGGTCGAGCTATCGCGAGTATGGAAAAATCCTCTCGGACGATCCGGCGTGGAGAGTGACGATGGAGCACTTGGCGCTGACGAACGATGCGCGATTCATGCACTGCCTGCCCGTTCGTCGCAACGTGGTTGTCGATGACGCCGTTCTCGACAGTCAACATTCCGTGGTGATCCGGCAGGCAGGGAACCGCGTCTGGACCGCGCAAGCCGTGCTCGGTGCGATGCTCAAAGCGATCGGTGAGAAATGAAACTCGTTGTCGTGAAGATCGGCGGCGCCATCATCGACGACGATGAACGCTTGCAGGAGCTGTTGCACAACGTTGCGGCGGTCGGGCATCCATGCATTCTCGTCCACGGCGGAGGAAATATCCTTTCGGAATACTCCCGGAAGCTGGGGCTCGAAGTGGAAATGCGTGAAGGTCGCAGGCGCACCGACGCAGCAACGCGCGACCTTGCCCTGATGGTGTATGGAGGCTTGATCAACAAGAAAATCGTTGCGGCGTTGCAGTCGCTTGGATGTAACGCCATCGGAATGACCGGCGCCGATGCGAACGCGATATCCGCCGTGCGCAGACCGGAAGTCGATGGATTCGACTTCGGCTTTGTCGGGGATATTTCCGCAGTGAATACGGAAGTGATCGAAGTGCTTCTCAGGCAAGGATTGCTTCCCGTCGTCAGTCCTTTGACGCATGATGGAAACGGAGCGATGTTGAATACCAACGCAGACACCATCGCGACTTCCGTCGCTGTCGCACTCGCGAAGCATTGGGAGGTGCACGTCCAGTTCTGCTTCGACCGCGTCGGCGTTTCGAACGGTGAGCGCGTGTTGAATTCGCTGTCGTATTCCGAGTATCTCGAACTTCGCGCGCGCGGCGTGGTCACTGACGGCATGATTCCAAAACTCGACGCAGCATTTGCCGCGCTTCGAAACAGGGTTGCGCGAGTTGTCATTCACGCGCCGGATGCGCTTGCAGCTTCCCTTGAAGGCGAAAGCATTGGTACTGAACTCCTACTGACGAGGGAGACTGCGTGAAGAGCGCAATGACAGACGAGTTGTATGACAAGGCGCTCGGTCTTCTCCGAAGATTGGTTGCGGTTCGCTCTTTCAGCGGCGAGGAATCCTTCGCAGCCGATATCATGGAAGAGTTCTTCGCCGGCAGCGCGTTCGTGTTATCTCGACATGGAGAGAACGTCATCGTTCGATCGCGGCATTTCGATGAAGGCAAACCGATCATTCTCCTGAACTCCCATCTCGATACCGTTCGCCCCGTGCACGGATGGACGCTCGATCCCTTCGTTCCGCACATCCGTGATGAGAAGCTTTACGGATTGGGAAGCAACGATGCCGGAGGCGCGCTCTGTTCGCTCGCAGTCGTCTTTCACCATGTTTCCGAGCGGCGTGATCTGCCCTTCAATCTCGTCTTCGCGGCAACGGCAGAGGAAGAGACAGCAGGACGGAACGGAATCGAGAGTGTTCTTCCCCATCTAGGCCGTATCGATATGGCCATCGTCGGTGAGCCGACGAATATGGAACTCGCGATTGCGGAGCGCGGCCTCCTCGTGCTGGATTGCACTGCGCACGGCGTTGCAGGACATGCGGCGCGCGACATCGGCGTGAACGCGATAGACATCGCGCTCAAGGACATTCAGTGGCTGCATTCGTATCGCTTCGGGAAAACGTCCGCACTTCTCGGTGACGTGAAGATGACCGTGACCGGCATTTCCGGCGGCATCCAGCACAACGTCATCCCTGACCGGTGCACGTTCTATGTCGATATTCGCGTCACGGATTGCTACACGCATGAGGAAATCCTCTCGACTATCAGGAGCAACATCGCAAGCGCCGTCGAGCCGAGGTCGATGCGGCTGCGTCCTTCCATCATCGAGGAAACGCACGTTCTGGTGCAATCGGCACGGAAGCTCGGCGTACCGTGCTTCGCGTCTCCGACAATGTCCGATCAGGCGCTTGTCCCCGTTCCTTCGGTGAAGATCGGACCGGGGAAATCCGAACGCTCGCACACGCCCGATGAATTCATCCTGCTGGAAGAATTGCGGCGCGGCATCGATGGGTATATCACTTTTCTTGAACAGATCTCTATGGAGATGACCGTTGAAACTCTGGACTCAAAATGAACCCCTCGATGAGGAAGTGATGGCCTTCACCGCGGGTGATGATGCGCTATGGGACATGGAGCTTGCGTTCTACGACGCCATCGGAAGCATCGCTCATGCCCGCATGCTCGGTGAATGCGGCCTTCTCGATGCGCTGCAGGAAGAGGAAATCGTCAGCGCACTCCGCGCCATCATTCGTCGCATCGAGGAGGGATCGTTCCGAATCGAAGAAGGCGTCGAAGACGTGCATTCGCAGATCGAACTGGAACTCACGCGCACATTGGGAGAGACCGGAAAGAGGATTCACTCGGCTCGCTCGCGCAACGACCAGGTCTTGCTGGATATCCGTCTCTGCTTCAGGGATCGCATTCGGGACATCGTCGGGGAGATTGCGAATCTGTTCGAACTCCTCAGCACGCGAAGTGAGGAAACAAAAGACGTACTCATTCCCGGATACACGCATTTCCAGCCCGCAATGCCGTCTTCTTTCGGCTTGTGGTTCGGCGCGTATGCTGAAAGTCTCATCGACGACGTGGTACTCTGCCGCGCAGCGTATCGCATCGTGGACCGGAACCCGCTCGGGTCTGCGGCCGGCTACGGCTCCACGTTTCCAATTCGGAGGCAACGCACGACGGAACTTTTGGGATTCGGGAGCCTGCATTACAACGCCATCTCCTCACAGATGGGCAGGGGAAAAAGCGAACTCGTCATGGCGCAGACGCTTGCGTCCGTCGCATCGACAGTCGCGCGCTTCGCAATGGACGTCTGTCTCTTCGCCTCGCCGAATTTCGGTTTCATACGTCTCCCAGCCGACGCGAGCACGGGCTCGAGCATCATGCCGCACAAACGAAATCCCGACGTGTTCGAGTTGGTGCGCGCGCGGTGCAACCGACTCACGGTGCTGCCATCGGAAGTCGCCGCGATAACGACCAATCTTCCGTCTGGATATCATCGTGACTATCAGACGCTGAAGGGCATGCTGTTCCCGGCAATTCAAACGCTCATCTCTTCGCTGCGAATCGTATCGCGTGTCCTCCCACGGCTCACGGTTGTGGAGAACATTCTCGACGATCAGCGATACGCCGCTATCCGAAGCGTCGAGCGGATCGAGGAGTTGGTCCGGGAGGGTTATGCATTCCGCGACGCCTATCGCATCGTCTCCGATGAGTTGAAAAGCGAAACGCTCGAAATAACGAAACCCGGTACGTGGACGCACGAGGGAAGCATCGGGAATCTCTGCACGGAAGAAATCCGCGCGCGGATGGCGTCCGAAATTCAAGGCTTTCCGTTCGAGCAGCGCGATGAGGCGTTCGCGGTCTTGACCGGCGAAAAGGAATGAATCGAGAATGGCATGATTTGAACTAAGTTGACTCGTTACGAATGAGTCAAGGGAGGGGATAAAAAGCGACGACATCTGTTGCGTTGAGTACGTCTATGCATTATCATGAAGCGAGAAACAGAAGGCGCAAATAACCTGTGGTTTTGATGTTCCGTTTCCTATTCACTCTCCCTCTTCTTCTCTGCATCGCAGCATGTTCTGATGACCCGCCGCCTGCGCCGCCGAACGATGTTACCGACACAACCAGCCACGACT
>CAYUWG010000118.1:0-8140 GCA_964448285.1 uncultured Chromatiales bacterium
ATGGGAACGAGAGTGATGCGGAAAGCGAATCCGTAATCCGTAATCCGCTAATCTGTAATCCGTAATCACGACATTCGTTTGTCTCGTCTTGCAATTGCTTTCATCGGAGAATACCTTGTGACCTGCCTTTCGACTCAGCCTCCCCGCTGAACGAGCGTATGAAACGAACTCCCCTCACGATCATCTTCCTCATTGTCTTCATCGACCTGCTCGGATTCGGCATCATCATCCCAATCCTTCCCTCGTATGCGCAGCGCGGTTTCGGGACGAGCGATATCATGGTCGGTGTCCTCATCGCGGTGTACTCGGTGATGCAACTGCTTTTTACACCCATTCTTGGACGCATTTCGGATCGTATGGGAAGAAAGCCCGTACTCATCGTCGGGCTTGCGTGCAGCGTCGTCGGGTATGTGCTCTTCGGTCTCGCGCACTCGTTTGCCATGCTGTTTTTAGCGCGGTGTATTTCCGGAATCGGCGGCGCGAACATTTCCGCCGCGCAAGCCTACATCGCGGACGTGACGACGACGAGCGAACGCGCGCGAGGCATGGGACTCGTCGGCGCGGCGTTCGGACTGGGTTTCGTCTTCGGTCCTTTTCTCGGTGGCGTGCTCAGCGAATACGGGTATGAAGTGCCCGGCTTTGCTGCGGCGGCACTTTCATTCATCGCGCTTCTCACGACAATCGCATTCCTTCCGGAGCCGGCGAACGCTTCCGATAAAACCGCGATGCCGCCCTTCGATCTCGACCATCTCCTCAACGCATTGCGCAAGCCGATGGTGGGTCCGCTCCTCTTTCTGTTCTTTCTCATCACGTTCGGCTTTGCGAACATCTATGCGACCTTCCCGCTGCTCTCCACGCGCGATTTCGGATACAGCGATAAACACGTCGGTTACTTTTTTGCAACCATCGGTTTCGTCGGCGCACTGACGCAGGGAGTCCTCATCAAGCATCTCACAAAGCGCTTCAGGGAAGAGCATCTCTTCACCGTCGGCTCGGTGTTGATGATGGTCGGCTTGGCCGGCATCCCGTTCCATGTTCACGAATTCATCTTTCCCGCAATCATCGTCGTCATGGCGTTCGGTGCGGGAATCGTCACGCCGGTCTCGTTCAGCCTGATCTCACAGCATTCATCGGAAAGCGAACAGGGAGGCATTCTCGGGATCAGCCAGTCGCTCAATGCACTTGGGCGCGTGCTCGGACCGGTCTGGGGAAGCTTCGTCTTTCAACAGTTCGGACATGGATGGCCGTTCTTCACGGCAGCCGGAGTGATGCTCGTCGTGCTCGTCCTTTCGCGCCGCTGGTTATGATGAGACGATTGCCGCGTCGTATCTTTCGAACCGCAATGAATTTCCGACATTGTTGGAATTCGAGGAGAACGAAAGCATGGCAATGACACAACGCACCTTGTACAAGACAATCGAGAAGATCGGCACCCAGCAATATGGGTCCGAAGAGGAGATGCTGACGGCAATACTCAAGGAAGTCGTCAACAACGACCGCATCAACATCATCGGCGGAAGAATCTGGAAGCTCGACCCCGAACGAAAAGGATACACGCTCATCTATGAGGAAGGAAATATCGAAGCGATCGGCATCGGATTTCGGCTCAGCATCAAGGAATACGAAGTGTTCGACCGGGTCGCCATATCACGAACGGTGATCGCGGACGAGACACATAAAGCGCTTCGAAAGAAAGGCATAATCAAGTATTCCGCGACGGGCATCGGCGACACTTATAAAATCGGCCGCCACGACTATTACGAATACATCATGGCGTTCAATACGGTGGAGACCGATACCGAACTCCGGTACATCCTCAGCATCGCGGGGCAGGCCGTCACGCAAATGCTGGAGAACAGCAGGAACGTCGCCGAGATCAAGAACCTCGAAACGGAGATGGAGTCCGCGCGCGCGTTGCAACGGATGATCCTGCCCGAGCACGAGTTCCGCTTCGGGCAATATGAGATGTACGGGATCAGCCTGCCGGAACGAACGGTCGGCGGCGACTTCTTCAACTACTATCGCATCCCCGGTGATGATGAACGTGTCGCCGTTGCAATCGGTGATGCCGCGAGCAAGGGATTGCCTGCCGCGGTGCAGGCGCTGTTCGCATCGGGTGCGCTGATGATGAGCGTCGAATTCGAGTCCAAGATGTCATCGATGATGCGACGATTGAATTCGATCAACTACCAGATCTTTCCACGAGAAAAATTCCTCACGCTGTTTTACTGTGAGATCTTCAACGGGAAAAAGGGCCTGCTCCTCTACTGTAACGCCGGACATTCACACCCGATCCACTACCACGCGCAGTCGAAGGAATGTTCGCTCCTTTCCGCCACCGGACCTGTGATCGGGCTTCTCCCCGATGCACAGTACACGGTAAGCAACTCCAACATCATGAAGGATGACGTGCTCGTGCTCTATACCGACGGCATCACGGAAGCGAACGACGGTGAGAATGAATACGAAGAGCCGCGTCTCATCGAAGTCATTCGCAAACACGCGCACAAGTCAGCGAAGGAAATCTGCCAGGAGATTTTACAGGACGTGCAGGTGTACAGCGCGAACGGCGAATACTCCGATGATAAAACCGTCGTCGTCATCAAAAGGAACAAGTGATATGGCAAGCAACCATTCGTTCGATATCGTTTCGAAAATCGATATGCAGGAAGTGACGAACGCACTACATCAAACACAGAAGGAGATGCTGACGCGCTATGACTTTCGCGGCACGAAGAGCACCATCGAGTTGAACCTGAAAGAACGCCAGATCGTGATTCTCGCCGACGATGACTACAAGCGAAAAGCCATCATCGACATCCTTCAGAACAAGCTCATCAAGCGCTCGGTCTCCATCAAAGCGCTGACTTATGGCAAGGTCGAGGACGCCACGGGAGGCATGGCGCGCCAGACGATCTCTCTGCAGGCGGGTATCGACAAGGAGAATGCAAAGCTCTTAGTGAAAATGATCAAGGACACGAAGCTCAAAGTGCAGGCATCCATTCAGGAAGACCAGGTGCGCGTCACCGCCGCGAAGATCGACGACTTGCAATCGATCATCTCCCTGTTGCGTGATGCGGATTTGCCGTTCGATATGCAGTTCGTGAACTATCGCTAACGCGAATAGCCGTACTTGCCCGACGCAACATCCCTCACCCAGAAGCAGCATCCCGGATCCATTATGTCGGTAACCGCGAGCAGTACTGCATCCGGGGCTTCAGTGAGATAGACGACCGTGTTCGCCGAGCGAAAGGAATTGATCCCGCATTCGTTCTCGAAGCTCGACCACTGCCGACCATATATTCCCGAAAGATTTTCGAGCAGGAGCTTCTTCTCTTTATCTGGTGAAACGGGAATGGCGATGAGCCGTCGTTCAATGCGCAAGTAAGCTTTGCGATACAGTGCGGTGAATGCGCTCTTGCCGTCGATCACGTCTAAAACGGGAAGCAGATATGCAGGCGGCCTCGTTCTCCAGATCGCCGCGCCTTCGATAAACCGCTCGCTTCCCAGCACGCGCTCGCTTACCGGTAACGGCGGATCGTCGCTGTCGCAATCGCTCCATGTGTAGAGCGTCTTCTTCAACCCGATGATGACGCTCTCGGGAACGTTTCCCCGTCTTCTGCTTCCAGTCAGCGTCAGTTCGCAAACGAACGGACCGTAGTTGAGAATCGTCCTTCCATCTCGCTGAAGAAAGGCATTCCCCATGATGCCGGTAAAAAAATCTCCCCCACACAGAAGACCGAACAAACCGAATGAAGTGAGATACGAAGACGTTCGGGCGATGAGAACAGCCAAGCGATATTTCCCACGTTCGTACACTGCCGTATGCACCTTCTCCACGCCGTACGCGATGAAACTCTCGGTTCGCTTATCAGGGATTCTGTCGAAAACACCCGGCAGGTACGTCGCGGAATCGGTGCGCGTCCAATCGGCAAGGCGATCAGGCAGCCGTTGCGCGAATGACACGACCGACAGAGCTATGACGAAACAGAGGAAGGAAAGACGCTTCATGCGAACTTCAACAGTGTTTGGCGTGAAACGAAGAAGATGCCGGCAGCGATTAGGATCATCCCCGCGATGGACTGTAGAGCGAGCGATTCGCCGAGCGCGATCGAGTAGAGTGTTGAGAGCACGATGACGAGGTAATTCACGATGGTTGCTTTCGATGCGCGTTCGAGCGTCAGTCCTTTCGTCATAGCCACCTGGGCGATCTGTGTCGTCAGGCCGACCGCGAGCAGCAACGCCATTTCGATGAGCGAAGGCGTCACCCATGAAATTGCGGCAACGGGCAATCCACCGATGACGGCGACGAGAGGAAAATACAGCACGATCGTCAGCGGGTCTTCTTTTTCCATCCCGAGCTTGCGTACGAGGTTGTATGCGACGCCGCTGCACATCGCGCCAAGCAATCCGACGGCTGCAGGAAAACTCTTCGTCATTTCCGACGGGCCGGCGATCAGCAGAACTCCGGCGAATGCGACGATGCCCGCAATCCATTCACGGTTGTTCCCCCGTTCGCGCAGCAAGAGCGGCGCAAAGAAAGCCGTGAACAGCGGATTCGTGTATTGAATCGTCACTGCTTCAGCGAGCGACAAATGCTGGATCGAATAGAAATACGCCGAGAGCGCGGCGAAACCGAACACGCCGCGCAATGTGAGCAGGGCTTTGTTCTTTCCGAGCAACGCTTTGCGGGCGCGAAGAAGGAGCGCCGCCGAGATCACGAGACTGATGGCCGCGCGAACCACGACGATTTCCATGAACGGAATTCGTGGAAGCAAGCGCACGCACAATCCCATGAGGCTGAAGAACACCGAGGCGATGACCATTTGCGAAAGTCCGGTGTCGAAGACGTTTTTTGAACTCACCATGCCGGGACGCAATATCACAGAAAGCATCGAACGAAACGAAACGCAATGAACGACAAACTCGACACCACGGCTTATTACCACGTTGCCTATTCGCGGCATCGCATCATGAATCCAATCTCGGAGGAGCGATTACGCTTCGTCTTGTCGCATGCGCGACTCCCTGCAAAACCGTGCGTGCTCGACGTCGGCGGCGGGAACGGAACGCTCGCTCTCCTTCTTGCGAAGGAATTCGATGCACAAGTCACGCTTGTCGATACTTCGTCACTCTGGCTGGCGAAGGCGAAGAAACTTTTCGATGCGGAAGGAATGCTCGGGCACATCACGTTCGTTGAAAAGGACGCTGCGGCGTTCCTCACCGAGGAGAATTACGATCTCATCATTTGTCTCGGTACGACGCTCATCTATGGGAGCTTTCAAGCGACGCTCGATCAACTCCAGCCGATGCTCGCTGAACACGGTTCGCTCCTCATCGGCGAAGCGACGATCGATCGCAGCCTTCCACCGGCTTATAAACAGTACCTCGATTCACAACAGTGGAACGTACCCTCGAGCCGCGCGATCATTCAGGCAATCGAACGGTCGGGCTTGGAGCTTGCAATGATTCTGACGAGCAACCGCGACGAGTGGGATGATTACATGAACCTTCAGTGGATTGCGATTCGCGACCACGCACGAAACAATCCGGAAGATGCGCAAGCCAAGGAGTTCTTGGACTGGGCGTTAGACGAACAGGAAATCTTCCTCCGCTACCAACGGCACTACATGGATTGGAACGTCTTGCTTATTCAGCAAAGTCTCCTGTGACGCTTACTCAGCCACAATGAAGAGTACCGAGCGAACGTTTCGCGCTGATGATAATCGCAGAACGTAGCATCCCGGAGTCAGTCTATCGGTTCGGAATCGAATGCTGTTCTCACCCATCGGAGAGAAGCCTTCGTGGAGAATCATTCGTTCTTTGCCCAGTACATCGTGGACGGTAAGCCGCGTGTTCTGTGCACTCTCCACCGAAAAGCGACCGCGCGCAACGCCATCGCGACGAACGGGATTCGGCGTCACGTCGTCGAGCGAAATCTCGACAGGATTCGCAGCCTCGCGAACGGAAACGACGGAGCCGCAGATCTCAGCGGTCCCGGTTACGGCATTGACGGCGCACGTGTAGGTATCGTTCGTCGATGGCGAGAAGAACGTCAACAGCCAGAACTTCCCTTGCGGAATGATGGGATTCCCGACGGGGTTCTCGATGACAAAGGCGAACTGAACGACCGCGTCGGGATGGGATTGAAGGAACGCAGCGGCGCCGCCATTTTTCGCGCCGGTCATCGCCTCCGGAGAATCGATCCACGGGTCGTCCAGCCGCACAGTGATTGGAACCGGAAGTTGCGGGAGCGATCCGGTTGGGAACTGAAACACCTGCGGAATGAAAATCTTCACCGCGAAATAGAAGATGGCGGAATCCAGCGACGGCGAGTATATGCGATACACCCACCCGGTTGCTTTGCCATCGTTGGGATTAAGTGTGATCTGAACGCCCTGATATTCACCGCCGGCAAAGAGGACTGCGGTGAGATAGGCATCCTGGCCAAGATCCTTTTTGCCCTGGTCGATCACGTTCGAAAGAACTTCTCTTGCCGTGATCGGCGAAAGGAGCTGCGCCTGAGCAAGTTCGACGAGCAGTGCAAAAACGAAGAGCAGCAAGAAAGGAAACAAGCGAATCATTGGGAACCTCCGTGTTTAAAATTTCCTGATGCAAGATGATGCAATCGGGAGAATTGCGAAACTGCTCGTTGATTTTTTTTCATCGAAAGGAAACTCGACTCGTGCAAGGCAAGGCTCTGGGCGGTATTTTGCTTGCCGGAATATCGCTCGCGAACATGATTCCATCCGCCCAGCCACACAATCTCTTTTCCTTCGACACGCTCGTTTCCGAGGTCAATACCATCGTCGAAGACCTGCGGTGGCTGCATCTCGAACTCTCGCTCCGCAACCGTTGCAATGAGATCCTCTTTCAGGACGTTGCTTCCGTCGAAGAGCTGCTCACGCTCGCATTCATCGACTTGCGTGAGAAGTTAGGAGTGCTGGAATTCTCCGTGTACCTCCGCGATAAGCAGCAGTTCAGGCAGTCGTTTCAGGAATTGGAAGCGTCCGTCTTCTGGAAACACGACCATATGCCGTGGATCGATTCCATGAACCGCTGGCTCCTCCGGTCGGGCAGTGAAAGCACGGCGCCTACGGCGGAAGTGAACCACTACACGATCAACGGTGAAGCGATCACGAGCATCGCCATGCCGGTGCTGTTCAACAGGGAATACATCGCAGTGCTCCTGGTTGTCGCGCATTCTTCCGGAATCGTTCCGCGAATGAGAAAACTCCTCGCCGGCGTTGCGGGGTCGCTGAGCCTTTCGATCGATTATGTTCGGAACAGATCGGCGCATCGGCTGCCGGCGGGGATTGCCGCACCATCTCTCGATGAGGTTCTCGATTCCGGCATGAGTGAACACAGCTTCGATTCCGTCTTTCAAACGTTGCTTCTCGATCCTGAACTCCGCATCGTCGCATTGAACGCATCTCTGCGAAAGGAAACGGGCTTCTCGCTGGATGCTTTGCAGGATCGCACTATTCTCGAAACGCTCATCCCGGAGTCAGAGCGCGTCCACGTGGAAACGGGCTTGCGTGAAAGCGCAACGGGCGACTTCTCGACGCAATCGCTCCTGTTCTTCCACATCAAGACAAACCGGAGCGCGAGCATCCCGTATGCATGGCACGTGCGCTCTTTCGAACGGAGTGACGGCGTACACCTCCTGCTCGCCGGCGCCCGCATCCCGAAGGAACAGTTCGAAGCGATGACGGCGCATCATCCGTCACCGACTACGACGCCGTCTATGGAAGCGCGTCTTTCGAAGCACTACCGCTTCCTCATGAAGTACGTCCCATTCCCGGTGATCCATCTCGATCAGGACACCGATACGATACGCAACGCAAATCCATCCTTCAGTGAACTGATCGGAACGAGGAACTGGGAAGGCGCACCGCTTTCCGATTACGCGACACTCGAAGTGCATGGCGAAGGAGACCCGCGACCGTGCACGCTGTACGTACTGAGTCCGAACGGAATCACGCTTTCTTTCCGAGGGATCATCACCACCTTGAACATTTTCGGCAAGGTGATTCGCGAAATCAAACTTGACCCACTCGAATGACAATGGAGGGACAATGAAACTCTTGATCGTTGAAGATGAGTCCAAAGTCGCATCCTTTTTGAAGAAGGGATTTGA
>CAYUWG010000119.1:0-8123 GCA_964448285.1 uncultured Chromatiales bacterium
ATGAAAGGACCGGACTATGAATAGCAAAGTAACTCTGATACTTGCATTCTCGTTATCTATCACCTGTCTCGCCCAAATTCCCCGGACGATCAGCTATCAGGGAGTGCTAACCGACGCGCAAGGGAATCTCATCCCGGACGGTAACCACACGCTGACACTGAAGCTTTACGATAACCTGAATGCACCGACCGCGATTTTCACGGAAACGCAGTCGGTCCCCGTTATCAGAGGTATCTTCAACGCCATCATCGGTTCGGTTACGTCTATCCCGGCATCGCTCTCGTTCGATCGCGCATATTTTCTGGGCGTCGCAGTCGATGGCGGAATAGAGATGGCTCCCCGGATTCCGCTGACAGCGGTGCCGTACGCATTGCGCGCAAGCGTTGCAGACGTTGCGGCGAGCATCGACCCGAATGCACCGGGCGTCTTCAGAAGGATTGAAAGCACGAACGGTTCGCTCTCAATCAATAATCCTGATGGCCCCGCCGCTGATATTCGCGTTGCGCCGAACAGCATCGGTTCAGGGGAATTGAAAGATGGCGCCGTCGATGGCAGTAAGCTTGCCAACGGTGCGATTACGACCGACCATTTATCCGATGCATCTGTAACAGTCGAGAAACTTGCGCCCGGGATTCTGAAGGATTCACTTCCACCGAACGGGCCCGCAGGCGGAGATCTGAAGGAGAACTATCCGAATCCACGTATCGCTGACAAAGCGGTATCGACAGGGAAACTCGAGGACTTCGCCGTCTCAAGCATCAAACTTGCAGATAGCGCCGTGACGAATTCGAAAATCGCAGTCAATGCTGTTTCGGGAAACAAGATTGCGGACGAGGGTGTGGGGCTTACAAAAATCGCGCGCACCGGTGCGGTCGCAGGAGAAGTGCTTGGCTATGATGGAGTGAGCGTCTCATGGAGAACAGACGGTCTGCAACTCCCGTTCAGTGCCGTTCTGAAATCGAGTCAACCTGCGATAGATCTCATCGATTCCACCTCTACGGTAAGCAGCAGTCCGCTTATTCGTCTCGATGTGCGCGATACGACTGTCGCGAGAAACACTCTCATGCTCACGAGTAAGGCTCATGGTGTACAAACCTTAGTAGCGAATGCCGATGGCGGCGGTACTGTCGCATACTTCTATAAAGACAAAGACCGTGCAACAATAGGAGGAGGTACCTATATCGGTCCCGTACTCAAAGTTGACACGCGACAGGGGAGTCAGGTTGTTGCTGCGGAGATCAGCACACTTGACACACTCAACAGCCGTCCGACGGTCGATATCCAGCATAACGGTAAGGGCGTTGGATTGCAGGTTGACGCGACTGGTCCGAACATCGCCACATTTCGTCATCGGAGAGTGTATAGCTCGGGAAGCACTTCAACATTTTCTGTCGTTCGTTTCGATTCTACAGGCAAGGGCTTTTTCGATGGAGGGACACAGACCGGAGGCGCTGATATTGCCGAGGCTTTCGAGGTTGTCGGTATCTCGTCCGAGTTTGAACGGGGCGACGTGCTTGAACTATCGACATCTCACGCCCAAAAGGTCACACACTCAGGCGTACCCTATTCGACACTCGTTGCTGGCGTCTATGCCACGAAGCCCGGCGTCTTGCTTGCCGAGGCAACGAACGAGGATGACATCTCAGCACTCGTGCCGCTCGGCGTGCTGGGTGTGATTCCCACGAAGGTCTGTCTCGAAAACGGCCCGATACGAATCGGCGATTTGATCGTGACGTCATCCGTGAAGGGACATGCGATGCGCGGGGATCCTCTGGTTGTTCGCGATAAACCAGGTTGCTTGATCGGGAAAGCCCTCGAAGAATTCTCCGCTTCAACGAGCGGGACGATAAAGGTGCTCGTCAGTCCTCGATGAGAGGTGCAGTCGTGTTCAGATCGAACGTGTGCGATTCTTCGCTACACGTTCGTGCCGGCTATCTCTCACTTACTCCTCATTATTCACGATCCTCGGCGTAACGAAAATCAGTAACTCTCTTTTCTTCGAATCATTTCTCGATCGGAAAAGATTTCCTACAAGCGGTATATCACCTAAGACAGGCGTCTTACCTTTGTCTTTCTGATCCGGGAAAAGTCCTCCAATAACAACGGTTCCACCATCAGGAACGACGACCGTCGTTGTTGATTTCTTCGGTTCGACAACGGGCGGAATCGGTGGATCGCCTGGCGAGGGAGATACGATCGGAGGTCCCTCAAAGTCTTTATCCCAGGATGTGAATCCCTCACTGAGCTTTTTTCCACCGTTTGGCGTGGAGCGGCTCGACGTGTAATGGTGATAATTCCAGAATACTCGCTGCCGGGGATACGGATTAAGGTTCATGTCTAGCTCCGGTCGCGGTGTACGAGCCGGGAGGTTGAAGTCGAAATCAACACCGATCCGCTCAATGAAATTTTCCGAGACGGAAACCATCCGGACTTCAATGGCTACCTGCAAATCCTGTTTGGGATCCATGCCATCGACATCAACGTACTGCAGAGGATTACGACGAGCATACTGGTAAGGATTGACTTCTCGGGGATTCAGTGAAGTGATGGCATCCTTGGAAAGGAAGCGCGCAGTACCCGCGTCATACCATCGGTTGCGAATAACGTAGAGGTTATCGTCCTCACGTGTGACGCCGTACTTGCCGAGAAACGTGAAGCTGTTCGATTCACCATTCGATGCGAGCAACGCTCCGTATGGTGAATACGCGTATGAAGAGATTGCCTGACCGGCGTCATTCGAGATGAAGTTCGTATTACCCATCTCATCGAAGTGATAGTACTTTTTCGCTCCGGAGGCTGCGTCGATGGTTGCAAGCAAAATTCCGTCCGGTGTATAGATATGATGGAACGTTTCAGTCGCTGTTTGCTCGGTCGTGACGGAAGGAAGCGGGAACGCATAATTCCACGTGTAGGTCTTGATGACGCCATCATCCTGTGACCGCGTGATGCGCATCCCCAGCGCATCGTAGGTAAACGAAGCTCCGGTTGCGCTGTCGGAAAACCGCTTCATTCTTCCGTCAAGATTCCATGCGAAGGTCCGAATGCCGTCGGTCGTCTGCCGCCCGAGTGCGTCGAAGGTATGCTGGATCGTCTCCGAAGCATCATTGTACGTGTATGTCGCGGAAGATTTCTTCGCGACATGCTGTGCCGGTGTCTTTCTTTCTGCTGAAATGATCTTGCCGTCTTTGTCGCGCGTCAACGTGATGTCCGAGAGCGCTCCATCCTGAATGCGGATGAGCTGGTGCTCGGCGTTGTACTCGTATGTCGTTGCAACGCCATTGGGTCGGGTGAGCTTCGTCAGACGACCAGCCGCATCGTATTCGAACCCAATCTCCGCGTTCGTCCAGTCCTTCACTTTCGTGAGAAGGTCGCGAGCGTCATAGGTATAGGTGACCGCCTTGCCGGATGCATAGGTGATCGATGCAATGCGTCCGGATACGTCACGCTGAATCTGCTGACCGTTGGATGCCGTGACGTTTCCGTTTTTGTCGTATTGGAGTGTGAGTCCGTTCCCCGTGAGCAGACGACCATTCGCATCGTAGGTGAACTGCAGGTCGGTTCCGTCGGAGTACGATTTGCGCAAGACGTTACCCGTTGCGTCGTACGTAAGTGAGAGCGTTCCGAGTCCGCCGGGATAAGTCATCTTTGAAATGCGGTTCTGTGTATCGTACTCGTATTCCGTCTTACGATTCATGGGATCGGTGGTCGAGAGTAGTCGCCCCATTTCGTCATAGACATATTGCCGGATTTTTCCATTGGGATCTGTTACTGAGGTTGCCAGTCCCAAAGCATTGTACGCTGCGAGCGCCTTGATGCTATCCACGTGTTCGGTGATACTGGTGATCGCTCCTCGTGCATCGTATGCATATCTGCGACTTCGACCGAGAGGCGATTCGAGTTGTGTCAGTCGTCCGAAGGAATCGTAGGTGCGCTTCCACACATTACCGGTTGGGAGTGTCATCTGTGTGAGTTGTCCCATCTTGTCGGAAACGAAGGACGTGACGCCGTTCAACGGATTCGTCACTCGGGAAATGATCCCTTCGTGATCGTACGCCGATTGCCATGTGCGATTCGATGGATCCGTGATCGCGGTCAAACGACCACCCGCGTCATAATCGTATTTCGTAACGCCTCCGCTTTCGTCGGTCATGTCCTTGACTCTTCCCGATGCATCGAAGGTTCTCTTCACGGAGTTTCCCTCCGCATCGACAACCTCGATAATCCTGTCCATGGGATCGTAGCGATAGGTTGCCGTATTGCCAAGAGGATCGGTGACGGATTTGCGATTGTCGTTTTTGTCGTAAGCATATGTCGTCGTTTGATTCTTCTCATCCTTGTAAGTCAACAAGTTGTCGTGCGCATCATAGGTGAAAGACTCTGACGCACCTCCTGCGCGTGTGATTTTCGTAACGCGGAAGAGCGCATCGTATTCGAACGACGTCGTGTTGCCTGAATGATCTTGAATCGTGGCAAGTGTCCCATCGCTGTTGTAGGTGAGCGTCGTCGTTCCGCTGGTCGGATCGACTGCGGTCAGCGCCTGACCACGTGCGTTGTAAGTATATGTCCATTCTTTACCTGCACGATCGATCCGCTTGATCAGGTTTCCGCTCGCATCGTACTGATATTCCTCCGACTTCCCGTCGGGATACGTCACTTTGCTCAGGGAATAGAGCGTACAGCCCTGAAGCGTTCTGCTTGTGTATTCATAGTTGGTCGTCGTGCCATTTGCATGAACGACCGACGCAATCTTTCCACTTGGCGCATGGAACGTGAAGCGCGACTTATCGGAGAAGCGATCCGTGAGCGACGAACGTCTGCCGTTCTCATATTCGAAGGCAACGTTCTGTCCTGCTTCATCGGTGAAGGAGAGAAGTTCACCCGTATTCGAATGAACGAACTTCGTGGAATTCCCTTTCGCATCACGGAGTACGGTTTCTCCTCCAAGCGTATCCGGATACGTTATCGTGGAAGCGTTCGCATAAGCGTCCGTCTGTGAGACGACACGACGCGATGTGTCATACGACTGTGCGTATGGCGCATTCCCCTCAGGTCGAACCATGCGTGTGAGTTCCATGATGCCGGCGACCGAAGTGTACTCGTATGTCGTCGTATTTCCCCGTGCATCGACGACGGAAGTGAGCATGCGATCCGTGTAAGAAAATCGAATCGTGCGTTGTCCATCGGTGACGCTTTCCAAAAGGCTGTCGGCTGCGTGCGTGAATGTCAGCGTTCGTCCGATTCCGTCGCTCACCGATTCGAGTTGGTTCGCAGCGTTGTACATCAACGTCAGGTCGTTCCCTTTTCCGTCTTCGATCCGTGAAAGCTTACCGAATGTATCGAACACGTAGAGAAGATTTCCGCGCGGGTCAGCGAATGCGTATTCATTCCCGTTCTTGCTGAGTTGAAACGCCACATCGCTGTTGCCATTCAAATCCCACTGTGTTCCGTTTCGCTTGAACGCAACCAACCGTCCGTCATTCATAGAAATACTGATGGTATCGACGCCCGGGCGAAGAGCGAAATCGAATGAATGCCTCCAGCCCCTGCCAAGCGGCGGTCGAACGCGCCCATCTTCGAGTGCGCTCGCATAGGTACGCTGGAACTGGAGCGGCAAAGGACCCGCGAGAACGAGATCGGGAACCTGCGTGGTGATGTATTCACCGAGAAAGAGATTCACCGGATCAGCGCCGAAGCCTGACGAGGGAAAGTTTGTTGACGTGTACCATGGACTGAAGATCTCGATCGTCGATGAGCACGTGTTGTTGTTTGGATTGATATCATGCGGCGAACTTCCCGTAGCAACCACGTGATACATTCCCGGACGAATCGGCACCCAGTGTGGGGATACCGTACCGAACTGGAGAATGCAGTTCGCCCAGAAAATGGAAGGCTGCGTCGTGTAGGTGAATACCGGTTGGCTGGAGCCGAACGGCACAACATTGAACGTCACAGTCCAATCGTCCGCTTGAACCAACTCTTTGTTCTCGAACTCCACCTGAAGACGAACCGTGGTCCCCACCTGCTGGCGTGGAGTGAAGAATATGAAATTGCGGCACTGCGGATCGCCTGCAAACGCTGTCGATGCAGTGAGAAAAAGGAGAATGATGGTTTGGATGGTAAGTCCGGAGCGGTTGGAGCGTGTTTTCATGGTATATCCATTTCTTTGATCGTTCATCTCGTTCACCTCACGTAGAGCATTGTTCGTGTCAATGACCCTTTCGCGGTTGCACTCGAAAAGGCTTTCATCTGGTAGATGTACATACCGGGAGCGACAAGTTCGCCGCGTTCATTCCTTCCCTCCCACGTCTGCTGATAGTTGCCGGAGGCATGATCGGCATTGACGAGCCTTTTGACATGTGTGCCGATCGCGCTGAAGATATCGATCACAATGTGCGCGCGTTCTTCCAACCGGTATCGGATCGATGTCGTTGCGTGGAAGGGATTCGGAATGTTCTGTTCGAGATGGAAAGATGCGGCGTTCTGTACTGGCCGCACGCCGACTGTTGATATGGAATCGAGGATGAACGTCCCCTCGCCGTTCGTGGCTGTTGTCGTATCGGAGCCGTCAGTACAAGCGAGCACCCAAACAACGGTATGCTGACGGTCTGAAAGATTCCATGTGGTGAAGTCGATGCTTGCCGCTGTTTGCCGTGTGACGATCAGCGTGTCCTTTCCCGCAACGCGTGCCTGCATGATGTATCGGAGCGTATCGCCGTCCAAGTCACTCGATGCAGTCCAGGAAAAAGACACGTCCCTGTCTTTCAGCAGGTCGTTGTCGATAGGTTCGACACGCGTGAAATCCGTCGGACGATCGTTCACGGGGACCACGGTTACGGTCGCTCTTCCGACGACGCTCAATCCGCCGCTGTCGGTCGCACGGAATTCGAACGAATCGCTCCCGTGGTAATCCTGCGCAGGCGTGTAGAACAACTGAGCATTCGAAACCGACGCATTTCCATGTTGCGGCTGTGACTCGATCGTGAAGGTATGCGTATCGCCATCATCGGGATCGGTAACCGACGGTGTGACACCTGCGCTTGGCGTATCTTCATTCGTCGTTATCGATGCGGAAGCCGCCGTCGGTGCTTTGTTAATGCCGCTGGATGCAATGGAAAGCAGATTCCCATTCCGGTCATATGTGTACTGTATGAACGAACTGTCGGCATACAGCACTTTCGTGAGCCTCCCGGCAGAATCGTACTGATAGTTAATCCTTCCGGGCTGTTGAGTGAATGCGGTATGCACACCGACGAAAGAAAAGATCCACGCACCGATGATGAGAATGCGCGGTGAATATGTCCAGTGAATCATAACTAATCCTTTCCTGAATGATGACGAAACGTATTTCCATATCCGGTCCTTTTCCGAAATCGATTTCTTCGTGGAAATCGGTGAAGAGCAGTCACGCCGGTATCGACCCGACGTTTTCGGGAATCACTTCGAGTGAATCATCGTGCGTGTTTTCGTGCCGAACGGCGTAACCATACGGACGAGATACATTCCGTTGGGAAGTGCATCGCCGTTGAATGATGCCGAGTATTCGCCGGGAGCGTGGAAGTCTTCACGAAGGAGCGCGACCTCGCGCCCGAGCAGGTCATGGATCGTCAGACGCACGTGCATTCCTCTTTCCACATCATAGCGAAGCGCCGTCTCTGCACGGAAAGGATTCGGATGGTTTTGATGAAGAGCCAACGTACCTGGGATGCTTTCGCTCCTTCCCACGGACACCGGCGGCGAGAGCATTCTGAACAGCCCGTTTCCTTTCGTACTAACAATCAACGCACCCGACGGCGTCGAGAATAAGTGCTTCATGATCAGATTCGGCAGACCGTCGTTGATCGTCTCCCATGTAGTTCCTCCCGCGTGCATGTATGATATGCTGCGATATTGAACGGCGACGAAGATGGATTTTGAATTAGGAAATGCAATGCCTGAAATCAAACCGCTCGGCGGGTTCGGAAGCCGGGACCATGAATCGCCGCTGTCGGTCGATCGGAAAACACTGCCGAACGTGCCGATGTACAAACCATCTCCCGGATTTTCCTTGATTAGAGTGACGGAGAGTTCGTTCATGCCGTTCGTAAGTTTTTCGAACGTTACTCCTTTGTCCTTAGTCCGATGCA
>CAYUWG010000120.1:0-2583 GCA_964448285.1 uncultured Chromatiales bacterium
ATCGACAAGATGATGGTCGATGAGGAACGCATGGAAGTCTTCGAGCGGATGAAGACGAAGTACGGGGCATGACGAATCACTCGCCCTGCCGGACTTCCTCGACGTTTACTCCACTTCCTGTTTCCAGTATTCCGCCATCAGAACACCGAGCGCGATGGAGAGCATCTTCGCGTCGCGTTTGTCCGCGCGTGAGGGAATGAGTATCGGCACCGTTCCTCCTACGATTACGTGCGCGAGCCGATGTCCGGCGAAGTACGTCGTGCTCTTCGCAAGCGAGTTTGCCGATTCGATGTTCGCTGCGAGCAGGATTTCCGCGTGACCCGCCACGGGTGAAGCGAGGCGCTTCTCGCTCGCGGCTTCATCGGAGATCGCATTGTCGAGTGCGAAGGGACCATCGACGATGCATCCTTTGATCTGGCCGCGTTCGTTCATCTTCGAAAGGGCCGCCGCATCGAGCGTCGATTGCAGTTTCGGGTGAACGAATTCCGTCGCCGACAGCACGGCAACTTTCGGCAGCGCGTTCCCCAATGCGTGAGCGACCTCCACGGCGTTGTGGATCAAATCGACTTTGTTCATCAAATCCGGTTCGAGCGTCATGCCGCCGTCGGTGATCATGATGAATTTGTTGTCGGTGCGGTGCGGGAATTCGAGAATGAAAATATCGGAAAGCAGCCTGCCGGTCTTTATGCCTGCGCTGTCTCTGAGCACCTCGCGCATCATCGTTCCCGTGTCGATGCCGCCCTTCATGAGGATGTCGCCCTGATGATTCCGAATGAGTTCGATCGCTCTGTGCAGCGCATCGATGGGATTGGATGTCTTGTGCAACGTGATGCGACCGTCGCGTTCCCAATCGGGGAGCGCCTGGCCGATCGCGCATTCATCGCCGACGAGAATGAGCGTGCAGAGGTTTTCTTCGAGGGCGTCTCGTATGGCTCCGAAGGTTTCTTCGTTGTTCGGGTAAATCACTACGACGGCCGCTTTCGTATCGAGTGTGCGCGCCGCTTCGAGAAGTTCGTTGAATGTGCGAATCATATTCAGTACTCTTTTGCTTTTCGTTGACCAGTGAGAACGTCGTGAACGTATTGTGCGATAAGCTCCATCTCCAGTTCACCGGGACGGACCATGACGGGTGCGATGAACGAAACGCGTTCTTCGATCCAACCGGTGAGCATCTTCGAATGCGCCAGACCTCCGGTGAGCACGATGGCATCGACCCGGCCGGAAAGTACTGTTGACATCGCTCCGATCTCTTTCGCAATCTGATATGCCATCGCTGCATAGATGCCCTTTGCGTATTCGTCACCCTGCTGAATGCGCCGTTCCACTTCCTCTGCGGAAGTCGTGCCGAGGTAGGCAACGAGTCCTCCGCGTCCCATGACCATCGAACGGAGATGCTGCTCATCGCAGTTCTGCGTGATTGCATGTGTGATGAACGGTTGAAGGGGGAGGCCGCCTGTGCGCTCCGGTGAAAACGGGCCGTCGCTCGCAGCGTCATTGACATCGATGATGCGACTGCGCTTTACCGGCGCAATAGAGATTCCCCCGCCGAGATGCGCGACCACGATGCGGCCTTCACCATCGGTGATGCCGAGCGCGCGCTCAGCCCAACGCGCGGCGCCGTGCAGGCTCAATGCATGCGAAAGACTTCGCCGTTCGATGAGCGGGTGGCCGGAGATGCGAGCAACATCAGCCATTTCATCGACGGACACGGGATCGACGATGAAGGCTTCGCAACCGAACTGCCGGGCGAGTGCATCCGCCATTGCACATCCGAGATTCGAAGCGTGTGCACCGCGTTCCGCAGCTTTCGCGTCTGCGATCATGCGTGCGTTCACGCGGTACACGCCTCCCTCCACGGGACGAAAAAGACCCCCGAGTGAAGCAATCGCATCGAACGCACGATCTTCCTGATGAACCCACGCTTCACATGCTGCCAACCGGAGAGGGATCTGATCCCGGATGCCGGTGGAAAGGAATTCATCCGCAGTGTGACGAATGACTTCACGACTCCGAATCTCCCCGTCATCGCTGATAGCGAGTTTCGTCGAGGTCGATCCGGGATTGACAATGAGAACGCGTTTGCTCATGGACGAAAGCTAATGCGTGTTTCGTTCGCAGTGAATGAGGATTGTCATCTCGTCTCTCACGTAGGATCGAACCACTAAGAGCACGAAGAACACGAAGTGTCACTCAGTGCTCTCAGTGCACTTAGTGTTTTCATTGGATCGAACCACTAAGAGCACGAAGAACACTAAGTGTCACTCAGTGCTCTCAGTGTAGTTAGTGTTTTCAATGGATCGAACCACTAAGAGCACGAAGAACACTAAGTGTCACTCAGTGCTCTCAGTGTACTTAGTGTTTTCATTGGATTGAACCACGAAGGACACGAAGAACACTAAGTGTCACTCAGTGCTCTCAGTGCACTTAGTGTTTTCATTGGATCGAACCACTAAGAGCACGAAGAACACTAAGTGTCACTCAGTGCTCTCAGTGTAGTTAGTGTTTTCAATGGATCGAACCACTAAGAGCACGAAGAACACTAAGTGTCACTCAGTGCTCTCAGTGTACTTAGTGTTTTCATTG
>CAYUWG010000120.1:2683-7924 GCA_964448285.1 uncultured Chromatiales bacterium
CACGAAGAACACTAAGTGTCACTCAGTGCTCTCAGTGTACTTAGTGTTTTCATTGGATTGAACCACGAAAGACACGAAGAACACTAAGTGTCACTCAGTGCTCTCAGTGTACTTAGTGTTTTCATTGGATTGAACCACGAAGGACACGAAGAACACTAAGTGTCACTCAGTGCTCTCAGTGCACTTAGTGTTTTCATTGGATTGAACCACGAAGGACACGAAGAACCCTAAGTGTCACTCAGTGCTCTTAGTGTACTTAGTGTTATTTCTTCTGGTATGACATGCAGCAATCCGTTGCATGCGCACGATGAGGGAAATGGAAGTAGTATGAGATTCAGATTTCATCAATTCGTATGAAGGGCTAATTCAAATCCCTATCTTGGCCGCGTGAATACCGAAGCGCATAACGGGAAACGAACCACTTCCATAGTTTTTCTTCTTTGCGGAAGTCTCTTCGCGGTTCTGAATTTCACATACAATCAAACCCGCAATCCGCTCAGCTACGACGAAGGTGATTACTACCGCGCAGTCCAGAACGGCTTCTGGACGAACTGGACCGATTCTGACGATATCAGCCTTGCAGACTTCGGCGGCAAAGGTCTGGAAGCTGTTCAGGGGAAGCGCTCGATTGCGGAATTGTCATCGTTCATCAGAAGCGCGAACAGCACGGCGTTCTTTCGCCATTACCATCCTCCGCTTCCGCTGTACCCGGTTATCGCGATTCGCGCGCTCTTTCCTCATGATGAGCTGGAGTATCAGATGCGCCTTGCGAATCTCTTCTGGATGCTACTGTGGGTGATCCTCATCGCCGTTCTCTTTCCGCATCTTGAAAGTCACGCTTGGCTGGCGGCGCTCCTCCTACCGGCTTCGACGGGCTTTGGGATGGCTTCGAGCTATTTCAACATGCACGTTCCGTTCGCGGTGTTTCTCTCGCTCTTTCTCATCACGTGGATGATCGTGAAAAGCAGGGAAGAGTCCAGGGTGTTTCGGTTTGCGGCACTGTTCTTCCTTGCCTGTGCGGTGTGTACGGTGGAGTACGGAAGCTTCCTGCTTGCACTGCTCGCGTTGTGGAGTGCACTGGGATTTCTTCGCTCATCGAATCGCGCAGCCTTCCTGCGATTACGGTTTCGCGACCTTCTGTTTTTTCTGCTCTTCCTTCTCCTGCTCTGGCCTGCGTCGCTTCTTCAACTCAATCTCGCGCGCTCGTATCTCTTCGTTGCATACATTCTCTACTTTCGCCTCGATCGCATTCCGCCTATGGATACGCTCTGGGATGCTCTTCTCTGGAAGTGGAATTCGAATCCTTTCGAACTGTTCGTCGCGTTCGTCGTGATCGCACTCGTTGTGGATGGCTGGAGGCGCGTCGTTTCTCACGGACCGTTGTTCGTTTCCGTAGGTTTCATCGCACTGCTCATCGTTCTGCATTTCAACAGACAACCCGGTTTGCCGTGGTATTTGCTTTCGCTTTTCAGCGTGGTGTTTACGGTGCTCCTCCCGACTCTGCTCGTCGAGTGGAAAGCAACGTTCGAACGACACTCGCGTGTTTCGATGGCAGGCTTCGCCGGAATAGCGCTCGTGTTCCTTTTGCTTTCGATTCAATTGGCAGAGCGACCACTTGAGGAGTACCGAATCTCGCTGAAAGAAATCGTGGAGCAAGCGCCGGGAGATACGATCATTGCGCCGGTGAGCATTTACACATGGCTTCAGGGGTATCATCAGAAGAGACCGTTTCTCTCATATCACGACAGCCTCGGGACGGAGAAGTCTTTCGCGGACAGCGTGGCGCAATGGCGAAGGACGCGACTGGTCATTACGCCGCAATCATACCAGCCGCCCGATTCAGGCGATGGGGGATGGTATCACGGTTATCGCGTGTTCAAACGCTCATCGTATGATGACGATGGACTTTGAGATGCGTTCGCTTCCAGCGTTCAACTGAATGTAATAGACTCCCGGTGCAACGTCTCCAGCACTCCAGACGGCAACGTGCTCTCCGGCCACGAACGATCCTTCGGCAAGCGTCGCAAGTTCACGTCCCTGCATGTTGAGGATTTTCAGAGTGAGATGTTTCCTGCTGCGCAACGTCCACGGGATCAGCACTTCCCGTTGCTTCGCGATGAT
Organism: uncultured Chromatiales bacterium; assembly: GCA_964448285.1. Lineage (GTDB taxonomy): Bacteria > Bacteroidota > Ignavibacteria > SZUA-365 > SZUA-365 > CAYUWG01. The sequence continues at coordinate 4,805 of CAYUWG010000120.1, forward strand.
GGGATGCGGGTACGCGTCTCCCAGATGGATATCACGAGCCGCGGGTAAACGCTTGACGTTCACCGGGCCTCGTGCGAGGTACTGTTGCACGATACCGGTTTTCGTAACCGCCCAGATGTGTGCCGTGTCCGCATAGGCAAGGGATTGCATTGCGCCGGAAGGGATAAGCTCCGTTCGTCTCCACGTACTGCCGTCGTTGTCGCTCACCCACGCGCTTGTGTCAGTGAGAATCCAGATCGTCTTCGCTGAAGGATCGGCATGTGCGGCCACCGTTCTCAGACCGTTCATCGGGTAGAAGGAGGTATTCCACGTGCTGCCGCCGTTCGCCGTTCGCCGTATGCGCCCGCCCATTTCTTCGACGAGCCATCCCTTGTCCTTCGTGAGGAACGCGATGCTGGAAACGTAGCGGATACTCGGCCCGGCCGTGCGTTCGGTCCATGTCAATCCGCCATCCGTCGTGTGCAGAACCACGGCGTCACTGGCGGGCGATGCATACTCGTTCGACGACGCGAACCATCCGTTCTGCTCGTCGGTGAATTCCAACGTGTTGTAGAGGGGAATGCGCGCGAACGGCCCTTGCTGTCGTCCCCACGTTGCGCCGCCATCGGTCGTCCGGAAAATTTCCGTCAAGCCTTTCTGTCCCTGGCTCAATGCTAAACCGTTCAGCGCATCTTTGAAGTGCAGATTGCCGAAACGCGAATCGATGCCGTAAAGGACAGCCGTCCACGTTGCGCCACCGTCCGTAGTTTTCCAGATGTGGCCGCTGCCTGTGTTGACGAGGCTTTGCGGACCGCCCGTACCGGCATAAGCCGTGTTCTTGTCAAGTGCCGCGATCGATATCACCGAAGCGTTCGTGGGGAGTTTCAGATGTTGCCACGTGTGACCGAGATCGACGGAGCGGGAAACCCAGCCTGTGTCCCGCGCCATCCAGAGCGAGCGGTCGGGTGAGGCAGCAGCGTAATTCACTGCCGTGGAGGTCGGTGTGCTCGAAACGATTGCCCAATCCGTCGTGATCACGTCCCCAGTGGAAAGAGAGAAAGTTTGCGTGGTGCTTCCTGCTCCGTTCGATGCACGTATGGTGAACCGCGCAAACAGGTCCGAAGCATCCCACCGAACGACGCCGAGTTTCGGGTCGATTGTCGCGCGCGAAGGCGCTTCGAGAAGTTCGAAGGAAGGCTGTGGACTGGCGGTGACAACCGGTGCATACGTGAACCACTGGCCAGGCAGCAGCATCGTCGTATCGGGACGCGAGAGAAACTGCGGCGCAGACTGCGGGATGTCCTTCCATTGCAAATCGTACAGGCCCCGGCCATGCGTGAATGCCCTGAGCGTTCCCGTGTTCGCATTGTACTTCAGCTTCTGCACGGAGAGCGCGGGCATACCCGTTCCGAAGCGTTGCCACTGCCCGTCGGCATTTTCCGAGATGAACGTCCCGAGGTCCGTCGCAATGACGAGCTTGCCGTCGAGAGCGATGATATCGTTGACGGGGAGGTTCGGGAGATTGCCGTTGAGTGAACTCCACGTATTTCCATAATCGCTTGAACGCCATACTTTCTCCACGCCGTACGTGCTGAAGGTTGCGTAGAGCACACCGGGCGAAACGCTGTGGACCGAACTCATGGATGCGATCGGCAAGGTGCCCGACCCGCGCAGGTTCCATGTCGTGCCTGCGTCGAAGGACATTGCAACGGCTCCCGGTGCGCCGGCCAACACGACACGACCGTCATACGGCGTTACAGAAACCGCAGTAATGAAATAACAGGAATTGCCGACAGGGAACAGACACGTTTGCAACTGCCTCCAACTGCGTCCTTCGTCCGTGGTCTTGTACATGCGATACGTTCCGAGATAGAGCGTCGATGGATCGTTCCAATCCATATCGAGCGCGATGTAAAAGAGAGACTGGTCATTCGGGAGGTTCCCGACTGCCCATGACCACGTTCGTCCGAAATCATCCGAGCGCCAGAGCTTCAATCGCTCCTGCGTGGTGTAAAGGATGTTCGGTTGCTTCGGATTGATTGCGCCGTTGCCGCCGTCGCCGTAGAGGACTTGTTCGAATGAAGGCTGGGCGAACGAAATCTTCGTGCCGTTGTCTTGACTCCCTCCGAAGAGAAGCGCATCCTGGCTTGGGTGCAAAGCGCCGCCGATGAATTGCGTGATCGACATGCCGATGTCGCGTTTCTCCCACGCGGTGCCGTTCTGTGTCGTGAGAAAAAGTCCGCCGTCGTTTCCGATGAATACACGGTCGGGGTTGCGCGGATCGAATTCGATCTCGTGCTGATCGACGTGAAGAATGCCGCCGGCTAATTGGTCGGGCATACGCTCCCATGTTGCGCCGCCGTCGGATGAACGAATGAGCTTGACTCCGCCCGCAAAGACGATATCCGGATTCGTGGGGTGAACGCCGATAATGTTATCGAACCATCCCTGTGACGCCATGTAGTCGAACGGCACGTCGAGCTTCGTCCAACTCGCACCGGCATTCGTCGTTTTGAACACGCCGAGAAGAGGCGTCGTCTCGCCGCCCGTGATTTCCGAAACGCCGATGTAGAGGACGTTCGGATTACCGGCACAGATACCGATAGCCGTTCTCCCCATGAGTGAATCGACCACGCCGATATCGAGCTTGAACCACGTATCACCGCCGTCGGTGGTCTTGAACATCCCGTATCGCTGTGCCGATGCGCTGCCGAACATCTTGCTTGAAACGGTATAAAGCACGGACGGATTTTGCGGATCGATGACGACGTCCGTCATGCGTCCCGTGAGCACGTTGCTCCACGTCGAGCCGCCGTCGCGCGTTCGCCAGATACCCATTTGATCGACGGTCGAGACGCCGTCGGGAATCGCGGCATACAGGACGTCGGGACTCGCCGGATTGATTGCCATGTCGCTCACGCGTCCGAATTCCGGCAGCGTTCCATCGCCGACTTTCGTCCACGTCGTTCCACCGTTCGTGCTCTTGAACATTCCCGCGCCGTCGAACGAACGCCCGCCAAAGCTTGCGTCGCCCGTGCCCGCATAGACGATGTTCGTATCGATCGGATTGACGACAAGCGAACCCATCGCGAGAGTCGGGAAATCCTCGGAGACTGACTCCCACGAGAGGCTGCCGTCGTA
>CAYUWG010000121.1:0-7903 GCA_964448285.1 uncultured Chromatiales bacterium
GACGTTCTGTTCTCGAAATTCACCGTGAAAAACAAGGGGACCTCGGCCCTACGCGGATTACGGTTTTCTTTGTTCATGGACTTTGGCGGTTTCCCGACATACTACTCCGCGACACCGACTTATGACTCCACGCTGCACTTCGGATACGTTACGAAATCTGGCTTCCCTTATGTCGGTACATTCGTCATCGATAGCCTCCCCTTATCCAACCCATCGCGATCGACATTCTGGGCGATCAACAACGACCATCGCGTGTCGGGAAATCCTTTCGGTACGCTCGATGGATTTACTTATGTCGAAAAGTGGCGCGCGATGTCCACGTATGCTGGAAACCACAGAGCCACTGCAGGAAACATTGCATACGTTCTCACTGCTCCGGTTGCCGATATCGATACGGGAGCAAGTCATGTATTTGTTTTCGGGCATCATGCGAATACGGGTTTTACAACACTGCGAAATAACGTCACTGCAGCAATCCAGTTCTGGCGAAATTCAAGACCCACTTCACTGTCTGCAATAGAGTCCGCCGCTGGATTTTCTATCAGTGATGTTTATCCAAATCCATCAGTGAAACCGGTTGTAAATCAAGCGATTATCCGATTGCACATCAAGGATGGCTCACGTGTCGAGCTTTCGGTTGTGAATGTCCTCGGTCAAGTCGTGAGGCGCATCGAATCTCAGCACCTTGAACCGGGGAGCAACACGATTTCGTTTACGACTTCCGGGCTTGCTCCGGGTATGCATTTCGTTCGTGCGATTCAAAATGGAGTCGTGCTCCAGCGACCATTCGTTATCCTTCATTAAAGATACATAAAGCCTAACTGCATGACATCCTCATCACTCCGGGAAGTTGAGCACCTCATTGAAGGTCTCCACGAATTAGCGTATAACCTTTGGTGGACGTGGAATCCCCAGGCGCAGGATATTTTCCACGAGCTGTCTGAACGGAAATGGCGATCTTCGAATCACAATGCAGTGTCGGTCCTCAAAGCAATATCCCGACAGGAACTCCGGGCGCGATTGTACGAGAAGGAATTCTTCGACCAGGTGAGCGATGTACTTGAACAATTCCGTGCATACATGGAGAAGGAAGATACATGGTGGACGTCGCAGCAGCGTTTATCCGACAATCCCGTTGCTTACTTCAGCGCTGAGTTCGGTCTGCACGAGTCGATGCCGATCTATTCGGGAGGTCTTGGGATTCTCGCCGGTGACCACACGAAGTCGGCGAGCGATTTAGGCATTCCGTTCATCGGGATCAGTCTCTTCTATCGAAACGGCTACTTCCAGCAATCGCTTTCACCGGATGGCTACCAGCACGAATCGTATCCGCTACTTGATCCTCGATTTCTCTCTGTCTCTCTTGTCGAAGACGAATGGGGGCATCCGGTCACGGCCAGCGTCGAGATCGGTCACGTGAGTGTGACATTCCATGCCTACAAACTCCAGGTCGGTCGCGCGGTCATTTACCTCCTCGATACGAACAGAGCAGAGAACGAATTGCACCATCGTGAGATTTCATCGCGCGTTTATGGCGGCGACTCCACAACCCGCGTGATGCAGGAGATCGTCCTTGGCATCGGAGGAGTGCGCTTCCTTCGAAAGCTTGGTATCCAGCCGGTTGTGTATCACATGAACGAAGGACACAGCGCATTTCTCACTCTGGAGTTGTTGCGCGAGCGTCTCCTCATCGATGAAGCGATAGAGAAAGCTGAGCAATGGGTGCGCTCGCATTGTGTATTCACGACACATACACCGGTGCCGGCCGGCCATGACCGCTTCACTCCGGAACTCCTCGAGTTCATGCTTTCGCATTTCACGAGCGGGATGAAATTGTCCTTGAACGACGTCCTGAAGTACGGACGTGAAAACGGCTCGGACCATTCCGAAACGTTTTGCATGACCGTTCTTGCGTTGCGGATGTCTAAGACGGCGAATGCCGTCAGCGAACTGCACGGACATGTCAGCCGGGATATGTGGAAACACATCTTCGGCAAGCCGACCGAAGACGGAGTACCCATCGCACATCTCACGAATGGCGTTCACATGCTCGGGTGGATGGCGAACACGACGCGCACATTCTGGCGAAAGCATCTCGGCGAGAAGTGGATTTATTACCTGCGAAGCGCGGCCTTCTGGCAGCAAGTTGCCGATCCCGAACTCATCGCGGATGAAGATATCTGGGCATTACGGTATCGACTTCGTCGTGAGCTTCTCGAATATGTTCGACGTATGATCAAAGGGCAGTACGCACGCACAGGGGCGGACTTCCTCTCCATTCAGGATAGTCTGCTCAACGCGGACGTTCTGACGATAGGCTTCGCACGGCGCTTTGCGACGTACAAACGTGCACCATTGATCTTCACCGACCTTCAGCGCATTGCAGAGTTGGTGAACGATCAGGACAAGCCGATCCAACTCGTGTTCGCAGGCAAGGCACACCCTCGTGACGAAGAAGGCAAACGGTACATTCAGCAGATTGTCGGTTACTCGAAAAGCCCGGCTTTCCTTGGCAAAGTCGTCTTCCTTGAGAATTACGACATCAACGTTGCGCGCCACATGATATCGGGAGTGGATGTTTGGCTGAACACGCCGCGTCGCCCGATGGAAGCGAGCGGCACATCAGGCATGAAGATCATGATCCATGGCGGTATGAATCTGAGCATACTCGACGGATGGTGGAGAGAAGGCTACAATGGGAAGAACGGCTGGGCTATCGGCGAAGATGCGTCGCTCGATAATCCGGAAGAGCAGGATAGAAAGGATGGCGAAGCGCTTTACGAAGTCCTTCAATCGCAAGTCATTCAGGAGTTTTATGACCGCGATGAATTGGGAATTCCACGGGCCTGGATTCAGCGAATACGGAACTCGATGGTGAGTCTTATTCCGCAGTTCAATACGGACCGCATGGTTTCTGAGTATGCGAACAAGTATTATCTGAACGGATCATCATAGTGTTGGAACGAACTTCTGACGGCGCCCTGTTATGCGTTCGATCCTGTTAAGCGTCTCAAGCCGAACTACCGAATCACTCAACAACAATGGAAGACAGACTGCATGATTGAAGAAGGAAAGAAAGCCCCGGATTTCGCGCTCCCAAATTCCGAGGGGAAGGTGGTGCACCTCAAGGACCTGAAGGGGAAGTCCGTCGTGTTGTACTTTTATCCGAAAGACGACACCCCCGGTTGCACGAAAGAATCCTGCGACTTTCGCGATAACATTGCGCGCGTCACACGTGCCGGGGCAATCGTACTCGGAATGAGCGCTGACAGTATTGCATCGCACAAGAAGTTCAGAACGAAATATGGACTTCCGTTCGAACTGCTTTCCGATGAAGGGAAGGAAGTCCTCCAGGCGTATGGTGTGTGGCAGCCGAAAAAATTGTACGGCAAAAGCTTTCTCGGCATCGTGCGCACGACCGTTATCATTGACGAAGAAGGGATCATTCGGAAAATTTATCCGAAGGTCAGTGTCGAAGGCCACGTCGATGAAGTCTTGGCAGAATTAGCTTCAATGAAGAAAGAGACCGCGCGATGATGCTGGTAACGCGGCGGGAACACTTCTCTGCATCCCATCGACTCTTCAATCCGGAGTGGACGGACGAACGCAATCAAGAGGTGTTCGGGAAATGCGCGAATCCTTCCGGTCACGGACACAACTATGTCCTCGAAGTGACTGTTGCAGGCGAGGTCGATCCCGTGACGGGTTATGTCATCGATCTGAAAGTTCTCAAGGAAATCATTCGCAGGGAAGTGATCGAGAAAGTGGACCATAAAAACTTGAACGTGGACGTCGATTTTCTCAATGGCGTCAATCCGACTGCGGAGAATATCGCGAAGACGATCTGGGTTCGATTGGAAAAGAACATTTCATCAGGCAGGCTTCATAGCGTGCGTATTCAGGAGACTCAAAACAATGTCGTCGAATATCGGGGCAGCAATGGATGAACGGGACAAACCCGTCCTTGATATGAAGAAGAACGGGCATCATCACGAAACGGAAACTCTGATCCGGAGGCTTCTCGAAATCTATGGAGAGGACCCCGATAGAAAAGGTTTGAAGCGCACACCGCATCGCGTCGCCAAGTCGTACAGCTTTCTCACCGAGGGATATCACAAAACCCTGGAGAGCGTGCTGAACGGCGCCATCTTCGATGAGGATTACAACGAAATGGTGATCGTCAAGGACATCGATTTCTACTCTCTCTGCGAACATCACTTGTTGCCTTTCTATGGCAAATGCCACGTGGCCTACATTCCGAACGGTAAGATTGTCGGCCTGAGTAAGCTGCCGCGGATTGTCGATGTCTTCGCCCGTCGTTTTCAGGTTCAGGAGCGGATGACACAGCAGATTGCCGACGCGATTCAACGCGCGCTCAATCCTTTAGGCGCCGCAGTCGTGTGTGAAGGATTGCACATGTGCATGATGATGCGCGGCGTGCAGAAACAGAATTCCGTCACCACCACGTCCGCGATGCTTGGCGAGTTTGCGACGAATCCCAGCACGAGGGAAGAATTTCTCCGGTTGATCGGACATAAGTGAGCGCTGATGAATGTCTGGATTACAGGCGCGGGAAAGGGAATCGGAAGGGCAGTCGCACTGCGCTTTGCAAAGGAGGAGGATCGCGTTTTCGTTTCAGGAAGATCGCTGCCTGTATTGCAAACGCTTGCTCGTGTCGCACCGGATTCGATGATCCCTGTTGTCTGTGACGTTCTTGAGCCTGCATCGGTGAATCAGGCCCGGGAATTCATCGAAGCGCGCGGCGGTGTCGATGTGCTCGTCAACAACGCGGGCGTTACGGTTTTCAAATCGTTCATCGATACCACGCTCGAAGATTTCGACGCGATCATGAACACGAACCTTCGCGGGGCATTTCTCTGCACGAAGTCTGTCATAGAAAGTATGGTTGAGCGGCGAAGCGGTGTCATCGTCATGATCAACTCGATGGCAGCGCGCGAGGTCTTCAAGAACAGCTCAGCATATGCTGCGACAAAGGCCGGACTGAAAGCGCTTGCGGATGGAATCCGCATCGAGGTTCGAGATAAAGGAATTCGAGTCATCAGTATTCATCCGGGAGCGACGCTGACGGATATGTGGCCGGACCGCGTACGAGAACGACGGAAGGAAGTCATGATGCAGAGCGAACAAGTCGCGGACGTCATCTTCGACGCAGTCAACGCTCCTTCGAACCTGATGATCGAGGAGCTTTACCTACAGCCGATCGGCGGGCCGCTTTGAGCCTTCTCGGGAAAACGGCGATCGTAACGGGAGCCGGAAGCGGTATCGGGCAGGCGATCAGCCTTGCACTTTGCCACAACGGGGTGAACGTCGGGGCGTGCTCACGCAGCATCTCCGGTCTGGATGAGTTATCGGTGAAGACTGACGGAATGAAGGGCGAAGTCTATTGCGCGACCGTCGATGTTCGGAATGGAAATGCACTTCAGAGTTTTGTGAAAAGCGTTCACGAGCGATTCGGCTCGATCGACATTCTCATTGCAAATGCCGGTATCGGAATATTCAAATCGATTCAGGAAATGACCGAGGAAGATTTCACCGAGGTCATGTCCGTTAACATGATGGGTGTGTTTCACTCCGTAAAAGCCGTATTGTCTTTCATGTTGGAGAAGAAAGCCGGTGATGTCATCCTCATTTCTTCACTTGCGGGGAAGCATGGTATCGCAGGGGGCGCAGCGTATTGCGCGAGTAAGTATGCCCTGCGTGGATTTGCAGAGTCTCTCCTGCACGACCTTCGTCACGATGGAATTCGAACTATCACGCTTTATCCCGGCTCGGTCGATACGTCTTTCTCTTCACGAAAAAAATCCCATACTTCGTCGAAGCACGAAATTCTCTACCCGGAAGACGTCGCAGACGCAGTGATCGCGGCGTTGACCGCGCCACGTCGTGCGACGATCAGCGAGATCGATATTCGCCCATCGATTCCCCGATAGCATCGTGATAGCAATACGATTCCCCACGGTCCTCTATTTGGGAGTGGCGTTTGTGACTCTCGTACTCCTTATCCGGCTTCTCTTCTTCGAGGCTGTGGAAATCGAGCTTGAGTCCTCAAGCGACAAATTATTCGTCGGTGAAAATGAGACGCTCGAAATCAACATTGTCGAACGCAATCGGATGGGATGGCGAGTCCCTTTCCGGAACCCACATTTGGACTATGTCTGTGATTCCGGAGGAGAGCTTGTGGAGATTTCGTTCAACGGTGATTCGACGAGTCTTCTTCTCCGGGCGAAAGATAGACCCGGTTTGGTTGTGTTGAATATCATCACTGAAGCGAGCGCATTTCCGCTTTACATCGAAATCCCTATACTTGCACCACTGGCTCGCCGTCTCGATCCTCACGTGCGAAGCACAAGACTACTCCTTTGATCATTACGAAAGCGATTCAATGCCGTTGATGCGAATTCAACCTGAAAGAGATATACCATGAAGCATATCCTGATGCTCTTTACGGGTGGAACGATTTCCATGACGATCGACGAACATACGGGCGGAGCCGTTCCCTCATTGAGCGGAGGTCAAATATTGGAACGCATCGAAGACTTGTCCTCAATGGCAAGTTTCGATGTCTATGAATACGGAAAGTATCCGGGTCCGCATATGACGACGTCGATGATGTATGAAGTTGCGAAGATCACGCAAGCCGCACTCGAAGGCGGGAAGTATGATGGAGTGATCATCACACATGGTACGGACACGCTTGAAGAGACAGCGTACTTTCTCGACCTTACTCTTCATTCTTCGAAACCGGTAGTTATCATCGGTTCGATGAATCACGCAAGCGACCCGAAGTGGGATGGTCCGGAAAATATCCGTGATGCAGTTCGCCTGATAACCTCGGATAACTTCAGAGACGTTGGCGTGCTTACCTGTCTGGCCGGTGAAGTGAATGCTGCGAGTGAAGTTACGAAGACGCACACGTTGCAGCGTGATACGTTCATGAGTTTCGACTTCGGCCCGTTAGGCACGGTGAAGAACGGAACGCCTATCCTCTTCCGAAAGCCTATGCTGCGCGAACACATCGGTTTGTACACGCCCGTTGAACCGGTGCATCTGCTGAAGTGCTACGCGGGAATGACCGCAGTGCCGTTCGAACAATGTATTACGGCGGACATGAAAGGCTTGATCGTTGAAGCGCTCGGTTCGGGCAACGTGCCGCCGCTTGCGTTCGACGGAATCATCTCGGTGTTGAAAGCGGGAATCCCGATCGTACTCGTATCACGCTGCCCGGTGGGTGCAACCGACGATGTCTATGGATATTACGGCGCGGGTAAAAACTTGAGAAAAGCGGGCGTCATTTTTACGAAGTATCTCAACGGCCAGAAAGCACGCATCAAACTGACGCTGGCACTTGCGAAAACGCGGGACAGAGAACAACTGATTGAGTTGTTCAGGGAAAAATCAGATAGCTGATGCCGGTTGTGGCCTTCGACAAGGAGGACGACAATCCCATGGCACCATTTAGAAATTGCATCGCCTATACGTTTCCGCGCGCACCGGATCGATCTGGATCATGTTGTTCATCAACTGCACTCGCTGCGGGTAGCCGTCGAGAAGGGTGCAGAACTCGGGGCTCTTTATTTCCAACCACATCGATAACAGTAGTGAGCGGGTGCCTGCGCGAGCGAGAACGTCCATGATGTTCTCCAAGGCACGAGCGACTGCCCGCTGTGCCATATCCTTATCAGTCGTCATGAAGTCGATCCCTTCATAGTAATACCAATAGAGCGCAGTGCGGTAGTTGTCGAACACGGCATTCTGTAACTCCGAAAGGAAATTGATCCTGCTGAACTGGTTCGTGGAGCCTTGCCATTCAGAGGACCGGCCGGACGACTGTGATCGTTGCGCGATGTTCATCGCCTTCTGGTAGTATGGCGTCCCCTGCAGC
>CAYUWG010000122.1:0-7694 GCA_964448285.1 uncultured Chromatiales bacterium
CCGCCGATGCGGTGCGCGACGTTCTTCACGTCGTCGATCAGGACGTGTATTTCGAAATCACGAAGCTCATCACGGAGAAGGACACGGCCGGCGGATTCACACTCGCGGACAGGATCGTGATGAGCGGTTACGATCTTCAGGACTTTCTCACGGGGCTTGAAGAGCATTTCCGGAACATCCTCGTTGCGCGCGCGACAAACGACGTTGCATTCATCGATGCGCCGGAGGAAATGCGGCAGCGTTATCGGGAAGAATCGGAGCGCTTCGTTGAAGGCGACCTTCTTCGCCTGCTGCGGTTGACGGCGGATGCGTCACAAGCTCTCCGCTACAGTACACAGCCCCGTTTGAAATTCGAGATTGCGCTCATCAACATGATCCGTATGGATTCGACCGTGTTGATTTCGCAGTTGTTGTCGGGTGGTAGTCAGGTGCAATCGCCGGCTGCGAATCGACCATCGCCCGGCCTATCAGGTTCGGCTTCGTCTCAGTACCATGTGCGTACGAATGTCGAGCCGATGCCGTTCAGTTCAGATATTCACTCATCGCATCCCGTTGTAAGAGAAAAAGTAATGCACGAAGCTCTTACGCGGGAATACGATGCGGGAAAACAACGGGTGCTTGCAGAGCCTCCGATGCGGACAGAATCCGCGCCGGAGATTCTGACGGACGACCGTCCCAGGCATCCGATCGTACAGATGCTTATCGAAGGATTGGGTGCTGTTCCTGTGAACCGGCGACTGTAGCCGCCACGGGAAACACTCATCACGAGAGGCTTCACACCTTTTATCACCTTACCAAAGGGACACCTGTATGTTTGTGAAAGACATTGCGGGGACAGTCACCGAACTTAGTCCGAATGACCAAACCCGCTTCCAATGCATCCTTGAGCTGACCGTTTCATTAGACGCGCTCAAGAGCATCGAACCCGGCACGCTCGTCGCCGCAGATAATGTGTATGCATCATCGAAAGACAAGCACTATACGATCATGGTGATCGTCAATTCCTTTCCCATTCCATCGGAAGGAAAAATCCAGAAGAACTCGATCACGCTCCAGTGCACTGCCATCCCGATCGGGATTCAGCTCACGGAGACGGGAAAGAAAAAGGCAGAGATTACCGCTGCCGACACGTTCCCAGCATTCAATGCATCGGTGAGCATGCTCGACTCCGACACGACGCAGGCGGTGATCCATCAGATCGCTCCGGAAAGCAGGACGGAAGAGAACGGTTCGCGCATCGACATCGGGACGTACGCCACGAACTCCGACGTACGCGTCGGACTGGATGCGGCGTCGTTGCTGCGCGGGAACGTGGCAATCATCAGCGCAAGACCGCGCGCACGGACGACCATCACGAACGATTTGATCACTGCGCTGCTCGCGAACACGAGCCAGCCCGTGCACATCGTCTATTGCGACGTGAACAACCAGGGCACGCTTTCGCTCTTCCATCTCATTCAGTACCTGGAGGGCGCGAGCATTCTTTGCCTGAACGATAAGTTCGTTCCATCGAGCGTCTATTATGCGTTGAAAAATCAGACCGACCGGCAGGCGCACAAGCGGGCGGCGCTCGATTTTCTCGACATGATGATTCTCCCGTCGGTGCTCGAACAGCGCCGTCATGATTTCGTGTTTGCCGTGTCGCAGGTCCTTCGCGCCAACCGCATCTCGATCTATCGTGCTAACGAGCTGACCGTCGATCAATTCATAAACGATATCCGCATCGATATTCTCGACGGCGTCGATGAGGATGTATCCGAGCATCTGACCGGACTGATGAACTCGATTGCAGAGACTTATACCGGCGAGCGTTTTACGGAGCAGAATACGCGCGACATTATCGAGATGATCGAGGAGTTCAGCCAGGATTCGAAGAGCCACTCGGCACGCCGCACGATGTTCGACCTACGTACGGAAGTGCAGTCGATTTTCGAAAGCTACTCGAAGGACATTCCCGCAAGCGCCCGAAAAACCGTCAACGATATCGTCACGCAACTCAACGACGACGCGAAGTCAAGCTTGATGGTCGTGCAAGGACAGAAAACATCGGACATCATGCGCTTCATCGGGTCGCTGATCCAGCACCTGATCGACGAACGGCTTCGTCGATTGAAAATCCGCGTGCCCGTTCTTTTCATCTTCAACAACGTCGATGAGTACGTCATGACGGAGAACGGATCATTCCGGGAATCCGGCCGCGAACGATTCTTCGACACGCTGCAAAGCATTCTCGCGCACGGACGCCGTCACGGCGTCGGATTCTGCCTGACGCTGGAAAGCGCGAGTTCCATGGATCACGATCTTGCCTCGAAGATCGGGACGTTCTTCGTCGGTCCCATCACCTTCAACGACGAACCGCATCTCGTTGCCGACCTCATGAACGTCTCCGAACTCCTCGTTCGCCCGGCAGTGAATTACGAAGACGGTCGTTACCTTTTCGCAAGTTCGGATTCGCCATATCATCGGCGCGTTCCGCTTCCCGTCATCACGGAGAAGAACACCGATATCCTGCACACCTATCTCGACCAGGTTCTCGTCGAACAGGAACGCAGAAGAAGCGAGTACATGGCGCAGGAAGAAGAACGCCGCAAGCGATACGATGACGACAGGAAACGCAAGGAACTCGAACAGAAAAGGAAAGCGCCTCAGGTTTCAGAACCGGTTCACGGTGAAGAGAAGAAATCTTCATCCCACGACGACGTCGAATCGTCCGCAGAATCCGACACGCAGGCCGCAACGGATGCGACCTCAAACCAGGGTCGTCAACGGGAATCGCGACGACAGAAGGCGGCGCGAAAACGCGCGGGCGGATCACAGACGCAGAACCCTCCCGGTACTCAGAGATCCGGTCACTCCACGGAACCTGTCTTGGAAGAAAAGAGCCGTGACGAGAATTCTTCGCTCACGTTCGTCATGACGCGCAGTGGAGGATACGACATCGAAGACTCGGAGGAAGCGACACCGGAAGCTCCAACCCCTGCCGTGGATGAAGCACAGAAAGCGAAACCGGCGAAGCGCACACGCAGACCGCGTCGAGTGAAAAAGAAAGAAGAATAGAGCGAACGATTCTATGAAGCTCATCTCGTGGAATGTCAACGGAATCAGAGCTGTCGCAGAGAAAGGATTGTTCGATTATCTCCAAGGTGAGTCCCCGGATATCTTTTGCATTCAGGAGACGAAGGCGGATGAAGGGCAGCTCGATGCATCGCTCCTTTCGCCCGACGGATATCAGACCTACTGGAATTCATCGCAGGAGAGGAAGGGATACAGCGGCGTCGCGATCTTTTCGAAAAGAAAACCGAAATCCGTCAAACGGGGCACGGAGGTTCTCACGCGCGATACGGAAGGCCGTATTCTTCTTGCAGAGTATGACGACTTCGTTCTGTACAACATCTATTTCCCCAACGGCGGGCGCGGTGATGAAAGACTCCGGTACAAGCTCGAATTCTACGACGAGATTCTGGAGCACTTCGAACGCTTGCGTGAATCGCAATCGCTCGTCATTTGCGGGGATGTGAACACCGCGCACAATCCCATCGATCTCGCCAACCCGAAGCAGAATGAAACGAACTCCGGATTTCTTCCGGAAGAACGGGCGTGGCTCGACCGGTTGTTCAGTCTCGGTTACGTCGATACGTTTCGGTTCTTCCACCCGCGTGACCGTGACCGGTACTCCTGGTGGGACATGCGCACCTTCGCACGCGAACGAAACGCCGGTTGGCGCATCGATTATTTCATCGTGTCACCTGACCTCACGCCACGCTTGAAAAAAGCTGCCATCCATATGGACGTGATGGGTTCCGACCACGCGCCTGTCGTGTTGGAATTGCTGTAAGCACGCCAAGCGATAGCATGATAGGAAAATCCGAACGAAGCGATTCGTTTGCTTCACTCTCTTAGCGCCAGTAGTTTGCCCTATGGAAAAACGACACTACATCCGACTGCACAACGCGGTCTTCTATGCCTATCATGGAAATCAGCACGAAGAAAAAAATCTCGGAGGGAAATTTCACGTCGATGTCGAGATGGAGACCGATTTCACATCTGCGGCGGAACACGACAAGCTTTCCGAAACCGTGAACTACGAGAAGGTCTATTCCTTCATCAACGACATCATCAACAGCGCGAAATTCAATCTGATCGAGACCGTTGCGAAGAAGATCGCCGACCGAATCATGGAAGAATATGCGATGGTGCGTGCGGTCAGTGTGCGCGTTCGCAAACCCGGCGCACCGGTGCGAGGCGTGATCGACTATGTGGAAGTTGAAGTCGATGAGCGGCGGTGAAGTCCGTGCGTTCCTCGGTCTCGGTTCCAATCTCGGCGACCGGTTGATGCATCTCCGGGAGGCGGTGCGCCAGATCGGAGCGACACCCGGCATTCACATTGAAAGGTGCGCGGGCGTCTATGAATCGGAACCTTGGGGATTGAGCGGACAACCGGATTATTTGAACACCGTCGTCGAGGCGCGTACCGAACTTCGGGCGCCACAACTCTTTGCATGCATGAAAGCGATAGAACGAAACATGGGCAGGCTCGCAGCGCAGCGCTATCATCCACGAATCATCGATATCGACATTCTCTTCCATGGTGCCGACGTACTCTCCACGCCTGAGTTGATCGTGCCGCATCCTGCGCTCCATCAAAGGCGATTCGTGCTTTTGCCTATGATGGAGATCGCACCGGATTTGCGTCATCCAACTTTAGGCGTCACCATCAACGACTTGTATGCGACGTGTCCGGACATGGGGCGAGTGAAGCGCACGGCGTATTCAATCGCTTGATGAAGTTTGGCAGACAGTGGCTCCATATCGCAATTCGATCACACTGCCGACGTGGGGTATCGCGTTACAGGGAACTCGCAGGAGGATATTTTCAGAAATGCTGCCTTCGGACTGTTTCAAGTGATTCTCCTTGAACCACCCGAGTATTCCGATATGAGGTCCTATTCCGTTTCTTTCGCTTCGTCGTCAATGGAATTTCTGTTGCACGATTGGTTGACGGAATTACTCTTTCTCCATGCACGGGATCACGTCTATTTCATCGACTGCACGTTCACGGAACTTCACGAAAAATCACTCGACGCATCGGCAAGCTTCGTCGCGATGACGGACGAGATGATTGCGCAGGCGACGGAGGTGAAGGCGGTAACGTACCACGAGTTTTTCGTTCGCACTACGGAAGAAGGATACGAAGCGCAGATCGTTCTCGATATGTGAAGAACGCTGCGCCACGCTTTGAACACGCAAGGAAACTGAGTCCGTGGAAATCAATAGCGTTCCGTTTGTCCGGTGAGATTCTTTGGGAGCGCGATGGAAAACGTCGCTCCCTGATCGGGATTGTTTGTTGCCCACACTTTCCCTCCATGCAGCTCGACAAGCGTTTTGACGATCCATAACCCAAGGCCAGTCGTGTCTTCGCCTTTCGTCGGCTGTGCGGTGAGTCGCTGAAATTTTCCGAAGAGATTTCGAAAGTCCGTGTCGGCCAGACCCGGGCCCTGATCTCTGACGCTGAAGCGAACGCTGTCTCCGGTACCATCGACCGGGCCGCAAAGCTCGACATGTACTTTCGTGTTTTCCGCAGAATACTTGATGGCGTTGCTGAGGAGATTGTCGAACACTGCGCGGATACGGTCGTGGTCCACGTCTGCGTGACAATCTCCGCTGGAATCATACAAGAGGGTAATGCCTTTCTTCTCCGCGATCACTTTGTTCGCTTCGATGACGGGACGAACGAGGAGTTCCAGGTTGGTTCGAATCGGCCGGATCTCGACAAGCCGATTTTCTTCAGCCGTCGTCTCCAACAAGTTCGTGATAATGGAGAGCATCCTTTGCGAGGAAGACTGAATGTGATCGAGTATTTCCAAATGTCGTTCGCGGACGGAATTCAGATCGACATTGAGGTCCTTCACTTCATCGTTGAGCAATTGCGAGAACCCGACGATGGAGAAGAGCGGATTCTTCAGGTCGTGCGCTGCAATGCTGAGAAACTTGTTCTTGATTCGGTTGACTTCCTGAAGTTCTTCGTTCGCGATTTCCAATTGACGGTTCTGCGAGTCCAGTTCCTTCGCCCGCTCTTCCGCGATTACGGTCAGCGCTTGAGTTTGCTTTCGCACGAAGAACATCGCCAATAGGATAGAAACGACCGAAAGCACGCCGATGGCTATGATAGTTCCAATGAACCATGACATCGGAACGGATTGAAGGAGGAGTGAGGATTCGGACATGTGTTTATTTCCCGGGTGTTCTACGTGTGTGCTTGTACTGTTCTGCGAGGTGCTTATACGTACAGGCTCAGAGAACCTGGCGTTTGAATCGGTTCCATTCTAACGAAAAAATCACACATTTTGAAAGCTGAGTGATATAACGCCACACGATGTCGAAACAAATCCTATCCAGTTCAGAAGCGTTTTCAATTGTCGCGGATTTCTATGATGAAAAGTTCAGCATGCTGCCTCACGTGCGGGAGTTGCGAGAGCGCATCATGAACATCGTTGCGAACGCGGTGATCCACGGAGGGAGAATCCTCGACCTTGGATGCGGAACGGGATTGGACGCGCGTCACCTTGCGGAAAAAGGATTTCGCGTGATCGCGGCGGATCCTTCGAACGGAATGCTGCGTGCGGCTAATCGCAGGTGCAACGGCTCCTCTGTTTCCCTTCTTCAAATACCGGAGACGTCGCTTGCACCATTTCGCGAACATGCGTTCGACGGAATCCTGAGCAATTTTGGCGCGCTCAATTGCGTCCCGGATATCGCGCGAACTCTCCGCGATGCCCATGACATGCTTCGGGAGAACGGTGTGTTCGTCCTCTGCCTGATCAACCGGATTTCACTCTTCGAGATCGTCGCTTCGCTGTGCGTGGGAAAGTTCAGCTTTGCTTTCCGGCGATTGAAAGCATCCTGCGTGGCGACGGTCGGGAGCGCTTCGATTCGGTTATGGTATCATCGCGTACACACGGTGAAACGCGCGGCAAAAGGGAAGTTCACGGTCGAGTCTCAGTTCGGCCTCAACATCCTCACGCCTCCGCCTTCCTATGAACGCGCATATCGTGATCACCGGTCATTGATGAATCACCTCGCTCGTTTCGAACGCCGCATCGAAAAGCTGCCGGTCATTTCCACGCTCGGTGATCACGTCGTCATGGTTCTTAAAAAAAATCCGAAGGCGAATCATGCGTGAGATCCGGCGTCTCGCGAAACCATTCTTCGCAAATCATGCGAAGCGCATCACTCTGTTCTTCCTGCTTCTCCCGGCAAGCTCCCTGCTCTCACTGTGGATTCCTTCGCTCATTCGCAACGTCCTCCAGCGTCATCTCGCGGAGACGCTTACGGTGGATGACGCATTGCTTCTCCTGCTTGCCGTCTCGCTGAGTGCCGGGAGCGGTTTTGCGTCGAGCGTCATTGCACAGCAGTTAGGTTTTCGATTGCGCAACACGTTGCGGTCAGGATTCTTCAGTCGGCTCATGCATCTCCCCTTGACGTGGCATCGCCGCGAACGAACGGGAGAACTCATGTCGCGCGTGATGGAAGACATCGGGCGTCTGCAGCCGGTATTTCACACGGTGCTCGGGCCGCTCGTTCTCCATGCGTTGATCTTCATCGGATGTATCGTGCTGCTCCTTCGCATCGATGTTCTTGCCGGCGTCGTGACGCTCGGGTCGTTACTGTTACCGCTTCCGCTTTTGGCAGCGCTC
>CAYUWG010000123.1:0-7621 GCA_964448285.1 uncultured Chromatiales bacterium
GTCGCCTTGCGTAATGTTTTCACCGAGTTCCGGAAGTGTTATTTCAGTTGCCATCTTGCTTTGTCCATTTCACTCGTTTCGAATGTCCAATCTCATCAGGTGTACAACGGATTCGGTTTGTCGCTTGTAATGCTCATGTCCTTCATTGCTTTTTTCACGACGGAAGGTTTGACCGATCCTGCTTTGTTCAAAGCGGTGAGCGTAGCAAGCGTAATGAAGCGTGCATCGACTTCGAAGAAATCGCGCAGTTCCGCGCGTGCTTCGCTGCGGCCAAAGCCGTCCGTTCCGAGCACGGTCAAATGTCCGGGGACCCATTGGGCAATGGATTGCGGCAGAGCTTTGATGTAATCCGTGGCCGCGACGAATACACCTTCTTCGCTCTTCAGTCGATGTGCGATGAACGGCTCCTTTTGATCGTCCGGATGAAGCATGTTCCAGCGCTCGGTGTCGTAAGCATCGCGATAGAGTTCCTTGTAACTCGTCACACTCCACACGTCCGCGGCGACGCCGTAAGGCTCAAGCATCGTCTGTGCCTTCAGAGCTTCATTGAGAATCGCACCGCTGCCGAAAATCTGAGCGCGATGTTTGCGGTCCTTCATTTCTGAGGCTCTGAACTTGTACATGCCTTTCAAGATGCCTTCACGAACATGCTCGCCTTGAGGCATTGGCGGCTGCGCATAGTTCTCGTTTCCGACGGTGAGGTAATAGAAAATGCGCTCCTGATCGATGTACATCCGTTTGATGCCGTCTTCGATTATCGCAGAAATCTCGAAGGCAAATGCGGGATCGTATGCCAGAAGGTTGGGAATCGGATAGGCGAGGATGTGGCTGTTCCCATCCTGATGTTGCAGGCCTTCCCCGGCGAGCGTCGTGCGTCCTGCGGTTCCACCGATTAAGAAACCGCGAACCTGCATATCCGCTGCTGCCCAGATCAAATCACCGATGCGTTGATGGCCGAACATCGAGTAGTAGATATAGAATGGAAGCATCGGAATGCCATGCGTCGCGTACGCCGTTCCCGCTGCGATGAACGATGACATGGCGCCTGCTTCGGTAATCCCTTCTTCCAGGATCTGCCCATCGATGCTTTCCTTGTAATGCAAAAGGCTCTTCGCGTCAACAGGTTCATACAGCTGGCCAACGTGCGAGTAAATCCCGATAAGGCGAAAGAGCGCCTCCATACCGAATGTTCTCGCTTCATCCGGGACGATCGGGACAATGTATTTGCCGAAATCCTTTTCGTGAAGAAGCTTGCTGAGAAGGCGAACGAACGCCATCGTCGTGGAAACGTCGCGGTCGCCCGTGCCGTCATAGAATTCTTTGAAGAGATCTTTGTTTGGGACAGTCAGTGTGGGGCAATCAGAAATACGGGAGGGGACGGACCCAGCTAATTTCTCTCTGTGCGAGCGGATATACTCGATTTCCTGGCTATCATCCGAGGGACGATAGAAAGGAGCCTCGGCAACTTCATCATCCGATATCGGGATGCCAAAGCGTGTCCGGAATTCTTTCAACTCTTCTTCGTTCAGCTTTTTCTGCTGGTGCGTAATATTTTTTCCTTCGCCTGCTTCGCCGAGACCGTAGCCTTTGATCGTGCGTGCAAGGATGACGGTCGGTGCGCCCTTATGCTCAATCGCAGCTTTGTAGGCGTTGTACACTTTCTCCGGGTCGTGCCCGCCGAGACGAAGTTTTTCCAATTGCTCGTCGGTATAGTTTTCCACGAGTTTCAACAGGCGCGAATCTTTGCCGAAGAACTGCTTGCGAATATATGCGCCGCTTTCTACGGTGTACTTTTGCCACTCGCCATCGACCGTTTCATTCATGCGTTGAAGCAGCACACCATCCTTATCTGCCTCGAGCAAAGGGTCCCAGTCCTTGCCCCAGAGAACTTTGATGACGTTCCAACCCGCACCTCGGAACATGCGCTCTAATTCCTGAATGATGCTGTCGTTTCCACGAACCGGACCATCGAGACGCTGCAGATTGCAGTTGATGACGAAGATGAGGTTATCGAGCTTGGCGCGCGCAGGGAGTGAAATCGAACCAAGCGCTTCAGGCTCGTCCGTTTCCCCATCGCCGAGGAAGCACCAGACTTTCGAGCCGGTATCTTTTTTCAGGCCTCGGTCTTCGAGGTAGCGATTGAAACGCGCTTGATAGATTGCCATGAGCGGCCCGAGTCCCATCGAGACCGTTGGGAATTCCCAGAAGTCGGGCATGAGCCACGGATGGGGATAGGATGAAAGTCCGCCGTTGGGATTCAACTCCCGTCGAAAGTTTCGAAGCTGCCCTTCCGAAATGCGTCCTTCAAGAAAGGCGCGTGCGTAGATGCCCGGAGATGCATGACCCTGGAAGTAAATCTGGTCACCGCTACGGTCTTCGCCTTTGCCACGGAAGAAATGATTGAAGCCGACTTCATAGAGTGTCGCAGCAGAGGCATAGGTTGAAATATGTCCGCCGATTCCTTCCTGTTTTTTATTTGCGCGCACAACCATTGCCATTGCGTTCCAGCGAATGATGCTTTTAATGCGACGCTCCAACTCACGGCTGCCGGGGTAAGGCTCCTGCTTGCTGACGTGAATGGTATTGATGAATGGCGTGTTAGCGGTGAATGGCCTGCGGACGCCGGAATTGTAGGCATAGTGGTCGATGCGTTCGAGTAAGTCCCTGGCGCGTGCAACTCCGCTGTTTCGAATAACCCATTCAAGCGATTGTTGCCATTCACGGTCTTCTATTTGTTCGAGTTCCAGTTGTTCTCGGTCGTTCATATCACACTTTCTGATGAATACAGCATTTGCTACTCAATTTCCCTGAATGCAGTGCCTAATGTACGGGAAATCATGAAGAACCCGGAATGCAGAAGTGCAAATCCGTTCCGTCATCTCATTATCTCAATACGTTGAGTAAAATTACTCAATACGCTGAGTAAACTATTACGGACTGTGTTATCAAAGAAAAGGCTCTCCTCATGAGCGTTAGCCATGCGTCAGGAGCCAAGAGCCATTTCCCTATTTTAGCGCATGAACTTCGGCCACAAAGGAACACCTCATGAAACGTCTTGAAGCATACACCCTTCTGTTCTTCCTTATCATTTTTTCCTCATATGCCCAGAAACATCCCCTTTCCGCTGAAGACCTTTGGAAGATGAAGCGCGTCAGTTCCTTAGACGTTTCACCCGATGGAAAAACTGCGGCATTCGTCGTTACCGGTTACGAGATCAAGACGAACAAGGGCAATGGCGATATCTGGTTCGTGGATATCGAAAGTGGGAAGTCGTGGCAATTCACGACGGGCAAAACGACGGAGGGGAGCCCGGTATGGAGCCCGGATGGAAAGAGACTTGCGTTCGTTGCGAAACGTGACGACAACGAGAAATCTCAGATTTACGTGATCAATGTCGGCGGAGGTGAAGCGCGGCAGATTACGGACATGCCGCTCGGACCGGGAAATCCAAAGTGGTTCCCTGACGGAAAACGCATTGCCTTCACGAGTGAGATGCTTCCACAGTTCGCCGAGAATTTCGACTCGCTCAGGGCGGAACTCAAACGACGCAAGGACAGCAGGGTCTCTGCTCTCATCACGGAGAATCGTCTCTATCGCTATTGGGATCATTATCTCACCGACGGCACTCTCACGCATATTTACTCGGTCGATATCGAGACGGAAAAAATCTCTGACCTTACGCCATCGATGAATCGGTATTTCAATGGAGCCGGCGGCGGGGCGGATTTCGACATTTCACCCGATGGAAAGGAAATCGTCGTGACAGCGCTGACGGAAGGTCCACCTTACAATTCCCTGTTCACCGACATATACACGATTCCGACTGACGGCAGCGGCGTGATGAAGAACCTGACTGCCGATAACCCCGCAAGCGATTACAGTCCGCGATATTCTCTCGACGGCAAATACATTCTCTACGGAAAAGAGCGGAACATCAACATGAACGCGGAGAACACGAAGCTCATGCGCTATGATCGAAAGAGCGGGAAAGAGATCGAGCTTTGCGTGAACTTCGATCGCAGCCCTTCAGGATGGATTATCGGCGACGGCGGAAAGACGGTTTATTTCACTGCGGAGGATCGTGCGAAGACATCCATCTTTTCCGTTCCGATGAGCGGAGGCGCGGTGACGGAAGTCCTTCGCAAGGGCAGCAACGCAAACGTAACGATGGGCGCAAGCGATCTCGTGTTTCTCCATCAGCATATCTCAGCGCCGACGGAAGTCTATTCCATCAGCACGTCGGGGAAGAAACTTCGCAAGCTGACTGCCTTCAATGATTCTCTCCTCGCGAGAAGAACCATGGGACGCGTAGAAGATATGTGGTTCATCGGTGCAGATGGTGACAGCGTCCAAGCATACGCCGTCTATCCGCCGGATTTCGATCCGAAAAAGAAATGGCCATTGCTCGTGCTCGTTCACGGAGGTCCGCACGGCACATTCGGTGATGACTTTCACTATCGCTGGAATCACATGCTCTTCGCATCACCGGGTTACGTTGCAATCGCTCCGAACTTCCACGGCTCGACAAGCTTTGGAGAACGCTTCGCCGATTGCATCAACGGTGCGCATCCCGAAAAGCCGTTCATCGACATCATGGCTTCCGTCGATGCGATGCTGAGGCGCGGATTCATCGACTCGACGAGAATGGCTGCGGCGGGAGGAAGTTACGGCGGTTTCATGAGCGCATGGATCGGAAGTCACACGGACCGCTTCGCTTGCCTGATCAACCATGCAGGCGTCTATAATCTTATGGCCCAATTCGCCTCCGATGTCACGCACGGCAGGCACATCAGCTATGGGGGCACACCCTGGGATGGACGAGATAACGTTCTTCGATGGAGTCCTTCGCAATACGCCGCTGGATACTCCACACCGACGCTTGTCATGCATGGAGAGAAGGACTACCGTGTGCCATACTCACAAGGATTGGAACTGTACGGAATGCTTACGGCGAAGAAAGTCCCCGCGCGCCTTGTCGTCTATCCTGATGAGAACCACTGGATACTCAGCGCGCAAAACTCCATTCACTGGTATAGCGAATTCTTTTCGTGGTTAGAGCGATGGGTTGGCAAAGGTGGTCAGTGATTCATCGAGGGCATCACGTGCGCATCGCACAAAGAAGTCATCACGCCGCAATCGTTATCACCACGTTTCCTCGTTTATGTCCGCCGTCCACGTAGCGGTGTGCTTCGGCTATTTGATGGAAAGGATAGCTCCTGTCGATTACCGGTTTGTACACTCCATCCTTTGCCAGCTTCGCGAGGGACTGTAAATCCTCGACGCGCTCGGATGCGGGTCCGCCAATGATTCTCTTGTCCGAGGTCACCGAGACCCACGGGATCTGAAGCAATTGAAGGAGACTCCCTATTACGAGGAAAAAGCGTCCTCGTTCTTTCAACGAATTCCTGCAACGGTCGAATGGTGCTGTCCCCACTGTATCGACGATCACATCGTACTTCTCACCGTTCTGCGTGAAATCCTCTTTCGTGTAGTCAATGACATGAGCTGCGCCCAGCGATCGCACGAGTTCGATGTTTGAGGCACTACATACGCCGGTTATCTCTGCACCAATGTGTTTCGCGATCTGTACGGCGGCAGTGCCTACTCCTCCTGACGCTCCATTGATGAGGATCCGTTCACCACTTTTAAGTTTTCCTCGTCTGAAAAAATTCAAAACTGTAGTCCCGCCAAACGAGAGAGCAGCAGCTTCCTCGAATGTCAGATTTGGAGGCATGATCGCCAGAGAGTCGGTTTCGGCAATGCATTTGTACTCTGTATAGCAACCCATTTTGGCGCCGGTAAACGCAAACACCCGATCACCGATTCTGAACATACTCACGTTCTTTCCGACAGCTTCAATTTCACCAGAAAGCTCTGCCCCGAGAATCTGACGACGCGGTTTCGTTACTCCGAAAAACAAGCGCGACATGAGCTTGAAACCTGACGGCACATTGAGGCTTCTCACTCCAATGTCGCCTGTCGTAACTGTCGTTGCAAATGTTTTAATAAGAACCTCATGATCACCGGGCACAGGCTTCTCTACATCCTTCAATTCAAGAACATCCGGCGATCCATACCTTTCGTACACGATGGCTTTCATAGGGCTACCTCCTGTTGTGCTGATGTGCGCATCTTCGTAAATCAATCTGCACAAATCATTGGAAACAGGTGCTATCCGACGTGACGGTACAAAGCACCGAGGATTTCGCTGTACTCTAAGTGGTCTAATTCAAAGCAGGATCAGAGAGGCGACCGGATGGCACGCAAGAGAAAAGCCCGGACATGACATCCGGGCTTTCGGTCTCATCCGTGCGCAAATTCTTACTTCGCGAGCATCATCGCTTTGACGTTCTGGAATGAACCGCTTTGCATACGGTAGTAGTACGTACCGCTGGCAAGTCCTTCACCGTTGAAATGCAACGTGTGATTGCCTTCGGGAAAATATCCATCGGCTACGGTCCGCACTTCGCGTCCGAGGTCGTCGAATACGGAAATGCGAATACGGCTGCCGTTGCTTGTGAACGGAATGGCCGTCGATGGATTGAAAGGATTCGGATAGTTTTGATGAAGAGCGATTCCGGCCGGAGAGAACGGCGTCCTCGTCGAAGTTGTCCCCGATTTGATGATCGGGAGGATTTGGAAATCCTTGAACAGTATTTGTTGGAGCGTTCCTTCCGAAACGCCAAACCAATCCTTCAACATCGTTGCATAGATCGACCGGAAATCGTATTGCATAGGGATGTTGCTATTGGTGGCCGGATTCGCAGGGATCTGAACGTTGTCTCCGATGATGCCCGGATTTACCTTGCTTCCGAAAACGAAAAGAGGCGCCGCTGAGCCGTGGTCGGTTCCAAAACTGCCGTTCGACTTGATGCGACGACCAAACTCGGAGAACGTCATGCCGATCACGCGATCCTCCACGCCCAAGAGTTTCAGGTCATCCTGGAACGCTTCGATGGCGACTGAGACGCGGTTGAGTAGTGTCGCATGATTTCCTGTCGTAGTATTTCCCGAAACAACCTGAGCATTATGGGTGTCGAATCCGCCGAGGTTCACGATGTAAATACGCGTCTTCAATCCGCCGCTGATGAGTTGCGCGACGATTTTCAACTGGCTGGCAAGCGAGTTACCGGTTGCCGGATATTTCATTGAAAGATTCGAACCGTTCGCCGCACCGGCTTTCAATGCATCTGCGAAGGCTTGCGTCTGCTGGATTACGGTGCGAACGTAGGTCAGCTCATGTCCCGCCCGGGTGTTTGGCGCAGGTTCCACCGTGCCTGTAACGATGTTATAGAAGGTCGTCGGATTCGATATGGCGATTCCCATGTTGCCTGTGGAGCCCATAAGCGCTGTTGAAACGACGGAACCGATTTGAATCGCGAGCGGATCCGGCATCACCGCATTGGGATACCCCGTGGGGTAGTCAGGAAATTCCGATTGAAGATACCTGCCTGCCCAACCGGATGTAAGTACGACGTTAGAGTCAGACGCAGTCAGCCAGATGTCAGTCGAACGGAAATGAGAAAAATTCTGATTGGGATAACCGACACTCTGAACGACGACCATTCTCCCGTCATCATAGAGCGCTTTCATTCCGGTCATTGCAGGATGCAAACCTGTT
>CAYUWG010000124.1:0-7556 GCA_964448285.1 uncultured Chromatiales bacterium
GGAACCACGTCTCGCCGCACCCTGAGAATCTGGAATACCGGAGCCGAAGACGCACGTATCGATAACGTGGCTCTTGAAGGTCTGGACGCTGCCCTATGGTCGATGCAACTCTCCCGGTCGATCATTCCTCCAAATGCATTCGCTGAAGTACATCTCGTCTTTGCGCCGCTCGAGCAATGGTCAAGATCAGCGAGTCTTGTTATCCAGTCGAACGACAGAGCCATCCCGGTTCATTCCCTCCAACTTGTTGGATTCGCAAAAGAGAAAGTTATCGAGATCGAAACTTCATCAATCGATTTCGGGAGCGCTCTCGTGAAATCTTCCGTGCTCCGGACATTGCGCATAAAGAATGTGAGCAGTGCAACGAAACAGATCTCTGTCAATCCGCACAAAGGTGGAAGTGAATTCACGTGCCCGATTCGAGATTTCGCCTTAACACCGGGGGAATCCTTTAACCTCCCGATATCCTTTGTGCCGCGAACGCAAGGACTCAAAGAGTCGAGTATTCTGCTCGATCTCAAGGAGTATGCACTCACTCCAACCGTCGTGACTGTTCAGGGAGTAGGCTTGCGTCCCGTACTCACTGTGAGTAAAACCGTTGTAGATTTTGGCGAAGTATATAACCGTACCGCGAAGTTCGATACGATTGTCATTCGAAACACCGGGGATTACCCGTTATCGATTTCACGCATTACGACATCGGGTGCAAACGAAGCGGACTTTCGCATTATGGAAGTGCCATCGAAACAGCTTGCACCCGGCGGGGAGTCAATGATGGTTTTGCGTTTTTTCCCTTTGGCAACGGGGTTAAGAGATGCAGATGTGAATTTCGAGACAAATGATCCGCTCGCAATGAAAACGGTTTTATCACTCAAAGGTCAAAGTGTAGCACCGATCATGACAGTCAATAAAACGCAGCTTGATTTTGGGACACAGTTTTTCATTCAGTTGAAGGAGGAGTCGATCACACTACACAATACCGGTTCAACGAATCTCCGAATCCATCGAATAGCCATTGAAGGGAGCGGCAGCAATAATTTTTCCATCACGAAGAACCCGAAGTTCGTGCTGAATCCGAACGAAAAAGGAGAATTGAAAATCCGCTTTACCCCGACCGTTGAAGGAGTGATCGAAGCAAATCTCATCATCGAATCGACGGATAAAAACTCTCCGATGATCGTTCCGCTAACCGGTGTCGGCGTAAAACCGCGGCTCGTGCTTACAGGTACAGGACTTTCATTCGGTTCCGTGCGCGTATTCACAACTTCCGAATCGAATTTCGTTATCGAAAACATGGACGAGCGTGTGCATCCGATTCCAGCCATGCAATTGGAGGGAAACGACAAGCAACATTTCGAGCTAATTCCTCCGGCAGTTGACTCTATCCAACCCAAATCGAAAGCAGATGTGCTCGTTCGCTTTCGACCGACGCAAACGGGTAGTCGTGTTGTCTCGATTCGATTCATTGCCGGCGATCCAATATTTCCCGGAAATACATACACGATCACTGGAACTGGAACTGCGGGAATCATCATGGCAAGCCCTCCATCACTTGCGTTCGGCAATGTGACGATAGACCGGTTTCATAAAAAGGCGGTTACGCTGAGGAATTCCGGCGGTCTGCCACTTGTCGTTCAATCCTGTACGATCAATGGCCCGGATAAGGATTGGTTCTCTGTAATCACACGTTGCGATACAACAATCCCACTCGGTGGAAGGAAAGACCTCATCGTGCAATTCATCCCTGTTCGACTCGGAATGCATGAGGCAACACTGCACGTGTTTTCGGATGATCCTTTTACAGCGGAGAAAATCATTCCGTTAAGCGGCAATGCGCTTTTAACTTCTACGGAACCGGCGACTGCTGCGCACCAGACATTGACGCTCGAACAAAACGCACCGAATCCTTTTCATCATGAAACGGAGATATCATTTTCGATTCCATCGCATGGCCAGGTGCGGCTCACCGTGTACGATATCCATGGGCGACATGTCAAGACGTTGTTCGAAGGAAGACTGGAAGGAGGTGAGCATCGACGTCGTATTTCACTCGGTGATGTCCCGACCGGTCTTTATCTCTATCGGCTTGAAAGCGAAGGCGCAATGGCACAGAGGCAGATGCTCTTCATTCGATAAATCGAATGCGATTTTCCTTGTGGTTTTCCTTCAACTCGCGGAACAGATAGTCGCGGTCATGCCGGCCGGGACTTGCTTCTGGATGGACGGCTTTCGCCATCGTGAACAGACTGTATTATGCGTGCTCGTTTTTACCCCAAAGGTTTTGCTCAACAGTTGATGACCGTGACAAATACCGAGGAGTGTTCTTTATGCCCTGAGGTTGTGACACTGATCCGCGAACGGTGTCGTGCGGGCTAACATCTTGTTTCTCTCGAAGGAGCGCATTAACCTATGCCTATGCATTTTCACAAACTCAAGAGGAGACTTATGAAGAAGTTCATTCACCCGCTGTTTGTCGTGTGTTTCATCTCAACGCTGTCCGGGCAGGACATCCAGGGCGGCAAGGATCATCCCGCCATATCGCGATACGAAGGTCAGATCATCAGGCAATACGACTATGAAGAGTTCGACAGCTATAAGCTCGTGACCGGCGTCGATAAATCCGGGAAACCGAACAAGATCAAAACTCTCGAAGGGAAGGTTACCCGAATCATTTACAACAATCCGGCGAATCGCTCGACAAACGAAATCATCAGGAACTTTGAGCTTGAGTTGAAAAAGGCGAAGGCGGAGATCCTCTTCACCTGTTCGGGTGGTAACTGCGGTTCACCCATTGGATGGCAGCCAATCAATGGAATCCGAGCTATGGGCGGTGTGCGTGAGAACCGTTACGTCGCCTGCCGTATGACGAAGGACGAGAAGGAAATTTATGCTGCAATACACGTTGGCAGGTATGCGACGCAGATGCATATCGTCGAAATCAAACCGATGGAGACGGATAAAGTGACAGTTAGCGCTGAAGCGTGGCTGAGGGACATCGACAGGGATGGGCATGTCGCGGTGTATGATATTTTATTCGAGACAGGAAAGGCAACCTTGACGAAGGAATCAAGGACAGCAATCCGTGAGATTGCTACGATGCTTCAACAACGGAACGGCTTGCAACTTTACGTCGTCGGCCACACGGATAACACGGGGAAGTTGGATATGAACATGTCCCTATCGGAAGAGCGAGCAAAGGCGGTCGTTCAATCCCTCATCAAAGAGCATGGTATCAGTGCGGAGAGATTGAAGGGCTACGGCGTCGGTCCGCTCGCACCGGTGGCGACGAATGCGAATGAAAACGGACGCGCGAAGAATAGACGGGTTGAACTGGTCGCCCAGTAAGAATCGCAGGTGAAGACTTGAAAGTGATCGAGGCGCAAGCGAAGCGATTCTACGATTTCTTTTCCATCATCTCGCGGAACTCGCGGAACAGATAGTCGCTGTCATGCGGGCCGGGGCTTGCTTCAGGATGGTACTGGACGCAAAACACAGGGAGTTCACGATGACGAAAGCCTTCTACCGTGTTATCGTTGAGATTGACGTGGGTAAGTTCCAACTCTTCCGGCATCGAATCCGCATCGACTGCGAATCCGTGGTTCTGTGACGTGATCTCGATTTCACTCGTCAGTAAGTTCATCACGGGATGGTTGGCTCCGCGATGGCCGAACTTCAGCTTGTACGTCTTTGCACCAAACGCTCTACTCAGCAATTGATGGCCGAGACAAATGCCGAAGATGGGCTTCCTTCCGATGAGTTGCTTGAGATTCTCGACTGCGTGACGAACCATCGTAGGATCGCCCGGGCCGTTCGAAAGAAAGATTCCGTCAATCTCCGAGTTGAGTATTTCTTCCGCAGGAGTCGAAGATGGATAGACTGTAAGATCACATCCGAAACGGGCGAGTCGCCGAAGGATATTCTGTTTCACACCATAATCGAGAACCGCGACGCTGAAACGCGGTCCTTCGAAAGTCCCATTCGCGTAATTCCACATGCCGGCGTCATTCCACGCATAGGTCTTCGGCGTCGTCACGACTTCTGCAAGATCGCGGGCGCTGATATCAGGCACGTCCCGAACTTTATCGAGCAGCATATTCTCTGAAGAGACTTCCGTCGTGATCATGCCGCGCATCGCGCCGTTTGTTCTGATCATCCGAGTCAGCATTCGCGTATCGATTCCTTCGATCGCTACGATGTTATTCTGCTTCAAGTAGGCGTCTAAGTCGGACACTGCACGGTAGTTGCTTCGCCGTGTGCTGTATTCCTTCATCACGAAACCACTCACCTGCGGTTTGATAGATTCGACATCCTCCATATTCACCCCGACGTTCCCGATCATTGGATAAGTCATCGTCACGATCTGTCCACAATAGGAGGGATCGGTGAGTATCTCCTGGTATCCGCTCATGCTCGTGTTGAAGCAGACTTCACCCATCGCGGTCCCTTCAGCGCCGATGGAGTTTCCATATATGATCGTTCCGTTTTCGAGTACAAGTGCTGCGTTCATTCCATCATTTCAAGTAGGTGAAAAAAAAGGCTTCCAAGAAGGAAGCCATAATGAAAGAGAGAATACGAAACCGAGCTTGAAACGCTTGGCCCGTTATTCAATTCAATGTTATGCAATCTGTCGTCCGCGACGTAGAGTCCGTTATCGAGTTCGGGATCTATTTCAGCACCATCATCTTCTTGGTTTGTCGTTTGCCATCGTATTCGAGATGATAGAAATACGCGCCACTCGGAACGTCATTCGCATCGAACGACACGACGTGCATTCCGGCTTGCTGTACTTTGTTCACCAACTCTTTGACTGTCCGACCCTTCGCATCCGTGACGGTCAGGCGTACGCGCTCCGTTGCAGGAAGCGAGTAACGGATGTTAGTGACCGGGTTGAAAGGATTCGGGAAATTCTGTTCGAGCTCGAAATCGTTTGGCGATACGTCGTTGATGGTTACCATCACTTCGGGCGAGTACTCGAACTTCCCATCGAAATCAATTTGGCGCAAACGATAGATCAGTGTTTCCGCATCGAGAGGAAGGAGTTTATCAGTGAACGCGTAGAGATTCACGCCTGCGGTTGAACCGTGACCTTCAACGAATCCGATTTCCTGCCACCCGCCACTCATCGGATTCATCCTTTCAACACTGAAGCCATAATTATTCACTTCGGCAGCGGTTCGCCAGGAGAGATGTACTTGATTGCCGTCAGGGACGGCAGAAAAGGAAGTGAACTCGACCGGCGTCGTCACCGTGAGAGCAAACGTGCTGCGACCGTGCGTTGCTGCGTAGAGAACACCGTTGAGGGGATGCAGTTCAAGATCGGCAATGACGACTTTCGGCATTCCGGTTCCGAGAACTTCCCACGTTGCACCGCCATTTGTCGTTGCATACACGCCGAAATCCGTACCCACGAAAATATTATTCGAGTTGGTCGGATCGATTGCCAAAGCGTTTTTTGGGATTGTGGGCAGAGCATTCGTTCCGCTTCCGGTGATACTAATCCACGACGTACCTCCATCTGTCGTCTTATACACACCAGTGGAAGCGTAGCCGGAATAGCATGTGTAGTAGGTGTTCGCATCGAAGGGATCGAACTGAATGTCCTTACACGTTCTCGAAGGAAGTCCGGTAGAAATGTTCGTCCAACTCGCACCGGCGTCGGTGGTTTTCCAGATCCGTCCGTTCGTATAGCCACAGAGCATCAAATCCGGATTTGTCGGTGAAATGGCGATGTAGTTGATCGATGAAGTGGAGTCCATATTGCCATGGAATGGAAACCAGAGTGTGCCGCGGTTTGTCGTCTTGTACAGCTGTCGCGTTGTTGCCGTGAAAAGAACCGTAGGCTCCGTCGGATGGATAGCGACGGGGGTCACCCACAATCCTGAGCCGACCAATCCATTGTTAATCGCACTGAAGGATGTGCCTCCATTTGTCGAACGCAAGTGCGAGCCGTTCTGGTACTCCGTGTAGATGTACTTCGCATCCGTGTAGTCGATGACGCAGTATGCGCCGTCGCCGCCGGTTGCATTATTCCAATTCGCGTTATTGGTTTTCCGAAACTTCGAACCATTGTCCTGTGTCCCACCGATCATCATTTCCGGATCTTGCAATGCGATGCCGAGTTCGTAAAACTGCGTGATAGGCAAGTCGATATTCTGATTGATGAACGACACGCCGCCGTTCGTCGATTTATACATTCCTCCATCGTTGCCGAAGTAGGCGATACTGTGATTCGAGAGTGAAAATTCCACCGCATGGTGATCGACGTGCATCCCTCCTCTCGTTGCCCAGGTGAAACCGCCATCGGTACTTCCATAGAACGAGACACCGCCGACAAGGACGATGTTTGGATTGCTCGGGTGAACCGCGATTTCACAATTGTACCAGCCTTGCGAGCTGAAAAAATTCGGACTGGCGTAAATGGTTCGTTGCCATGTCACCCCGTCATTGGTTGATTTGAATACGCCGCGAGAGTTCGATGTCCCTCTTCCCGATACGATCACGGCGTAGATCACATTGGGCTGTGTGAGGCAAAGGTCGATGGCAATTCGGCCAATGCTGTCTGCTTGTATTGGGAGAGAAAGGGTGGTCCATGTTGCACCACTGTCCACGCTCTTCTGCACACCGATTCCCTGTATTGCGGCGTAAACGACTTCATGATTCGTGGGATGGAGAACGAGATCGTGTGCGAGATTCGTATGGAGACGGGTCCATGTGAAGCCGGCGTTCGTCGTTCGCCATAAACCTTGACGCGTTGCAGCGAAGACGATATTGCCGTTGGATTTATGAACCTTGATCGAACCGATTTGATCGGCAAACTTCGACCCAACGAGACTCCATGTATTTCCGGCATCCGTGGACCGAACGACTCCAATGCCAGGATATGAATCACCGCTTCCGTTCGCTTCTCCGGTTCCAACCCAAATATTATCGGGATTGTTTGGGTCGATATCGATGCTCCCCATCGCCATCGTCGGAAGGTCTTCGGAGATCGGTGTGTATGAAGCGCCGCCATTGACGGATTTCCAAACGCCGCCATCGGCTCCCGTGAAATACA
Organism: uncultured Chromatiales bacterium; assembly: GCA_964448285.1. GTDB lineage: Bacteria > Bacteroidota > Ignavibacteria > SZUA-365 > SZUA-365 > CAYUWG01. The sequence goes on from CAYUWG010000124.1 coordinate 7,055, forward strand.
CGATATCGGGATTCGTCGGATGAATGGCTATTCCGGTGATTCTTCCACCGACATTGTTCGGCCCAACTACCGTCCATTGCTGCGACGAGAAAGCGCTACGCTTCGAGAAAACGTTCGGCTTATGAACGCTCATCTTTTTGGACTGCACCCACGCTTCTTCCCGGACACCATCGGGAATGTACCCGAGAGGATTCGCGCGCTCTTCGTAGAAATATTTGAATCGCTCCTTGATCCACTGTTCGGAGTCACGGTAGAGAATGCTGTGGTCAACCTGCGCTTTCGGATTGAGCACTTGCGAAGCGAGCGGTATCGTTGTTCCGGCGAAGAGGAGTAGAGTCAGTATGCGGATGTTCATGAGTGATCTCGGATTATAAGTGAGTTCGTTATCAATTTCTGTGACATGAGTTGTTGTTCGTCGTTGTCGTTGATTGCCTGCATGTACCGGGAGGATGGTACGAAGCTTCTCCCACAGGTGCAACAGTCAAAATGCCTATTCTTTGAA
>CAYUWG010000125.1:0-7503 GCA_964448285.1 uncultured Chromatiales bacterium
TATTTCCAGTACTCGCGGCGCATCCTCTCGGCATCTTCGAGAAAAATTTTCTTGCCGCGCACGCGAATCAATCCTTCATCCTCGAGTTTCTTGAATGTTCGCGAAAGTGTTTCGAGAATCGTCCCGAGATAAGAAGCGAGCAGTGACTTCGTCATCGGGAGTTCGATCACGGGAATGAGCGTGTCTTTCGATTGGCGCCGGTATTCTTCGAGAAGGAAACGCACGAGTCGTGTTTTCACGTCCAGTGCGGTGAGGCGTTCCAGTTGTGCGCCGAGTGTTTGCAGGCGTTTTGAAAGACCGGCCAACATGCGTATCGCCATTTCAGGATTGCGCTGGAGATGATCCAGAAATCCATCCTTGCCGACGAACAACAGCGAACTGTCCTCTAACATCTCCGCGAATGCCGGGTAGGGACCGCCGATGAACATCGGTATCTCCGCAAACGAGTGAAGCGGATGGATCAAGTGCAGCACGGTTTCCTTTCCGTCGCTCGTCGTTCGGAAGATCTTTACGCTCCCGTCCAACACGATATAGAAGCCTCTGTATTCGTCACCTTCCCTGAACAGGATTGTCCCTTTGGAGACTTCACGCACGGTGCAGTGACGTTGAAAAACCTCCAGTTCCTTTTCGTTGAATTCAGAGAAGAGTGACGTTGCTTTCAGCGCTGCGAGTGTGTCTCTTTGCATCATGGATTCAATATCGTGGAAAGACATGAAAGGTGAAGAGTGAACGCTCCCGGAATCAATTGCTATTCCCACGGATAGTAAAATCCGGCAAAGGGGACCATTGCTGACGAACGCACAGGGACGGAGATTTCATATAAGGATTTTCTCATGCCTGAGATAAGTCATTTTTTTTTTTGCACCTATGCTCTGAGATTGCCTGCGAGCGAACCAAGCACTGTTGGGGCTTCGTACGATAAAGGGCAAAGGAGACAGAGCACGTGCAGCATCACACATGCATAGTGACTACAGCGGACGAATAACTCATAAGGAAAAACACCCATGAAACGACTCGCCATACACGTTTGCTTTCTCGCGGGGATATCGCTTGCGCTGTTTGCGCTCCACTCCTGCACGGATGACAACCCGGTGAAACCCCCTCCCTCAGCACCCGACACCACTAACCACTCCTTCGTCTGGCACACCGACACGCTCGGCGACTGGCTCTCCAGCGTGAACGACGTGTTCTGCCTCTCTGAGACGGACGCCTGGGCCGTGGGATGGTTTTACAAGCGTGACGATGCAGGTAAAGTGATCGACAGCCTGACAAGCAACGCAGCCCACTGGGATGGGGTCAAGTGGACGCTGATGAGGATAGAAGCGCTCTTCAATGGTAAACCGAGCTTTGGAGAGCTATTCACCATTTACGCTTTCAACCAGAATAACATCTGGACTAGCCCGGCTCGACATTGGAACGGAGTTGAATGGATTGCAAACGATGTGAGCCAAGTTGCCACTGGAATGACGCGAAAGATCTGGGGTAAGCACCCCGACGCCATGTATTTCGTCGGGGAGAACGGTTCACTCATGTTCTGGGACGGATTGCGGTTCTACCAGATGGGCTACGCGACGACCGCCGCGAACCGGGACGTGTGGGGATGGGAAGATACGGTGTACGTGGCGGCATCGGATTACAACAGAGATAGCGGCGCTCCCGGGTACGTCATCAAACTTGTCAGGGGGCTTGTGACCGATCGAGAAATACTCCAGGATGGCGAACAGATCTCCGTCTGGGGGATGCATGGGGTCTGGTATTCAGGAGGATGCTCCGGACTGTACCGGAAGACGGGTCCGAAATGGTCTATGATACAAGGCTTCGAGAAGTGCATAACGGGCATTCGGGGTACGGGTTTAAACGACGTGTACGTGGCGATGGAAGAAGGAAAGGTGCTCCACTATAACGGGCGAACGTGGGCGGTGGCGCTCCCTTTCGAAAAGCGTGGAATCTTTTTCCCACATGGATTTTCTGTCAAAGGAAACGCGGTCTTCCTATCCGGGAATTTGAATTATCGGGCCGTCGTGTATAGAGGCTACAGGCAAGAGTAACCGAATGGATGGCCGTTGCTTTCAGCGCTGCGAGTGTGTCTGTTTGTTTCATGATGGGAAATTACGTTGTGAAGAGGTAAAGAGGTAAAGAGGTGAAGAGGGAAGGATCTTCCTTTTTCTGACTTTGGTCAAAGCACGCGCGATGCGATGGAGAGTATGTTGTATTGGGATCATGACGAACGATTTCTTCATCACAATTCAAGGATTCAATACAATGCAGGTAACACCCGATCACTCCATAGGCGACATCGTCCGGAAGAACTTTCGCGCGGCGTCCGTTTTCGAACGCAACGGCATCGACTTCTGCTGCGGTGGCGGAACATCGCTCGGCACAGTGTGCACTGAGAAAGGCATCGACGCCCATGCAATCATCACCGAGCTTTCCCTGCTCAACCCGCCGGCAACCGACGTCCCGGACTTCGATTCATGGCCGTTGGACAAACTCATCGATCACATCCTCGAAAAGCACCATCGCTACGTGCGTGAGTCGCTGCCGGTCGTACAGGCACATGCGCAGAAGGTCGCATCGGTTCACGGCGAACGCCATCCGGAAACGATCTCGATCGCGCGCATCTTCGACGACGTGCGCGAGGAACTTGAAGGACACATGTTCAAGGAAGAGCAGATTCTCTTTCCGTTCATCAAGTCCATGGTCCGGTTGAAGACGCAGAACGAACGCATGAACGGCGTTCCCTTCGGAAGCGTGCGCAATCCCATTTCGATGATGGAGATGGAACACGAAAGCGCCGGCAGCGCAATGCAGGAAATCCGGAAGCTTGGCAACGGCCTCGTCCCGCCGGACGATGCTTGCAACACGTTCCGCGTGCTCTATCAGGAGCTCGATGAGTTCGAACGCGATTTGCATGAACACATTCATCTCGAAAACAATATCCTCTTTCCAGAAGCGATCGTGATCGAAAAAGAACTCCTCGCGTAACACTCGCTCGTTTTGCGCTTGAGGAAAAGGCTGTCTAAAAAGATCGGTTCTTCGTAGGACACCATTCCTGGTTGTCGCTTTCTTTTGAAAGGAGAATCCGCGACAAGCATGAATGCGTGTCCTACAGCCTATTTGGAAACGGCTGCCGTATTTCTCTTCACGCTTCGCCCTGAGTGCTCGAAGAGCTTATGTCGTCTCATCTTTTCGGATCGTGAGGACGCCGCTGCGCACGTGGAGGTCGCGCTGCGGAAACGGAATCTCGATGCCGTGTTCCTTGAATTTCTTGTTGATGGCGTAATTCAACTGGCTGCGCAGGACGCCCGGTCGGTCGATGTACATGCTCGTCCAGACGCGAAGGATGTATTGGATCGAACTGTCGCCGTAGCTTTCGAGCAACACGTCTGGCGCCTTCGTTTTCATCACGCCCGGATTTTCCGTCGCGACTTCGAGCAGGAGTTTGCGAATGATCTCCGGGTCGTGTTTGTAGGAGACGCCGATCGGAAAATTGAAGCGCACTTCGCGGTCGATGTAGCTCCAGTTGATCACCTGCGACGAGATGAATTCCGAGTTCGGGACGATGATCGCGATGTTGTCGTTCGTGACGATGGTCGTTGCGCGCGGGGAGATGCGAATCACGTCGCCCGCGGTTCCTCCGACTTCGATGCGGTCGCCGACTTTTATCGGACGCTCGAAGAGGATGATCAATCCGCTGACGAGATTGTTCGTGATGTTCTGAAGACCGAATCCGATACCGACGCCGAGCGCGCCCGCGATGATGGTGAGCGTGCTGAGGTCGAGACCGACGGTTTGAAAGATGATGATCAAACCGATGAAGACGATGAAGTAGCGGACGATGGAACCGATAGCCTGCCGCACGCCGAACTCCGGAATCGGCATCGACAGAATCTTGTTCACGAGGATGTTCTTGAAGACCTTCGAGAGGAAGAACAACGCATACGTGAGAATCGAAAGGTAGAGGAGATTCCACAGCGTGAACTTGAGCTTCCCTAAGGAGAACAGATGGATGCTCAGCGCATCTTTGATTTCTTTGAGAAAGTCGAGGACTTCTTTCATTTCAGGTTATGGATAGAATGGCCAGATGACCGGTATTGCCCACGTTGCAATCAACCAGAACAACATATTCAATGGCGTCCCGACGCGCAAAAAATCCCTGAAGGCATAGTGCCCCGGACCGTAGATGAGCGTGTTCGTTTGGTAACCGACCGGAGTCATAAAACTCGCGGAAGCTGCAAACGTTACGGCCATGATGAAGGGCCGGGCATCGACGCCAAGCGATTGCGCCGTCACGATGGCGATCGGAATCAGCAGCGCAGCAGTCGCATTGTTGGACATCGTTTCGGTGAATACCATGGTTAATAAATAGAATGCGGAGAGGATGACCCACGGTCCGAAGGCTCCAAGTGCAACGACCATTTGCGAGGCGATGAATCGCGCCAGTCCGGTCTTCTCCATGGCGACGCCGAGCGTCAACGCGCCCGCGAGGAGAAAGATCACTTTCCACTCGATTGCCTGATAGCTCTCCTCCAGCGTCAGGCAGCCGGTGATCACGAGAAGGATACAACCCGTCACCGCAGCGATCACGATCGGGAGTATTTCCAAAGCTGCAACGACAATGACGGCGGCGATGATCAGCAGTGCGTACGCGGTTCGCTTCCTGCGGAACTGCGGGAAGACGACGTCGGAGACGAGGACGAACGTCTCGTTGCGCTTCAACCGGTTGATCGTGTCCTTCGTCGCTTCGACGAGGAGCGTATCGCCGCCGGTTAGCTTGCGCGTTCCGATGTTTTCGTGAAGCAGCGCTCCGCGATGGCGTATCGCGAGCGCGGTCGCTCCATAGCGATTCCGGAACTGTGCTTCCTTCAGCGACGTGCCGTCCAGTTCCGATCCCGGCGCGATGACCGCTTCGATCAATTGCACGTCGTCGCGCTCGAGGTCTCGGTCGCGCAGTGCCTTGTCCGACTTGAGGCGAATGCCTTTGCGCAATTGCAATTCTTTGACGCGGTGAACGTTTGCGCGCACTCGAAGCGTGTCTCCCGCGCGCAGGATCACGTCGTCGGTGACCGGAAACATGCGCTCCTTTCCTCGGATGACTTCGATGATGTCGATGTCGAGATCCTTCACGAGCGGTGACGAAAGTGCGGGCTTGCCGATGGAAACGGAATCTTCCATCAGGACGATTTCCGTGAGGTAATCTTTCATCTCGAACGTGCCCGTCAGGTCCTTCGCGGAGCGGCGCGGAGGGATGAGCCTGATGCCCGCGAGGAACATGTACAGAATGCCGACCGCGGTGAACACGATTCCGAGTCGCGTGAACTCGAACATCCCCAGCGGCTGCATCCCGTGCGCTTCGGTGATCGAACTTGCAAGCACGTTCGTCGAAGTGCCGATCAGCGTGCACATTCCGCCGAACATCGCGGAAAAACTCAGCGGCATGAGGAGCTTGGACGGGCTAATGCCGGATTCATCGGAAAGCGTGAGCACGACGGGAAGGAACAGCGCGACTGCGGCAGTATTGTTGATGAACGCCGAGATGAACGCGATCATCACCATCATCGAAACGCTCAGCAGCCAGAAGCTTCTCTTCCCGATTTTCGTGAGCGCCATGCCGAAGAAATTCAACGCGCCCGTTTTGAACAACCCCGCGCTCAGGATGAACATCGCGCCGACGGTCACGGTCGCGGTGTTGCTGAATCCCGCGATTCCTTCCTCCGGCGTGATGATGCCCGTGATCATGAGGACGGCCATCAGTCCGAGCGCGACGAGGTCCACGGGAAGTTTCTCCGTAACCCAGAGTGTGATGCCCGCAACGAGCAGAGCGAGGACGATGAGCATCTCAACCGTCATCGCTTCACGCACGAATCCCAGTATGTGGACAAGACATCGACGACCTTCCGTTCTGCTGCTTCTGATGATGGAGAAAGCCGAAGCTTTCGCCTGCAAGAAAGAACATTCGCGTTTGAGACGCAAGAGCTTGCACCCAATCCCAGCACTGCCTATGTTTATCCCAAACCTTTGGAGAAGGATTGAGGCGCGGTAACCCAAACGCAGAGAACATTGTCATTTGAGTACGGAAAGTTGAAAGCCATGAGATACCATCTGATACTTGCCTCGATTTTCATTATGGTTCATGAAGCAATCGGCCAATCTATCGTCAAATCAGGCAACGAACTTGGAATGCACCTCGCCAATCAGGTAGCTTTGGCCACCATACAAGCCCAATAAACCAGAGGATACCCCCATGACCCGTTTCCCGTTACTCCTTCTTTCCATTCTCCTCTCCCTTGTCTCACTCTCGCTGTTAGACTTCGAACGGGCACTGGTGCTGCGGGTGGAGGGGGTCGTGGAGCGCTTCCACTCTCCCGTCACGTACCGGCATCTCGGAGACGGTGTGTTCGAGTTTACGGACACGCTGAGCGGCCATACGTTCCGTAAGCAGGTGACGGATGTGAAGCCTCAAGGCGGCAAGCAGCCCAAGAAGATCATTACGATCGAAGTGGCGCAAATTGACACGACGGGGTTTGGGAGTAAGTTTACGAAGGTAGCCAGCATCCCAGCCGGGGTTCAGAATATCGTTCCTATAGGCTTTCACGCGAAAGATGGGACGGTACATTTCGTAGCAGCCAAATTCATGAACGGGACTTATGCTTCAACCGATTTTTACAGATGGGACGACAGCAAGGATACGCTCACTGCAGTTCAGCGATTGAACGGAGAGTGGCTTTATCCTTTCGCCCACGGGACGTTCTTCAGGGCGAACATGCCAAATGTCGCCGTGGATAGTTTTGGAACAGTCCTCATTTACGACACACCGGATGGTTCCAACCTGCCAACGAGGAAGCGCGCGGTGAGATACGGGAGGAATGAAACGGCACAAAGACCTCGGGTATATGACTTCGATGGCAACGGTGTGGATGAGGTAGTGTTAAGACAATGGCCATCCAGAAATGTTGTCACAAAGTTGAGATTGATGGAGAATACCTTTATTGATGTGTATGAAAATACGTTTGAAAACCGCTTCGAATATGGCTCATGGGCGGTTGGGGACTTCGACAAAGATGGGAAATGTGAGTTTGCAACAGTCACGTATGGAGGATTCGTCTATTTCGTTGAATACAATCCTTTGAATTCTTCGTACTCCGTAGTATTCATCGATACGACAAGGTCCGTCAACGCGGGATTCAATTACGAGGGAAACGATCTGGATAGGGACGGCCATGCGGAGGTGTTTATAGGGAGTTCGTTCTTTGGAGGACTTGCAAACATCGCAGTATATGAGACGATTGGTGATAACGATTATGAAGTGAGTCTTTGGATTGAAATTAATGGCATAGGAACATTCAGTCAAGGGATCGTGACAGGCGATGTGAATGGTGACGGAAAAGACGAACTTATTGTGCATGGAGGCGGTGTTGTAATAGTTCTGGAAGCAACCGCCGATGACCAATATCAAGCTATGTGGATTAAAGCGTTTCCCAATGAAATTGGTGTTAAGTGCTT
>CAYUWG010000126.1:0-7499 GCA_964448285.1 uncultured Chromatiales bacterium
GAGAACACCCCCGATGAGATATCCCGCTTCCTGTGCACTGTATTGCAATGCGAGGACCAGCGGAGGAGCGACCGCGATGCCGACCGTCCCCATGAGATTGACGATGCCGATCGAAACACCGATCTCTTCCTGGCGCGCTTTCACGAGAGGACCGAGCGCGGCGACTGCGGATGCGCCGCAAATCGCATGTCCCGCACCGATCATCGTGGCAAATGGTTTCGAAAATCCCAAGCGCATTCCGAGCGGCACCGCGACGAGCATGACGATGAACACGAGGATTGCAACGAACAGAAGCGGCATCCACCCGACGCTTGCGATCCTGTCAATTTGCAGTTCGAAGCCCATCAGCACGATGGCATACGAAAGCATATTTCGTTCGGCAAATCCGATACCGCCTTCGGTGATTGCAGGAAGCTGCCACACGTTCCCGACGATGATACCGAGAACGAGCGCAGGCACGACCCCACCGCCGATTGGGAGAAGGCGTGCAAGCACCGTTGCGAGGACGGCAATACCCACCGCGACAACGAGGCCCGGAATGAACTCATTCAGCGCTCCTCCTTTCCATAACGCGCGATCACGTTTCAATAGTACACTCCGCGGTCGCTTCCTTTTTTCTCGATCTTGATGTCCTGAAGTTGAGGGGCTTTGAGACGAATGACGAGCGAGTAGCTTCTCCACGCGCCGGTCGGTACCCAAGAAAAGTTCATTTCCCAGCAATGCAGGTCGCGCGAAATGTTGATCTGCGGCGTACCGATTTCCTTCGTTACGAAGTCATAGTACGTGGAAGCAGAGATGCGCCAGTTCGGGGTCGGTTTGATATTGAGACTCGCCCTCATAGTTGAGCTGCGCGACTTCTCACTCGGGTTCGACTGATTCATCGAATAATCGAACCCAAGACTCAGGTCCCACGGGATGCGGAAGGAGTACCCGCCTGCATCTGCGACGTTCGACGTGTCTTTCGATTTCGATTCGAACATCTCGCTTCTGATGTTTGTCGAAAAGTGAATGTCGAAATTCGTCAGGCGCGCGAGTCCGCGGCCTTCCGAGAAGAGATAGCGGTTCAATTCGCGGCCGGACTCGATCACGTAGGGATTCCCTGAAGTATCGATACCAACGCGCGCGAGTTGAAACACGTATGGAGTCAACGTCGCGCCTCCATAAATGTCGAGCAGGTTCTCGATGCTCGTCCGAAACGAAAGGGAAACCGGCGCAAGTTTGAGGCTATCGCGAACGAAGTTATACGACGACGAGGCGTTGAGATTGAAGAGTTGGAATTTCCTCGGCGTCATAGTCGTGTCCTCTTCGCTCGGCGAGAGCTTCATCTCAAAGATGTTCGAGAGGTTCATGCCAAGAGTTTGCGACTCGCCCGATGGCACGCCTCCGAATACGGTACCGGGGCGGTAAGCATAGCCCGTGTAGGGATCGTATCGCACTTCATTCGTGCTGTCGCGATACGTGAGATAGTAACCCCATGACTCCTTCGAGAAATCCGGATTGTAACTGTAGCTCAGCGACGGTTGCAGCGTGTGCCGAATACCAAGGATGCCGAAAACGTTCGGTGTCAACGTCCCATAGAGCTTGGTGTTCGCCGAAACGCCGAATGAAAACGTATGCAGAGCATAGAAGCCATAAGCATCACGAGCTTTCACCGTCGAATCCGATTCATCGTAGTAGCGCTCCAAGCGGTGATCATACCATCGCTCGGTAAAGTTGAACGAAGGTTGAATCGTGAAGTAGCCGAACTTCGGCGAGGTGATGAGACCGATATTGTGCTGAATCCCCCGCCGGTCGAAAAGATCTTTCACATCCACCTGCTGGCCGCTCGCATCTCGCTCCGTTCGCTTTCGCAGGTCGAGTGTGCTGAGCAACCGGCTGCTGTAGTTGAAGCCGATCATCTCATACCACGCTCCTTCACCGAAAAAATCGTCACCACGAAAAGGATAGATCTGCGATTGATTGAACGAGGCATCCGGCAGCGTCGTGATCGACGTTCCGTTCCGTAAATCCTGATTGCGGGAGATGTTGACCGAAAGACTTCGATTCGTGCCCTCCCAGGAAGTATTGTAGCCGGCGGACGAATAAGAATTCTGAGTAAGGAGTTGGTCGATGTTCGTGCTGAAGTTATCGACGTAGGAATCCGTCATGAACGTGAAATCCGCGGAAAGGCGCGAAAGCGGGTCGAGCGTCTGGCTGTGGCGAATCCCGATTTTGAAATCCTCGCGCGTCGGATCATCGGGTCGAAAGACGCTTCCGATATCGAACTGCTGCCTTCCATAGGATGCGGTGATGGAGCCGCTGAAGTTGTAGCGCAACGAGTATTGGACAGCGGCGTTCGCCTGATAGCCGCCCTTCGAATACCAATCAGCGGTGAGTTTCAAGTCCCAGTAATCACTCGCCGCAAGGTAATATCCGAACCCACGGAGGTTGCGACCGCGGCGCGCATCGTCGCCAAACGTCGGCGGGATTATGCCTGATGTTCGCCCGCCTTTACTCGGTATGACGGCGAACGGCAGCGCGAAAAGTGGAATGTCTTCGATGAAGAAATAGATCGGCTCGGCAATGACCACGTCATTCGGAATCACTTTCATCTGCGGCGAACCGAAGTAGTAATGCTTGTGGTCGGGATTGTCGCACGTCGTGTATCGCCCATGCCCGATGAAATACACGTCGTCGGATATGCGCTTGATCTTCTCTCCTAAATAGAATCCGTCATCGATCTCCGTTTCCCCTTCGACGATCATTCCGCGCTTCGTTTTGAAATTGTAGGTCATCTCCTTCCCTTCATACTTCTCGCTCCCTTCTTTGAAGACCGGCGTACCCATGAGTTTGCCTTCGCGTTCCGCGGACGTATCCGGCACTCCACGCGCAACGAGCATCGATGCATTCCAATCGATCGTGATGCGTTCGGCTTTGACGCCGAGCGTTCCATAATCGATGTTCGCCGTACCGAACAACGTCGCCTTCTTGTCCTTCAAACGATAGACGACGGAATCTTTCGCGACGTAATTCACGAGAGTATCGAGTGCGTTCTTTACCTGAAAGACTACGGTGGTATCGCTGCCCTGTACGATCCGCGCAGTATCCGAGGATACGATTGCGGTATCCGTGACCTGCGCATGCACCGCAATTGCGAGCACGATGTGAGCGAATGTTGTCCGGATGAGCGAACGCATCATCGAAACGTCGTCTGCCGAAGTTGGCTCAGGTTCATTGAGAGCACCTCGCGTGCATCATCGGCTCGCGGAGTTCCCTGCTCGAGCGCAAGAAAGCGCGTCAGAAGTGCACGCCCTTTTTCATGCTTGGCCGGATCGATGAGATAGATTTTTCCAAGGCAGTAAAGCGCGTTCGTTATGGTGGAGTCACGTTTGAGAGCTTCACTGAAAGCACGCTCCGATTCACCGAAGAGCATCGTGGTGTATGAAGCGAATCCATAGTCGCTCCACGTAACCGCGTTCGTTTCAGGATAGCGTACTGATTTCCGCAGCGCATCCATTGCTTTTTCCCGGTCACCGAGATTCGCCCAACTGACACCGATTGCGTTGAAGAGATACGACATGGTCTGGCCGTGATTCTCCTTTCGTGCCGCTGAATCCACTAACGCCTTTTCATACCATTCCACTGCGCGCTCATACTGTTTCGCCGCAAAGTGCCGGTTGCCGAGATAGTAGGCAATGTCAAAACTCGTCCTCTCTTTGCCGATGATCGGCTTGAGCACATTCTCCGCCCAGCCCGGACGGGTTTCGACCGGCATCAATCGGGTCGCCGCCTTTACGAGATTCACATATATCTCGTTCAGCGTTGTACGCTGTGCGTGTTCGTCCTTTCCGACAGGGGCGTTTCGAACGCTGTCCGGCAACTGGAGAATGTTGCCGAGACTTGCTTCCAGAGCCGCCAGCATTTCCGGTGAGAGTGTCGTCGCGCTTTCGAATGCGCGCGTCAGTTTGTAGTACTCGTATGGATCGCCGGTAAGATTTGCGACTCGAATGATCGTCGCTATTTCTCCTTCGCGATTGTTCGTCGCTGAAAACGCAGAGCGTATCGTCTCGAAGTGACCGGCGGAGACTTCCTTTGGGAGAATGGGAACGTATAACTCCGTCAACGCAGTGAAGCGGTCAAGCGAGTGAAAGAAGTTCGTATTCACCGCAATCCATGGAATGATCAGAATCAACGGCTGAACGGCAAGCTGGCCTAAGAAATACGAACGAACATGCTCCTGCTTGATGGAAAGTACCATCGCAAAGGCGGCAACGGCGATCGTAGTCCCAAGCAAAGCATAGACATCCCAGTCGCGTGCGATCGCGGAATGACCGACGCAGAGCGCAAGCCAGTAGAGAACGCCATGCAATGCAAAAACGGTCGATCGTGAAAGCTCGTAATCCGTTTTCTTCATCACAAAGAAACCGAAAATCATGGCAAGCGAAACCGGCGCGCTTAAGACGAGATTGTTCAGCACGTCGAGAAGGTGTTGCGGACTGAGCAGTGTGAATGAAGACGTCTCAGACGTGAGCGGTATGAAGAACGTGTTCGCATCGGCGGCGTTCAAAGCGATGTAGAACACGAAAGCGAGCGTGAGGAAGATTGCGTTCGCGATGAGGAGCTTTCGCAAGCCATTCGAATCATGCATGAACTTCTTTCTCCACAAAAGAAAGACCCACGTCGGCAAAAAGACGAGTGCCGAGAGGTGAAACGCAACGCCGCATGCGAAGACGATCGTAGAGAATTTCGGAAACCTTTCCATCTGCATTTCAATCATGCCGACGAGAAGGAACATCGTTCCGAAGAGATAGAGGAACGCGTAATACTCGACGTAGCCGAAAAAGAAGAGCATTCCCGCAGTCCCGAAGATTGATCCTGTAAGCGCCATGCGTTGCAACGAAGTGCGTGCAGCACGATGCGCGATCATCATCACGGTAAACACATACACGGCGCCAACGACAAAGCTGACCACGAGGAAGACTTCCGTGTAGCCCTGGAGTTGCACCGTGGCGTCCCCGCCGGCATGAGGCACGAACAGACCGATGAGAGTCACGATTGTGAGAACGGTCAGCGGTTCGTTCCAGAGAGTGCCGTACGAGAAGCCCGCGTCCTCAGCATAGCGGAACAGCGCGCGCACGACGTGCACTCCATCGCCGAGAAACGAGAACGGGACGAAGAGCTTCCAGAACAGAATTCCACACGCGCCGGCAATGACTGCATGGACGAGAATCCGTTTCCCTCTCTCTTCGGGAAACAATGCATCACCCGTGAACGAGATCATCCTGTTCAATCGCATTCCAACGGTCGGCACCGCAAGCGATAAGGAAAGCACAGCGAGAACAAGCGTGACCTCGTTCGAAAGGAAGCCCGAAACATTCAGCCCCCAAAGACCCGACGTCGCGTCAAACGAAGCGAGCGTTCGAATCAGAACGATAACGATGAAAGGGAGTGCGTATTTCCAATGCAGAGTTTGAGCGGGTGTTTTTTCTGGAGCGGCTTTCTTTTTCACGTGTTTTGGAAGTCGGTAAAAATCCGCATCAAAGTACGAAATCCCTTTGGGCGAAGGCGAGGAGCACTGCTTGTCAGGGACTCGACGTTGGGTGAACCCTCTACTTCACGATGATCATCTTCATCGTCTTCGACGGTGTTCCATCGACGTTCATACGGTAGAAGTACACGCCCGCCGAGAGACCACCTGCTTCGAATGCATGATAGTACTTCCCCGGTTGAACCGCTCCGAGTCTCTGCCGATGAACGAGTTTTCCACCGTGATCGAACACGTCGAGCGTGACGTCCATCTGCCGTTCGATGGTGTAAGCGATTGTCGTTTGTCCTTGCGAGGAAAACGGATTAGGGAAATTCTGTTCGAGACGAAACGATTCGGCAATGGGCGTTCGCTGGGAGTCGAGAAGGGAGAAGGACGTTTTGAATACGCCGCGTCCGTGTGTCGAAGCGAACAACGTCCCGTCCTTGCGGAATTGCAGGTCGGCAACCGTGACGTTTCCCATGCCCTCGTTGTTGACCTCCCACGAAACGCCTCCATCGTAACTGAAAAACACGCCAACGTCCGTACCGACATACAAGCGTTGCGGATTTGCGGGATTGATGACGATGGAATTCGTTGGAACATCGGGTAGTGAAAGTGAGCCGCTTCCCGATACGCTGACCCACGATGTGCCGTAGTCCGTCGTGCGAAACACGTGCGGCGTTCCAAATCCGCTGAATGTCACGTACGCTATTGCCGGGTCGGCGTAATGCACAGCGATGTCGGTGATGTATCGCTGCGGTAATCCGGAGCTCACACGAGTCCACTCCGTTCCATTGTTCGTCGTCACATATACGGAGCCGCTCGATGAACCGGTGTAGATGACGCTGCCGTTGCTTTTCGAAATCCCGATGGCAGTGATGTAGCCGCCGGTGCCCGTGACGTTAGGACTGATAGGCGTCCACAACTCGGCGCTGTTCGTGGTTCGATATACCCGATAGGTGCCGGCGTAGAGCTTCTTCGGATCGTTTGGGTCCATCTCGAACGGCGCGATGAATGCGGATTGATCGGAAGTCCAGCCTTCAGGTTCGCGAGGTATGCCCGACATCTTCGGGACGAAGCTCCCTCCAGCGCCATAGGCCGATGATTTATGAAACCACAGGTAATACAGCTCCGCGTACATGTACCGCGTGTCGTTGTAATCTATCGCCGTGTAGCCACCATCACCGCCGAGAGGCATACTCCATTGAACGCCCGTTGCCGTTTTGAGTGTGCCGTTGTCGATCGTTCCGCCGAGTACGTTATCAGAAGTCGGATGCGGTGTGCCGCTGTGAAACTGTGTCGTAATCAAACCGGTGTTCGCGTCGAGAAAGACCGCACCTCCGTTCGTCGTTCGAAAAACGCCTCCGTCGCAGGCGGCAAACATCTCATTTGGATTTTGCGGATTGAAGAGCAACTCATGTTGATCCGCATGGACATAGGTGAACGATGCATGCTGGTACCAATTCGTCATTTGCTTCCAATTCGTGCCCGAGTTCGTGGAGCGATACAAGTCGATTCCGCCGGCCCAAATGATTCCCGGATTTGTCGGATGCACCGTAAGCACCGAGTTGTACTGTCCCTGCTGACCCATATACGTATTTCCATCGATCTCATTCATCGGCACGGCAATGCCCTTCCACGACTCTCCTCTATCCGTCGTGCGATAGATTCCCGCGCAGGACTCGTCGTAGTAATCCGTGAATGCTGCATAAACGATATCACCGTTCGATGGCGCTGCCGCAATTTGAATGCGTGTGTATTCCATCGTCGTCGCGATGCCGTTCATTATGCGCGTCCATGTAACGCCGTGATCCGAGGAGCGATAGATTCCCGATGATTCGAGTGTGGCATAGACGAGACCGTCGGTCGTTTTGCTGAAGGCCGTCATCATGCCGCGCGCTCCGGCAATGACCCGAGTCCACGTTGCGCCGAAATCGGAAGAGCGCATGATCCCGCGTCGCGTCGAAGCGAGAACGACGTTCTGCCAAAACGG
>CAYUWG010000127.1:0-7200 GCA_964448285.1 uncultured Chromatiales bacterium
AGCCTTTTGCGAGGCACGCAATAGCGACGTTAACGTTGCTGCTCGTTCTCGGAGGAGCGGCATCCGCTCAGGTTGCAACGTCCTACACGTTCAGCCAATTCTCCGGGACCTATACGGCAATCACGGGCGGAACAGTCGTTGCCGCACCAATGCCCGATGATGCCAACTACACGGGTCTCTCGATTGGCTTTACCTTTACTTACAATGGAGTAGCCAGTTCAACATTTGGCGTCCAAACGAACGGATTCGTTTTCATCGGTACAGGCACGCCAGGTATCATATACGGTACACCAATTTCGACATCCGGTAATCCAACGACTGGTGGTATCATCTCACCGTTTGGGTGGGACTTGGGTGGTACAAACAACTCAACATCCGAGTTGAGGTATCAAACCACCGGTAGTGCCCCAAGCCGTGTTCTTACAATTCAGTGGAAGGACGTGCATAATTGGAGTTCGACTGGTGAGTTCTTCAGCTTCCAGATTAAACTTTACGAGACCTCGAATAATGTAGAGTTTGTGTATGGGACGATGAGTCCTATTACAACAAGAAGCGCTCAAGTTGGTCTTCGAGGAGCATCGAACTCTGACTTCAACAACCGATCAGTTGTGTCCGGTACAAATACGTGGGCAACCTCCGCTGCCGGTTCATCGAATTCTGCGACATGTACTGTCAACACCACGGGACTTATTCCTGCATCTGGGCAGACATACCGTTGGACTTATTCAGGACCTCCACCGTGTCCTCCGGGGACATTCACTCCGCCCTATACACAGAACTTCGAGTCCGGCGCAGGAGGTTGGACGATGGGGCATTCGAATTGGAACGTCCGCGCGCCGGGCGGGACGATTGCCGGAGCTTCCAGCGGCACTTACGCCCTTGTGTGGCAGAACCCGAGCACGAATACGTACTGCGACGTGTCAGGGACATTCGTGACTACTTCACCGACATTCAATTTCAGCAGCCTAATTCAAGACCCTGTCATTATATTCAACCATAAGATGGATAACGGCGGTGACTTCAGTTGGGATGGCGGGCAATTGAAGTACTCGACAGACTGTGGAAATACGTGGGTTTTACTTGGAATATACAATGAACCTGCGAGCACAGCAGCAAATTGGTACAACTCCTCTTCCGGTGTTTACAATGGTGGTCCGGAGTGGGAATACAATGACCGAACCTGGCGCCAAGCCGCGAGAATCCTCACAGGGCTTGCCGGTAAAAACAACGTCCAGTTCCGTTATCAGTGGGGAGGAGATTCCTTCATTTGCGGTGGCGGCTGGGCTATCGATGATATCAGGATTGGGAACTACCCACAGAAGGATATCGAAGTTGTCGACGTCGAAATGCGCTATGCTCCAAATACTTGGACACGCAAGGAGAACAAACCGCATACGATCACAACTTGGATTCGTGCGAACGGTTGGGAAGCACTGCCAACGAGCGTAACGCTCGTGTACAAGTTCGGCTCGATGCCAACGAGCACTGCTGATGGTGTTGCACAGACTTTCTCACCGACCTGGTCAGGTGGAGTTGCTACGATGGATTTCACAACGCCGTACGTACCCGGTCCGGTTGGTGGTCCACCCACGCTTCAGCCGCCTCCAAGCTACCCTTCAACGTTATATGTTCGTGCGTTCTACACGGGTGACGGTAACGCCGCCAACGACACATACAACAGGACATATCAAATCCAACGCGATGATGTCTATGGCTCAGAGGACTTCAATCACATGTTCTTCAATGGTGGTCAACGTTTGTTAGGCTTCTGGCCGACAGGTTGGACTAACCCGGTTGGAGTTTGGGGTGTTCTCTGGGGACCCGGTACCGGAGTTCCATTAGCAATAAGCTTATTCCCATCACCTACGGGATCGACACTGGTAAGCCCACCAGCCTTGCTTGAAGCAGGTTCCAGTTATCGAGTAAGATTCCAATACGGGACATACGGGTTCTATCCAGGACCTCAAAGTCTTGAATTGCTCTATGGTACAAACCCGAATCCGGCAACGATGACCGTACTGGCCTCATGGAGTTGGACCGGATCGAGTGCGCTATGGCCGGGATTGATCAATGCCCTCACTCCACTTGGCGTGGCGCCGTTCTTCAATACCGACCCATCGAGCGCACAGAACTACTACATCGCCTTCCGTTCGACATCGAGCGCCTCTGCAATGGACGTTATGGTTGATAACATCTATCTGGATAAGAATCCGACGCCGCCGCCGAAAATCGGTTGGGGTCCGATCGGCGCACCCGAAGGCGGACACTTCGATAAGCCGACGGATAAGATGACTTTCACCGCTGTGTATAAATCGGCAACAGGCCCGTTGTCAAAGACGTGGGAAGTTGTCAGTACGACATACAAGTATGGCGCGCCGGGTGATTTCTGGTGGGATGCAATGTCTCTCGCACCATGGATCAAGATCACGAAAGCAGTTCCGGATCCTGGCCAGTACATGCCAAGCCCGTTCGGTATGGATCGTCCTCGTCAGTTGCAAACCTTCACGGTCACAATCGACCCGACGGGATTTGCACCGGGCACATATAACGGAACGATTCAGATGTTTGGGCGCCTCTATAATTCCGATTATCCGGTAGGCATCGACGCGACAAATCAGATACTTAACGTTCCCGTTGTGTTGATCGTAACCGACGTGGGATCAGGCAGAGGAGCACCGAGCGTTCAGGTGTGTCGCACTAACCTATCGACATCTGCGAACTGGGTCGCACTCAACGACCCGAATGGTATGCCCATCGCGGAGATTCAGGTTACAAGCGGTACGATCGCAGACATCTGCATCACGGCTTATCCGAATCAGATGCCAATCGGTCGTCCGGCCGGATACTTCGCACCTGAGCGGTATTTCACAGCAACTGCCTCCGGCAGCTTCACGGCGAACATTCGTTGGTACTACTCCGACGGTGAAGCAGTCATGGGCGGCGTGACGAACAAAGCCGCGTTGATGCCGATCAATCAAGCGTCGTCGGGCGGTTCGTGGACGATCCCAACCTCTGGTTTGACGGGATGGAATTCCAACCCGATAAACAACTACGTTCAGGGCGACGGCTACACAACTGCAAACCTTGGCGGAAATCACGCCATGGCACATTCACGTCCGAAGCTGATCGGCGAGTATGTCCCTGCAGAGTATGCGCTTGGGCAGAATTATCCGAATCCGTTCAATCCGGAATCGAAGATTGACTTCTCGATCTCGGATGATGTCCATGTGAAGCTCGTCGTCTATAACAGCTTAGGCGAAGAAGTCATGCGGCTTGTTGACGAGGTATTGCCCGCGGGCAAATACACCGCAACCTTCAATGGAAAAGACCTGCCAAGCGGCACGTACATGTATCGCTTGATCGCGGGATCGTATTCCGATTCGAAGCGCATGATGCTGGCGAAATAAGCTTCGCAAATCATAAATCAATCGGAGGCTGTCTCATTCGAGGCAGCCTCCGTCATTTTTAGCATCTCAACAAGACGGTAGGCAAGCATTCCTGATCGGCTTGGCATCTATGTTCACACTGAAAATGACAACCAGGAATCGTTGTCCTACTGTGTTCATTGGAGACACAAGTCAATGTTCATCACGATGATTCCCGTATATTCTACGAGCCATATAATTCACTCTTTCCTTCGTATGCATATTCGATTACTCCTTTCCTCCCTTTTCATTGTTCTTACACTCTGTTCCGGTTACGCCCAGGACGATATCACTGCGAATAGAAAATCCGACTGCTGCTTCGATTTTACCGTGACCAACAATAGTCCAATTCCTGATCGCGTCAACGAGATCGTTTTTAAGGTAGTCACGCCGGGAGTTACGATCATCTCAAACGGACGCGCCCCAAACGGGTGGACTGTTACTCACGGGACCGAGTATGCTGCGTCTTTTGTCGGAAGAGGGGTTCAGAACGGGAATAGCCAGTCAGGATTCATTCTCTGTTTCGATTCGCCACCGAGTACTTTTGAACTGAAGTGGACAACATATGAAACTGGTAACCTGCGTTCGACGGGTGTTTTAAGGCTCGTTTGTCGTGAAGGCTGTGATTCGATTGTCGTCGTCAATATCGATCAATGCTGTTATGAATGGAGCGTGACGAACAAGAACATCGCACTCTCGCCGATCGACGGTTTCGAATTGAAGATCACAACGCCGGGAATAAACTGGGGGAGTGTCACGCCTCCAGCAGGATGGACTTCGAGCATCACAGGACAAACGCTGACCTTCCGAACTACGACGCCGCTCGCACCCGGAATCACTGCCACCGGTTTCATGACGTGTTTCGATGTTTCTTCAGGGTTGCACAACGTGTCGTTGGATTGGCGTACGTTGTTCGATACCGCAACCGTGTGTTCGGATAGAAAAGAGATGCAATGTCGGCGACCGATCATTAAAGACTCACTTGCAGCGACCGAGAATCCAACGGGAAGTTGCTGCCTTACGATGGAGTTGTTCAATAAGAACTCGCAGAATTCCCCATTGAATGAATTGCGTTTCTTCGTTTTGACCTCAGGCGCTTCCGTTGCCGGGACACCCACAAGCGCGTGGACCTTGCAAAACCTCAACGCCGTCTCGTTCTCCTTCGTTGGCGCTGGTGCGCCGCTGAATCCGGGGAATTCTCTTGCAGGTTTCAATGCGTGTTTCCAACATCAGGCAGGGAATTCCGGGCCGATCCTCGTGCGATGGGAATCCCGATATAACGGATTACTCATCTCGGAGGACACGATTTCTATCGATTGCCAAGGCCCGCCTGTTCGATGCGACGATGTTCTTGTCACGCAACGCCCGAACACCTCAACGGCATGCTGTTACTCGCTTGCAGTAGCGAATCTGCATAATCTGAATCCAAGTGATGTGAACGGATTTCGCTTGCGAATGCTTACATCGAACTCGCGCTTCACAGGTGTTCTACTTCCACCGTGGCCTGCGACGACGAACACGGACACGTTGCTGGTTTTTGAATCGCCGGGACCGATGCTTGCAAATGGCGATACACTCCGCGGGATCAATATTTGCGTCGAACCGCCGCTCGGATTTTCCGGAACGATACGCGTGACATGGGAGACACTCTTGAATTCCACGGTGATCTGTACCGATACCCTTTCACTCGGCTGCTCGATCAATTTCACGCCGCGTTGTGATTCTCTCATTCAGAGAAAGGTAAAGGATTGCGACTACGATTTCGGCTTTGCGAACAAGCGGCAACCTGCCATGCCCGTCGATGTTTTTTCCTTACGCTTGCTTACGCCATCATCGAGTTTCGCGTTATCGACAGCTCCGGGTGGCTGGGCTTTTCAACTACAAACGACTCAGCGGCTCGTCTTTCAGGCGACCGGTGCGCCGGTAAATCCGGGTTCATCGAAAACCGGTTTTCTCTTCACGCTCAATCCACCGCCCGGCAGCGGGGCAGTTCTTATCGAATGGTGCACGAATCCCGGTGCTTCGCCGTCGTGCTGTGATACGATCCTCATTCAATGTTCTCTTCCGGTTGAAACGCGCTGTGACTCTCTGCTCCTTCAGCAATTACCGGACACCTGTGCATTCGATTTCGGTTTTGTCAATCTCCACCAGCCATCGACTCCGGTAAACGATTTTCGAATCGTCGCGCTTCACCCCGGCGTGATCGTCAAGAGAGCGGAAGCGCCTGCCGGATGGGTCATCGACTCACAAGGGTCGTCGCACGTTCTTTTCCGGAATGCATCGGGAAGCGTTCCATACAACGGCACGAAAACCGGATTCAAAATCTGGTTTGCATCGAGCACGACAACGTTCGACGTGCAGTGGTGCACTTCGCTCAACGGGCAGATAATCTGTTGTGAAACGAAGTCGTTACGATGTGAAATCGAACAAGCGCGATGTGACTCACTGTTGATCCAGCCGGGACAAACGGGGTGTTCGTTCGATCTCGGTTTTGCGAACACGCACGTCCCCACGACGCACGTCAATGAGTTTCGCGTGTTTGCACGATCACAAGGCGCGATTATCGAATCGGTGATCACTCCCTCGGGATGGGTGATCGCATTGCAAACCCCGACGACGGTTTCTTTTCTCGATACGTTAGACGGCTTACCATCAGGTCAGCGGAAGGAAGGATTCATCGTGCGGTTTTCTCCGCCGTCATCCGGGAGCGAGATTCAATTTCGCTGGTGCACGTTGTTCAACGACAGCGTACTCTGTTGTGAAGACGCACGCGTGGAGTGCCAGGACCTGCAGATTCAATGCGACAGCCTTTCGACGATATCCGATACGAATCGTGCGTGCTGCTTCGAAATGCGCGTTCACAATCAGCATCTCCCTGCATCGAATATCACGTCCATGCATATCGATGTGTTGACGACCGGCGTCACGCTGTTGCTTTCTTCCGTAGAATCGCCGCAAGGATGGACCTCGTCACCGACTCCACGGAGCGTCTTTTGGACGACGACGACGAATGCGCTTGTCCCGGCGTCTTCCATCAGTGGATTCAAGGTCTGTTATGATAACAGTGCAATAAATCATCAGGACTTCCAAGTGCTCTGGAGGACACTGGACAGCAGCGGGATCATTTGCAGCGACACGCTTCAGATCGGATGTGATGAAACATTGGATGCCGTCAGAAGCATCACAACAGAAACCGCGCTCGAACAGAACTTTCCTAATCCATTCTCCTCATATACCGTCGTTCCGTTTTCACTGGCTTCGAGGACACACGTGAAACTCGTCGTCTTCAATGTTCTGGGGCAAATTGTCCGCACATTGAAAAACGAAGTGGTTGCGCCGGGGAGGTACGAAGTTCCATTGGAGCTTTCGTCACTTCCATCGGGGACGTACATCATACGGCTGTATGCACATGCGAAGGTGTACTCAAGACGCATCGTTTCTGTGCAGCAGTAGGCTGTACAAACCATTCCATGTTGTTACAAGGGACGGACTCCAATCATAAAAACTCTTCTCTGATGGGTGTTTCCCTTGCATCTTAGTGGAAACTGCGCTAATATTCCCTTGGATGAATGCTTGATCCGAATTTCTCGTAACGTAATTTCCTTTTCACCAACTTTATCAAAGGTTCAGTTATGTCAGCATGGAGACAAACTATCGTGCGGGTAGCGTGCATACTCGCAGCGTTGTTCCTCGGATTCCTATCGGAATCTCTCGCTCAATGGCCACAGCATCATATCCCGATGACGTTGCCGAACGGTCCTTCCAACAACGTATT
>CAYUWG010000128.1:0-6992 GCA_964448285.1 uncultured Chromatiales bacterium
TCTCGCGCGAAGTCCCGACCAACCGCGCTACACCCGCGTCGATTCCTTCCGGTCGTTCGGTTACTTCGCGCATGACGAGAACGGGCTTTCGAAGCGAGGGCCCTTCTTCCTGAATGCCGCCGGAATCGGTAAGCAAAAGGATGCTGTGATCCATTAGGAGAATCAATTGCTCATACCGGACAGGTTCAATGAGGTGAATGCGCTCCTGCTTTCGCAACAACCGATCGACGACGCTTCGCACGTTCGGATTCGGATGCACGGGATAGACGATAGAGACGTCGTCGTGCGACGCAACGATGTCCAGCATGGCCAAGCACATCTGTTCGAACGGAGCGCCAAAACTCTCTCGACGGTGCGCCGTGACGGTGATGAGCCGAGTCTTTTCTTCGAGAACGTCTTCGACGAAAGCGTTGGGAAGCCCGGCTTCAACGAGGAGCGCTTTTCTTTTCGCTTCCGGCGAGGCAGAGAGGATTTCCTTTCCGAGGAGCAGGGCATCGATCACCGTGTTGCCCGTGATATGGATGGTTTTCGGGTCGCGACCTTCACGCATGAGATTTCCTGCGGACGCTTTCGTTGGCGCGAAATGATAATCCGCAAGCGAGGCTGTCAGTGTTCGGTTCATCTCTTCCGGAAACGGACTGTACCGGTTGAACGTGCGCAGTCCCGCTTCAACATGGCCGACCTTGATCTTCTGGTAATACGCCGCCAACGACGCTGCGAAGACCGTGGTTGTATCGCCTTGAACCAACAGAACGTCCGGCCGATATTCTTCGAGCACGGGCTTCATCTTCAACAGCACGGAAGAGGTGACATGCTCAAGCGTTTGGTTCTGAACCATGACGTCGAGGTCAACGTCATCGACGATTCCGAAGAAGTCCGTGACGGCGCGAAGCAGTTCTTTGTGTTGAGAAGTGAAACAGACGGTGACGCGAAAATCCCCCGGTCGCTTCTGAAGATGACGAATGACCGGAGCGAGCTTGATGGCTTCCGGGCGCGTTCCAAAGGCGAAAAGCACGTGCTTCATGAGTGGAGGCTCACAGGAGAATGACGGAAAGAGGTTTGGTACAACCGGCGTGAGTGAGGAGATATCGTGCCGTGCACTTCAATATAAACGCGCCGCCGGTGTCTGCATGTCGTTTTCGAGAAGCGTCGCTATTTGAGAACGGATCTGGTCCACTTCTGCGAGATACTCTTCCTGCTCTTTTCCTTCGCAAAACCGGCTCTGTGATTTTCGAAACGCGAGCCGCGTTGCGAGTTGGACGTACTCCTTGCGGTCGATGATCGGCGAGAGCCATCCGACGAGACGGCGTTTGCTGGAGTAGGGGAGATAATTCAGGTGCGTCGCTGGGATCAGGCCGTTGCCGGTTTCTTCCCGAAGTTCACGAACGATCAGCCGGTTCTCGTACATGAGCGAGACCTGCAGCAGAATCATGATGACGAAGAGACTGAAGATGATGAACAACGCACCGAGTGAGATGAACAACTCGCTGCTCGACATCACCGATGCATTCCAGAGGAAGTGCATTCCCATGGCCGCCGCCAGGCCTACGAGGCGCAGCGGCCACTTGAAGCGACGGAGGTTGAACTTCGTGATGCCGACGAAGGCGCCGAAGATTCCGGAAGCCATCGCATGCATCACCGCGGAAAAGAGTGTTCGAACGATTACGAGGAAGACCCACTCTTGCGGTGTCGTCGCGGTCATGAAATAGAGGAAGTTCTCGGTCATCCCGAACCCGAGGCCGATTGCCATGCCATAGACGACGCCGTCGGTGATGTTATCGAAACGTTTGTCTCGCGCAGACCAGAGGAGAAAAATCCCTTTCGTGATCTCTTCGACAACCGGTGCGATGATGACCGCATCGAAGTAGTCCGAGCTTCCGACGGCGCTCGAAGCGACGACGCTGAAAAGTATTCCGAAGAACACCGCTCCGAGCGCTCCCCAGAGGAAATGCGTCAGCAGGAGGCGGATCGGCTCCCGGTCGTAGCGATCCATGATCCAGATGCCCCAGAGATAAGCGAGTATGGGAATGACGGCAAAGACTAAGGAAGCGACGGCTTGCATGAATGATTCAGCGACTTACAAAACCGCGGGCAATATACTCATGCCTCTTCATTTCGCTGAATGGATTCCCGGCAGAAACGCGCCTTCCTGATGCGACGATCCTGTACGGAGAGGACTTCGACTTTCACATTATCATAATTGACACGATCGCCCTTTTCCGGGAGCCGCCCGAGGAGAAACGTGATGAACCCGCCGACGGTGTCATAATCTTCGCTCTCGGGGATGTCCATGTTCAATGCATCATTGAAATCCGAGATGTTCAGGCTTCCAACGACATCCACCGAACCGTCCGGGAGAATTTCATACGACGGGGGTTCTTCATCGTACTCATCACGAATGTCACCGACGATCTCTTCGATGATATCCTCGAGTGTAATCAGCCCCTCCGTGCCGCCGAATTCATCGACGACGATGGCGAGGTGAATGCGCTTGCGCTGGAACTCACGAAGCAACTCGGAGATCGGTTTGCTGTCGGGTACGATGAAAGGAGGACGGATGATATCCGCAAGAATGATCAGGTTCGGATGTTGCACGAGGCTCACCACGTCTTTTACATAGACGACCCCGATGATGTTGTCGAGCGATTCCCTGTACACGGGCATCCGGGTGAATCCTTCCTGCAGTGTAAGTGCGAGAATCTCGTCCGCAGTCATCGATGCATCGATCGCGACGATGTCCTTGCGCGGGACCATGATCTCGCCCGCCGTCGTGTCGGTGAACTGGAGGATGCTCTCGATGAGTTCGTGTTCCGTCTTGTCGATGATGCCGGTCTTCGTCCCTTCTTCAATCAAATCCATCAGCCCTTCCTCGGACATCATAGTCTCGCTGAACTGCGCTTTCTGGCTTCCGATGGGTTTGAGAAAAAGGTCTGCAAGAACGGTCATCACCCTGCTCGGGAAATACAACAACCGCGTGAGGAATTCGAGGAATCCTGCTGCGCGGAGACTGATCGGAATTGCGAAGGTCGCACCGAGCGATTGAGCGGCAAGGGATTCGGTAACGAGATACACGGAAGCGATGAAGCTTGCGGTCATGATAAACGTGATCAGCCGGAAGAACGGCTGGAGCCAGTCGATGTTCAAGCCTGCCGTAAAAAGCGAAACCCCGTGCGCGACGTATGGTGTGACGATGGCAGCAGAAAGGAGGATGAAGAACGTGTTCGTGATTTGAACCGCAGCCTGAAGCCGCTCTTCGTGTTCCTTGATGTGAAGAACGACTCCGGCGCGTGGATCATCGCCTTCCAGTTCCTCGAGCTTCGAACGCGAAGCCTGCGCAACGGCAAAACTTCCCGTCGAAATGAAAGCCGAAAAGAGAACGGAGAACAGAAAGAGCAGGCTATCGAGAAGGGGTTCGCCCGTCATACTGATCCCCGGCTTGATGGGGGAGGTATAGCTTTATATCCCGGAGGCTCCATCCTAAGGAAAGCTCCAAACCGGATGGGTGATGGAATGCGATGCGTCAGTCATACCCAGAAAATGGAGACGGGACGACATTCTTCCAAAGATTGCGGGTTGAACGAAATGCACTAAGACACGCTGTGCCTTGGCGCGTGTCATCGTCGAATGCGGACATAAGCCGCAGGAAAGTTTACTGAAGACCTTTGACGTGCTTCGCGAGTTTGGCTTTCTTCTGAGCCGCGGTGTTCTTGTGGATCAGGCCTTTCGCAGCCGAGCGATCGAGGACGGAGGAGACTTCTTTGTACAGTTCCTCAGCTTTCGCTTTCTCGGTCGTGAGCCGCAGTTCCTTGACGACGTTTCTCATGCGCGACTTCGAAGCTTTATTCCTCTCGTGCTTCCGCTCGTTCGTTCGAACTCGTTTCTTTGCTGATTTATGTTGTGGCATGGTGTTCCTTTTTCATTCAAAACAAGGTCAAATATAGGCCTTGACCATAGTGCGAAACAAGACAACACCTGCGAAGGCCGTTTGCAGCAAGCACTCGAAATCCCCGGAAGCAGGAGTCGTTCGCACATTTCGCTTCGCGTGAGAACCATCGATATTCTCCATCATGGAGCGTCGTTACGGTGGAATCTCACATGAAGCGTTATCTTTCGGACATGAAATCGGAGATTCGTTACATCGCCATCGAAGGAGTGATTGGTGCCGGAAAAACGAGCCTTGCGAAGTTGTTGCACACGCGTTTAGGCGGACAGCTCATCAAGGAACGATTCGAAGAAAACCCTTTCCTCTCGCGCTTCTATGAAGACCCCGAGCGTTATGCATTTCAGACGCAGATATTTTTTCTCCTCACGCGGTTCAAGCAATTACAGCAGCTTTCACAAACCGATCTCTTCGATCACTACTTCATCACAGACTACATTTTCGAGAAGGACAAAATCTTCGCGCATTTGAACTTGCAGGACGACGAGTTGCAACTCTACGATATGATTTCCGCCAGCATCGGGAAGAACCTCCCCCGTCCGGACCTCGTCGTCTATCTACAATCGAGTGTTGACAGGCTCATGCAAAACATCAAATCGCGCGGTAGAGCCTTCGAGTACGGCATCTCACGCAATTACATTTCCGATTTGAACGATGCGTACAACTACTTCTTCTTTCGTTACAAAGGATCACCCTTGTTGATCGTCAATGCAACGGAGATCGACTTCGTGAAAAACGACGATCATCTCGAAGACCTGATCGCACAAATCCTGAAGCCGGATCATGTCGCGGTCGAATACTACACGCCACACCACAGAACCTCCGGAGATACCTGATGCTTCGCATGATCATCGGCGCGATCGTGCTCTACTTCGTCTTCTGGTTTCTTAATCGCATCATGAGTCCGAAGAAGACGCGCATGAAGGAGCCGCCACAGAACCGGAACCGGGATGGCCGCTCTGCGATCGATGCGGAGTTCGAGGAATTGAACGACCGCGATCGATGAGCCGTCTCGAACGCCTTTTCAAAAGGACTGTCTTTTCATTCTTCCGGCTGTTCATTCACGTCGGCAAGGTCGGGACGATCCCGCGTTCATCCGTTCGAAGGATTCTCGTGATCCGGCAGCACAATCAGCTCGGTGATATGCTCTGTGCCGTGCCGCTGCTTCGCGCATTGCGCACAACGTACCCCGACGCATTCATCGCATTACTCGCGCGTCCGATGAACAGCGAAGTTCTGCGTGGCTCCTCGTTTCTTGATGAAGTCATCGTCTATGATAAGCGCACGTTCATTCGCAGCCCGATCGAAGTCTGGCGCTTTGCACGCTCGTTGAGGAAGAAACGATTCGATCTCGTCATCGCCCCGGCGACGGTTTCCATGTCCGTAACAAGCGACGTGATCGCGTTTTTGTGCGGGTCGAAAAGACGCATCGGGCCCGGTTCGCTCATGGGGAAAAGGAACATGACGGCGTACCTCTACAACGTCCCCGTGCATTTGGATTGGAGCCGTGACGAAACCGTCCATCAGACGAAGCGGAATTTAGATATTGCATCCATACTCGTTCTCGAAGGCGTCTCGCTCGAACTTGAAATTGCGTTGTCGCAAGAAGAGCGAAACAGGGGAGCGGAGTTCCTTCACAAACGCATCGGGAAAAGAGATCTCATCATCGGCTTTCATCCCGGTGCTGCGAAAGTTCAGAACCGATGGGACGCGTTGCACTTTGCGGAGATCGCGAATCGTTGCGCGGAAATCCTTGGCGCTTCCATCGTCATTACCGCAGGCCCGGACGACGAAGATGCGCTGAAAGAGATGACGATCAACGTTCCGAATGAAACCGTCGTGCTTCACAATGAGCCGATCCGTTTCGTCGCAAGCGTGATTCATCATTGCGACCTCTTCCTCACGAACGACACCGGCATGATGCACGTCGCCGCAGCGGTCGGCACGCCGACGCTTTCGCTCTTCGGACCGACCGATCCACTGCAGTGGGCACCGATCGGGGAACGGCATCGGTTCATTCTCGGCCATGGGAATTCCATCGATTCGATCGAAGTAGAAAAGGTGTGGAAGGAATTGCGGGCGATGCTCGCCGGAAGATTGCGTCAACCGGTTGCTGACGAGAGAAAGCTGGACGAAGTGCGCGCGACATGATCGAAGCCCCACTGCGTTTCGCTGCCATGGATCTGGGAACGAACTCGTTTCACATGATCGTCGCAAGCGTCAACGCGAACGGGAATTTCACGGTGATCGGCCGCGAGAAGGAAGTCGTGCGGCTCGGCGCCGGAGCCGGAACGAGCGAGTTCAAGCATCTGCAGCCGGAAGCGATGGAACGGGCGGTCGAAACCCTGCGACGGTTCAAGCTCGTGGCGGAGAACCACCAGGCGAACATACGCGCCATCGCAACGAGCGCCGTTCGCGAAGCGATCAATCGCGACGTCTTTATCCAACGCGTTGCTGCGACCACCGGGATCGAGATCGAAGTCGTCAGCGGATTCGAAGAAGCGCGGCTGATCTATCTCGGCGTCATGCAGGCGCTGCCGGTGTATGAGAAAACGGTTTTCCTCGTGGACGTCGGCGGGGGAAGTACGGAGTTCCTTGTCGGACATAAAGCGAACGTGCTTTATGCAAACAGCCTGAAGCTCGGAACGGTGCGGTTCACACAGCGCTTCTTCTCGACGCGTACTCTTCGAAACAAGCAGGTGGAGGAATGCCGGCGCGTGCTTCGCGGAGAACTCGATCCCATTCACCGCTCCATTGCCGGCGAACGAATCGAAACCGCTATCGGCTCTTCCGGTACGGTGCTCAGCATTGCCGCAATGATTGCGGCAGCGAAAACTCCGTCGCTCGACACCGGAGTCATTATGCGGGACGATCTTGCCGCCATCGTTGAAGAGATTCTGCGAGCGGATACCGTCGAGAAACGAAAGGCGATTCCCGGCCTCGATGCCAATCGCGCGGATATCATCGTTGCGGGCGCATTGATTCTCGAACAAGTTTTCGGGCAGTTCGGGCTATCAAGCATGCAGGTCTCGAAATACGCACTGCGTGAAGG
>CAYUWG010000129.1:0-6766 GCA_964448285.1 uncultured Chromatiales bacterium
CATGATGGCGCAATCATGAATCTCTCGGAAATCACGACAGGTTCTATACTTCGTTCCCACTCTTCATTCCAATTTCGACTTCGGATCATCGCGAAGGTGTATTTCGAAGACGGGAAGAATCGTGTGAGCATCGTCTCAATCTCGTTGCCGTTGTGCGTCCAATCTTCCTCGTTGAAGTAACAACTCCATGACTGCTCATCCTCAAGAAATCCCGTCGGATTCCATGAAGCGAGCAGTGCTTGAATTGTCTCGGCATCATCGGAAAGTTCGAAGCGCAATTCGATGCTGTCGGTTTTTCCGGCTGAACTCATGCAGGACGATGACCGAAGAGGAGGTAGAGCAAGAGCTTGCCCACTTGCCCCAATGTTTCGGGCGAGCATTGATCCGGTGTATCGGATAAGGTATGCCAGTACTTCCGTCGAGGATTCGTATCCGCGTGCCCGACTAAGTCCAGATCGATGATGTTTATCGTTTTAATGCCACCGGTTTTATTGAGTGCGATGTGATCGTCCAGGATAGCGCCGCTCTTCTTGCGAATGAATTGCTTCATGCCCAACCTTTCAGCAGAATTCCAAACGAGGTTCACGACATCGTTCGCATATTGAGCGGAATGTCCTTCGATCGGAAAGAAGGCTTCCTTATCACCAACAAGGTCAAGCAGAATACCGAACTGAGGTTTGTATCCCGGATCGAGCGACGCAGCAAAATACTTGCTTCCGAGGCAGTACATGCCTTCATCACCTTCACGACCGTAATCCTCACCATCGAAGAGCACGAGATCCACTCCGACCGGCGGAGGTGATTGACGAAGGAGTTCAGCAATATGCAAAAGAACCGCTACGCCACTTGCGCCGTCGTTGGCACCGGCAATCGGTTGTTGTTTCTTATCCTCCTCTGTCTCTTTATCAGCATGTGGCCTCGTATCCCAATGAGCACACAGGAGAATTCGTGTTCTCATTTCCGGACGAAAAGAAGCGATGACGTTTTTCAAGCTCAAACGCTCCCCGTCATATCCTTGCATAGAAAATTCCTGTTTGAATACCGAGTCCGCAAACGATTCGAGATGGTTCATGAAGAAATCGAGACATCGAGCATGACCATCGGTATTCGGCGAACGGGGCCCGAATGCGACTTGTGCTTTGAGAAGCTCGAATGCTCGTGCGCCTGAGAATTCCGGATATGTTGCCGGAGCCTGAAAGGTCATGACCTGGCTCTCCGTGCGATTGCTTCGATCCGCGTTCTTCGTGCATCCTGAGAAAAGAAGGATGGGGATTACTGCGATTGATAGGCTGGGAAATGGATGTTTCATTGATTGAAAAGTGTATGTGATTCACGATACGAAAAAAAAAGGCAGCGAACGTGCGCTGCCTTTCGTAATCAGATTTCGTTACTTCATCAGGACCATTTTCTTCACCAACCGCTGACCAGCAGCTTGAAGTTCATAGGTGTATATCCCGGATGGTAGATCGCCTGAATCGAATTGGACGCGATAACTTCCAGCCGGATAAACACCATCTGCAAGCGTTCGGACTTCACGGCCGATCGCAGAGAATACTCTAAGCGAGAGTGTCCCTTGCTTGGGCAGATCGAAGGTGATCGTCGTTGATGGATTGAATGGATTGGGGAAATTTTGGTGAAGCGACAGTTGTATTGGTCGCGCGTGATCGCGTTCGACGCTCACAAGCGACTGGTCGATATCTAAAAGCTCGAAATCATCGACGGCTGCCTCGACAAGCGAGCCGGGTTCTAAATCGGCGGCTTCGAACTCGACTTGCAGTTCAGTCACGTTTGGGAAATAATCCTTCACACGGAAGACTTTCGGACTCCATGAAGCGTCACTTTCTTTCGTTTGTTCAAGAGTTTTCCAAGTTGTGCCGCCATCACCGGATATGCGGACAGTCCAATCATCCGTGCCTGGGGTCGCGCCGGAGTTGTTCGTGTACCATCTGAAATATCGAAGTACCGGAACGATGTAAGCTGAGACATCATACTTCCTTGTCGTCAGCCAAGTCGAACCTCCATCGACATCATTCTGTCCGAGACCCAGACTTGGATCAGCATTCCCGGTAACCCAACATCGCTCTTTACTGACACCTGGTGTATGGTCCTCATTCGGTTGAACGTATGGAACTTGTGGTGGAGCGCCAAGCTGTGTGTTCCAAGTACCGATTGGTTTTTCGCGAACCCATCTTCCCGTCTCCGCATCGGAAGTCGCACCCCATCCGTCCAAGACCTCACAGTCGTAGAACTCTTTCGTAAGAAAACCGACGAGAACGAGATGATAACTTATCGGCGCTCTTGCTGGATGTCGCGCGATCGATCCAAAGTTATCGGTAGCTTCGATGTAGTACTTCAGAATACTCCCTGCGGGATGAGGCGGGATGAATCCACTGAATCTCTTGAACTGCGCATCATAAACGAGCGTCGCTGTTTGTTGATTCTGGAAATCATCCGAGGAATACACAACGCGGACCTCCTGAATCTTCATGCGCGTCGCATCAATGCCGGTGGCAACCATCGCATCGCCACTCAGAGCGATTGGATCCGTTACGCTCTGATGGTCTGGAGCAGGATTGTGAATGATCGAAATTGCAGAACCGGGAATGCCGTGAGCGTTGAATGCAGGGATGATCTGTGAAGAGTTCGGTGTCCCGTTCGAAAGATTTCCATCGTCGTCATCTGCGACTAAGAACTCTATGAAGTAGTCCGCAAAGGCAACGCCGAGGTTCGTTCCATCCGGCGTCCCATACTTCGCTTGGTGTGAAAGACGCTCGACCTTTTCGAGACCGATCGCTTTGCGCGTATCCCAAACGGCGCCCGTCAGGATCATTCCATCATCGTGAATTTCGTTAACGATGCTTTCCGGATAGCGTCGAGTGTTGTCGGAGTTCCGTATGATACCGTCGTTCGGACCATTCTTCATGAATCCGATACCGACACGCGGGTCGTCACGAAGCGTGTTCGCAAGGATATCTGCGGTCGCTTCACTGAGCGCACCGTTCGTCATACCTGATCCACGCAAACGACGATAGAGAAAGTGATTGACGGCATGACCGTATTCGTGGTAAACCACGTCGGCGATCTCTGCGGTATTGCCGCACGTGGCGCTTTCGTTGAAGAAATTCACCGAAGTACCGTTCCAGTTAGCGTTACACTCTTGATTGATGTTAACGACACATGGGAGTTGAATGTCAAGCCCGGAAAGATTCATCGTTGGGTCGATGTTTCTGATGTACTCGTGAACGCGCGTCACGTGATAAAAACCGTTTCGTTCGCTCGCAACGGAATTCCCATCGAACCATTCGATGTTGAATTCCTGTCCTGCATTCACGGTACCGCTAACGACACCGTTCCGGACAGTCGTGCCGGATGTGTCTGCGCGTCGTGCGATTGCAAAAGGCCCGGAGAGGCGTGCGATGACTTGTGCCGACGATGCTGTTCCGATATCCACTGTATATCGCCCATCTTCATCCGTGATCACCATCTTCCCGTCAACCCACACATAGGCGCCTTTCAACGGTACAGTTGAAACACCCTTGGTGTAGGAGATTGGGTAAATCTGGATCGTCACTCGACCGCTGACTGTCGATGTGATTCCTGCGGGTTTTTCTTTTCCCTGGTGGAAATGACGAACGGTGTTCCAGCGCCAGAGAATTTGTCCGGAGTGCGCATCGACGTATGTGTCCCACACTTCATGGCCCGATTCACGCACCAAAAAATTGTACACAAGCCTGTAGTCGATCGATGCAGGGTATTTCAGCGGCAGAACGACGAGTGTTCCGCCTTCGATTTCACCATCATCCGGCAGACGATCAAGTCCACTCTTCGAGAGTGAACGCGCGGACTCTCGTGAAAGGGTAGGTGTCGGGTTGAGACGAATACCGGGATGGGTGTCGCTTCCAAACATGAACACTTTCCCGGTCGAGGAAATCCGAAGATCGATATAGGAGTGAAGGACATCGATACCTTGGTACTGTTGGATGTACTTGACGTAGGCTTTCCCTCCGACGATTTCGGAATAGAGCAACCGAAGGTTATCTGGGTCTGCATTGAGAACGTCGCGATAGGTTTGAACGAATTGATTCGCGGCTTGTGGTGCATTGAGTAGATGGATGACGGGATAGCCATCGATCTGAATCCCTTTTCCCCATGCTCTGTGAGGATTATCAGTCAGCGCATTGTAACGAAACTCCCAGGTATCGTTTGCTAAAAGAAACTGCTCCATGGCTGCGCTCTTCTTCGAAAGACGGCTCGCCGGAGCGAATGATGATGAAGGAAGGATGATATCTTCATCCGGGAGTTTTACACGTTTCCCATTCTCGTTGTCGGCTTGTAACTGCACGGCAAACATGATGAGCACGAGTGTCAAAAGGGATAAGGACTTTGACATGCAGACCTCTATGTATGTGATGAAAGAAAAGAAACGATCCGTTTCTCAATCGCTGTCAACTTAACGCTTCTGTCTTTTGAATTCCAACAAATCCATTGAGCCAAGGTGCAGAACCAAACGGTGTTAAGAGATTACTCAGCACGTTTGCGTGTGGCGACTTTCTCCCAATTCCAGCATGCAACCTGATGGTTATCCTCGACAGCCGTTAGAATAGGTTGGTGAAAAGTACATTTCTCGGATGCGTATGCGCATCGTGAAGTGAAATTGCATCCAATCGGGTAGTTCGTGGCTCGCGGAACCTGTCCGGGGATAATTCGCAACTGCTGCTTCGGTTTATGTCCTGCGGGAATAGATTGCATCAGTCCGATCGTGTATGGATGGAGAGGCATATGAAAGATATCATCGACGAGGCCGCTTTCGACGATCTCCGATGCATACATCACGGAAATACGATTACAGGATTCAGCGACGATTCCCAAATCGTGTGTGATGAGCAAAACCGACATGCCCATTTCGTGCTTCAGCTTGTCGATGAGTTTGAGAATCTGCACCTGAACCGTCACGTCAAGCGCTGTTGTCGGTTCGTCTGCGATGAGAACATCGGGACTACAAATCAGACTCATTGCCATGAGAACTCTCTGGCGCATGCCTCCTGAAAGCTCGAAGGGATATGAGTTGATCACAACGGGCGGCGCAGCGATGCCAACGTGTGCGAGCATGTTGATCGCGCGTTGGCGCGCTTCGGCCTTCGAAATATCAAGATGATGATGGAGCACTTCCGTTATCTGGCTACCAACCGTGAAAACAGGATTGAGCGAAGTCATCGGCTCTTGAAACACCATCGAAATACCGTTTCCCCGAATGGAGCGCATTTCCAATTCCGATAATTCGAGAAGATTTTTTCCTTCGAACCAAATCTCACCGGACACGATTCTCCCGGGTTTTCGGATCAAACGAATGATGGAAAGTCCCGTCACAGTTTTTCCGCAACCGGATTCACCGACCAAACCCAACGTTTCGCCGCGGGACAATGCGAAACTCACATTCTGAACAGCAAGGGCGCTACCTTCCTCAGTATCGAATACGGTTGTCAGATTCTTTACGCTTAACACGGGATTTGCCATCGCCGGTCAAGATACTGCCTTCATGGAGGATCGAAAAAGTAAGCATGGGTTGGTTTGTGCGCGCACAGCGATGACGCTATTTTGAAACGCCCACATACGGGGATAGCTCACCAAGGAATCGATAATGCAACAGACAACGAATGCCGGCTTTTTAGAGAATCAAGACAGTATGAAAAACCTGCTGAGAATACTCGGTGCAAAGGCGGAACGGACGAAGCTTGGCGGAGGAACGGCCGCAATCGAGAAGCACCATGCGCGTAAAAAGCTTACCGCTCGTGAGCGTATTCAGCAACTTCTCGACGCGGGAAGCCCCTTCTTGGAAATCGGACTCTTCGCTGCGGATGGGATGTACAGTGAGTATGGTGGTGCACCATCCGCTGGGACGGTGTTCGGTATCGGTAAAGTTCATGGACGCAATTGTGTCATTGTAGCGAACGACGCCACGGTGAAGGCCGGGGCATGGTTCCCCATCACAGCAAAGAAGAACCTTCGTGCTCAGGAAATCGCACTCGAAAACCGCATCCCGATTGTCTATCTCGTCGATAGCGCAGGCGTATTTCTCCCTCTACAGGATGACATCTTTCCTGATAAAGAACACTTCGGTCGCATCTTCAGAAACAACGCAGTGATGTCCGCGAAGGGTATCATTCAAATAGCAGCCATAATGGGGCACTGTGTCGCGGGCGGTGCATACTTGCCGATCATGAGCGATGAAGCGATGATCGTTGAAGGATCGGGGAGCGTGTTTCTTGCCGGTTCACATCTTGTGAAAGCCGCTATCGGTGAAGAGATTGGAAATGAACAGTTGGGTGGTGCAACGGTCCATTCGGAGATCAGCGGCGTGACCGATTACAAGATGCCGGACGATGAAACCTGCCTTGCAACCATTCGATCGATCATCTCCCGCATCGGCAATACACAAACTGCAGGATTCAATCGAACAGAGGCAAAGCCCACCGCACGAACAGTCGATGACATCTATGGCATCATTCCAAAAGACCGCAATCGTCCGTTCGATACGCATGAGTTGTTGGAATGCATCGTCGATGCTGGAGAGTTCGACGAGTACAAAGCGCGCTATGGCGCCAGTCTCATCACCGCTTACACGCGGATCGACGGATGGGCTTGCGGCATCATCGCAAATCAGAGAAGCATCGTGAAAAGCGGGCGGGGTGAGATGCAAATCGGCGGCGTGATATACAGTGACAGCGCGGATAAAGCCGCGCGGTTCATCATGAATTGCAATCAAAAG
>CAYUWG010000130.1:0-6676 GCA_964448285.1 uncultured Chromatiales bacterium
TGATTTACAAAGCATAACTATTATCCTATAAAGGACTTTGCTTGACTTCAAGAAACCGGGTGGAGAGATTCCCGATGCGTTCGCGGTTCTCGATCCGCTGAAGCAATGCGATCGCTATCCGTTCAAATACCTTTCGGGTGCCGGTGTTGGCTTCAAACTCATACAGGGAGTAGCGGAGTATTACAATCTTGAGAATGTCCCTTACGAGTATCTCGATTTCGTAGCCATCGCAGCAGCGGCCGATATCGTTCCGATGACGGGAGAGAACCGTGTCCTCGTTCACTATGGATTGAAGATCATTAACGAGAGCCCGCGTCCCGGTATCAAGGCGCTGATGGATACCTCCGGCTTGACGATAGGCGATCTCACTGCGCAGCAAATCGTTTTTATAATGGCGCCCCGCATCAACGCCGTTGGCCGCCTCGGCGATGCAACACGCGCGGTCGATCTTCTCGTCTCAGAGGACATCGAATCTGCGCGCAGTTTCGCGATCGTTTTAGAGGAAGAAAACCGAAACAGGAGAGTGATCGATGAAGACACCTATTTCCGGGCACAGGAAGTCGCGGAGAAATTCCTCGAACGCGATGGAGCGCTGCCCTTTGTGCTGCACGATGAATCATGGCATCCTGGAGTGATCGGTATCGTTGCGTCACGGTTAGTAGAGAAGTATCATCGTCCGACTGTTCTTATGACGACGGTTGATGGTGTGGCGAAAGGCTCCGCCCGAAGTATTCCGAATTTCAATATCTATGAAGCGCTGAAGCGATGCGAGCATCTGCTTCTTCAATTCGGAGGGCATAAGTATGCAGCAGGCCTTGCGATGAATAGCGACAAGATCGAAGAATTTCGAGAAGCGTTCTGGAAGGTATCAGGCGAGATGTTGAACGAAGACATGCTCATCCATGAAATAACGGCGGATGCGAATCTCGAACTTCAGGAAATCACGCCGCGCTTCTTCAGAATCCTCAAGCAGTTCGCGCCATTCGGTCCGCACAACATGAGACCGGTCTTTCATGCAAAGAACGTGGAAGTCTGCAGTGAGCCGCGAATCGTGGGGAAGGATCATCTCAAGCTCAAGGTGCGGCAGAACGGTGTCTTGTTCGACGCGATCGGTTTCAATCTCGGATCGAAACTTGCGGATTGCATTGGAAAGAACATCCGCATCGATATGATGTTTACGATCGAGGAAAATCATTGGAACGGAAACGTCTTTCCTCAACTCAAGATCAAAGATTTGAAATCTTCTGGCGAAGAAGTCGTCAGTGAGATCCAAGTATAAAGGCAAACCCATGAACACAATATCCAGCGAAAATTTCAGGAGGTAAGACAATGTCTGGACACTCGAAATGGGCGACAATCAAGCGAGCCAAGGGCGCAAAGGATGCTGCCCGCGGGAAGCTCTTCAGTCGTTTGATAAAAGAAATAACCATAGCCGCGCGTGCAGGCGGCGGCGATCCCGATGGGAATCCAAGGCTCCGCCTCGCAATCGATAAAGCGAAAGGCTCGAACATGCCTGCCGACAACATCAAGCGTGCGATACAGCGAGGGACGGGTGAGATAGAAGGAATGGCATACGAGGAGCTGATGTACGAAGGGTATGGACCGGGTGGAGTTGCAGTTCTTCTTGAAGCGATCACCGATAACAAGAACAGAACGGTCGCAGAAATCCGGCACATCTTTTCGAAGAACAATGGCAACCTCGCGGAGAATGGAAGTGTCTCGTGGAAATTCTCCCGCAAAGGCGTCATCACGGTGCCGAAGAACTACTCCGAAGATGACTTGATGATGATCGCTCTCGAGGTTGGTGCTGAAGATATGACTACGGAGGAGGATGCGTTCGAAATCACAACGGCAATCGGTGACTTGGAAACCGTACGCGCGGCACTCATCGCGAAGAACATTGAAATATCGGATTCAGGGCCTCAGATGGTTCCGCAAAACACGATGAAGGTCGAAGGCAAGGACGCGGAAAACGTTCTCAAGCTCATCGAAGCGTTGGAGGAACACGACGACGTACAAAATGTCTATGCCGATTTCGATATCGACGAATCGGTTATGCAATCAATCGGTTAGCGGTGCGCATTTTAGGCGTTGATCCCGGATCGGTTGTTACTGGTTATGGCATCATTGAATGTCGCGGCGGAACAATGATCCGGCTGCATTCCGGTACGCTGGATATGCGGTCCACAACTCCGATGGCTGATCGGCTTCGTTTCATCTGCGAAGGGCTCGTTGCATTGATCGATAAATATCACCCACATGTCTTTTGCCTTGAGACGGCATTTTATGGGAAGAACATCCAATCCACGATGAAGCTCGGTCAGGTGCGTGGCGTAGCGCTTCTCGTTGCTTCGCAAAAGGAACTTGAGATTGCCGAGTACTCACCGCGTGAAATCAAACGATCCGTAACGGGTAACGGTGGAGCGGCCAAACAGCAGGTCGAATTCATGGTGAAGACGTTGCTCAATATCCACGAGGATTTTCGTCGGTCTGATGAGGCTGATGGCTTAGCACTCGCAATCTGTCACGCACTTCAGACGATAACGCCGCAGCGAAAATCTTCTTCGTGGAAAGATTTCATCAAGAACAATACTGACCGGGTGAAGCAATGATAGATTTTCTGATCGGAACACTTGCTCAGAAAGCGCCGATGTCAGCATCGGTTGATGTCGGAGGTGTCGGGTATCTCGTTGCGATTTCCCTGCAGACCTATGACCGGCTTCCACCCGTTGGTGATAGGGTACACTTGCTGACGCATATGCACGTGCGAGAGGACGCAATTCAACTCTTTGGATTTCTCGATGAGTCTGAGCGGACGATGTTTCGTCTGCTTCAGAGCGTAAGCGGCATCGGTGCGAAGTTAGCATTGACGATTCTCTCCGGTACAGGCGTGGAGGATTTGAGAGTGAATGTCGCAACGGGGAATATCGGTGCGCTGACCGCAATTCCCGGAATAGGGAAAAAAACGGCAGAAAGAATCATCGTTGAACTGCGCGACAGGATATCCAAGACCACCGATTCCGGTTCTATGAGCGTACTGACATCAAAGCAAAGGGTCTCGACTGAAGCTGTCATGGCTCTGCTTTCTCTGGGATATTCGCGACAAATTGCCGAGAAAGCGGTTTCAGATATTCTAAAGCAAGCAGAGTTGAGCGATTCCTCGGTAAGCGAGATCGTTCGGGCTGCGCTGAGGGCGGTTTCACGCTAAAACATGACTTAAAACAAAGGAATTATTTTTTTTACCTAAAGTCTTGCTTTAAGTGATCGGGCTGATTATATTTGGGCTGCATTCACTGTTTCCTTAAGAGCCAACTGCTGCTACCTCCCTCCTCTGCAACAGTTGGCTTCTTTATTTTCCAAAGAAAAACCGATTCGCAAATGCTGTTTTGAAAGGATTCACACGTGTTAAATGAAATGATGAAATCCGGCTTCTGTTTAGTGACGCTTGCTCTGTTCACGGCATTCCTGCATCCGCAACCAGTCGATGCGCAAGAACTCGTTTCAAAGGACCCTCCACTCATCGCAATCCAAGCATCTGATTTGGATAGCCTGATTCAACTCCACAAAGGAGATGTCGTCGTCTTGAACTTCTGGGCATCATGGTGCAAACCGTGCAAAGAGGAATTTCCAGACCTTCTGAAACTCCGGACCGAATACAAGGAGCGTGGACTCGACCTCGTCCTCATCTCAATGGACGTTGAAGAAGTGATGGAGAAAGGTGTCATCCGATTCCTTAAGAACATGAGGGTTTCCTTCGAGTCGTACATCAAATTCCCCGGCAAAGACGGGGACTTCATTGACGCTGTTGATTCTGAATGGACCGGTGCGATACCGTTTACAGTAGTTTTCGATCGTAATGGAGTGAAAAGAAAAACTATGCTCGGCAAGCAGAGTTTTGAAGTGTTTCAGGAAACCGTCGTCCCGCTGCTATAGTGAATCGTCGCCTGATTCCTCCGTCCGTATGCGCACTGCTTCCTCGACGGGAATCACGAAGATCTTTCCATCGCCAACCTGGCCAGTCCGTGCCAAACGGATGATCGTATCGATCACAGGTTCGACCATGTGATCGGTGACAACGATTTCAAGCTTCAGCTTTGGGAGCGTGTCGATCTGGTATTCTGCGCCACGATAGAGTTCCGTGTGTCCTTTTTGTCTGCCGAAGCCCTTGACTTCCGAAATGGTCAATCCACGAATGCCAATCTCCTGAAGTCCGTCTCGGACGTCGTCGAGTTTAAAGGGTCTGATAATGGCTTCAATCTTTTTCATATATTCAAACGGGTCTGAAGAGACCTGCCAGAACATACCTTTCGAAGCCAGAAAAAACAATCCTCCTTCATCAGCATACCCGTCAAGCGGATATCGCAGGAGCAATGATCCATGTACCCGGTGATACTACATATTCCACGTCCAGAAAGAACTTCCCGCCTCTATGCATTCTTTCGCTGGTTCCTTGCTCTTCCGCATATCCTGTTTCTTTTACCCTACTCGATATTTATCGCGTTCGTCCAGTTCCTCACATTTTGGGGCATCATCTTTACCGGAAATCATCCGCGCGTTTTTAGGGAGCCTAACGAGCGTTTCTTCCGATACTCTTCGCTTATCTCCGCTTATCTTATGTTCCTGTCGGATGAATATCCACCGTTCAGCGGTGATCCCAGCCGTCTGTATCCAGTACGTATCGAGGTGTCATTCCCAGAAAAAATGTCACCGTTGGAAGTCTTCTTTCGCTTTCTTTTGATTCTTCCCGTCGGTGTGTTTGGCGTTTTCTATGCCGCTATGATTCAAATCATATTATTCATCACGTTCTGGGTGATTCTTTTGACGGGAAGAATTTCTGACGGCTTGTGGAATCTTCTCAAACACTACTTCATCTTCGCTACACGGGTTAATGCCTACGCTTATTTTCTCACCGACGAATACCCGCCGTTTCATGGACGACAACCTCTTGCAGCCGAAATACCTTTGGGCTTTCGCGAAGGAAATCAGTTTGGTTAATCGTCGAGTCGAAAATAACTTCGTGCCGATGCAAACGAGGAGCGCGACATGCTGACGGAATTTGGTAACGTCTTCATCTTCATGATACTCGGAATCGTCTTCGTCGCGGGAGGTTTGCTGGTAAGCAAGATTCTCCGGCCACATAATCCGACGCCCGAAAAACTTCTCCCGTATGAATGCGGTGAAGACATCATCGGTGGTGCGTGGATGCGATTCAACATTCGCTTCTACGTCGTTGCGCTGATCTTCATCCTGTTCGACGTTGAACTCGCTCTTCTCTTTCCATGGGCGGTGACGTATAAAACCTACGGGATGTATGCCTTCGTTGCCGGAGCGATCTTCATTGCGATTCTCTTCCTTGCGGATTTCTATCTCTGGGCGAAAGGCGACCTCGAATGGGTTCGTCCTGAACCGAAGATCCCCGTACTCGACGAGATCATCGAAAGGCGTCCGGTACGCGCCGTCGCTCAACCACAACCCCTCGTCAGCGAACCTGTTGTCGAACAAACCTGAAAGACAAATGCATGGGACTTCTCAGCCAGCAGTTTGAAGAATCCAACGTTATCCTCACGTCCGTCGAGGGAGTTCTGAATTGGGCACGGCTTTGTTCATTGTGGCAGATGTCGTTCGGTTTGGCCTGCTGCGCTATCGAAATGATGGCCGCCGCCGCGTCGCATTACGACATCATGCGCTTTGGTGTGATTCCAAGACCCAGCCCGAGACAATGCGATGTCATGATCGTCGCCGGTACCGTTACGATCAAGATGGCATCACGAGTCAAGCGCTTGTACGAACAAATGGCGGAGCCGCGATATGTCGTTTCAATGGGAAGCTGTTCGAACTGCGGAGGTCCGTACTGGGAACATGGCTATCACGTTTTGAAAGGTGTTGACCGCGTCATCCCCGTCGATGTGTACATCCCGGGTTGTCCTCCAAGGCCGGAAGCGCTTCTCGAAGGCTGGATGCGTCTTCAGGAAAAAGTGCGTGCGTTTACGCTGACACAGAACCAAAATGCGAAGTTGGAAACTGCCTGAACGGGAACGCCTCATGTCACTTGCACCAGATGTCATTTTTAAACAACTCACAGAAACCTTCCCTGAATATTCGTTGACATTCGATGAAGCGGTTCCATGCATCATCGTTCCGGCGAATGCGATTCAGGATATCTGCCATCAATTGCGCGATGCGCGAGAGTACTCGTTCGAGTGGCTCATGTGTTTGAGCGGGATGGATTACGGTGACGGAAAGTTAGGCGTCGTCTATCATCTCGATTCGATCGAACACAGTCACAAACTGACTCTGAAGGTGATCGTGTCTGTCGAAAATCCCTCGGTGCAATCTGTCGCACGCATCTGGCGCACGGCGGATTGGCATGAGCGCGAAGCGTACGACATGTTCGGAATCGTATTCGACGGGCATCCCGATTTACGACGCATACTCTGTCCGGAAGATTGGGATGGGTGGCCGTTGCGCAAGGACTATCAGGTTCAGGAATTTTACAACGGCATGAAAGTACCCTACTGAGTTTTCGCATGTACGATCTCACGGAAGACATAATCGAACAAATCGAATCCGGCCGGCTGAAGACCGACGAACTTGTCCTGAACCTCGGCCCACAACATCCATCGACTCACGGTGTGCTACGGCTCGTCCTCGTCTTAGATGGAGAGATGATCCTCAA
>CAYUWG010000131.1:0-6672 GCA_964448285.1 uncultured Chromatiales bacterium
GATGTTAGTGTTCGAGAAGAAAGAGTAGCTCGGTTCATTCATTTTGGATTGCGTGCTGGAGTTGGACTGAAGCCTGTTGAAAAACTTACACTTGCAGTCTTCCACTTCATTGTTTTTCTGAAGTTCATGTCTTAGGTTACCCACCCAAGGCAGAGCGTTCTGCCAGTAGTCGTATCCATCACTTGCGTGAAAGCAAAAGAATGAATCAAAACCGCCACGAATTTAACACGATCACTCCCGCATTTCGGCGGCGACGATTGGCAGTTTCAATCTTGCCCTTTCTGGTTGTCCTTCTTCTCGTCGGATGTTCTTCTCAGAAAGAGACCATCCAGATTCAGGAGAATCCCTCACCGTCATCCGGTTCCATCAATCCAGCCAACGAGCCTTTGCTTCCGAGACCAGCGTTCGACATAGAAAGTATCACGCTAGTGCCGGATGTGAATCTTGTCGACTTGGAACCCCTTCTCGACCGGGCACGACTCCACATCGTTCTTGCGAATAAAGCACTTCTGAACAAAGACACGATCAGCGCACTCGATCAGTGCATATTGGCAGCCAGCCGTTTGGAGAGACTTACTGCATTTCCGAATCGTGATGTAACCACGGACTTCAATGAATTGCTTCAGAACCTCGTTTCGATATCGAAGCGGTGCGATCCGTTAAGTCAGTGGCAATTGCCGCAGAGTTTGATCGCAGAAGTTGAACCTCTTGAACAAAGCGCACAGCAAGAGGAAATAGCTCTTCCAACATTGTCATTCAAAGAACCTCCGCCGACAACGATTCCATTGCCGATCAACGAAGACGTAGAACGCAACATCGTGTATTTCTCGACCAAGGTTCGGTCGCACTTCGAGAAATGGTTGGAGCGCTCCACCCGTTACTTTCCGATCATGCGTCCGATCTTGAAAGAGGAAGGAATGCCCGATGAGATCATCTTCCTGACGATGATCGAAAGCGGAGTCAATCCCATTGCACGTTCGTGGGCGAAGTGTGTCGGACTCTGGCAATTCCTCAAATCGACAGGTGAGATGTATGGCCTCCGTGGGGATTGGTATTTCGATGATCGCCGCGATCCGGAGAAGGCGACAAGAGCAGCAGCACGTCACTTGAGGGACCTTTTCAACCGATACGACGACTGGCATCTTGCGCTTGCTGCCTACAATGCAGGTGCTGGACGAATCGACAGGGCAATCAAACGCAGCCCGAAGGAGAAACCGAGTTATTGGGATATTCGCCAGTATCTTCCCTCCGAAACCCAGGAATACGTCCCCCGCTACATCGCCGCCTCGATCATCGCGTTGAATCAGGAAGCGTATGATTTTTCCGAACTCCGATTCCTCGGTCCGCTTGAGCATGATGTCGTTCGCATCGATAACAGTTACGCCATTGCCGACCTTGCCGAGTGCGTTGGAATTTCTCAAGAGGAATTCACGCTTTACAATCCTCATATCCTCCAGTCGAACACGCCGCCCGACGTCAAGGGTTTTGAGATCAAAGTTCCGAAAGGTCGTAAAGAGACCTTTGCCTCTAATCTCACAAGTCTGACGCCGGTTCGACGCCCGGAGATGGTCGTTCATAAAGTCCGTCGCGGAGAAACAGTCCACCGTGTCGCGAAGCTCTACGCCGTTAGCGATGAAGATATTCTTCGTGCAAATGAAATGAGCCGCCCAAGGAAACTTGTCGTTGGCGAGTTGCTGAGAGTTCCGAAAGTTGATGCAGTCAACACTGTCTCCCTTGCAACGGCTATGGACAATATGAAGGGGGGCTCCTCAGACG
Organism: uncultured Chromatiales bacterium; assembly: GCA_964448285.1. Taxonomy (GTDB): domain Bacteria; phylum Bacteroidota; class Ignavibacteria; order SZUA-365; family SZUA-365; genus CAYUWG01. The sequence goes on from CAYUWG010000131.1 coordinate 1,777, forward strand.
AAAGTGACCCGTTGAAAAGAACGAAAGGCCGGGAACTGCAAACGTACCTTGTCGAATCCGGAATGACCTTGGGGGGGATAGCCCGTCGTTTTAACGTCACGGTTAGTGACTTGATTACATGGAATTCGATGAAATCTGAGGACCGTCTCCTTGCCGGAACGGAACTGAAGATTTGGGTTCGACCGGGCGAGGAAGAGAATCTTACAGAGCCTCCAGTGACAGTAGCCGAGAATAGTGAACAGCAGATTCATCCGATCGTCAAGGCGAAAGCCGCAAGTCCGGAGATCACCCGCCTTGAGCGCTATCGCGTACAGCAGGGGGAAACGCTGGCCAGTATTGCTGGGGTCTTTGGTGTGACGATGGATAACATTAAACGATGGAACCGCATGAGATCGAATCAGGTGCGGTCGGGAAAAGTGTTGAAGATCTATCGTCCGGTTACGACGATCGCGGGAAAGCCTGTTTATGACGCTCAGGAAAAGCCAAAGGACAAAAAGAGTTCTACGCTCTCAACGGAAAGTGAGAAAGATTCATCAGTGTTGAGTAGGAATACCACACCGACAAAGGTCGAAGCACAGAATCAACAAGCGGCAACGCAGACTTCGAAAACAACGAGTGTAGTCACGACTGATGCTGACAATCTATCAAAGACTTCTCCATCAGCAGGCGAAATCCCTCGCGAACACAAGGTTGCAAAGGGAGAAACGCTGTGGAGCATCTCAGAGCGATACGGATTTTCTCCGTCGGACATCAAACGGTGGAATAACCTTTCGAGCGAATCACTCAAGGCAGGACAAATCCTTAGGCTGGCCGCGCCGCAAGCATCGAACACGATCGCAAAGGATTCCAATACGATTGCTCAGAAAGAAGTCGGAGAACAAACGTCAGATTCAGTGAAACCGGAGCGCCACATTGTGGGAAAAGGCGAAAGCCTTTGGGGAATTGCGAAGCAGTACGGCGTAACTGTGGGCGACCTGATGAAATGGAATGGACTCACCGAAGACCGCGTGCAAGCTGGTCAATCGCTCGTGATGAAATCTGAATCGGTGGAAAGGCCGCTTGAAGAAATGAAAGCAGAAGTGGTGAAACGGTATGTCGTCGAGAAAGGCGATAATCTCTACTCTATTTCCCGGAAGCTTGGAGTATCCGTTAAAGATCTCAACAAGTGGAATCGACTCGAAGGAGTGCTTCAACCGGGACAAGAGCTGACTTACCACGGTCAGGAATAACGTGTATTCCGTTTGCGACGCTCACTCGCAAACGATCATTCGATAAAAACACCGACAACACGCTCACATGAATCGCATTGAGCGACATCAGGCATTGCGCAGAATTCGGAAAAGGATTTTTCTGAAGAGGACTCTCGTCAGCACCATTGTGGTTATCGGCTTTTTCTTCGGTTGGGAAATGCTCTCGGAATACAGCCCGATCGAATATACCCCGCCGCCTCCCGTAGCTGTCGGCGAGCGCCTCGTTGCCGGCGCAACAGAAGGAGTTGCAGATGGAATCAACGCGACGTTTGAAACCGCCTTGCCGAAACGAAGGGACGTCATGAAGCGGAGTTTTCTTGCAAAGGTTGAGAAGTCTGTCAAGCAAACCCTTGAAAGCGTGACTGATGATACGCTCACGCTCCCTATCCTGCGTCGAAGTGTGGATACCGTTAAAGTAATCGCGGCAAGTCGTGACGTTCAGCCGAAGCCGCTGCAGAGCTATGTAAACATTTTGCTCATCGGTCTCGATACCCGGATGGGAAAATCGCGCGGTCGTGCCGATGCCATCCACCTTTTTTCGCTCGACCTTGAGACTCCGTCTATTACGATCACGGCGATTCCGCGAGGGACGCCCTATCGACTCGGCTACGAGAATCCGTCAAGCAACATCATCTCCCATGTGCGCTCCGCACGGGGAAGGGAAGCATTGATCAAAGCTGTCAGAACGATGGTTCGGAAGACCGACATTCCGTACTTCGTCGAGGTCGGATTTTCGCAAGCTATTGGCGTGCTCGAACTACTCGGCTACGACGATCCGATGATGGAACTACAGGCGTTGCGCATGAGAAAGGGTTTCCAGCATGGCGATCACGATCGGGCTTACAATCAAGCGTTGTTTCTCAAACGCGCGCTTCCGATGGTGTTGAGGAAGGCTGAGGGCTTGACGGGTGAATTACTCCTTTCAGCCGGTCTTCGGCTCGTTGAAACCAACCTTCCAAAAGAGTTTTGCCAGGGTTTGATTTACACATTGAATGATGCCGGTTTCAATCGTTCTGCGAAAAATATCCACGTCGAAGTGTTCGGAAAATTCAAAGAACGATTCGCAGGCAGGAGTGAACACTTCGATGCGTCACACACCGTTGCTCGCGTGAATTTCGAGAACTTCGACTCAACGACAACAACACGAGCAGAGCGTCTCATCCGCAACGCGCTTTCGGATGCGGTGAAGCCCAATGTAAGTCCGGCGTCCGTAAAGGGCTCGCTATGGAACATGTTCCGGCAGCGCGCCTGGCTGCAAATTCCCGACAAACACGTGCGGGTTCTCCTGCGTGATTCTCTTGCTGCGAGTCTTCGAAGGAATTGCTTGCTGTTGAAGGATACGCTATCGATTCTGACGATCGAGCGGACGATGAACGCGGATAATGTTCTCCTGCAACTTGGAGCAAATCCGTAAAACGAAGACGCAATCGTGATTGGAACTTCATGGTAGCGGGAGTATCTTTTTTCAATGAAATCCCAACAACAATTGTATCGCATATGAGCAGGCTTTCTACACTTTTCTTCGTCATCACTGTCCTCTTTCAATCCGTGCAATCACAGGAAATCGAGATTCGACCCAACGTGATTGTCTTCAAAATGAAGCAAGCCGAGATGTTGGCGCCGGCTTCGGGCGCAAGCATCGATGATTACCTTGTCTCAATCGGCGCGACGAAGGTTTTACCTTTCATCACGAACCATGCATCGACGGCGGAGCGCTTTTCGGATTACGCGAAGCGAGAACTCGTTCACAAGTACGAACAGGAGGTATCCCGCATTCGCTGCGTAGAGTACTCCTCGGGAAAATCACCCTGGACGGTAGCGAGAGAGATGGCGCAACTACCCGGTATCGAATACGCGGAGCCGTGGATTCTCCACAAGCCGCTTGGAGGAACGCTCACACCGAATGATTCACTCTTTGAGTCGCAGGCTTTCCTGAAAACGATCAAAGCGGAAGAAGCCTGGGACGTTACACAAGGAAGCACATCGGTCGTTATCGGCATTGCTGATACGGACGTGAAATGGGACCACCCGGATTTGCAAGCGAACATCTGGAGCAATCCCGGTGAATCAGGCACCGACGGTTTGGGCCGCGACAAACGGACGAATGGCGTCGATGACGATAACAATGGCTTCATCGACGACTGGCATGGATGGGACTTCGCCGGTGCGGACAACAACTCACCTGATAACGATACGCGTTCAACTTCCGGGGGACACGGTACGGCTGTCGCAGGGCTTGCCGGAGCAGTCACGGATAACCGTTTCGGCATTGCCTCGATAGGCAACAGGTGCAAATTGCTGCCGATGAAAATCGGTGCGGATGCGGGAGGTAATCTTCCATTCGGATATCAGGCGATGGATTACGCATCGCGCATGGGTGCGAAGATATTCAATGCAAGCTGGGGAGGTTTCGGCTTCAGTCAATCCGGACAGGATGTAATTAACCTCGTTCGCAGCAGGGGAATGGTCGTTGTCGGTGGAGCGGGGAATCATGGTGGTACGACGCCATTTTATCCGGCAGCCTACGATGGTGTGCTGAGTGCAGGAGTCGCGAACGCGCAGGATGTTATCTCGAACGCTTCCGGCTATGGCCCTCCGATCGATGTGATTTCTCCCGGTGACGGTGCGCTGACGACAAACATCAATGGCGGTTATTCGGGCTTCGGTGCAACCTCGGCAGCGGCGCCGATCGTTTCGGGGCTTGCCGGATTGGTCGCATCACATTTCACCCAATACTCGGAAGCGCAAATCCGCGAGCGTATCCGAGTGACGTGCGATAACATCGATGCAAAGAATCCGACGCGTGTGAAGTATGCCGGGAAAGGGCGCATCAATGCCTATCGTGCCATCTCGGATCCGGCAACTCCTTCCTTGCGTGTGACGGGTGCACAGTTTCGGGATCAGAACAACGACAAACGCTTTGACGTCGGGGAGAGTATAGAGCTTGTTCTTACGCTGCAGAATTATCTCGACGACACGGGACAGCCGGTCACGCTGACTGTCGTGCCGATCATCAACTCCGGAAATATCTCCCTCACGAAAGATGCTGTCACCATAGGCGCGATACGCGCAAATGGGACAGGCTCGAACGGCAGCGAGCCGTTCACGTTCATTGTTGAACCGTCTTCAAACTACGACGCGCGAGTCGTCTTTCGCGTCGATATTCAAAGCGGCTCGTATGAGGATTTCGATTTCGTTGATGTGCCGGTGAATCCTTCTTACAGGACGATGCAAAGCAACCAGCTTTCGATGACCATCCAAGCAAACGGAATGCTCGGTTTCAAGGATTATCCGACGAACACACTGGGCGAAATCATGAAGCTTGGAGCCACGGATCTTCAACTCTTCTTGGGAACTGCGATGATCGGTGTCGATGAGCAGCACATCGTGGATAATGGACGTACCTCGACGGATTTTCTTAATCGGATCGATGACTTCGCGATAATCGACCCTGTGACGATTTCACAAAACGTGGGTGGTGCACGAGCGAAGGCATTCAGCAGATTCTCGGACGCGAACGCAGCAGCAGCGAGAAAGCTCAACATCGAGGTTATCCATGAAGTGAACGACTACTCCAATCTGGGAATCAACGACGTTCTGTTCTCGAAATTCACCGTGAAAAACAAGGGGACCTCGGCCCTACGCG
>CAYUWG010000132.1:0-6572 GCA_964448285.1 uncultured Chromatiales bacterium
ATGGCTGATCGTTACACACTTCATGCAGAAAATCCGCAGGTGCGGACAATCAATATAATCGTCGATGCGTTGCATCAGAATGCCGTCATGCTCTATCCGACCGATACGGTGTACGCAATCGGTTGCGATCTCCTATCGAAGGAAGGACAGGAGCGCATCCGTTCCATTCGCAAACTTCCGCTCGATAAGCCATTGACGTTCATCGCGGATTCACTTTCCTCCGTATCGGAGTACGCACATATTTCCGACAGCGCCTATCAAATCCTCAGGCGGCTCGCACCGGGACCGTACACGTTTCTCCTCCCCGCATCCAAGCAGGTTCCGAAACTCGTTCTCAATCCCAAAAGGAAAACAACGGGCATTCGCATACCCAACAACATCATCTGCCAAACGCTCATCCGCGAACTCGGTAATCCGCTGATCTCCATGTCCGCAAAGCTTCCGAACCGTGACAGCGTCGAGGATATCGAAGATCTCTTTCTCCTGTTCGATCCGCTGGTTGATATCATCGTTGAAACGGAGTCGGATTTTTCCTCGGCATACAACAGCGATGTATCGACGATGATCGACCTTACCGATGACTATCCGTCAATCGTTCGACCCGGCCTTGGGCTTGAACTCGCCGAACAATACATCTGAGCGACTTCGAAATAACAGCGCAGGCGTCTTTGCCTGGGCGCGACACTTACCGTGAGACAGGCGTTTCCACAACGACCGTCACCGTTCTGCAATAGAACCGTCCTTCCGGAAGGTCGTTATCGTACATGTTCGTCTCGCCGACGCCGCGAGCGGACACATTGGGAAGAGCCAAATAGGTTGCCGTGGATTTTGCCCGCTCTTCCGAGAGTTTCTGATTGAACTCTGCTTCACCGATACGATCAGTGTACCCGGTGATCGAGATCGTTGCATTCGGAGCGATACGCTGACGGATGAAATCCGCGATGCGCTTGTTCTGTCCTTTGATTTCGTTCGAGCCGTATTCGAAGAGGATAAGGTTGTAACGGTCGATCTCCTTATCGGCGATGCGTTCCGTCCTTTTCCGCTGGATCGTGATCTGCTCGACGGGGATGCTTTCCTTTTGCGTCGTAAAGGTTTGATTCGCTCCATCATAGAGCGTCATGGCGTACTGCAGCGGTTCGTTCGTCGTTGGGATGGAGGTGCGCGTCTCGTCGATGCGCCAATCCAAACGATTCGGCAATTCCGTCGTGCCGGAAAATTCCTTCAATGTCCGCGTGCCCTGTTTCACGTCAACGTTCCAGTTCACCAATCCCGCCTGTGCCGTGACGACGGGCGTAAGGCGCAGAACCGGCGGCGTGACGACGCGCATCGTATCGTTGATCATCACGGGATCGAGAATCTCAGGCGTCGTCGATGTCATTTCCACTCGTCGATTCTCTCCCACGCCGTCCGGTTCGTTGATGTTCGATGCGCGCTCGGGAAGATTGCGTGCCTGCACGTTGAGGCGATTCGGCGAGATGCTCCATACGTCGCGAAGGTAATTGCGAACCGTTTCCGCGCGCTGCCTGGATAGTGCGGTGTTGCCCTTCTCGCCGGCGACGTCGGCGTTGCATCCGGTAATGTTCAGCATCGCATTCGGATAATCGCGCAGGCGCTTGCCGATGATATTCAGAACGTGGTAATACGTCGGCAGCGTCTCCTTGTCCTCAAGCTTGTCGATATTGAACTGTGCCGATTCATCCTTCGTGATCTGGCGATAGCGCAAGGGAAGACTCGCGGCGTTCTCATCAAAGAACACATAGTTCAACAGCGGCTTCATTTCCGTCGTGATGAACTCTTCGACCTTTATTCCGACGATCGGAAGTTCTTTCCCTTCCTCATTCACTCCGACGGCATTCAGAGTACCCGACAACGCCGGTGGGGGCGGGGGTGGCGGCGGAGGTGGTGGTGGCGGCGGCGGCGGTGCGGGAGGCGCTTCCTTCGGCGAGTACTTGATCGCAACACCGAGTCGTATGGAGTTGGATTTCCAACTCAGCCCATCGACGATATTTAGCAGTCCGAGAGAAAACAGCGCTTCAGGTGCGGCAAGCACCGTTGCATCGGAGTTGAGAGGTAACTCATAAGAAATCCCGCCGAGCAACGCCACGTCAACCGGTGCAGCATCCGGAATTTCACCGCTCAGCGCGTTGCGAGTTCGCGTATTCGTATCGGTGAACACGCCCCGATCGGAAGGCTGGATGATGACCTCCCTCTGATCGTAGTCCTTGCTGATGACGGAAGCGAGTCGAATTCCACCAAGGAGCGAAAGCTTCTCCCACACACGGTAATCGACGAGCGGCTCAACGCCAATGGATGCGAGCGTTGCATCGAGTCGATGTTCGAACACCCCAGGCACACCGGAGCCGTTCACGCTGACAAGGATGTTTTCCGGTTCGATGAGCAGCGCGCTATACGTCGAGTACGACAGTCGAAGGGACAGTACAAGGGCTTCCTCCAGCGGGAGGTCGTAGAGAAGGCCGATGGCGAAACCATTCCCATCGCCGCTCTCGAAATTGGGACAGCAGTTGGGGACTCCCGGAAGCTTCTGAAAGGCAGCCGAATGATAGTTGAGATTGAAATGGCCGTACAGCCCATAAGCATCCCTTCGAAGATTCTCGTCATCCTGTGCGAGTATGAAAAAGGAGGGGAAAAACAGAGCCGTAAGAAGAAAGATTTTTCGCATGGTAACCGCTCAATGTGGCACTGGGAATATAGAGTGAAACGTTCGAACATGAAACTGTACTGCGATGATTTCATCCGTCTCACGAAAGCTCAGAAGGTAGCCACCGCTTGATGAGCTCGATCCATCTATCACGCTTCGCTCACGTTCTACGATCCAATCGTACATGAGCCTTGGGGTGAACGGCATCACGGTATCGAACGCTATGATGTCCGGATGCATTGTTTCAGGTGAGTCCCTATATTCATGCAGTTCAGATGAGAAGAGACAAGCGAAACCACCCCCACAAAACAGATCCCAATAACTTGATGAAGAGCGTTCTTATCGGACTCGTCTTGTGCTTTATCGGGCAAAACTCATCAGCACAGTTGATCCCGCTTCTCGGCGGTCAGCGTGCAGGGATTTCGTCGTTACAGTTTCTGAAGATCGGCGCCGGTGCGCGGGCTGCAGCGATGGCTGAGGCATTCGTTTCAATCGCTGACGATGCGACGGCGTTACATTACAATCCCGCAGGCATCGTACAGTTCGCGGAGAATCAGGTGCATTTCTCGCACACGTCGTGGCTTGTCGATCTTCAGCATGAATTTGCAGGCGCCGTCGTTCATCTCACGAATGAAGATGCGGTTGGGCTTTCCTTCACGTCGCTGCACACCGGCGATATGGAGATCACGACGGAAACGCAGCCGTTCGGAACCGGCAGATATTTCTCATTCGGCGACGTCGCAATCGGTTTGACTTACGCCCGCGCGTTGACTGCGCAGTTCTCTTTCGGCGCCACCGTCCGCTACGTTGAGGAAACCATCGACGTGTTGAAAACCCGTGCGTTCATGATCGACATTGGGACATACTATCGCACGGGTCTCGGCTCGACGCGCTTCTCCGTAACGGTCTCGAATTTTGGCGGCAACGTCAGTCCGGAAGGGGAGGTTCGCTTGAACGACGGAAACACTGTGCGTTCATTCCAGGAGTTTTCACCACCGACGTTGTTCAAGATCGGTTTCGCGTTCGAACCGATCGAAACCGACATGCATCGCCTGACGACCGCTGTTCAGCTCAATCACCCGAACGACAACAGCGAGAACCTCGCGCTCGGCGCCGAGTATTCCTGGAGCCGTCTTTTTCATATCCGTGCGGGATATAAAATCAACGTCGATGAAGAAAGCCTGACCGCGGGCGCAGGATTCACAGCGAACATGGACTTCGCGAGGGGCACCGTGGATTACGGATTCTCCGAGTTCGGCCGTTTGGGAGGTGTACATCGGATTTCCGTGACGATGGAGTTTTGATGAGAATGAATCCAGATTGCAGTTTAAGTCCGACATGACGTCGAGTAATATGAAATTCTGCCTCATATTATTTCTTCTTCTCATGAAATCATCCTCTGTCTTCGGCCAGAGTGAAATACAGGACGAGCACTGCGAAACCTGCATTCATCTCGAAGGAGCCTTTCTCTATCAAACGGGGAATATCAAGCAGAGCGTACGAATACCACCCCTGTTGCTCCCACGCCGTGATTCAGATCCTGAAGTACAAAATCTGTGGCGTTTGCAAGGCAACTCCATTACGGATAATCCGCTCATGCATGGCGCCACCTATTTGGATTTTGCATTCCACGGTACTGTCATAGCCGGACTTAAACTCAACGCAACGATCACGGCAGAACATCGTGGCGCGTCGTATGGTGTTTATTCCACCGATGCGATTGTGATTTATCCACGCATGAATCTATTCATTGACACTTCAGTCACATTGTGGAATGAGCGTTTTATTCTCCATGCTTCTATCGGTAATTATGACAACCTTCGTGTCGGAAACGGCTTGATGTTCTACAACATCGATGTACAAGGTTCTTCGTATAGCGTGCAATGGCGAAATATCCGTTTCGAATATCAGAAGATCGGTGATGCAGAGTTTGGTAACGGGTTGGGAATCAACGACGCTGATCATTTTATATTTTCCTTTCGGGATATTGAAATACTCCCTGACATCTTTCTTTCAACTCATGGAAGCATGTACTGGTATCTCCCGGGGTCGTTTCGTTTCGATGATATATACGGCGCCACCGTTGGACTCGCGATAGGTTCTCAGGATCATCGTTTCTACTCCGAGTTCGGTAAACGATATGAAGCTGATGGAAGAAACTTTGGTCTGTTGGTAGGTGGGGAATCACGATGGGTAACGAATCTATTCAGCCTTAAGGGTCGCTTTGAATACCGATCATATGATGCAGAATTTAACGAAGGATATCGGAATGATTGGGTCTATTATCGTGACCCAAAGAAAACGTTGTATAAAAATATGATTGGACCTTATCTCTATCCGTTGCGATTGTTTCATCGGCCATTCAGTCAATGGGCTGTATTCACCGAATACCAATCCCACGATGTCGGTGGATTGACACTGCAATTGCAATCCACATTGAAACTCCCTCTCGATCTCGCATTGAAGATCGATCTCGATATCAACCGGATTCATGCATCGGGCACGAGTCCTTTCTGGTACCCTTTTTACGAAGTCGGTTTGGCGTGGCAACCAAGCTCGAACGCTCTGCTTATGGTTAGTGCAACGAACAAGGCGATGAATCTGGATAAGCATTATCCTACATTCTACCTTTACAGCAGCAGCGTGGTACAAATGTCAGCTCGCTGGAATGTTCCTCTCTTCGGACAATTGAAAGAGAATGAATGAGGTTGTTTCTGTTAATCCTATTTCAACGATGAATCAAATATGAAAACGGCACTGTCTCTATTCCATTCTTCGTTTTTACAACTGAATTTGCTCGTTCTCACGATTACAGGGTGTAGCGATACTTTCACGCTCGATGATCTCGGCGCAACCAAGCCCACGGATACGTTCGGTGATACGACATACGTCCTTCAGCAACCTCTATGGACGGGTTTCAACCAACCGAAGGACGTGCACGTCGGATTCGAGCCATTCATCTATGTTGCCGATGCAGGCAATAACCGTATCGTCATGCTGGACATCGCGGGAAATGTTATCGGTGCTTCGCGGACGATCGACAACCCTGTTGCCATCGCACAGGACTATCGAATGAATCTCCTTGTCTGTGGAGAGTTCGATACGACAATCGGTGGACAGAGCGTGACCTTCGGTGCGCTCTATAAAATTGACATGTTCGGCTCCGGACATGCGATCAGCTCAGCGGCGGTTCGGCGGGTGTATTTCGATCCGGTCAATACAAACAGGCGCTTCACCGGTGTCGCAGTGCTCGGTGATAACAGTTACTACGTCACTCGCACAGGTCCGAGTAACACGAGCATCATCGCCCCGGATGATGCGGTACTGTATTTCGACAAGAATGACCGACTGACGCCGCGTTCGCTCTGGCCAAATCTCAGCGCTGACGGAACCGGGCTTGGAACGATCACACAGCCGACGAGCATCACGACGCTTCCGCGTTTCTCGACGGATTTCATTTTTACACAGAAGGGCAGCAAGTCGCTTTTCAAAACGCAGTGGATGACGTTTCGAACCGTAGGCGACGTGACGCTCTGGGAGTCGTACTACACGCCCACGCATGACGGTGATCTCGACTTTCTCCGCGTCAATCTCTTCCGCCAACCCGAGGACGTAACCCTCGATAGAGATGGAAACATCTTCGTGATAGATGCCGGGCTGGATAGTCTTTTCAAATTCAGCCGCTCGGGTTTTCTCACGCAGGCGTTTGGCGGTGCGACGCATTTCAATAATCCGGAAGGCGTCGCGTTCTTCGACCGCACACTGTACATCGCAGATACAGGGAATAATCGCATCCTGCGCTATGTTCTTTCAACTGATTTGCGATGAGTTGGCTGATGGCTCGTAGCTGTTAGCTCGTAACTGGGACGGTGGGACGGATGCACGGAGTGTCGGTGGAACGGAGTGTCGGTGG
>CAYUWG010000133.1:0-6541 GCA_964448285.1 uncultured Chromatiales bacterium
GGCGTAGTGCGCCATGAACTCCTTCAGCGGGTCGTGGACGCATCTTCGTGTTTTCGTTTCCTCAGGTAAGGGCATATCGGCTCAATAGGACTTCAAATATACGGCAAGCTGTGGGATAGAATAGAACCGCATCGCGGGCCACTGAATCGAAATCAAACTAATCGTGAAAAAAAATCAATGAGTGTATTGACTTTATCGCTTCTTTTTGCTAAGGTTGAATTGAACTTTACCAAGTTCGCAAGAGAACTCAAAAACAAGAAAAAGAGGAGACAAGAAAATGGGCATCGTTTCATTGGTTTTTGCACCGCAAACATCCAGCAAGCTCTTCAACTTCACGATACTTGTGTTTGCTTTTTGCCTCACGGCCAACTTTGCGCACTCAAAAAGCGCTGTTTTGAAAACAGAATCGGGGATAACACCGCTTGGTAAATCTCCTCTATCTCATGTCTTGATTACTTCAACCGCAGTCTTAAACCCATCCCCCATAGCCCCTCAGAAACGTGACAGCGCCTTCATCATCAATGGGCGGCTGATTGTTCGATTGAAGGACAGTGCTGTTGTGCCATTTGGGAGACTCATCCGAAGCGAACCCAACTTGCCTCAAAGTGCGGCGAACATTCGTAACTCACTCCAACAGCAAGGAATTAATAAGTACCGCTATCTCCACAGCAAACCTAACACGCCGTTCACACGGTTCGTGGTTCTCGACTTCGACACTTCACATAACATCGTTGCCAAGTACAACGCATTGAAGAACAAGCCATTCGTGGACAGAGTTTATTACGACTACAGATGGAACCAACCTGTGTACCTCGGTGGGTTTCAATACCATGACAGTTCATACGCAATGGAAGGTGAACGCCTAAACTGGGACTGGATCAGACATGAGAACCTTTACGATGACGGGGACATGAGCATTGTTGAAGCTTGGGAGTTTACGAAAGGCGATACAAATCTTATCATTGCGGTGGACGGCGGATTTATTTACTGCGTGCCAAATGATATAACGAGTGGACCGATCGACCAAGAGCTATTTGGTAATATACTATTAGGCTATAACTTTCGAAAACGGTTAGACAGCTTGATCTGTAAGAACAGGTGTGTACCACCTCCTGATACTTGTCAACTTTTGTGGAGTTTTTGTGATTCTTTGATAAAGCCACTGGACACTTGGACTGGAGGCCTTAATGATGCACACGGAACTGTATGCGCGAAATTGATCACAGCAAGGCACGATACAACAGGGACATGGCACGGAAACTCACTCAGCGGGGAAATCGGTTTTGCTCCAGGAACAAAGATAATACCATATTATACTAATGCGATTGGCTCTTGGTCAGCAGAAGCAATATTTGATGCGGCTAATAGGGGTGCTTTTGCCTATTCGAGATCGTTGAAAATTTTCAATGATTCTGCATACGTTATTGGCACGGAAAGTTATCTTGTTGCTTTAGGATATGAAATTGTTCGAGACGCTGCTGAGGAAGCATTTCAACAAACAGGCATGTTGTTTGTTAATGGTTTCGGTAATTATGGAACCGACCAATATCCTAGCTCGCAAAACGGCATCGCTGTTTCAACTTTCAACGGAAGCAAAGGGAGTACTGCAGCACTTTCGGGCAAGGATGTTACGCTCTGCGGATACGGTGGACATGGGAGTGGAACATCATTTTCCACACCAACCGTAGCTGCTGTCGCTGCTCTGGTAAAAAGTCTTAATCCCCAAATGACTGGCGCTCAGATCAGAGAAAAATTACTGCAATCATGCAATCCTTTACGTGACACATTGTGGAGCGCAGATACATCCATTTCAAAACTCGGTAGAGGCGCTCTGGATGCATATCAAGCGATATCGACAAAACTAGAGAATGATATCACATCAGATACTACGCTCTCCGGACCCATTTACGTTGCGAAAACGATCACAGTTCAACAGGGAGCGACACTGAGAATAAAGCTCGACACGCTGGTTAATGGCGTCTATCGTACACACGTGCGCTTTGCAACGAGAAATTATGAAAATCCCTACGAGATTCAACGAACGAAGATCATCGTGGAAGGAAACCTCATCGTCGAGGGACATGAGTCTGAGAAGATACTTTTCAGCAGCCTCAGAAATGACGAGCAAATTGAACCCTGGAAATGGACCGGGCGTTGGGGAGGGATTGAGATACGGAATGGTGGTCATGCCGATATTCGACATGCACTGATAGAAAAAGCTCTATGGCCCTTGACAGTTCAGTCTAACTCCTCTATAGAGTTAAGGAACTCAGAAATATACGGGTCAGACAGTGGAGGTGTGAACATCAATTCTTCTTCGGCTTTGCTCGAAGAGTGTCAGATTCAAAACGTCGTGTATGGAGTCTATGTAACGGGACAAAATGCCTATGCATCTATCAGGAAATCATTGGTTTCCGATTATAGTACTTCCGGTATCGAGATCAACAATCTTGTTGGCACAGCAGACATCGATAGCAACGTCGTTAGTAACGGCTTAAGAGGAATCGCGATATGTCAAGCTGAAGCCCGAATAACATCGAATCAGGTTTCAGGAAATACAGAGTACGGTATCGGTGTGGTAAACGGCACTGCTCATATCGTCGGGAACTCCTGTTTCGACAATAGCGGGCATGGCATCTGGCATGCAGTGAATACGAACAGTAATGATTCCATAGCGTTCAACATCGTAGAGTCAAATGGTTTTGATGCACCGGATGACAATGCGGGAATCCTCGTAGAGCAATCTTTTCTTTACAGGGTCTTCAATAACTTCATCGCTTATAATCCCGTCGGAATCCGAAGCGAATCCGGTTTAGTCAGCGCTCGTTTTGCACAGGATTATGCGAAGAATATACTCGATTCGAATAAAATTTCACTGCGGATGAATAGCTTCGCACTTTCGGAATTGGGGGTTGCAGGAATAACAGAAATCTGGGGTGGTTGGAATAGCTCGAAAGTTTATCCGCAGCAAGGTGGGGCGAATATCTATCACGTATTGGCGGAAAACTCCTCTGCAGGCTATTACCAATGTGATATATGGACACCGGATTCATCAGGCTTATTTCAAGCACAGGCAGGTTCATTCATCAGGCAAACGCCGGATTCTTCCAATTGCCAGTTGCTTTCACCCGGCAGTGGAATCAGTGAATCCATGAGAGTAGCGATCAATCTCTGTTACAATCGTGATTATGGTCAAGCTTACAATATCTATGAATCGATCGTGAACGATCCCTTTACAACTGACAACGACCTTCGTCTTGCACTTGCTGGAACGAGACAGCTTTACTTTCTCGATCCGAACCGTTTGAACGGACAGATAGACACGCTTCTACGCGATCTTGCAATCGCGAAGTCCGCTTCGAACGACAACATCAGAGCTTCCATTGCATACATTCAATCGTTCCTTGCACATGACCAGGATGAATACGTTCGCATGGATAGTCTCCTCAGGTTTGCTGATGCGAACATTACCGACGCTTCGGAATTGCGAAATATTCGGACAATGTTGCTCTTCGTCAATCTTTACCATTTCAACTTTACAGCGACAGCCGACAGCATACTCGGAGTGATGTATGCGGTTGCGCCACCTGATCCGCTTGTTTCGTCAGCACAGAATCTCCGGAATCTTTATCGGAATGACGGTCTCCCGCCTATGCCGAAGCAAGAAAATCGTTCATTTCCTGATACACGGCAACGAACTTCTCGCGATGAACCACTCCTCCACGTTTATCCAAATCCTGCAAATCCAACAGCTATCGTTCGTTTCAAAGTGCCGCAAGATGGGTTTGTCTCTCTCCGACTATTCGACTCGCAAGGCGCTTTAGTAAAAACCCTGGTAAACCGTGACATGCAATTGGGGATACATTCATCTCTCCTGCAAGCCGGAACTTTAGCATCTGGTGTTTATTATCTTGTGCTAAAAACTGGATTTACACAAGCTTCATTTAGACTATTCGTATTGAAGTAGGAGGCATGAAGATGAGAACGTGTTGCATCTTAATTCTATTCATGCTCTTCGGTAAGGCTCTTGCCCAAAACAGTTGGCAAGCGGTTGAGCCGTTTCAGGTTCGTGCGTATGACATCATTCGTAATGGCAATGCGGATCTCCTGTTGCTCTCGCAACACGCGCTCTATAAACGATCACCTTCGGAGCCACAATGGAGCAATATCGGATCGATCAATTCAGGGACGCTGTTTCTCGCGAACGATAACTCCATCCTATTCGGCGGATGGTACGGCATTCGACGGTCAACCGACCATGGTTCGACGTTTCTTTCGACCAATCTCGATTCCGGACGCATTGCGACCTTCGCTCAAATGTCGAACGGCATCCTCCTTGCCGGTTCTAAAACACACGGCATCTACCGGTCGCTTGACACAGGTAAATCATGGTCCGTCGTTCATGCGTTAAACGTCAACATCCTCTACTCGCTTGGATCGCTTTGTTTTGCGGGTACAGGTTCGGGTATCCGCGTAACATCAGAAAATGGCTCAATTTGGATTTCGTCAAACCTCGATACGACAGCGATTAACGCATTTGCGACAAATGGCCGATGGCTTTTTGCCGGCGGGAAGGATTTTTACCGAAGCAGCGATTCCGGAGTCACGTGGCAATTGCTATCGAGCGCTTTACCCGAGGTACTATCCATTGCAGCAGTTGATTCGAATACTATCGTTATCGGTACGCGAGATGGCGGAGTGTGGCGTTCATCCGATGGCGGCATCTCATGGAGCGATACGGGGCTTGATGTCCAAAAGTCCCACAAAAATTGGTTTGAAAACCCAAAGACATTCTTTTTTATAAAGCGAATTGGAAGTGCACTGTACGCTTCAAATCGAATTCGACTGTTTCGTTCATTCGACGGCGGTGTAACCTGGAATTTTCACGACAACGGTTTGACTGAGGAAATCGTAGTGAAACGGATTTCTCCTCAAAGTGACTCATTGCGTGCTTTTCTTGCCAGCATTACAGAGATTTACTCAACAACCAACAATGGGAAGTCCTGGATAGTCAGGCATGTAGATGGACTTCCGTGGTTCACAGATATTATCATCATAGACTCAGGATACATAATGGCTGCCGAGCTATTTGGGTCTTATGTCTCCAAGGATTCCGGACAAACATGGCTTGTCTCTGCGTATGGGAAGAATTACTTCCGTGGCACAAGTTGGATTACTCGTTTACCTGACAACAGTCTTTTTCTAGCGGACCAGGGTAGCGGGGCGCTATACAAATCAACGCAAAACGGGTATTCATCGACCAGAGTCCCTTGTCCCGTGGGATGGGTGTACTCGCTCACCGGTACGAAAGACACGATGCTCTATATCGGCGTGGGTAATAAGGGCATCTACTCTTCTTCAGACCATGGAACGAACTGGACGTATCTCGGCCCTGACTCTACTGCTATGACCTCCTTCGTCAAAGAGTCCGCTTCTCTCTTCTTTGCCGGAAGTACGGACAAGGGTGTTTATCGCTCTACCAACGCAGGCGCATCATGGTCTCAGGTCAACAACGGCCTGACCAACCTTCAGATCAATGCTCTCCTCAATCCCAACCCCGGTTTGCTCTTCGCTGCAACCAACGGAGCCGGTGTGTTTCGATCCATCGATAGCGGCAATACGTGGACGGCGTTCAACAACGGCTTAAGCAACCTGAATGTTAACGCTTTGGTGCTGGATGCGAACGGACGTATGCTTGCCGGTACGAACTGGGGTTTGTACAGCACCATCGAAATCGTCCCCGTAGAACTCACGTCCTTCACCGCTTCATTGCATAGCGCCTCTGTCATACTGCACTGGCGCACGCAATCCGAATCGAACAACTACGGCTTCGATATCGAGCGTAGCACGCAAGGCGCGTGGGAAACCATCGGCTTCGTTGAAGGCAGCGGTACGACGACGCGACCTCAAGAATATTCTTTTATCGACGCATCGCTGCCGCAGGATTTCTCAGGAATCGTCCGGTATCGACTCAGGCAGAGGGACTATGACGGGAGTATGGAGTACTCACAGGAAGTATCGCTCGCCATCGGGAGCCGCAAGGGCTTCGACTTCGAACTGTATCCGAATCCGGTGAGCGTCTCACTCGGCACTGTCGCTCTTCGTCTCTCCTCGTCGCTGCATGACTCCCGCGTCAAAGTCATCGATGTCTTGGGAAGAACCGTTCGCGTTCACTCCGTGTCTGCATCTGAATCATTCGTCAATCTGTCGCTCGCCGGTATGGCGCCCGGCGTGTATCGTATCGCTGTTGAGACACCGGATGGTGTGCGCGCGAAACAGTTGGTGCTGTTGCGGTAGGTTCTTCTCGCGTTGTGAATTCGTTTATCGAGTAGCGGCAACACGTATTGATCGGCATCCAGGAATGGTTGTTCAAACGGGTCGAATAGTGATCGGTAACCTTAGGTCGCAATGTAATTGGCAACCAGAAATGGTTGCCCTACTGGATTTGGAGCAGGAATTCCACGGAGGATTCTGTAGATTCCACGTGTTGTGACACAGATATCCGTGAGACGAACATGAATTTGAACCTACAGGACATGCT
>CAYUWG010000134.1:0-6471 GCA_964448285.1 uncultured Chromatiales bacterium
TCCCGAAACTCTTCGTGAAAGCTGAGAACGTCTGTGAAGATTGTTGAAATTCTCCCGAGGCATACTGAGTCAATCCCACGAGATATTGCGTGATCGGAAATAGTGCGAGACTATCTCTCGTGGTCAATGAAATCGGATTCTTGATCCAACCGGTAATCGCTCCCGAGACCACGACCTTCGTCCAATCCCCACGGAAGTCGATGATCGTGTAGTCATCCGATGGAAGGAGTCTGCCGGCTTCAGGGCTTTCGTCTTCCGGATTGATGCGAATCGTCATCGGGCTTTCGAGTATCTGGCTCAGGCGTTGAAGTTCACTCGTCAAGAAGAGGATAGGTGTGAAATTAGTCTGCGACGAAGGGAGAGAAGAGGTAATCTCCGACTCACCCGTGTTATAGCTCAGTGCAAGATTGTTCGAGTTGAATCCTTGCTGGGAGACCATTCGGAGATAGGAATAGACGTAGTAGCCCTCATCCTCTTCATAGAATTCGCCCCACATGACGAAGGCTGCTTTGTGCTTCTGACCGAACGCATTGACGTTCTCCGGTCGCTCCGAAATACGGTCGTCAGGATTTCTCGTGCTGAGGAACGAAGCCCCTCCACCCGGACGAACTTCGCGCGCGATTTGATGAGCAAATATCCGCGAGAGAACTCTTCCGATGGACATCTCACCGGGGGATTCAAACTCAACGACCAGCACTTGCTGGCGATTTTGCGGGAGGACAAATGTCTGGCCGAGCTTCTGACTGAAACTCATTCCGGCCAGAAGAATGGTAACGAGCAACGTGGAGATGAAGTGTTTCATTTCTTCTCTCCAATCGGCTTGAGTTGCTTTGCAAGATTGCTCTTCTCGATGTTCGCCAGTGTCGTGCTCATATCTGTGGAGAGGACGTCCGGCAAGCCCTTGAGATCCTTCGCATAGAGGAAACACTTTCGAGCAAGCGCGGCATCGCCCCGGCGAAGGTGATCCTTCCCGACGATGTATGCGCTGAATGCTAAATAGGTATCGGTAACGAGCATCCGCGGTTCTTTCCCGTAAACGATATTCGAAAGGCCGGTCAAAGGCTTATCGATGAGCGATGTGAGGTTGAGCGCGGATTTCAATTGACCTGCGCCCTGATCGATGAAGCCCCACATGACGCCGGGCGAAAGAAGTTTTTTCCCGGTGGAAATGGCTTCTTCGGCGCTGCTCACCTGCGTGCCGGAACACCACTTCACGTTGAATCCCCGGTTGCCCAATAATCCGCGCTGATTGAGATCCTGGCGGATGCCGGAGTTCAACTTGAACGTGAGTCGGTCCAAAAACTTATTCAACTGTTCCTGAGAGATATCCGGGGATTTCAGGTCGAAGAGAAAAACGGTAACCGCATTTTTCGTCGCTTCCGTGCATTGACCGAGCGCTACTTTTCCATAAAGAAGAAAGTAGGCCAGCGTGATTGCAGGAATGAATCGAGTGAGAGCTCGTAACGATGATAAGTTCAATCGCATTGTCTTTGCATCTTTCGATTTCGTTTTGGGGATGTGAGTAAACAGATACTCGGCCTCAAGCTATGGCATCGAAGGGTGACTTGCAAGATTACTTTATAGGAAGCGTTACCGTGAACGTCGATCCTTCTCCCTGTCTGCTCGAAACCGTCAGCGCTCCTTGATGGCCTTTCACGACGATATCATAACTCAACGAAAGTCCTAAGCCCGTTCCCGTCCCCGTCGGTTTTGTCGTAAAGAACGGTTCGAAAATTTTTTCGCGATTCTTCTCCGGGATGCCGACGCCGTTGTCTTCGATCTCGACGACGATACTCCTTGCGTTCTTCCTCGTTCGAACGGTAACAGTCGGCATGAAGGTCTCATCGTTCAGCTTCTTCGCCTTCTCATCGACGGCATGCATCGCATTCGTGATCAGATTCAAAAAGACGCGTGAAATCTCCTGGGGGACGACTTCGATCTTCCCGATCGCCTCGTCAAACTCACGCTTCATCGAGCACTGGAAGGTGCTGTCCTTTGCGCGAATGCCATGAAAGGCGAGGTTGAGATACTCTTCGAGAACGCCGTTGATGTCCGTCGGCTGGCGCTCTCCCGATTCACCGCTGGAGTGTAATAACATGCTTCGGACGATACTGTCGGCACGCTTTCCGTGCTCGTTGATCTTTGAAGCGTTCATCTTCAGGTCATTGAGGATATCGGATACGTATTCGATGATTTCCTTTACTGGTTTATCGTGGTTATTCCTTAGCTCTTCTTCCAATTCAGTGAAGAGTTCAACCGAGAGAGCGGAGAAGTTATTGACGAAGTTGAGCGGGTTCTTGATTTCATGCGCAATGCCTGCGGTCAGTTGACCGAGCGAAGCCATCTTTTCAGCGTGCACGAGTTGTTGTTGCGCAGCTTGCAGTTCGCGATGCGATTGATCCAATGCCTGGTATGCCTTCTCCAACTCTCGCGCCTTTTCCAATTCCAATTCCTTCCGCTCGTTTTCCGCTTGCAGGGCACGCGCCGTCGCTTCCGCAACTTCGGCTTGCGCGGCAACGGCTTTGGCTTGTTGCTCGGCAGCGGCGGCCTGAAGCTCCGCGGCCTCGGCGCGTAGTTCCGCTTCGCGTATTTGCGCCTGATGACGTTCCTTCCTGATCAGCCGTGCGCGCTGAACCTTGTTGGCCGTGAACAGCACGATGATCACGAAGATGAAATAGCCGGCATACGCCCAATACGTGAGATACCATGGCGGCGTAATGATGATGCGAATGGATGCGCCTTCTTCATTCCAAACGCCATCGCTGTTGCTGCCTGTGACGATGAGCGTGTATGTGCCCGGTTCGAGGTTCGTGTAGGTGACGAAGCGTCGCTTTGCTGTCGTATAATTCCAGTCCGGATCGAAACCCTCAAGCTTGTACTTGTAAATGTTCTTGTCCGGATTGTTGAAGCTGAGGACGGCGAACTCAAATGAAAACACCTTCTGGCTGTAGGGGAGAACGATCTCTTCCGTTTCCATGACCGATGCCCGAAGGAGTTTCGTCTCATCGTTGGGGCGAACCGGTTTGTTGAACGCGAGGAACTCCGTGAACTGTACCGGTGGAACGTACTTCCGCTCGTGTATGCTGTCCGGATGGAAGGCGGTGAATCCGTTCGGGCTGCCGAAGTAAAGATATCCCCGGCTGTCACGATGCGAACCACCCTGATTGAAATCGTTTCCGGGAAGGCCGTCGCTCACGTCGAAGTTTCGCACTTTGATATCGGAGCCGCCTCCTTCGGCTTGATCAAACGTGATCTTCGAAATACCCGCCGCCGTACTGACCCAGAGACTTCCACCATGATCCGGGAGGATGCTGAAAACATGATCGCTTGGAAGTCCGTGTGATTGTCCGAATGCGGTGAACTTCCCCGTCTTGCGATTCAATCGGTTCAGCCCGCCGCCGGCCGTACCGACATAGATGTAATCTCCGATCGAATTGATGCTCCAGACGAGGTTGTTCGAAAGCGACGAGGAATCATTCGGGACATGCTTGTAACGCCGGACTTTCCCGGTCACCACGTCTAACGCGTTCAGCCCTGCGTCGTATGTTCCGATCCAGAGAGTTCCCGCATCGTCTTCATGGAGGGAAATGATCATGTCGCTGCTGATGCTGGACGAGTCATCGTAGTCGTAGCGATAATGGGTGAAAGCCTGCGTTGCGAAATCGAAGCGATTCAAGCCGCCGCCCGATGTCCCGATCCAGATGTTTCCCTCTCTGTCCTTCAGGAGAGCGCGCACGAAATCGTTCGAGAGATTCGATGGAAGCGTCGGGTCATGCCGGTACTCAGTGATTTTCCCGCTCGCTTTTTCGTAGGCAACCAATCCAAAGCCATAGGTACCGATCCAGAGGGAGCCCCTGCCGTCATCGCAAAGCGCATAGATATCGTTGACGTGCTGTTGCTTCGACCGGAGTTGTTCAAGATGCTGTGTGAATTTCCGCGTCTTCTTGTCCATGGCATTCAATCCGCCGCCGATCGTCCCGATCCATACGGAAGTCGCGTCCACGGCAAACGAAGTCACACGGTTGCTGCTGAGTGAGCGTGGATTATCCGGGTCGTTCTGGAATGAGGAAAAGAGCTTCATCTTGTTGAAGAAGCGGTTAAGCCCCAGTGACGTGCCGACCCAAAGGACGCCTTCGCGGTCGTTGTAAAGGCACGTAACGTCGTTGCTGCTGAGCGATTGCGGATTCGACGGTTCATTCTGATAGCGTGTGAATTTCCGTGTAAGAGGGTTGAAGACGTTCAACGCTCCACCCGATGATCCGATCCACAGCAGCCCTGACTGATCCTGGGCGATGGTGTTGATCGAGTTGTCGCTGAATAGTGATTGGACGTTCACCGCTTCAAGGGCGAACCGCTCGCATGTTTTCGTTTTCAGGTCGAAAGCGTTGAGAATGCCGCTGCCCGTTCCAAGCCACAGGGTGTTGTCGCCGTCATAGCACAGGCTCATGAGATAGTCTTCCGCAATCGACGTCGGGTCAGAGGGATTGTGGAGATAGCGCGTGAACCTGGCAGACTTCTTATCGAAAGAGTTCAATCCTCCGCGGGTGCCGATCCATAACATGCCTTTGCCGTCTTCGGTAATGCTGGAAACGCTGCTGTTACTGATTGAAGACGGGTCGAGCGGATCGTTCTGGTAACGGCGAAATATCCCTTTATCTGGATCGAAGGAATTCAGTCCATCATACGTACCGATCCAGAGTAACCCGTTTCGATCTTCGTAGATACTCCGTACGCGGTTGTCGCTGAGCGAGGTCTCATCATCCGGTCTGTTCTGGTAGCGTGTAAAACGCATCAGCTTTCTGTCGTAAAGGTTCAGTCCGCCACCCATCGTACCGACCCAGAGCCGTCCCTTGGAATCCTCGAGGATCGCTCCTATCGGCCCTTCTGAAATTGTCGTCGAGTCCGTTGGATTGTGCCGGAAAACGACGAACGCGTATCCATCGAAGCGATTCAACCCATCAGCCGTCCCGATCCAGAGAAAACCGCGATGATCCTGATGGATTGCGGTAACGCTGTTGTGGGACAGGTTATCGTATTCGGTTAGCTTCTTGAAATTGATCGCTCGAGGTTGCGCCAATGACGAACCGACGATGAAACACAGTAGAGGAATCAGCTTGAGCAAGCGACTCAAGTGGTAACGGTTTTCGGTAAAGTCCAGTCTATGTAGCAATGATCAGGCAATCGTGCGGTTTGAACTTGGGCGAAGATAGGCACAATACGCGGAGCCTGCAAGCGTCGGCACGGCAACACAGGTAGCAGATTATCGGTCGTCGCGAAAATGGATTACTGATTGCGGATTACGGATTCGCTTTTCGCATCAATCTCGTTCCCATCGCTCTCAGCCTGTGTGAAAAGGTTATTACTGAGTCATTGCGAGGAGCGAAGCGACGAAGCAATCTCTCAATACGATTCAAAATCGAGGGGATGAGATTGCTTCGCTACGCTCGCAATGACTTTTCAAACAGGCTGTCCGCGTGGGAATGAAGTGCTCGACGCTCCGCGTCGCTTGCTCGATTATCGGGATTACGGATTACATTCATACAATCATACATTCATACATCCAGCACACCGTCCCTCCGTTCCCCCGTCCCACCGAAACAGCGTTCCTCAGCGAAGCTTCGTGCCCGGCAATCCGAGCAGCCCTCTTTTCAGCGGGACGATTGCGGGAGACTTCGTGAAGATGGGAAAGATGGTGGCAGGATCGATACCACGTTGCGAGAGTTCGTTGAATAAATCCTGTCTCTTGATCACGCCGCCGTATGTATGCAAAATATCTACGATGTGGTCTTCCGTATGCGAAAGGGAATTTCCGAACACGGCGTGATCCACGATGATGAAACCGGATGGAAGGAGTGTGAGACCGGGAGTGCGTTCGAAATACGTGCGATAAATACCTTCAGGTACGCGCTTAGGTAATGATGGAAGCAACAATTCCAACAAGTCGTCCATGCGAATACACCAGACCGCGGAAAGAATTTTATGATACCGTTTATGAAACGCGGAAGTCGTGATGGAGCGAAGCGTGAAATGGTTCATCGACTCATCGAGCCAGTTCACATCGCTCCTTTTGGAGAGGAACACGACCGCTTCTTCGTAAGCGATATCGAATCGCGAAGCCAAGCCTTTCCGGATATCCGCTACCGAAGCGACGCCTGTTTGCTGAACCGTATTTTCAGCTTTAGTATGAAGAGCGAAAAAGGCCTGCTCGCGACTTTCATCGACAACGAACGTCTCCCAGATCGACGGGATGGAAACGAGTGCGAACGACGGGAGGCGAAGCTTATCGAATAATTCATTCAATGCACCGAGCGGAAAAAGCGCCTGATCGATCCTCGCAGCGCGGAGGAGTGCGGCAATGTCCGCATCACGTATCGGGCATGCATCGAGAACGGTTCGTGAAAGGCGGCGGATGAGCGGGGAGTAAATGGGATGCGATGCGAGGTTCTTATCAGTCTTTGCGATAAGCTGTCT
>CAYUWG010000135.1:0-6427 GCA_964448285.1 uncultured Chromatiales bacterium
GTGAACGGCAACGGCGTTGTAACAGTGACATGGTATGACCGGCGTGACGATCCAAACAACATGATAGCGAAGTACACGATGGCGCAGTCGTTCGATGGAGGCCGCAGTTTCGGATCCAGTACTCCGATCGCAACACAACCGATGGATTTTGCCAGAGCAGGATTGTTGAATGGAAACTTCACGATCGGCGAATACACGCAGGTGCTGATGACGAACGATTACGTGATCCCGTTCTGGGCAGACGGCCGTCTGAACACCGGCAACCTCGATGTCTATGCGGCGTTCATTCCGGTCAGCGGCACGGCAAGCGTCGAACGCATCGGAACGGTCGCGGAAGGCTTTCAGCTTTTCGAGAATTATCCCAATCCATTCAATCCCTCGACGACGATTCGTTACAGCATCGAAAAGGGAGGCCACGTGCGTGTCGTTGTCCGCACGCTGTTGGGTGAAACCGTAAGAACGCTTGTGGATGAGGAGCAGGCGCCGGGAGTGTTCAGCGTTTCATTCAATGGCGAAGATCTCGTCAGCGGGACGTACTATTACTCGCTGATAACGGATTTCGGGAATGTCACGCGCACGATGACATTGATGAAGTGAATTTGATGTTGTCGAGTCTGTCCTGAAAGTCACACCATCATCATCCGAAGAAGGATGAATTCGCTTCACGGTTCGACTACGCTCACCTCGGCGAAGAATTACTTCTTGGAACAGCCTCTCCGTTTCAGGGTGCAGTTATCGAAGATCAAGACGACTGCCGTGAGCTTTGAAGCTATTGCTCTTTCTTTTTCTGCGGGATGTAGCGAACCTCAACGTCTTCACTGTAGCGCCATCGCGAATCGAATGCACGCACGGTATAGGTCTGCTCTTTCTCCGAATCGGAATACCCATCGATGAACTCCGTCTTCGGTTCTTTCACCTGTGCAAGGTCACGCTGCTTTCCGTCGGGAAGTTTTCGTGCAATCATCCAGCCACGGACTTCTTTCGTTGCGACATCCCATGTGAGCACGACGCGCCCACTCCGCTCGAACGCTCGGAGATTTTTCGGTTGCGAAGGCTTGCGTACCGTTTGCGTTGAAAGGGTCATTGCCTGAGAACGGATACTCGTATTACCGCTTTCATCCCTTGCTGCAACAGCGTACCAGTACACACCATCACCCGGCAACGGATCCGTCTTCTTCGTAGAGTCGGTTGCTGCTATTTGTTGGAACTTCGTCGAATCTTTCACTGAGCGGAAGAGGAGGTAGGCTTTCACGTCCGGTTCAGGGCTGGGTGTCCATTCGACGGTGACGTTTTTCTCGCTTTCGCGAAGCGTGACAATCTTCGGCGGTCGTGGCGCTGTTTGGTCGAGCAAGCGCGTACGCACCGGTTCCGATGCGGCGGAGCGATTGTCGAAACGATCCGTTGCAAACACGACGTAGGAGAACTCGGCGGAAGTTCCTGGGCGAAGTGTATCGGCGAACGAGGTTGCTTTCGTCGGTGTGTTGTTCAGAACGATATAGTCCCGATAGCCTTCACCGCCGGAACGTTCGACGTAATAGCCGCGCAGGTCGGATTCCTTGTTGGCGTCCCACGTGAGAACGATGCGGTTTCGTTCGCTCTTCGCCCGAACATTCTTCGGCGATTGAGGTGGCGTCACATCGGGAAGCATCAACGACACCGTATCGGAAAATGCGCCGGGTTTTCCGTTCGCGTCGATTGCACGCACGATATAGTGATGCGCCTGGCCTTCGGCAACCTTCAAATCCGTGTAGTTCATCTCACTTGGGGTTCCGAGCAATTCCGAACTATATCGGAGCGCAAACGGCTCGCGTCCCGCAGCGGCGAAGATTTCGTAGCCGCCAACATTCCGCAGATCGTCCATCTCCCATTCGAGCAGGATCCCGGTGCCGAAAATGCGCGCCTGTAGATTCGATGGGGCTTGAAGAGTTGTCGTATCACCCGGCGTCGCTGTGACCGTAGGTGTTTCAGGACCTTCAAGACCGAAGGCATTGACGGGACGCAGATAGTAATAGAACGTCTTTCCATTTTGAAGATAGAGATCGGCGTATGTCTCCACGTCTTCTGCTGCTTTACCGCCATCGACGATGATTTTCAAAGGGAGGATGGCGTTTGCATTGATACGTTCGTAAGGTCCGAGAATATTGTCGGAGCGATAGACATTCCATGTCACCAGCATACCGCTTCGCATCGCTTCGGTGTTTTTTCGCCAGCGCAAAGTGACGGTCTCGTTCGATGCAATCGCTTCGAGGCCGACGATCGCCGGAATCACATCGGGCGTGCCGGCGATGAGTGGTGGTGTTTCACCGATCGCTCTCTCTCCCGTTCGTGTGACATGCATAACGCGGTATCGCACACGACTCCCGGTCATTACCGTTGAATCGATGAACATTTCACCAAGAGCCAGAGCAACGCGAGGATTGGTCGCCGAAAGAAGATTGAGGAAAAACGCATTCTTCTGATCTTCCGCCACTCGGTTGAAATGTGTGTCGTCCAATTCCTGAGCGTCTTGTGGAAGTTTGAACATGCCCAGGAAAAAAGCAGCATCGGCGCTAAGGAAAGCACGTAATTGCGAGACGTTGCGAACGCGAGCGAGGGGTTCTCGTGTGATTCGCTCCCATGTTGCAGCGTCGCCCGACTGCCGATAGAGATTGTATCCTATCGTTTCGGATGAACGCACGGGTTTCCAGCGAATATAGATCGCATTCGTCGTCCGATGCGTCACAACATCCGACGGTTGAGCAAACACACTGGAAGATACTGCGAGAAAGAAGAGACAAGCGAGCAACTGATATTTCATGCGACACCTATGGGGAATGCAAAGTGAGTGCATCAGTTCTTCTCCCTGGTGTGATCGAACGAACATTGGAACGAGTGGCCGTGGAGCGTCTAAGCAAAGTTGAATCCATTTCTGGATGTGGTTGATAGCTCATTTCCGACTCGCAGACAAACAAAAGATTTTTTTCTCTTGATTCAAAGAAGGGGATTGGCTCGACGGCGCAAAATGCTCGTCGAGCAACGGCCATATCGTGTGCAGATTGCTTTTACATACCAGCCGGCGTGTAGTATAACGGCCCGTCGGGACCGACCGGCAAACCGAGCAACATCCACACGATCAACAGGATTGTCCATGCGAGAAGGAAAACAGTCGAGTAGGGAAGCATAGTGGAGATGATCGTTCCCATGCCGTAATCTTCATCGTACTTTTCAGCGAAAGCAACGATCAACGCAAAGTAGGACATCATCGGGGTGATGACGTTCGTGACTGAATCACCGATGCGAAAGACCGCCTGCGTAAGAGCGGGATGATATCCGAGCAGCATGAACATCGGAACGAAGACCGGCGCCATGATCGCCCACTTCGCGGATGCAGACCCCATGAAGAGATTGATGAACGCCGCGACGAATACGAAGCCTACCATCAACGGAATGCCCGTCAATCCGATGTTGCGAAGGAACTGTGCGCCATTGATGGCGACGATCACGCCGAGATTGGAGTAGGCAAAGAAGTACACGAACTGCGCGGCGAAGAACACGAGCACGATGTACGTAGCCATGTGTCCCATCGAAGCGATCATCTGTTTGATGACATCTTTGTCGTTGCGCGTTTTCCCGACGATGGCTCCATATACGATTCCGGGAATCAGAAAGAAGAGCGCGATTACCCAGATCATCCCTTTGAAGAATGCCGAGTGCATGAGATCGTTATCGGGATTTCTCAGTAAGCCGCCTTCCGGTATTACCGTCACCGCAAAAACAATTGCGAGCAATACCACACTGATACCCGCCCATCGCAAGCCTTTCCTTTCTGCGTCCGTCAGTTGCTCCATCGCTACCGGTTGCTCGCTTCCCTCATACTTGCCGAGCCGTGGTTCGACGATTTTTTCCGTTACCCAAGTTCCGACCAGTACGATCATACATGCCGAGACGAACATGAAGTAAACATTTGCTGCCGGGCTGACAATCATCGCGGGGTCGATAAACTGTGCCGCGCTTTGGGAGAGCCCGCTGAGCACCGGATCGATGCTCGTGATGACGAAGTTCGCGCCGAAGCCACCGCTTACCCCGCAAAAAGCTGCTGCGAGTCCAGCGATGGGATGACGCCCCAGCGCAAGAAAGATCACGGCACCGAGAGGAATGAGAATCACGTACCCTGCTTCGGATGCGACATGCGAAAAAACTCCGGCGAAGACGATGGCGAACGTGATCAAGCGTTTCGGCGCTTTCAGGACAAGCGCTCGGATGATCACAGTGAGAAGGCCTGAACCTTCCGCAGCGCCGATGCCGATCATCGCAACGAGTACCAGTCCCAGTGGTGGGAATTTGACGAAGTTCTTATCGATGTTTTCGAACATCCATCGGATGCCTTCCGGCGTGAGGAGGTTCTTGACGGAAATAAGTTCCTTCGTGCCGGGATGCATTGCGCTTACGCCGAACGCGGACGTTATGGCTGAGGCGATAACCACGGCAACGGCGAGCAAGCCGAAGATCGTTGCCGGATGGGGAAGAGCATTCCCGACGCGTTCGATACCGTTCAACGCGCGCGTGAAAAGACTGCTTTGTTTTTTCATGGACAGAGAATGAAGTGAATGGGATGAACGCGGCTCTCGCGTGCTGCGCGGAATATGCAACGGGAGGTTGAGGATGAAAAACAGCGCTTCCTGACATGATACACCGCACGACTGTAAATGAAATAAGAGTGAATTGTCCATTTGTTTTAGAATGGACAATTCGTAGGTTCAATCGTATTGTCCTTCAGGGTGTTGAACTAATTGTCGCACTGTCTCAAATAACTCCTTTAAGCAGAGGTGAACCATGATTCATCGTTTCGTTCTGATCCTGTTAATCGCGTCCTCATGTTTGGTGCATGTTTTTGCACAAGCAATCCACCCAATCCCGAAGTATGTCCCTCCTGAAATGGATGCATATGGTGAGGGGGGCTATTACGATGAAATGGCCGTACTGGAAACATCGTGTTCAACGATGGAGGACGTGAAGAGCTTATGGCACCAACTAACGGAAGCGGGTGCTCTCGTCGCAGTCATTTCGTCACCTCAGCGATGGCTTGCTTGGGTCCCGGAAGAACATCGCGAAGCAATCATGAACACACGCGTTCAATCAGCACGTGGTCAGATAGGCATTGTCTCAGTGTCCTACACGGCCGCAGAGTTTCAGGCTCGTAAGGGCATAAGCATCATGACTTCGCCGAACGAGGAAACTGCCGACGCTGATGAGGGGCTTATCAATTTTCTTGACTACGTGAAAAGACAACTGACCGATGACGACAGACAGCGCATAGAAGATCGACAACTTGAACTGGAGTACTTACGATCAACGCAACCGCCGTTGGATTGTTTGAAGGGGCTTGAAGTTATACCGGTTCCACAGCAAAAAGGAACGGGTGTTCAGGGAGAAGGAGATCAAGTAACGCGAAAAACAGCTGTCCTCGGTTTGATCGTTCACAACAGTTTCTTTCTTGAAAGCTCTTCAGGTCCATGGTCGTGGCCTGCAAATGTGTATGATCGATATCGGACACTTTGCATCGCAGGGATGGCGTACTGGACAGCGTTGGCGGCCAAGTACGGGAGGTCAGCGACGAATTACTGGCGACTGTTCGGGCCGACGCATACGGCAACACAACTCGGCTTCGAAGCTGCGTCCATGAACAATGAACACACGTTCATCCCGATCGTGATAGAACGTCTTGCTCCACCATCGTTTTGGGATTGGTTCTTCGGAAGAATTCCCTCGTGGAATGGACCCGGTCTAAATAGAGGGGATGCATGGGCATATTACTACAACAACAAGATGCGTGATGCCTTTAGCGCCGATGAGTCCCTCTGTGGCTTCATAGCATATAAGCCGAGCGGCGATGCAGGTATCTGGCCTCATGCGCGCGGTATTATCTGGGGGAACGGTGATCTCGAAGGAACATACTATGCGATGGACACGCAATACTCCGGGTCTGATCCCCTTTCAGCGCCTGACCGCAACGTGATTGCTCATGAGATTGGGCATCTCTACGGTGGACCGGATGAGTATAACGCAGATGGTTGCAACTGGTCGTACAGAGGCGCTCCCAATATCAATTGTCAGGTAACACGAAGCGCATCATCATTCGGTCGTCCGGGGTGGAACATCATGGGATTCGACGGAATCATGGCGTGGAATTATACGAGGGGAACAAGCACTGCAACGCCCGTTCATGTCGGTCTTCTTTCCTCATCGTCGATGTCACCAATCCGTTGTTTTTCCACATCGCCAGCAAACATTCCGATAACGATCAACACGTCGGATAACGGTAACAGGATCTTTAATTCATCCATATGTCTTCCGATGGAGTACGATTTCGTTCATCGAACTACCGTCCCGCTCACGCGAAATATCAGCGGGACGACGTGGTACTTCGATTACTGGGAGGTGAAGCGGC
>CAYUWG010000136.1:0-6387 GCA_964448285.1 uncultured Chromatiales bacterium
CTCAATTCTGCAGTATTTGAAAGGAACCACTACCAAAATCTGGGGCAACTCATCGAACAACCTCTTTTTTGTCGGGACAAACGGTTCGATCACTCATTGGGATGGCGCAAAGTTCACCCGCATGGAGAGCGGGACAACAACAGACCTGTACGATATCTCAGGTACATTCAACGGAAAGGTATATGCCTGCGGCGGTGAATTCAGCGGCACTGTTTTAGAGTATGATGGAAATAGCTGGAAAAGAGTGGATTCGTTAAGCGATACGAAAGTAGGACGGGCATCTGTTTTTTCTAATAGGGAATTCTTTGCTGTTGGTGGTGGTAATCTTCGTTATATCGATAAGAAAAGAGGTGATACATGCCAATCGCCACCAAAGGAAATAATGGAAGGAGGTTTCCAGAATGGCATACCCATCTATATTGAAGGGATACGAGGTTCCTCAAGAACAAACGTATTCGCTATTGGAGGCTGGCAATATGTGCTCCACTACAATGGTAAAAGCTGGAAATGGTATGAAGAGCTATGGGATACAAGTGGACATCCTCAATACTCCGTGTCAGTAACTGAAGATGGCGTCTTTATTGTCGGTAGTAAAGACGGCAAAGCGACGATTTTACATGGCAGGCGAAGCAAATAACAATTACCATTAGAACTACGATGAAGAAAACACTTTCATTATTGATCACAGGAGTTGTCTTGATAAACGCCTGTTCAGATGACCCGCCGCCTGCGCCGCCGAACGATGTTACCGACACAACCAGCCACGACTTTCTCTGGACGACCTACTACCTCGGTGACGCGCAGTCTCACCTGCAGGACGTGTTCGCGATCAACGATTCTGATGTATGGGCTGTAGGCGAGATTTACTTGAGAGATTCAACGGGTGCGCTCAACAAAAAATATAACGCAGCACATTTCGATGGAGCAAAATGGGTGCTAATAGCGAAGTATAATCCTATATGTGGGACTCCTGATAGTCTCATTACACCCTTCGTTACTGTGTTTGGGATTGGACAAGATGCTATTTGGCTGACAAACGGTGGAATGGTTCAGTTTTTTAATGGAGCATCATTTGTGCATGACTGCTCAATTCTGCAGTATTTGAAAGGAACCACTACCAAAATCTGGGGCAACTCATCGGACAACCTCTTTTTTGTCGGGACAAACGGTTCGATCACTCATTGGGATGGCGTAAAGTTCACCCGCATGGAGAGCGGGACACAGCAAGAGCTACTAGATATCTCTGGTTTGTTTAGAGGGAGGATTTATGCTTGCGGAGGTACCTTTCGCGGCTTCGTTTTGGAATACGACGGGACAAATTGGAAGCAGATTGACTCCCTAAGTGACGTTCAAATTGGAAGATGGAGTGTATTTGCACGCGATGATTTCTTTGCCGTAGGAGGACATGACCTGCGATACATTGACATCAAGTATGGTGACACCTTGAGAACGCCACCACGAACTGTTTCGGAGGGAGGACTTGGAAATGGTCGGCCAATTGTGACGACTTCGATTCGTGGTTCCTCGAGAAGGAATGTTTTTGCGGTTGGAGGATGGCAATACGTGATTCACTACAATGGAAAAAGTTGGAAGTGGTATGAAGAGCTTTGGGATTTAACCGGCCCTACACAGTACAGCGTCGGCGTGACGGAGAACAACGTTTTCATTGTAGGATATAAAGACGGCAAAGCGACGATTTTACATGGCAGGCGAAGCAAATGACAATTACCATTGGAGCTACGATGAAGAAAACACTTCCATTATTGATCACAGGAGTTGTCTTGATAAACGCATGTTCAGACGACCCGCCGCCTGCGCCGCCGAACGAGAAGCCGCCGGATACGACCTCGCACGAGATATCGTGGAGCGTGAGCTACCTTGGCGACGCCGAGACGGTTCTCTCCAAGCTTTTCGCCGTCGGTGACTCCATCGTTTACGTGGTAGGTAGAATCCGTGTCCGGGACTCGGTAGGAAAACTGGTGTCTTACAACGCGGCACGCTGGGACGGAGGAGATACCTGGTCGTTGCTTCAGATACCGGTGTTGATTTGCGGGACAGATATTTCGGATCCGATCGAACTCAGGACTGGATTCGGATACGATGAGCAAAAGCTTCATTTCTTCACAGCAGCAAAGTCAATCCAGAGAATAGATACTGGTTATGTCACCGACTGCGAACTCCAGTTCAAGCTCTATGGCTCGATACAGAACGTTTTCGCGTATTCGGAGGACGATTACTACATCGTCGGTGGGAACAGCACTGTCATCCACTGGAATGGTATGGGGTTTATCCGTGAGGAAACCGGCACACGTTGGGAGACGCGGGACATCTACGGAAACGAACATGAATTGTGGGTCGTTGCTGGAACGCCGAGTGCTCGAAAAGGTGGAGTGATCCACAAGCTCCGCCAAGGAAGTTGGGGAGCGGTTGATTCTCTCTCGGATGGGGGGAACAGATCTGTAGGCTCCGTTTGGTGTGACGAACGCTCCTACCAGAACGGTGGATTTGTCATTCTCGCGGGAAGGGGGATCTGGTACCGGGACACTACTTGGCGAAGACCGCCGAACACCGTGACGAGCGGTGGTGCGCCTCACTTAGGAGACCTGTACTTCAGCGCTGTGAGAGGCCGCGCTAGGAACGATGTTTTTGCCGTCGGTGATTTCGACATTGTCGCCCATTACAACGGTAGAACATGGGCGTGGTATCCTGAAATCTACAACTATCCGAATGGTGGGATTTTAACGTCAATTGCACTGACAAAGGAAGACGTCTTCATTTCCCGCGCTCACGCTGACGGAAAAGGAAGAATCATCCATGGGAGAAGGAAGTAATAACGAATACATCAAAAAACTTTCAGGTGTCTCATGAAAACGTCAATGCCGCTTATCGCGTGTGTTATTTCTCTGCTCACCTTTGTTAAAGAGGGATGGATTGGTTCATTATCGCTTTAAGCTGCTTCCTAATCGCGTTTCATCGGGCTTATTACTTTTTCCCAGATCGGAATACGTTCGATGCGAAGCGCTTCCACTTCCTTTTTGAACTCCTTCACGTCCTTCTCCATGAGCGCGTTGAATCGAACGAGTGCAGCCTCCAACGCCGCTTCCGCCTGCCTGAGATAGTTCATATGTGATGGAGACGGCGCGTCGTCGTTGCTGCCCAACATGCCGTACGCGCGCCGGAGTTGTGCAATGACTTTATCGTCGTTGCGCACGATGCCCTTCTGTTCCTGCGGCGGAATGAACAGCTCCTGCACCTCCCTGATCTTCTTCTTCAGTCCCGACCCGTTTTTTTTCAACGCGCGCATTTCCTGTGAAGCGCTGTCGCGAAGTGTTTCCAGTGTTGACGTTATCGCCCTTGTCACTTTCATCAGGCGATCGACCACCTCCGTCACGACTTCGATTTTTTGTCCCGCTCGGGTGAGCGCTTCGAGTTTCGCGCGACGCGCTTCGGGTGATACACCGGTGCGCGGATCGGCCTTCACTTCAACCTTCTGTGATGACTCATCTTTCCCTGACCGGATTCTGATCGTATAGACGCCGGGAATGACTTCAGGCCCCGGCGGCAGGAGAGTGTCCTCGTCTGCTGCCCGCTCCGTCCTCGGTTGTCGGAATCCGTCGCGTCTCAAATTCCAATTCGTTCGGTTGATGCCCTTTTCCATCGGTCCTTCGAACCGGCGTCTGAGCACGCTCCGTTCATCGAAGATTTCGATCGTAACTTTGCGCTCTTTCCCCCTCTTCGGACGGTCTGCTTCCTTTTCCTCGTTTTCATCCTCAGCCGTCTTCATCGAGTCTTTCGGTGCGGCAACGAAGTACGAGAGCAACGCACCATAGTCGCGCGTCTCCCCGCGAAAGAGGCCGTCGCCGGTGGAGAAATAGCCGCTCGGAGCTTTGTTCGTGTGCTGGATCGCCGGCGGAATCGTGAACAGGTGGAGCGGCTTGCTGAGCACGTCGGGTGTGATTTCCCGAAGCGGACGGACGTCGTCGAGCACGTAGGCAGCGCGGCCGTGCGTGCCGATGACGAGGTCCTGATTTCGCGGGTGCACAACGAGCGCCATCGTGGAAACCGTCGGAAATCCGTGTGTCCATTTCATCCAATTCGCACCGTCGTCGAAACTGATAAAGAGACCGAACTCCGTTCCTAAGAAGAGCAGGTCCTTTTTCACGGGGTCCTGTTCGATGACGAGTGCATAGCCCCATGGCTCGTTCGCACCCTTCATCGGGCTGTTCTTTGCAAGGCTCGTCCACGACTGGCCGAAGTTCGTCGTCTTGAATATGTATGTCGTCCAGTTGCCCCGCCGGTGATCATCGAAAACGGCGTACGCCGTCGCAGCATCGAACTTCGATGGCTCGATGTGCGGGCAGTATGTGTTTGCCGGTAGGCCGGGGATATTCTTTACGACATTGCTCCAGGTCGTTCCGCCGTTCGTCGTCACCTGTACGTTTCCATCGTCGGTGCCGACCCACATGACGCCCGCTTGCACGGGGCTTGGCGCAATCGTCACGATGGTTGTGTGGTTCTCCGCGGCAGTGACATCGAGCGTCAAGCCACCGCTCTTTTCCTGGCGCTGTTTCGTTGAGTCGTTCGTCGTGAGGTCGGGTGAAACGATCGTCCATGTATTTCCGCGATCGGTGGTTTTGTGGACGAACTGACTTCCGTAGTAAAGATTCTTCGGCTCGCTCGGATCGATTGCGATTGCGGCGTTCCAGTTCCATCGAAGTGTTACGTTGTCCGGTGCATCAGGCCGAATGGACGCGCGTTCGCCGGTCATGACGTTGACTCTGCTGAGCGAACCGCCTTGCGACATACTGTAAACGATGTTCGGGTCCGTTGGATCGGCAACGACAGCGAAGCCGTCTCCACCGCCGACGTTCTGCCAATGATAGTTGCGAATTCCTCCGCTCTCCCATACGTCGGAAGGACCGCGCCACGAACCGTTGTCCTGCAAGCCGCCCATCACGTGATACGGCTCTTCTCCATCGACGCTGATGTGATAGAACTGCGCGAGCGGGAGATTTTCGACATGCCGCCATGAGCGTCCCTTGTCGTAGCTGATCGCAACCCCGCCGTCGTTTCCGTCGATGAGGTGATTGGGATTTTCGGGATTGATCCAGAGAGCGTGATGATCGGGATGGATGCCGCGAGAGATCGTCGAAAAAGTCTTTCCGCCGTCTTCGCTCATCTGAAGTTGCGAGTGGAGGCTGTAGATGCGATTCTCGTTCGAAGGATCGATTCGGATGTCCGCATAATAAAACGGCCTCGGTGCGACGTTCACGTTCGTGTTCACCTGACGCCAGGTTCTTCCTCCGTCGTCGGAGCGGCAAAGTGCGTTTCTCTTCGCTTCGACCAGTGCATAGACCACGTTTGGATTGTTGCGTGCGACCGCGATTCCGCACCGGCCAGGTTCACCTTCGGGCAAGCCTTCATGTTCGATTTTCTTCCAGGTTTCACCCGCATCGTACGTGACGTACAAACCGCTTCCCGGACCGCCGGACGTGAAGTCCCACGGTGTTCGCCGGTGTTCCCACATTGCCGCGATGAGCTTGTTGGGATTCGCCGGATCCATCACGAGATCTGCGCAGCCCGTGCGCGCATTGACGAAGAAAATGTTCTTCCAGGATTTGCCGCCATCCGTCGTTTTGAAGACGCCTCGCTCCACTCCATCACTCCACGTCGGGCCGATTGCCGCGACGAACACCGTGCGTTCATCCGTCGGATGCGGAATGATGCGATGGATTTTTTCGGACTTCGCTAATCCGCTGTGCGTCCACGTCTCGCCGCCGTCGAGACTTTTATAGATGCCGTTCCCGACGCTCGAGCTGTTGCGTGGATTGCCTTCACCCGTTCCCACCCAGACTATGGATGGGTTGGGAGGATACACAGCTATCGCACCGGTGCTCGACACCGGCTGTCTATCGAAAAGAGGCTTCCAACTGATACCGGCATTATCGCTTTTCCAAATTCCGCCTGTTGCGGTAGCAACGTAAATGACGGATGGATTGGAAGGCAGCGCGATGACTTCGCTTATTCGGCCACTCATGCCTGATGGCCCGATGCTTCGCGCCTGCATTCCGCGAAAAATCGAAGTATCGTACTGCGCGTGCGCAACGAATGAACAAAGGAGGAGAAGGGAGGCGAAAGTGAGATGGTGTTTCATGATGAGTGAATTGCTGGTTTGAGAATCGGCGCGTGAGAAGTCAGATTCTTCGTTGAGAAACTACTGCGTGAAATATGTCAATGAAAAATCCATGTGTCTGTCCTCATTTCGTTCATGGTCCGACGGATGGTCGTTGCTCACCGGCGACGGCAGAGAACAGTGACCACGTCCCGGATTCTCGATACAGCCGAAAGAGACCGCTTCTTTGCGCCGCTAAGTGCGCGTCGCTTCCA
>CAYUWG010000137.1:0-6352 GCA_964448285.1 uncultured Chromatiales bacterium
TCCCATACCCGAACACATACACTTGCATTCTATTCACGTTGGCGAGCGAGATGCAGTCGGAAAGGGTTCTTGCCCCTCTCGTGTTCTGTCCGTTCGTGAAGACAATCACTCTCCGAACTTCATTTGTCCCATCGAGGCGAACGCTCTGAATCGCCTCATAGACTCCATCCCACAATGCGGATTCCCCACCGCTTTGAACGCTATCTATCGCAGCGCTGATTAGACTCGAGTCCGTAGTCATGTGCTGAAGCGTTCGTACCGAATCATTGAAGGTAAATACAGAGGCCTGACTCCCAGTAAACATTTGATGATTCGCAATCCAATGTGCAGCACTCTTTACAGCGGAGAGTTTACTTGCCATGTAGGAACTGCCGTCTATTGTGAAACCGAAGGAAAAGCGTGGCGAGTTGTCTATAGGCGGTAGACGAACTTCAAAGGAGTCGATCTCGATTCCGTCTTCGAAAATCCTGTAGCTCTGCTTATCGGGGAGATATTGAAATCCGTAACCACACCAGGGCAAATAGTACAACTCGATCTTCGGCCAGTTATTGATGATCTTCTTGAAATCGGGGTTCGGTTGTGCCTGAATACCCGTTCCGCACATGAGAAAAACACCGATGCCTGCGAACAGCAATCGTAATCGTCTCCAGTAAATTTTCCGATACACAGGGCACCTCCTCCGTGATGTTGGTGTCTGTTATTCTATTTCGCGAAAGATTCCGAAAGCATTGAGCTTTCAGTAGTAAAGATGGATTGAAGGCGCTTTCGGTTACATTCCGGACGCCTGAAAAATGATCGAAAGAAGCTCCTTCTTGCCCCATCCTTTTACCGATGAGAAAGACAACAGGTCACCTTCGTACCCTCTTCCCTTAAATGCAGAAAACAGTTCGCGTTGTCGCTTTGAGCGATCCTTCTGCGAGAGCTTATCGGATTTCGTCAGAACGATTTGAGTCGGGAGTCGCCAATCCATCAGAAGATCGAGCATCTCTGCATCGAGGTCCTGCAATTGATGGCGCGAATCGACGAGAAGTACGACGAGTACGATGGGCCGTCCGCTCGTGAGGTATGCCGTGATGAGTTTCCCCCACGATGCCCGTTCGGATTGAGGGACCTTCGCATAGCCGTACCCCGGAAGATCGACAAAGCGCAACTTCTCATCGACGCGGAAGAAATTTATGAGGCGAGTTTTGCCGGGCGTCGCACTGACCTTCGCAAGTTGCTTTCGCCCGGTTATTGTGTTGAGAAGAGTGGATTTCCCGACGTTCGACCGTCCGACGAAAACGATCTCCGGCAGCGAGGGCTTCGGAAATTGCTTCACCGACGCAGCGCTGATCTCGAATAAGGATTGATGGATGTTCATGCGATAAAATACGGTTCACCGTCCTATCTTGCAGGCCGTGAAAGGAAGAACCGCATGACGTACGATTCACTCGACACCGTTTCCTTCGCTCTTGCAGAAGGTCTCAAGGTACTGGAAGAATCTGTGAGACGATTCCCTGAAGAACTTCGAACAAAAAAGCCGGAACCAGAGGTATGGTCGCTTGAAAAAATCGTCGAACACGTTGCCATCGTCGAGGAAGTGACGGTGCGTCTTCTCACTTCGCTTATCGCGAAAGCGAAACCAAGAACCGTCGCTGCTATCGAGCCGATTCGCATTCCGGACGTCGCTGATTATGCCCCTTCGGCACAAGTCCGCACGACTGCACGCTTCGAACCGACAGGGACGGTCACTCTCGAAGAATCACGAAGACGCATCCGATTGACGCATGAAAAGTTCGATGAAATGAGGCAGCGAATCGAGGCGATCGATCCTGCCTCGGTTCGGTTTCCCCATCCGATTCTCGGTCCACTCGACATCGGCCAGTGGTTGGTCTTCATCGCTGAACACCGGATACGTCATGCACGGCAGATCGATGAGCGTATTCACAATGCGTCTTCATAATCCACACGGAGTTTCCTATCATCGTTGTATGAAATGCCGGTCCTTCGTTCTTTCGTTACTCACACTTACCGTTATCGCATGCAAGGAGCGTCCAGCGTCCATGGATAGTGAAGCACATAAAAGAGAAATAGAGGAGTGGCGTGCGTACCGCATCGGACGTCTCACGAGCGAAACAGGGTGGCTGACATTAGCGGGACTATTCTGGCTCGAGGAAGGAGACAACACGATCGGCTCGGATTCGACGCATGACGTCATCCTCCCGAAATCCGTACCGGCAAACGTTGGAATCATTCGCCGTAACGGCTCCACGCTCGAATTCATCGCGGAGCGGAACGTCGATGTTTTTTCCGGCGAAGACCGTGTATCTAAAACTCCCTTAAGAAGCGATGAAGCCGGGAGTGCAACGCCAACGATCCTCCGAATCGGTGCTGTGCGCTTCTATGTGATTCAACGCGGCGACAAACTCGGTGTCCGCGTGAAAGACAGCGAAAGCCGCGTACGAAAGGAGTTCAGGGGATTGGATTACTTCCCCATCGATAGCAAGTGGCGGTTGGAAGCTCGCTTCGTCCCATTCGATAAACCGGAAACGATGCGTATCCCAACGACGGCCGGAACGGAAGACGTGTACGTGTTTCCCGGTTCTCTCCATTTCGAAATCGACGGCAAAGTTGTGACGCTCGATGCTGCTTTGGAATCCGATTCCGCGAAAGAATATTTCATCATGTTCGGTGATAAAACGAACGGGAACGAAACGTACGGAGGAGGACGGGAAATGTACGTCTCCATTCCAGCGCCAGGCACTCCGGTAATCATCGATTTCAACAAAGCATATAATTGGCCGTGCGTCTTCACCCCATATGCGACCTGCCCTGTTCCACCGCCACAGAATCGCCTGCCGGTTAGGGTAGAAGCTGGCGAAAAAATGTACTCAGCCGATTACGGAAAGTAGGATATCGCCGAGTACGCCTGTTTCAGTCCGGGAAAAAAATTTTTACGTCAGCCGGTAAATTCTTTTGACTGGGAGAGATTCGACATATATTAGCGCCCAGAACGCGGTTCACTTCGGTCGATTTGGATGGCAGCCGCTTAGAAGAATCCCCAGTGCCGTGAAGTTTTCTATTCACATTATCGGTTAAGGCATGGCAAAAAAACTCTACGTCGGCAACATCCCATGGAACACGTCGGAAGACGACTTGCGAAACAAGTTTTCCGAATTCGGTTCCGTTGATGAGGTTCTCATCATCAAGGATAAAATTTCCGGTCGCTCAAAAGGCTTCGGATTCGTCACGTTCAACAACGATGACGAAGCGGATGCCGCAATGAACGCCCTGAACGGTCAGCAGTTCAACGGACGCCAGTTGAACATCAACGAAGCACGTCCGCAAGTCCCGCGCTCGTAACAGACCTTTGGCCTGATAAAAGAAAAGCCGCGTCGTCGCGGCTTTCCATTTTCGTTATCAGTCCGATTTCAG
This sequence comes from uncultured Chromatiales bacterium, assembly GCA_964448285.1. GTDB lineage: Bacteria > Bacteroidota > Ignavibacteria > SZUA-365 > SZUA-365 > CAYUWG01. The sequence continues at coordinate 3,415 of CAYUWG010000137.1, forward strand.
CTTTTCTCCCCTTCATCTCCGTCGGTAGAAGCGATTGCATCGGTTTGTGATTGGCTTTCCTCGACAGTGGTTTTCTCTGCCGAAGCGTCGATTTCATGTGCTGTCGCTTCAACCTCTTCCTGTGTATGGGCTACATCCGTGGCCGCTTCTTCTTTCACAGGATGTGCGGGGCGCGTTTGTTTGCGGCGCTGCTCTGCAGCCTTGGACCGCTCAACGCGTTTCGCGCGGGTCTTCGTGTCCTGCGCTTCATTGTAATCAACCAATTCGATGACGGCCATTTCCGCGCCATCGCCGAGACGATTTCCAAGCGCTAAGACGCGCGTGTAACCGCCCGGTCGTTTACCGACTTTCTCCGCAACATCGGTGAAGAGCATCTTTACGGCATCCTTGTCCTGAATGAACTTCGCGACTTCACGACGTGCGTGAACGTCCACAGGATTTCCGCTTTTCTCAGAAAGATACGCGTCGCGCGCGCGGGTAATGATCGGCTCGATGATCCGGCGCGTTTCCTTCGCTTTCGCAAGCGTCGTTCGTATTTTCTTGTGTTTGATCAATGCAGTAGAAAGCGACGCCAGCAGCGCTTTGCGGTGGCTCGCGGTTCGACTGAGTTTTCTTCCAACTTTTTGATGTCTCATAGCTCTGACTCGGGTTAATTATCGTTCGTTTCAACCGGTGATGGGATGTTCAGGTAACGATCGACGTCCATCCCGAATTTCAAGCCGAAATCTTCGACCATCAATCCAAGTTCCGCTAACGACTTGCGTCCGAAATTGCGAAACTTGAGCATCTCCGATTCATCGCGGCGAACCAACTCTCCGATCGTCTTGATGTTGGCTGCTTTCAGGCAGTTGTGTGAACGCACGGAGAGTTCCAATTCGTCAACGGGTGTGAGGAGAATCTTCCGGATGCGCGCGACTTCCTCGTCCTCTTCGGATAGTCCTTCTTCGCCTTTCTTTGAGATGTCGAAATTGATGAACATCTGAATATGGTCGTTGATGATATGCGCAGATTGGGAGAGTGCATCCTCCGGCGTGATGGAACCGTCCGTCGTAATTTCGAGCGTCAGCTTATCGTAGTCGGTGCTTCCGCCGACACGCGTCGGTTCGATGATGTACCGCACGTTCTTGATCGGAGTGAAAATCGCATCGATAGGAATCACACCGATCGTGTGATCCGCTCCCTTGTTTTCTTCAGCGGGCACGTACCCGCGTCCTCGTCCAACGCGGAGTTCCATGCCGAGCTTGGCCTTCGATCCGAGCGTGCAGATGAATTTCTCCGGATTGAGAATCTCGAATTCCGGCGATGCCGCCTGAATGTCCGCCGCTGTGAATTCGTGCGGGCCGTCGAGATTGATTACGATCTTGTTCGCCTTCGGATTAATGGGTTTGAGGCGAATTTCCTTCAGGTTCAGGATGATCTCGGATACGTCCTCTACGATCCCGTGTATCGTGGAGAACTCGTGGAGAACTCCATCGATCTTCACCGAGATTATCGCCGAACCGGGTAATGAGGAGAGCAGAACGCGACGAAAGGAATTGCCGATCGTCACTCCATATCCCTTTTCCAAGGGTTGAATAATAAACCGTCCGAAGGTTGTGGAATAACTCGCTTCGTCCAGAACAATGCCGTCGGGCATTTGAATCATTGTCATCGTCATCGTGTCTCGTTTCTCCGTTGGATTCAGAAGTAAAGAACTGTTTGGTCGTGTTATTTGGAATACAACTCAACGATGAGTTGCTCGTTCGCCTGCAATGGGATATCGACTCGTTCAGGGACGGAAAGGAACGTTCCGCTGAGGTTGGCCTTGTCCAAGCTCAGCCACGGCAGCATTGCCGTATCACGGACACGTTTCATCGAGTCATGGATCAGTTCCATCTTCCGGCTGTTCGCCACCACCTGGACAACGTCGCCGGGTGAAAGCAGGAACGATGGAACGTTGACTGCTCTTCCGTTCACGTGAAAATGCTTGTGCAGGATGAGTTGTCGTGCAGCCTTTCGCGATGGCGCAAGGCCGAGCCGGTACAGCGTATTGTCAAACCGGCGTTCGAGCATCTTAACGAGGTTCTCGCCCGTGATGCCTTTCTGCCGTGAGGCTTTTTCGAAATAGAGGCGGAACTGCCTCTCGTTCAACCCATAGATGCGGCGGACTTTCTGCTTTTCGCGCAACTGGACTCCGTACTCAGAAATCTTACTGCGACGGGATTGCCCGTGAGAACCCGGCGGATAGTTCCTCTTCTCAATCGGACATTTCGCAGAAAGGCATTTCGTGCCCTTCAAAAACAGCTTCTGTCGTTCTCTGCGGCAGAGTTTACAGTTTGCATCAACGTATCGTGACATTCAGCGATCTACTCCTCGTGATATAGAAAATTATACTCTTCGACGTTTTGGCGGACGGCAACCGTTGTGGGGAATCGGCGTGACGTCCCGGATTGCCATGATCTCAAGACCGGAAGTTTGCAGGGAACGTATGGCGGCTTCGCGTCCTGAGCCGGGTCCTTTTACGAAAACCTCCACTTTGCGCAAACCCAAATCGTACGCTTCCTTCGCTGCGGCTTCGGCGGAGACCTGAGCGGCAAACGGTGTGTTTTTCCGAGAGCCTTTGAAGCCCATCTTCCCTGCCGAAGCCCAGGAAATGGTGTTGCCATACACATCCGTCAACGTGACCTGCACGTTGTTGAACGTCGCCTTGATGTATGCGCGCCCAGTCGTATCGACCTGGATTTTTTTCTTCGTTTTGCGAACGGTTTTTGCCATAAGATTCTTTGAACTCCTGGGTTGCGTTATTTCTTGGCTGCTGCTTTTTTCTTGCCGGCAACGGTTTTCCGGCGACCTTTGCGCGTTCGCGAATTCGTGCGCGTGCGCTGACCGCGAACCGGCAGACCTTTGCGGTGACGAAGGCCGCGGTAACATCCGATGTCCATGAGCCGCTTGATGTTCT
>CAYUWG010000138.1:0-6266 GCA_964448285.1 uncultured Chromatiales bacterium
CTCATTCAATCGCTGTGCTCTTCGTCGTTGTTCGATTCATTCTACTTTCCTTTCTTGCAATCGTCTGTTTAACCACAGTCATTTATGGACAAGCGTACTGGGAATTCAGGTATCTGCCAGCAGACGGGATGGTTGGTGCGCTTGCAGTGAATGTCCAAGGCCATATCTTCGCTTCACAAGGTGATGCTACGTGGAGGACTACGGATGAGGGAAGGACATGGCTCCAACTTGCTGTTGGCTTTCCAAGCTTTAGGCAAGATGTCGCTGTGGATAACAATGGACGAGTCTTTTACTCGGGAGGTGGAGGCGTTTACTACTCGGATGATAATGGTGAAACATGGGTATGGCATCCCTTGGGAATTCCGGAATCCGGTATAAGCACATTAATCATAAACAAGTCAAATCATGTCTTTGCGGGATCAGGACCTACAGGCAGGAGTGTCTTTCGCTCTACGGATAGCGGCCAGAGCTGGCAAAAGGTGTTTGCTTTTTTCAATACGGGAGATGTCGAGGTTCACTATAATCCGAAAACTGAAACGCTTCTGGCACGTGGAGCGCGAGGTGGGGATAGTCTGTACCGTTCGACGGACAACGGCGACTCCTGGCACTATGTACCATATCCTGTATCGATGAGGATAGCACTTCGTTTTGCATCGGATTCGGTTGGAAATGTCTATTGCACGGCCGGCGAGCAAACAGGCCACTTATCTGCTTACCGATCGACCGATGACGGGCTTACATGGGAGAAAATGCCAATGGTCGGTGCCTGGAACGAATTTTCTACGTGGCGGAATATTCTCGTCAATTCGCTGGGTCATATTTTCTTTGGGACCGACGGTGATTTCGTCTATCGTTCAACGGATGGAGGGCAAACGGCTGAGCATATCTATCAAGGTATGGATCACAGTATCATTAGCGGGCTTGCACTGCTCCCCGATAGCCGTCTGCTTGCGGGTTCTCGTCGCCGTTTGTTCATCAGCCTCAAGTCCACAACGGGCACAGAACCCGTCCCTCTCCCGCAAGAACTCTCACTCTCGCAAAACTACCCCAATCCCGCTCATGAGCTTACTAGCGTGAGCTTCTCACTGCCTCAAGCAGGTGTGGTCTCGCTCACACTCCACAACATCCTTGGAGAGCGCGTGCAAACCGTCATCGGTGGAGATCATCTCCCGCCCGGCGAGCACAGCGCAACCCTCAATGTGAGCACGCTTTCGGCTGGTGTCTATGTGCTGCGACTTCACGTTGCGGGGCGCGTGGTTTCACGGGTGATGGTTGTGGGGAGGTAAGAAAGCAGTTTACCTTCCCAAGACTCCAATTTTTCTAATGTGAGGCATTGACGAGCTTCCCTGCGGTGCTTTGATAAGAGTTAAGTATGATTGCGTCATCGAAGCAACGCAACGATCTCGGTCTGTCTCGGCTCGGTCGTCACGATCACGTTTCTGCTTGCATCGATGACGATATCGACTTCAGAGCGAATGCCGAAATCACCGGTGATATACACGCCCGGCTCGATGGAAAACGAGGTCATCGGTAAGATCAAACGCTCGTCCTTCGTTTCGAAGTTGTCGATGTGCGTGCCGTTGCCGTGGACTTCTTCGCCGATCGAGTGCCCCGTGCGATGGATGAAGTACTCACCCATTCCCCGTTCAGCGATGTAGTTTCTCGCAGCGTCATCGACTTCGTAACCGCGAATTTCACGGCCCTCGGCAAAGGCGCTTTTCACTAAGTCAATGGCGGCATCGCGCCCTCCGGCGACAACGGAAAAAGCCTCAGCGAAATGTTGCGGCACCTCACTCCCAACGTAGCCCATCCATGTAATGTCCACATAGGTGCCTTTCGGCTTGTCGGGTTTTGCCCAGAAGTCGATGAGAACGAGGTCTCCTTCCTTGATGCGTTCGGATTTACCGGCTTCAGGTTCGTAATGCGGATTCGCGATGTTCGCGTTCACCGAGCAATTCGGTCCGTGGTCGGTGAAGAGGTCGTGCTCTTTGAAGCGCTCACGGATGCGTTCCATCACATCGTACTCGGTGATGGTCGTTCCACTTCGGATGTGGTCCGCGATGAAGCCAAAGAGGTAGTCGATTTCCTTTCGAAACCACTTGCCGAGTTCGAGATTCTCTGCGATCTGTTCTTCGGTCCACGTCGCTTCGAACTGCGTAATGAGATCGGCTGATGTCACGACCTCCACTCCGAAGCTTCGAATGAGTTCGAGCGTCCCTGCATCGACTTTCGAGACGTAAGGGATGTTATTGTTCGCCGAATACTCCATCGCGATAGCTTTCGAAATGCCGATCATGTCTCTGATCCCTTCGCGTAATTCCGTCCACGTGCTGTATAGCACCTTTTCGCCCGGAAGATGATCGAGCGCGCCGAATTCAATCCGATGGCACAGCTTCTTCGGCGAGCCGCTTGCCGGAATGAAGTAAAGAAAGCGACGCGATTTCATCTGTGTTTCGGGAATATCGAGTATGCGGTATGCGAAAATGTTCGATTGCCTGAAATCGTAAAACAGCCAACCATCGCAGTTCATGCTGCGAAGCGCTTCTTGTATTCGTGGAAGTTTTTCTGTGAAGCTCATAAGGAACCCTCTAAGAATCCGTTGTCGATGAAACAGCCCTGCGTTTATTGAGCGGCTGCATGATGTACTTGTAATATCCGTATTTCACTTTCGATGGAATCGTCGCGATGGAAGGACGGTTGATCGGGAAGGCAAAGGAAGGCTCGAAGTAGCAATTCACCGTACAGCCTTTGCACACATCGTGACGACCTTCCGTGAGCTTGTGCCAATGGATGCGCGGTGATCGATACGCGGCAAGAAGATCATTACCGATCGGAAGCTTCTCGAAATGCAGGTGATAGCACGGGAGGAGCATTTCGTTCTGCGGTGAGATCACAATGACACGCGAGACCGCCTTACAGAGCGGATCGTCCGGATCGTTTCCTCCCTGCTGCCTGAGCGAAACGAACGACGGATTGAGATAGACGTTCGGTTTCTTTGCGAACTCGATGAGATACGAAAGTACGTCATCGTTGAGACCTTCTTCACGGAAATAGCTGAAGATTGGGTTGAGAAGGAGAACAAGACCGTGACTCCGGACAAGTTCCAGAGCTTCAGGAAGGTGTGGGTAATTCTCATTCGTGACTGTGTATATGATGTCCGGGAATTCGCCAAGCTCTTTCGCCATCTCAATCGATTCCATCACGGCATCGAAACATCGAATCCCGCGACTTCTGTCGTGTCCTTCGCGCTCAGGACTATCGAGTGAAAAATGCAGGAGGTCAACGCTGCCTTTGAGGCGATCAGCGTACTTCGGGTAGAGCAGGCAGTTCGTGGTGATGCTCGTCTTCATCCCCAAACGCTTCGCTTCAGAGCACATGACATCGATGTCGGGATGGAGAAGCGGCTCGCCGCCGGTAAAATCTATGAAGCGGACGCCAAGCTTTTTCAATGCCATGAGATTGCGAAGGACATCTTCGGTAACAGCATGCGTCGTCGCTTTGAATTGCGAATGATCACCGAAATGACAGAAGCTGCAGTAAGCATTGCAGCGATAAGTGACGTAGTAGTTACAGAGGATGGGCACAGAGAAATGTTTTAGTAAGAGGCTCTCGTTTTCGAGGGCGAAGTAAGATGGCCATTGGCGCTGGTAATTCCAATGCCGGTATTGGTCGCGAATCCACCTTTGATTTAGATTGAATCCCATGAAAGTCTCTCGCCCGCCAATGACGTTTCGCAGATTGATGAAGATCGTATTTTATCTCTTCATCGTGTACGTCGTTTTCGAATACTACACGATGCCCGGCGCGGGAATCATCGCGCTCCGCGACACGGATCCCGAATACAGCGCACTTATGAAAAAACGATGGGAAGATTCCTTCGGTGCAAGAAAGATCGCGTACAAGTTCGTTCCCCTCTCAGAGATCAGCCCGCATTTCGTCCGCGCAGTGATTGCCGTGGAAGACGGCGGTTTCTATCGTCACTCCGGTATCGACTGGAATGCACTTGAACACGCCTACAAAGTCAATATCCGCTCCGGGAGAATACGCTTCGGAGGAAGCACCATAACGATGCAGTTGGCGAAAAATCTTTTCCTTTCGACGGACAAATCGTACCTGCGAAAGATAAAAGAGGCTATCCTCACGTTCAGGCTCGAAAAGCATCTCCCGAAGAAACGCATCCTCGAAATCTACCTGAACATCATTGAGCTGGGTGACGGCGTATTCGGAGTGGAGGCAGCAGCACGGCATTATTTCAAGAAACGCGCAAAGAACCTGACGCGCGACGAAGCAGTGCGGCTTGCCGCGATCATTTCGTCCCCGCTCAAACACTCGCCCTTCGAAAACACACGCTTCATCAACATCCGGAAGAACATCATCTATCGAAAGCTCGGCTGGTGACACGATGCGCTATCATCGTTTACTCGAACTCCTTGAAGCAGGCGAAGGTCTCCACGTCGAATTCAAACGCAAAGGAACCTCACCGGAGAAGATTGCGAGAGAGATCATTGCCTTTGCAAACACCGCAGGAGGAACGCTCATCTTCGGCATCGATGACGACAAGAGCATAATCGGTGTCGTGAGTGAAAAAGAGGAAGCAGAGTTCATCGAGCTTGCAGCGCACGAGTGGTGTGAACCGCCTGTCAACTATGTACTCTCAATTTTCAATCTCGATAATCGCGATGTGATTTGCGTCGAAATTCCGGAAAGCAAGGACAAGCCGCATTTTCTCATTGAAGGCGAAGAGCGAACGGCATTCATTCGCGTCGGAGAGAACAGTGTCCAGGCGAGTAAAGAGATGGTGAAAATTATGGAGCATCGTTCCGGGAAGACCGGTCCCGTACGTATCGTGATTGGCGAGGCGGAGAAAAGACTTTTTCGGTACTTCGAAGAAAACGAGCGCATCACGGTGAAGGAATATGCGCACCTGATCAACGTCTCGGACCGGCGTGCTTCGCGTTTGCTCGTTCGCCTCGTCCGCGCAGGCGCACTCGCGATTCATACGAACGAGAAGACGGATTACTTTACCCTGCTTCGTGAACCATCCGATACAGAAGGTTTGCATCACCCCTGAGACGGTTGTAATTTCGATGCACCCAATGGGGCCCATAGCTCAGTTGGGAGAGCGCTACAATGGCATTGTAGAGGTCGTCGGTTCGATCCCGTCTGGGTCCACAAAAAAGGTCTGAATGAGTTCAGGCCTTTTTGATTTCATGGCTTGTCCAACAGAAAATTTATCCTCACTTTCTTTCTGCAATGAGCAAATCATCAGTCAAATCATCCATCGAAACGATCTGGGGTACAACTGTCGGAATGATCGCGCTGATGGTGATCTTCCTTCCAGCCGAGTTCAAGTTCATCGGTGCGGCGCTTGCCATCGTCGGTGCGGCTTCCTCTACGATCGTGATTTCTAAACAACAGGAGAGAAAGCAGTTGGCAGAACTGGAACTGAAAAAAGAACTCGACGAATTGAAACACGCGATAGCCGAACTTCAAATCCATACCGCGGATGACAGTCTGAAGAAGCAGATCGACGAGCTTTCAAAACGAGCCGAACTGCCATGACAGCACGTGGTGAATAGCAATCGGTCGATCGCGCTCAGTCATCGAATCCTGATTCGAAAACTCAGCTCCTTGGTCGCCAAATCACGATACCGGATTCTGAATTCGCCTCCTTTGATTTCCATCCCTCCTCGCCTAACTTGCCCGCCGGTATGAGTCTCTCGCCATCTCTGGTAAATACTTTGGTTGAAGAAGCGCAGCGAGCGCGGAATACGGCGTATGCCCCCTTCTCGCATTTCAACGTTGGGGCAGCACTTCTTTGCGAAGATGGAACCATCATCCGGGGATGCAATATCGAGTTCAGCGTGTACGGATTGACGAACTGCGCGGAGCGAACTGCGTTGCATTCGGCCATCGCACTGGGTCATCGCTCTTTTCAGGCAATAGCGATTGCAGGCGACGGAGGCGGCGTTCCTCCGTGCGGCATGTGTCGGCAGGCTCTTACCGATTTCAATCCCCAGCTTGACGTCATCCTCGTCGGTGTTGACGGAACTCATCGCATCGTCTCGCTTGCAGCACTATTTCCCGAACCCTTTTCCACGTCGTTTCTCCATGGATCAAATACCGATTAGGAATCTTCCGCAGAATACCGGTTGGATCGAAGTCATTTGCGGACCGATGTTCAGCGGCAAGACCGAGGAGCTTATCCGTCGAATGCGCCGCGCACAAATCGCACGGCAGCAGGTTGCTATTTTCAAACCTTCGAT
>CAYUWG010000139.1:0-6261 GCA_964448285.1 uncultured Chromatiales bacterium
CCCGCATATGGACGGAAAGACCCCGTGCACCTTTACTGCACCCTAGCATTGGGTTTGGGTAAAGTATGTGTAGGATAGGTGGGAGACTGTGAAGCTGGGGCGCTAGCCTCGGTGGAGTCAACCTTGAAATACCACCCTTATTTTATTTGAATTCTAACCCGCTGCCGTGAATCCGGTGGGGGGACAGTGTTAGGCGGGTAGTTTGACTGGGGCGGTCGCCTCCTAAAATGTAACGGAGGCTCTCAAAGGTGCCCTCAGCATGGTTGGTAATCATGCGGCGAGTGTATACGCACAAGGGCGCTTAACTGCGAGACTGACAGGTCGAGCAGATGCGAAAGCAGGAGTAAGTGATCCGACGGTTGAGTATGGAATTGCCGTCGCTCAAAGGATAAAAGGTACGCCGGGGATAACAGGCTGATCTCCCCCAAGAGTCCACATCGACGGGGAGGTTTGGCACCTCGATGTCGGCTCATCGCATCCTGGGGCTGAAGAAGGTCCCAAGGGTTTGGCTGTTCGCCAATTAAAGCGGTACGTGAGCTGGGTTCAGAACGTCGTGAGACAGTTCGGTCCCTATCCTATGCGGGCGGAGGATGATTGAGAAGAGTCGCTCTTAGTACGAGAGGACCGGAGTGAACGAACCTCTAGTGTATCAGTTGTCGCGCCAGCGGCACCGCTGAGTAGCTACGTTCGGAAGGGATAAGCGCTGAAAGCATCTAAGCACGAAACCCACTTCAAGATGAGTCATCCCGTCATTCGACCTAAAGACTCCTGGAAGATGACCAGGTAATAGGCACCAGGTGTACGCACAGCAATGTGTTCAGCCGAGGTGTACTAATAAGTCGTGAGCCTTCCCATTTTTTTATTTTCTCACAGATCGCATCAATGAACTTGTTTAGGACATTCATTTCAGAATCTTCAAGTCCGTCAAGATCTTGTTCTTGGCGACGATAGCGAGGGTGTCACACCTCTTCCCTTTCCGAACAGAGAAGTTAAGCCCCTCAACGCCGATGGTACTTGGCCCGTCGGGGCCCGGTAGAGTAGGAAGTCGCCAGAACTTTATTTTCAGCAAGCCTCATGTATTCCGCATGAGGCTTTTTTATTTCCCGACAGGTTCTGCCGGATAGTAACCTGTGTGAATTGTCCGTCTCAAAGGCAATTTCTCAAAATCGCATACTCATGATGAGCGATACGAATGAAGCTGCTTACTCCTGAGTGAATCCCAGCTTCGCCGATCGGATTTCATTCTTTCGCCGCTTTGTGCTTTCATAAAGGATGATATAACACACACTCTCCAACATACTTGTGAGAATGAGATTGATACTGAGCAGCAATCCATACCCGATACCAAGTGACAAAAACATTTCGTAAAAGACTGACTCTTCAACGACCCCACCTTGCGCAAGCTTGAAGATCATTTGGAAATACTGGACCCAGAAGTCGCCAAGGACGATGAAATTGAGAGGCCATCCGACGATGGAAATGGCAGCGCTTACGCTGAACCCGAAGAGAATGAAGAGTCCGAACGTCCGCCACCACTGCTCATGGATGATGTTCCAACTCCGCTTCATACTTGAGATCGCAGCGGAGTCATCACGAACGATCGCAGGGAGAGTAAATCCCCAGCAGACTGCCAGATAAATTGAGCACGGAATTCCGATGAAAAAGAGTGAGAACAACGCAACCGCGAGCAAGTTTTCAGAAAGCAAAACGAGAAGGACCGGAAGGACGATCACCAATGTCAGAAGGAATGATTTCAGCAGTGAAACAGCGATGCCTCGAAGCCAGCGTTCTCCGACGCTCTCACTCAGCGCCTTCGACCAGGAGATCTTCATTCCCTCAAGTTCATGAACCACGATCCTCATCATAGCGATTTGCGCGAGAATCGAGACGATAAAGAGAAGTATCCCGGCAACTGAGATCATTGCGATGTGTGGGAGAAATGAAGTGAACTGTTCGATGCCGCTTTTCGTGAAGACATGTTGCTCGGCGAACTCGAGCGCAGCACCGATCAATGAGCGAAATGCAAATCCGAGGATGCCTCCCAACGGGAGGAGCAGCAGCGATCCGATGATTGCGTTACGCCCGGCTGTACGACCGATGAGGTTGATTGTACGGTCGAAAAGCTCGCCAAGCGTCGTTGGGATATCCGTGTTCATAGAGGCGCTTCCATTTCTGTTCGCTGCAATGATACTGGGAAGAAGTGAGAATCTCGAAGAACTCTTCTTCGTCCGCTTGATGTTTGTGGGTCATATGCCTTCAACATTTGACCAAGAGTTTTATTTTCTTTACGTGAAACGAATCATTGAAAGAGAAAGATGATCGAATGACAAACCGCCGGAGATTTCTTGCTTTTCTTGGTATCGGTGTCGTTGCTCCATCGGTACTCCTTAAAGGAGATGAACCGAAGAGGCGAAGGTCGCGCTGGGATATGATGTTCAGCAGTCCCGATACGAAGCAGCCGACACACCGTCCCGATCCTGCTTCGTGGAGCGACCGAACCATCACCGCAGCATGGATAGGACACGCCACTGTTCTCATCAACTTCTTTGGGACGTGGATCATTACGGATCCGGTATTCAGTGAACGCATCGGCATTCGAATCTTCGGAATGACAGTCGGTCCCAAACGTCTCGTGTATCCCGCGCTGAAGATCAGCGACCTGCCGAAAGTCGATCTCATCCTGCTCTCCCATGCGCACATGGATCATCTCGACATACCGTCGCTCGAATACTTCGATCCGGATATCCCGGTCATCATGGCGAAGAACACAGTTGACGTCGTTGATGGGCTTGCTTTTCGCTTCGTTCAGGAACTCGACTGGGGAGAAAAAGCGCACGTTGCCGGGGTAGAGATCGAAGCATTGCAGGTAAAACATTTCGGATGGCGATGGCCATGGGAGGACGACCGCTCGAAAGGTGTTTGGGAAGGTCGCAGTTACAATGCATACCTCATCTCGAAGAATGGAAAGAGCATCGTATTTGGAGGCGACACAGCGAAACAGGATTTCTTCAAAGAAGTCGGTGCGCGTAAACTTGATATCGCGTTGGCAATGATGCCGATTGGAGCGTACGATCCCTGGATTCGGAATCACTGTAATCCGGAACAAGCGGTCGAGATGGCGCATCACCTTGGAGCGAAATCCATCATGCCGATTCACTGGGGAACGTTCATTCAAAGCGACGAACCGACGGAAGAACCGATTGCTCGCTTTACGTCCGTCGTACAAAAACCACTTTCCGCCCTCACCGAGATCGGTGAGACGTGGACTGCCTAACACACGCCACGGCAGCGTTCGCTCTACAAATGCGCTGAGGGATTGAATGCGCGCAAGCTACTTGCCTCATTGCGCGTATCTGCATAGGTTCACATGTGAGAATACTCTTCGATATGGAATCAGCGCATTGATCTCTGGAATTGGACATCAGAGTTTCTCACTGAGATGTTTTCAGTTGACGGCTATTGGGGTCAGCATTCTCACGTTCTCACTTAGTGCGCAAAGCGTTTATCCACTTCATGAAATCGATTTGAACGCGCTGCGCGGCAAGAATCTCACCAACGGACTGCGGATCAAAGACTTCGTTCTCGATCAAACGCGGAACCTTGCATACATCAATTACGAACTGACTCCCAACCTGCATATGGCGGATATCGGCACGGCGCAGTTGGTCAAAGACCTCGAATACCCCGACTCGCTCGAAGGCTTTACGTTCATCGGGATAAACCCGCTGACCTGGATGTTGCTGACACGAAGCGCTGATGATGACACAAGACTTGTTGGGTTCAATCCGATGAATCCGAAATTCGGTGCAGCGACTCCACTCACGAAGAGTCTGAGCGACATAGCTCTCGATGTTGCCAGAAATGTTGTCTTCATCTCGGATGGGAGCGATACGATCCGCGTACTCGACGGGACATCACTTCGACCAATAGCTGCATTCAGTTCTCTCGGTATTCCTCGCGGCGCAATGGTGCTTGACAGTGCGAATCGTGAGTTGCTCGTCGTATCGGCAGGGCCGACGAACGGTCGTACGAGTCTCGCTATTCATTATTCAAAAAGCCCATATCATGTCACGAGAAATCTGGCGTTCAGGATCGACGAACCGATTCGGAAAATACTCCTCGATACGAAGAACCGCCGGTTCATGCTCACCGGCGAAAGGCGTGTCTATCTCTTCCATCAGTCCGGCACGCTTGAAAGAGAAATTGAATTTCAAAATGGCATTGCCGACGCTGCTTTTTGCAATCGTTCCGGACGACTCTTTCTTCTCGATGCCAATGGACATGATTGGAACGGTTCACACGGAGTGCGTGGCCTGATTTACATTGTGGATCCGTTAACCGGAAGCCGCGATTCTCTTATCATCGGATGGGGCGTAAGGCGGTTAGCGTTACATCAGCTTACTTCGCAGCTCGTTCTTGCAAGTGCCGATGAGAACAAACTCCTGCTGTTCGATTCTCAATCACTACAACAAAGAGGTGCAATCGACCCGGGAGAAAGCATTGATGCAGTCGTGTTCAATCCAATGCACGATGAGTTGATTCTTGCGAATGCCTTTGGCGAGGGCAATGGAGTGCATCGCTATCGTTACCGTGACACTGCGTTGGATGACATGCCCGTAGGAAACTGGACATCGAGCATCGTACAAGCTTCAAGCGAAAACAAGATCATCGTTCTTGAACACTTGCAAAGCCGGCTTTCGATCTATCCTGAGTTTGGCGCCATCCCGTTAGCTCAGATCCCTTTACCCGGCATCCCGGAAGCAAGACAAACACAGCTTGGCTCTGCGCAGTATGATCCCGAAAGCGGAACACTTCTCGTCCTGATCCCTGAGTTTCTCTATCATGCTATCGTGGACGTCAAGAAGCTTGAAGTCTTGCATTACGGTTTCGTTGAAGGCCCGTTCACAAAAACGCCTATGGGCCAGCCACAGTTTGAAGGAACAGTTCTGCGAAACAAGAATAGCTACGCTATTGTGAATCGATACCGCAAGGAGTTGACGATCCATGATTTACGAAACGGCATTCTGCAGAAGAGATTCGATCTCTCTTCAGTGAACTGGGAGAACGTCGGTGCGGGTCTTACGAAGATCCTCTTCTACGATGAGGAGAGAGGTGAGATATTTGTCGGCCCATACCGCATCGAACCGTTTTCAGATGGACTGCTTCAAAATCCCCTCTCTAATACTCACGCCGTTTTCGGAATCCTTCCTTCACGGAGAAGATATCTTTGTGCCGCGATGATGAATGATCGGATCACATTGAACGTTGTCGATCGGTCTTCGAATTCCCTGATCGCATCGCTCCCTCTTGAAGGAGCGTTCGCTTCACCCGTCATTCATCTCTATGACTCTGCGACTTCGAGACTCTTTCTTGCCGAATCCTGGAGGGCGACCGTCCGGGATTATCGTATCAAAGAAGGACCCGTCGGAATCGAAGACGATGTTCCGTTCGAGAATAGTCCAGGAGTTCTTGAGGTTTTTCCTCAACCGGTTCGCAGGCACGGAACATTGAATATCCAATTTCATTCAGAGGGCGACTCCGATGGATTCGTGGAAACGGTTGATGTTCTCGGTCGGTCTTTAGTACGAACCCGATTCGTACGGCAAGGGAATGTTTCGATTTCCGTTGGAGACATGTCACCCGGATTGTACCGGTTTACCGTGCGAACGAAATCCGGTCACCGGACGGGAACCTTCATTGTATGCCCCGATTAGGAGAGCAAGTTGAAAGTGAGATAATGAATGTCTAAGTTCAAATAGAAGGATTACCTGGCGATAAGATGAAAACGATTGTTACTTCTCTGGTTCTCGCATTCTTTGTTACAACTCTTACCTTTCCTGCCTGCGGTCAGAATACGAAACAACGCGGTGTAAAGGTGAAGACCGCTCAGCAATCTACACCGCTTAGTGCCCAGCCATACGAAAACCTTTGGGCTGTCGTTATCGGGATCAACAAATACAAGCAATGGGAGCGGTTGGATTACGCGGTGAACGACGCAAAGAGCATCAAGCGGCTTCTGATCGACCGATACGGCTTTCGCCCTGATCACGTTCTCGAACTCCTCGATGAAGACGCTACGCTGTTGAACATCAGGACGACATTGGGCGGCGTTCTGCCGCAAAAAACGAAGAAGGATGATGGCGTACTCATCTTCTTTGCGGGGCATGGAGAGACCATCGATTTGCCGGGCGGCGGGAATCTCGGGTATCTCGTTCCCGTCGATGGCTCTACCGAAAAAGGCGAGTATTTCGCGACGCTTTT
>CAYUWG010000140.1:0-6176 GCA_964448285.1 uncultured Chromatiales bacterium
TCTTGTTCACGATAAAGCGGTGCCGGTAGTTGGCTTTCGGCCATACTTCGGCGGTCTTCTTCCAGCCACAGTAGGTGCACTAAGTCCTCAAGATCACGCTTCACGCACCCGCGTACGTGATACACATCCCGTCCCTCCCGTACGATGGAGTAAAAACCGTGCTGAGTCATGAGCCATATGGAGAACTGTTTCTCAATGCATATGCTGTTTCGGTGAGAAGCAGTGCTGCTACGATATTGAATCTTAGTCTCAAATCCTCATTCTTCACATTCAAAAACTCGAACACTTTATACAGATGAATTTTTTGTGATAATTCATTGTCAAATCTTTGATCAATTCTCCTTATTTCAAGGTCATGTGCGAAACGATTCCTTTCAAGTCGAATAGCGACAAAGGATTTGTGAAGATGATCTTTAATAATACCCAATGCTAATAACAGATCACATCTTACACTAAATGAAATCAATGGGCCTTCAATACGTCCCTTGATTGTTTTGTCATCCTTCGTTTTTGCTTTGAATAGTTGATGGAACCAATGCTTTAACATATCATCAATTACAGCGACAGTTAAAATGATAGCGCCTCTATCTGATTCAATGCTAAGTTCGTTTAAGAATAGATTGAACTTTTCCTCCCTTATAAATTGACTCAATTCAGGTGGAAGGCTAACCTTAATTATTTTTTCGATCTCAAGCTCCACCGGAGTGTTTGTTATGAAGTTCATTCCACCTTCGCTTCACTCTCTTCCGTCTCATCCTTCTCCGCGATCACGATATCGCTCGGGTCGTCCGACTCTTCCATATCAACGAACGCTCGCGCCCGGTCGTCATCAATGCCTTGTGAGATCAGCCATTCTATCTTTTCTTCTCGTGTCATTTCTTCCAGCCCAATGTAACAAAGAGGTCGTTTATTGCAATGCGGATAGGCTCGAAATCACTGTCACATTCTTGAAAGATTCATAACGAGATTATATGTGAACCAACCGTCGCCAGTCCGAAATATCTGGGGTTTCGCAGAACTTGCGTCACGATGAATGCCTATTCCATCCTCATATGGATTTATCGTTACAATCTTGCTGAACGGAATTCGCAGTCCTTTCCTCGGTCCGGTGAAATAGATATGCTTCGTTGAAACGCCGAGAATTCCATTGTCAACATGAGCCGTGTAAGCAGTTTCAACCGGAGTTCCCTTGAAAGCACCGGTTCGATAATAAACGCCCTTCGCAATTCGTACACTGACTCCCTGCGACCGACCGACAATTTCCCGCTTGACTCTCTCTTCAAGGTAGTCCGTATTGGCAAAAAGCCACACCATCGTCTCGGATTTTTGAAGATTGAACGGTAACTGCTCCGGCATCTCCATTCTTGTCGGAACTTCTCCATTTGTAAGGTCACGAATCGCTGCAGCTTTAACAGTGCGTGAAAACGCTCCCTTCCTTTCGAGATCATCCTGTGTTAGAGCGAAGTGCTTCTGGAAAGCCATCAGCCGCTCCTCTTCCTCTTCCGATAACAAGTCGTCATCGAGATACAAGTTTAATGCCTCGCTCCAACCATCGACCATTAACGTTGTGAGCTCGCTTGATTGAATGAACGACGATCGAGATATCCTCTCGAGATCTTTTTGTAACTGATCGAAATCGGACTGCGCTGTAATTGCTTTCACGACAGAGTCCTTGATTGTCAGCTTCCCTTCGTTGAACTTACTCTCACATTCTCGATGCTTCTTCTTCAGAAGCCCAGCAGGCTCATTACAATAAAGACAGTTACCCATACATCTCCTTTAAGGCTAATACGAACTTTGGTGCAAGCTTAATCATCGCATGGAGCAGATACTTCATACTTCTTCTCCCCATGTTCCCATCGTATCGACTATGTTGTTCCAGTCGCCAAGCATATTGTTAAGATGCGAGTACTTCAACTCCATCGAGGTTGAATCCTCGTATTGCCGAACAACGATTGGAAAGTCACTCGATGACGTAACGAGTAAAACGTACGTCTCACCTTTCGTGTACCATTGATTCGATTCACCCTCATACCGAGCAGTGACTATGTTAAAGAGTTTGTAGGTCATGATGCTCCTTTCATCCTACGTGCCGCCAGAAATAGCTGCTGCGGGCCTTCGCACACATGCTGCCGCGTAAGCACCCGCAGTGTCCGAGGTGATGCTTCGAGCCGGTTCGCATAGTACACCTCCGAAGCGTCGATCCCGTTCAGCCGGATTCCGCCATCCTTAACCGAGACAACCTTCCCGGCAACGAACTCCTGCGCACCACAGACGAACGCGACGAAGAGAAGAACTGCCAAACGCAAAAGGTGATGGGTCATCAATTTCCGAAGCGGTATAAAAAACGAGTGAACAATCCTGCGAATACAGGCAGCGGTAAAATAGGGATTTTTTGCAGCGAAGGATATAGGGGTGAACCCTCATTTTTCTGATGCCTGGTCCAAAATTTTTTGTGCCTATTCCTCACGAACCTGTCCCTATTGCTCACAGGAAGAGACAAAGTCCTTTCGTTCAGCGCTGTTTTCGTGACCTTCGGGGGCACAAATGTTGCGACGTGTGAAAGCGGATAGTTTTGCCTGACTGCATCCATAAACATTCCCGACATAACATCTGCTTCCAGCACCACCTCTCACGAGATTCATAGGAGGTCCATCGCGTATGTACGAACGTTACTGTCTGTTTTTCTTCATAACCCTTCTCGTTTCATCGGCTTCAACGCGAAGTCAGGGTACGCATCCGAAAAGCGGCAAAGCTGCCTTTCAATTGGAAACCGGCTTCGTTGAGAATGCCGGCCAGCTTGGGATGAACGACGATGCGAGGGAGGTTCTCTACTTCGCACATCGCGGCAACGTGCACGTGCATATGACATCGTCAGGATTCCGGTTCGTTGTTCGCAATTTGGTCGCACGAAAGAACGGTCCTCTCGAAGCCACCGGGAAACCTGTTCCTGAAGCAGAGCAATCCTTCGCTGACATAGCGCTTCGCATCGATCTCAATCTGATGGGTGCGAATCCGAGCACGAAAGTGGAACCGTTTCAGCGCAGACACTCCTGCGTCAATTACTATCTCACTCACTGTCCGAATGGAATCGTAAACCTCCCCGAGTACGAGCGCCTCGTCTATCGGGATATCTATCCTCACATCGATATGGTGGCTGCCGTTTCACCGGGTGGTCTGCACTACGAGTTCTACGTCCATCCGGGAGGTGACCCGAAGAACATTCGGTTCGAAACAGCCGGAGTCGAAAGCCAGAGTCTCCATGACGACGGGACATTCCAGATGCAAACACCTCTCGGCACATTCGTCGAAAGCGCACCCTTCACATACCAGATTGTCGATGGGAAAAAGGAAGCCATCGCGTCGGGATTCGTCTTTGAAGACGGAAAGCGCTCCTTCGCAGTCGGTAACTACGACCCCACTCGCACGCTTGTCATCGACCCATGGGTGACGTATATCGGCGGGAGCGCGGATGACCGTGTGAATGCCGTAACGACGAACGCCGGCGGCAACGTCATCTTCGGAGGAGAAACGCAGTCGGTCGATTTTCCGAGGACGCCGGGCTTCCTGCAGGACACACTCCGCGGCGGCAGTGACAGCTTCATCGCGAAATTCAAACCGACGGGCGAGCGCATCTTCGCAACGTATCTCGGCGGTTCGCTTGAAGACCGTGCGCTCGCAGTGACAACGGGAGCGAACAAGGAGATCATTTACTCCGGAACAGCGACGAGCACGAATTTCCCTACGACGCCGGGCGTCTTCGCAACGACGAGCAAGGGGGGTGAAGAAGTGATCGTCGTGAAGCTCGATAGCAACGGGACGAGAATGTGGGCGAGCTACTATGGCGGCAAAGGCAACGACCGCGGTTCGAGCATCGCCGTCGATTCGAGCCGGAACATCATCGTTGCGGGACACACGCTCAGCTCCGACCTTCCCATGCCGACGAATGCACTACAGCGCGTCTGGGGCGGATGGGACGACGGCTTTATCGTGAAATTCACAACGCTCGGGAAGCGTGCCTGGTCAACCTACTACGGCGGCAGCGGCGGTGAACGTCTTACAGGCGTCACAGTCGGAGAAAAGGATAACCTCTACTTTTCCGGAAGAACGTGGAGCCTGAACTTTCCTGTAACGCCAGGGGCATTTCAAACGACGTTGGCAGGCTCGACGAATGACGAAGACGCCGTGGTCGTAAAACTCGACAGCAGCAGCCGTCGCATCTGGTCAACGTATCTCGGCGGCAGTAAGGAGGATATCGCAAACGCAATCGTTTACCATAAACAGGGGAAGATCACCGTGACCGGCCGGGGTGCCAGTACGGATTTCCCGGTGACGACCGGTGCATTCCAATCGACGCCGATAGGCATGAACGATCCTTTCATCGCGACGTTCGATTCTGCCTGCGTTCTGCAATGGAGCACCTATTATGGCGGCTCAGCGGAGGATGAAGCTCTCGCAATAACCGCGGATACGGTAGGGAATGTCTATGTGGCCGGCTCGACGAACAGCATCAACCTTCCCGTTCCGCTCTCTGCAGCCCAAACACAGAATGCCGGGGCACAGGATGCATTCGTCGTGAAGTTCGACGGATCGGGAAACAGGCAATGGGCGAGCTACTTCGGCGGCATTTTCGATGACTTCGCAACGTGCATTGCGTGGAATCGCTCGAATATCTTCATGGGCGGCCGGACGCTCAGCGACAATTTGCCCCTCTTCAATCCGTTACACACGAAACAATTCGGGGCGGACGGCTTCCTCGCTCTTCTCACAGACGCCGGCGTCATACCCGTTGAGTTGATGTCCTTTCATGGCTCGTACAGCAAAGGCAACGTTACACTCACATGGGTTACCGCTTCAGAAACGGAGAATTACGGATTCGAGATCGAGCGACAACTTGCTCATGAGAATTCATGGTCGGTGATGGGATTCGTCCGCGGTCATGGGACGACGGCGATGAATCAACGCTACCGGTATGTCGATCCCGTGGAGGCAAACAGTATCGTGCGCTATCGCTTGAAGCAACGGGACTATGACGGCAGTACGGATTACTCACCGGTCATCGAAATCAATACCGCTGAACGCGAACGCTCCGTAGCGCTCATCGAAGTCCACCCGTCACCCATTCATTCATCGGGAACGATATCGTTCTTCACACCCGACGAAGGAGCGCATGAACTTTATCTCTGCAACACGCTTGGGCAACGCATTCAACTGCTCTTCCAGCACGATGCACTCCGTGTGGGGTACCACAGCGTTCCGATCGATGTCGGTGGGTATGCAGCGGGAAACTATTTCCTCCAATTGCAGTCGCCACGCGCAGGCACGGTGCACCGCTTGATTATACAACGATGACCAGCGATGTTCATCTCGTTAGGAGGATCACCGTTTCGTATTCGCGTGATGCATGCATCGTTAACGACTTGAACGAATCAGGATTGAGCGTCTCCCGAAGGATTAAGCTCAACGTCCTCCGGGATTTCACCTTTTTCAATTATGTGATCGAGAATCTTCGCATCGATGATCTCATGCCGGACTAAGGCGTCGGCAATGAGATCGAGGTGTCCTTTCCGTTCCGTGAGAATATCGACGGCATGCTTGTACGCCGCGTCGATCAACAGCCGCGTTTCCTGATCGACAAGCCGCAACGTCTCTTCGCTGAAATTTCTTTGTGCGAACGGATTCTCTCCGATAAACGAATCAGACGAGGGATCCATCAGCGAGAGATTGCCGAATTGCTCGCTCATGCCGTATCGCGCAACCATGTTTCGCGCGATCGTCGTGCAGATCATGAGATCGTTTTCCGCGCCCGTGGAGATTGAACCGAACGCGACCTGCTCTGCTGCGCGACCGCCGAGGAGAACGACGAGCCGGTTCTTTAAATACTCCTTCGTGTAGTTGTGTCGTTCATCGATCGGCGTTTGCATCGTCACTCCGAGCGACTTCCCGCGAGGGACGATGGTGACTTTCGTAACAGGATCACTGTCCGGAAGCGCCTTGGTGGTGAGGGCGTGACCCGCTTCATGGTACGCAGTACGTTTCTTTTCCTCTTCGGAAAGGATGAGGCTTGAACGCACATGCCCGAGGATGATCGTGTCGAGCGCAGTGAGGAAATCATCCATCGCCACCGCTTCCTTTCGTCTCTTCGATGCAAGGATGGCCGCTTCGTTCACGAGATT
>CAYUWG010000141.1:0-6154 GCA_964448285.1 uncultured Chromatiales bacterium
AATGCCTCTCGCTCCGTTCGCACGAGCGCAGCAGTGCGTTCATTCTCCGCAGCGATGAACGTGAAGATGATCGCAGGAAACGTCGCGAGACAGATGAGAAAAAGGAACCGTCCGCGCAGTGAGTAGAGGAACGACGACAAGAGCCGCTTCCGAAGATTCCGGATTACCCTCTTCGGTGCATCTGAAGTTTGTCGATTCTCATCCGACAGCCGTGCATCCTGCTGATCCATTGCGGGAGCTTCATGCTTCGTGGAAATGTCTTGGTTCGCTTTGTTCATCAATCGGATTATTCGGTGATCCTGCGCGAGCGCACGATACCAGTAACATCGTCTTTCATGTCTGTTCATGCAAGCATCACGGACATTCCGGTATGAAACAACCGTCGATCCGAAGTGGATGCTTATATCCTACACCCAATCTGAACAGATGGCTCTCCAGCCCACATGACTGCACCCTGCCGTCATTCTCGGCTATACCGGTTTAGGATAGTTTTTCCTATCTTCCTTCAGCGAACGATTCGTCCACTTTCTCCGAAAGGTCATTCTTATGAAGTTGTGCATCTTGCTTTTGAGCTGGACACTTCTGCACGCGCTTTGCTCACAAGCGCAATCACCGTTGGATGCGTATCTCCAGGGTACGGTCAGGACGACGGTGATCGGGACATCTGCCGATGGCGTCAATCAACCGCGCGATCTGGCGTTCAATAAACTATTGGGTCGAACTGATGAACTCTGGGTGGTCAATCACGGTGGCAGCGCAGGCGGAAGCACGGTGACGTTCTTCCATGCCGGCAAACCGAATCAGGTTGCGCAATACCGCAAGGACTCATACTCGGGTCACTTCATGCGGAACGTCAGCGCAATCGCGTTCGGTGACACCGGAAGTTTCGTCACGGTTCAGGAAATCCAGAACACATCGACACCGGGCAGCACGTTCATGGGACCGACGCTCTGGTCCTCCGATACATCCATCTACGCGCGGCATCACCAGAACGACAATATGCTCGGAAGCCATCTCGACATGTTGCATCAAAGCCCGTTCGGTATGGGCGTAGAGCATGAGCTTGACAACATCTACTGGGTGTTCGACGGCTACAGCGGCAACATCTGTCGCTATGATTTTCGCGAGCCGCATGAGATAGGAGGCGACGATCACTCCGACGG
The DNA here is from genome assembly GCA_964448285.1 of uncultured Chromatiales bacterium. Taxonomy (GTDB): domain Bacteria; phylum Bacteroidota; class Ignavibacteria; order SZUA-365; family SZUA-365; genus CAYUWG01. The sequence goes on from CAYUWG010000141.1 coordinate 1,164, forward strand.
TCTCATCTGGCGGTATTCCGAAGTCAGCGTCAGGCGCCAGGCGAACATCCCGAGTCATATGGTTCTCGATCACGCGACCAACTGGCTTTATATCGTCGATACGGGAAACAAGCGCGTGCTGCGGTTAGACATTGGTACGGGCACGAAGGCACAGAACCTATTTGCTCCGAACGAGCCACTTGCGGAGTACGTCCGCATGTCCGGCGCTCGTTATGAAACGGTGATCTCGACGGGACTGCAAAGTCCGTGCGGTATCGAATACAGAGATGGACGATTGCTCGTCGGAGATCACGCGACGGGTGACATCATCCTGTATAACACGACGACGACTCCCTTCACCGAGATGGGGCGAATTGCAACCGGCGCTGCGCATTTGATGGGCATCGCTCTCGATACCGATAATCGCATCTGGTACGTGGACTTTTCACGCAATACTGTGAGTCGATTAGATCCCTCCGGGACGGCAAGCGTCTCACGAGAGAATGAATTGTCGTTTTCCGTTTATCCGAATCCTTCCTCCGGGATGATCACGATTACGCCTGATAACGTTTTCACAGCGACCGTCCGAGTCACCGACGTGCTGGGACGCACCGTCAGGAATGAGTACGTCGAAGGTTCGTCGCATTATCAAATCGACTTGAGTGATTCACCGGCTGGCTGGTACCTTGTGACGATGCAATCCGGGAAGAGCACAAGTTCCGCGAGAGTGTTTGTACAACCTGCTGCGAGATAGTTGATCGCCTTTTTCATAAAACGCAAGATCCCTCGTTTACAGGCGCATTGCGCGCAACTCTCCTGCCTGAAGAGTTCAGAAAATGATTCTTCATCTGGCATCTCTTGAAAAAAAGCCGTAAGATGGGCCGAGGTTTTACCGACTGCATGATGATGCGGGCTTTCTTCACCTTCGTACTGCTTTTATTTCTTACTGAACATGCATGGTCAGGGACATTCGAATCCCTTAACCGTGAGGAAGATGTTCCCGTCGTCACAACGGTACCAGACGATTCTCTGTATTACAATCAGGTGGTACGGTTGAAGAACGGCACGACGATCGTTGGCCGCGTCGAGTACGATGAAGCGACGGACCGTTTTACTATCAAGACGAAATCGGGTGAAATCAAAACGATACTCCGCCGCGACGTCGAAGTCGTCGAAGAATACTCGCGCACGTACCTTCCGCCGGTATATCGACCGATGTCTTTCGTCCTGCCGTGTGACATTCGACAGCGTGACAAGCAGTGGTTCTTCCTTGAATTGCGAGGCTGGGGGTACTATGCGGGTGAAGATGAATCCGACCCGCCAATCGGTTTGAATGCATTCACTCTCGGTGGTGAAGTCGCGGGCGGTATTCGTTTCGCAAAACGCTGGGGCTTGGGCCTCGGCGTTTCGTATTTCCGTTCGCGTGAGATCGATCGCATCCCTGTCTTTCTCCACGGACGATATGAACTCGCGCTGACGTGCATCGCACCGTTTCTCTACGCACAACTTGGAACGGTCTTCGACAGCCAGAGCGGCGAGAGCATCGGCACGTCGAATCTCCTGTCTCCGGCGCCGAAGATTCTCGGATTCGGAATCGGTCTCGATTATGCGCTCACGCCTGCAATCGACCTCTCAGCCGACTTGGGTTACCGGCATCTCGTGCTTCCGACAAAAGTCCCGTGCGATTGCTCCGATGTACCGCCGATCGAACAGGCAGTGATCTACAATGAAATTCACGGCATCCTTCTGCGCTTAGGAGTGACCTTCTGATGATGCTGCGATTCATTCCAGTCCTTCTTCTTCTTGCATTCGTGTCGTGTCAGAATCCTGTGACACAACCGCCTGTCATCGATCGCACCGTCCGCGTCATCGTGCAGGACGATAACCTTCGCCCCATGCCGCAGATCCCCGTCGAAGTGCACAATGGAACGACGCCGACCGCACAGCCGATCACAACCGGCGTAACGGATGCATCGGGTCAGGCGTTGTTCGTTCTTCCGATTCCTTCGAAGGGCGGCCGCTTCACATTCGTCGTCGGTTCCCAGCAAACCGGCAGAGTCATCCGCGTCGCGGATTTGCTTTGCCGGGATACGACGTTCGTCGTCGTCTTGCAGGGACAACCGATTCCTTGTACGCAAAATCTCTTAGACACTCTGACGTTCTCGAACGCGTGCGCCCGTTCAACGGCAACCGGACTTGAATACCCCGATTCAAGCGAGCGGCGTTACGTCTCGACGTGCGATGAACCTGTCACGGTCGCTTTCAGCGGCGGGAACGATCCAGGCGTTCGTGTATCGACGAGAGTGTTCAATCATGAAGGAAAAGAAGTCTCATCGCCGTTCCAGCTTCCGGCGCGTGGAAGTTTTACCGTACGCATCGTGTATGTACCGCAGGCAGTCGGGACGTTTCGTGAAACCTTCACCGCAACTCTGCAAGGCGCGCTGACGACGTCCACGGTTTCGCTCGATATATCCGGGAACGCTGTCACCTGCGATAACTGCGCGTGCACGGACGAGAGCATCACGCTCGACCTCGGCGCGGTGACTGTCGATTCGATGTCCTCGGTACAAACGCTTGTGAACGCGAATCGCACGCCGTGCAACCGCAATGATGTTCTGCTGCGAGACTTCGCACAGGGAAGTGCGTTCACCCGCCGTAGTACGGTGGTTCCATCGATCGCACCGGGCCGTTCTCAGCCGGTGCACGTGGAGTTTCGACCAACAAGCGAAGGGACGTTCGTCGATTCGTTAGTCTATGAAGTTTCCTTCGAGGGAACGGCAACGAAGTGCCGCTTTACCGTCATCGTCCGTGCGCAAGGAGTGCGTCCGGCATGTTGTATCGATCCAATAGCAAGCAGAAATCTCGTCGTGGACAATACGACGATTCCACCGACCTACACGATCCGCTTGCAAACGGATTTGTACAGTGAAGTTCGCGGGAGCATCTGTTACTACAACTGTGGATCAGGCGGCTGGTTGAATGTCTCGCGCCCTGCGGTGACGACAGCGAACGGATTTACAATCCCAGAACAGAGATACCAGTTGCAGGCTCGAAGTCAGGGCGGTGGAACGGGATGCTTCGACGTCTTTTTCACAGCGACCGAACAAATGGTTTGGCCGACCGGTCGCGGTCGCGGGCCGGCTGTCACGGAGTTTCGCGCGCAGTTCAACGTCATCGGATGCGAGCCGTCTCGAGTGAACGTCGTTGCGACGGTCGATACGCTCCCGGCTTCATTCTCGACGTGCATTTTCCGCTGGGATCAGAACCGGTTCAACGGCTACGATTTCACGCCGGTGGAAACGAAAGGCTCGTTCATCATCGACGTGAACGCGAGCGATCCACTTCAGGCAATGATCACTGACCTCGCGTACCTCAGCGGTCCGGGAACGGCATTGAGCGGCGAGGTGCGCATCAGAAGTGGATGGAAGTTCGTTCGCGCAGGCATCACCGACCAGGCGGATTTCACTTACGACAACATTCGGCAATGGTCGGAATTCCCCACGATGAAAACCGGAGCATTCCAAACGAACCAGCAAACGAACTTGACGTTGTTCTCCGTTTATGTGATTCGTGTAGAGCGCGGGGGCCAGATGTACTATGCGCTCGTTCGCGTTCGCGAAATCAGTGACGACGGGCAAAAGCAGAAAATGTGTATCGACGTGCTGTTCCCGCTATGAGAAACGTGAAAGAAACATCATCGAAGCTTGTCAAGAGACTTCTCGACCCGACGCACCTGACTCTGGTGCTTAGCGTGAGTTTTCTCTTCATGCTTGCGGGATGCTCATCAACGGATGAAAGTACCACGACGCACGAAAAGACAACTTCGACGTGGCAGAAAGAGAGCACGCGCCTGGACGCAGTCAACTCGAACGAAGATGACTTTGCGCCTGTTGTCGTTTCCGACGGCTCGTTGATTTTCACTTCTAATAGAGCAGGCGATGGACGCGGCGTCCGCATCGATGCGAAGTCCAAGTTCGGCGAAGCGATGTACGCTGCGCGAAAGGATAACGGTGCCTGGATGCATCCACAACCGATGAACATCGGCGGGAGTGCGAATAAGGGGACCATGGTTGAAATGTCACAGGGCGATCAAATCATTTTCGGCGCGTCATACCTTCAGCCAACACTCGGCGGCACGGACATCTATGTGATTCGCAAATCCGTCGGCCAGTGGTCGTCACCGGAATTGATGCGCGAGTTGAGCAGCAAGTGGTGGGATGCGCATCCGGCCATTTCATCCGACGGGCGTATGATCGTTTTCTCCTCCGATCGCGAAGAGAAGAATCCCGACGCAGATACGCAAGGTCAGAATCTTCCGGTGCTTTGGATATCCACACGCGATGATCAGGGGCAATGGTCATCGCCGGTAAAACTTCCCTCACCGATCAACAGCGGCAAAGGCGAGATATCACCGTTCATTTCACACGATGGTTTTCTGTACTTCGCCACGCGACGTTTCGACCAGGGATTCGATATCGTCCGGAGCAGATTGGTCAACGATATTTGGAGTGAGCCTGAGCGGCTCGGCGAACCGATCAATTCCGCACACGACGACGTTTTTCCGTTCGTTCAAAATGACCGCACGACGATGCTGTTCGCATCGGATCGACCGGGCGGAAAAGGCGGGCTTGACCTTTATGCTGCGAGTTTGCCTTATCGCATAACACTTGAGGGAACGATCACACTCCGCGATGATGGAGGGGATCGCCCAGCGCCTTCTTCGAAGATGACTCTCACCGATCTTTCGACGAACGAAACACGCGTAGTCGAAGCTGATGCCAGCGGGCAGTACCGAACAGAGCTACGACCCGAAAGAACGTACCGATTGTCTCCGGGCGGAGCGGAATGCTATCGCGGAGAACAGGCGATTGAGCTGAAAGTCTCCGTTCCAATATCTTTCGATACGACACACGTGCGGAACTTCCTCTTGGAGCGAGCGGCATTCCCAACCTTTCAACTCGGTCGTTACAACATTCCGTTTTTCGTCACGGGGTATTATCACCCAAACACAC
>CAYUWG010000142.1:0-6153 GCA_964448285.1 uncultured Chromatiales bacterium
TTCGGTGCGATGCGCCAGTTGTTCAATGAATCCATCACAATCGTCAAATAGAGGAGGACATCATGAAAACAAGATATTCATTGATCACAGTGCTTACAGTGACATTCACTGCGGCATTGTATTGTCAGGAATACCGAGGCGTATCTCTCGGTCTGACGGTTGATAACCTGCAGGGCCGTTCCGAGACAGTGTTCGCAGGCATCTTCGAAGGCGCTTCAACCGGTTTGGATAACCATCTGGGGGAGGTTGAACTCCCCCCCCAACCCCCGGCTGAGATCTTCGATGTGCGCATGGCAAGCACACCGGGTAAGTCCCAATTGGGTACCGGATCGCAATACGACTATCGTCCAATAACAACCGGGACTCAAGTCTATACGGAAACGTACACAATCGCCTATCAAGGCGGCATCAATGCGGCGAAAGTGAATATCTCGTGGCAAGATCCGCTCCCAAGTCGTGTCACGAAGCTCGTCATTGACGGCGCAGACATGGCAGGAAAGACGAATGTCGATATTCCTTTCGCAACAGGGCAGGTAACGGTTGTTATCACATTCAATTACGCACCGCTCTCATATACATCGAATCCGCTATCTCTTTCATTCGATGTAAACAATCGAGATCCACTTCCATCGAAGACGGTTGAGATTATTCCGCAAGGCGATACCGGTGCAGGTTGGGTTCTCTTTCCTGACGTTGACTGGGTGACGGTTGAACCTTCGGCCGGCGAAGGACGGCAGACAGTCACAGTTTACATTAACACGTCGCAACTACCCGTAGGTGCATACAACGGCATCGTTGCCGTTCGATCGCCGAGCGAGCCTGCGCGTCACGATATACCCATCACGATGCAGATGACCGTTGGGATCAATGACAATCCCGGACTTCCCGCCGGGATGTCGCTCGGACAGAATTATCCCAATCCACTTGCTTCGAATGGGCTTATCGAATTGAACCTCGGCGACGCGCTCGTTAGCAGGCAACATCCACAGCTTGTGATCTTCGATGTGAACGGTCGTGAAGTCATCAACCTTTCCGACCGTATAGCACTTACACCGGGTGGTCAGACGATTTCATTTACCACGGATTCATTTCCGGCCGGCACGTACCGGTACACGTTGCGTTACGCCGGATTTGAGTTGACAAGAACTATGGTGTTGATAAAATGACTCCCCAGCAAGTAAAGAAGCAGCCATCAGTACGATGGCTGCTTCCTTTTCTTTTTCTTGTAGTTCTCTCAGGGAGATCCTTCGCACAGTATTCCGCTGACAATCAAGTGCTATCGCTCAACGGAAACGGATACATCTCCGTTCCATACAGTAGCGCGTTCAACGTTGACCTGAATCAGTACGGAAGTCTGAGCATCGATGCATGGGTATATCCCTCGTCGTACTCAGGCGTCCCTACCATTGTCGGGAACAACTGGACGACCGGTTATTGGTTAGGACTGAACACAACCGGGAAAGTGCGATTCTACCCGAGAGGCGGCTTGATGTATGAAGGGAACGCAACGGTTCCGCTCAATCAATGGACGCATATCGGTGTTTCCTTCGATGCACGAAAACTCTCGCTCCTGATCTATGTGAATGGAGCGTTGGATGCGTCGTATTCTGTTCCAACGGGTGGTGTTGGCTTCGTCACATCCGGTGATCTGAGAATCGGTGCCGATCGTAGTGGTGCGAGCCCATCATATTACTGGAACGGGTTGATAGACGAAGTACGCATCTGGCATGACCAGATTGCATTCAATTCCGCACTTGGTTTGCTCTATCGTGTTCCTCATGCGGTCTTCAATGGATTGCATGGAGATGATCTTGTCGCCGGATGGAGATTAAACGGGAGCGCTCTGGGAATCGGAACACAGCACAACGGCTCACTGGTCGGAACGGGTTCCTATGCATCATCACCCGATCCTCCACACTATCCGAGAATCGGTGCGATGTTTCTCAACACTCCCGGATCGACCGCACCCGGTTCGCTGGATTATCTCTCCGTTCCGAGCTCCAGCGGGAATTCGCTCGTCCAGAACTACACGCTCGAATGTTGGGTGAAACCTGCTTCGACAAACGGCAGCACCGCTTTTCAGACCTTCATCTCAAAGGGGTCGCTCTATACAAGCCAATGGACGTATTGGTTGGGGCTTAACAAATCGAATGGTCGAGTTCGATTCGTTCCGAACGGAGATTTTACCGACGGTCTTGAGTCTCCGTCATCTATTCCATTGAATTCGTGGACACACGTCTGTGCCACGTATCAGGTCGTAGGAAACACACGTACCGCGCGTCTCTACATCAACGGTTCGCAGGTAAGCACGAAGCAGTACTCCCGCAATGCAACGGCGAATTCGTATCCACTCCTTATTGGTAGATCAGACGACGGTAATCTTAGCGAAGAATACGGATTCTCCGGAATCATCGACGAGGTGCGCATTTGGAACGCCGTTCGCACGGCAGCGGAAATCCAGAACAACTACAACATCGAATTGGACGGACCGCTTGCGAACCTCACAGGCTCTTATCATTTCAATGGTGATATCATCGATGCTTCGACAGCGGGCAATCACGGCGATCACCTTCTCGCTTCGTCGTCGCTCGTGTATTTCGTCAGCACGACCGACCTTCCGCCGCAACCGACGATACAAGTACTGATTCCGAACGGCGGGGAATCCTGGATCATCGGAACGACACGCACGATTCAGTGGAGCTCGACGGGTCTTCAGAGCGTTCGGATTCTCCTTTCGAGAGACGGCGGGCAGACGTACTCTGAGACGTTGACTGCATCGACCTCTGCTTCGACCGGCGCTTTCAACTGGGTTGTCACCGGTCCGACGACCAAAACGGCGCGGGTGCTCGTGACGACGACAACGCCGACTCCAATCTCAGATGAGAGCAACGCCGATTTCGAGATAAGGGAACCACCGCCGGTGGTTTCACCGAACCCGACGAGCTTGGCTTTTACCGCTTCCTCACAAGGTCCGCTGCCACCATCGCAGATGGTGATTCTTACCAATACCGGCGGGAGTCTCCTTCAATGGACCGCTTCGGTGACGCAGCCCTGGCTTGCAGTATCGCCCGTTGGCGGAACGGCGAACCTCGATTCATTCGAAGTGTCAATCAACACAACGAATCTTGCGGAAGGAAGCTACAGCGATCAGATTACGATCGGGGGAAATGCGACGAACGCCGGATTGAAAATTCCCGTCATCTACCGTGTCTCCTCGAAACGGATTTTCTCCATCGCAGGAACGGTACGCTTAGGAACCGCACCGATGCGGGATGTCCTGGTTCAACTCAGCGGCGACGCGAGTCAGATTCTGTTTACGGATGTCAACGGCGCATACGCATTCCCCGGACTTCCGGAAGGTTCATACAACGTGGAGCCGTCGAGCCTCTTTCATGACTTTACCCCACCCAACCGGAAATACGATCCGCTCGATGCGAACATAACCGACGCAAACTTCACCGCTCGTGGAAAACGGAGTCGCATCATGTTCAGATACAAAGAGGGCTGGAATCTTTTGGCGCTGCCGCTGACACCGGACAACGCCAGTCTTGCCGGTCTTTTTACAGATGCTGAATCACCGGCGTATTTCTACAATCCGGCCACCGGTTACGAACCGACAACGACACTCGCATTCGGGACGGCCTATTGGATCAAGTTTATGAGAACCGACAGCACGGAAGTGTCCGGGACACTCGAGCAGACTATCGATCATAATCTTACGGCTTCGCAGGGAGGATGGAATATGATAGGAGGCCCGAGCGGTCCGGTGGATATCTCTGCCATCGAGCAATCGCCCGCGGGTTCCATCGTCGCGGTCTTCGAATACGATCCTCATATCGGATACTTCAATCCGGTCGGAAACCAGATCAGGCCGGGTCGCGGGTATTTCGTGAAATCGATTGCCAACGCGCTCGCGCGAATGCAGGCGGTCAGTCTCTTCGCACCGTGGATTCCGTTGCCCTCGCTTCGATTTCCCGGGACCGGAACGATACGCGACCTTCCACCACCACCACCAAGTGAGTAATCATTCTTCATGACGGGCGGCTATCCGCCCGTCACTGTTTATCGATGTGAGTTGATAGACGAGCGGTAATTCCGAGTAGAGCAACGTTGCACTCGGACGCTTCTTATGGCATTTTAATCAATGGAAAGAATGCGCATACTCGAATGATGAGTCTTGTGAAGAAGGAAATCGCTCTCTTGATCGCGGTCGCGATAATCATCCCTGCGTTGCTCTCTGCTCAAACAGTGGTCGATACGTTTCTCGTCATGAGCGACGGTGCGAAGATGGATGCTCTGTACGTCGAAGCGACGACACCCCAGCCCCAGTCCGGTTTTCCGGCGATCGTCTGGATTCATGGATTCAATGAAACGAAGAACGACCATCGGGAACGGTCACGCATCTACGCGCGGCAGGGATATTTCAACGTGGCTTACACGGTGCGCGGTCAGGGAAACTCGGATGGTGAGTTCGACTTCTTCACGTCCAACCGCATCCTCGATGATCTTCGGGAAGTGCTGGCGTTTACGAAATCGTTTCACGGCATCAATCCGCAGCGCGTGGCCGTCGTCGGCGCATCGCAAGGCGGCGTGCTCGCGTGGTGTGCGGCTGTATTCGACATGGGTGTGCGCACCGTTATATCACGCCTCGCCACAGGGAGATTCGACGAAGCGTGGACGGCGAACAACACACTCAACTGGACGTTCGTAACGGGAAGCAATTTTTCCGCTGCGCGCGTGAAGCCCGAGTTGCGCGACTCCGTCAACCGTGCGCGTTCGTCAGGCGACGTGTCTTTCGTCGGTGAATATCTCCGTCAACACTCCACGCATTTCCGCGAAACGACGAACACGACGCCCGTCCTGATGCTCGCCAGCTATTACGACCAGTATTTTTCGCCATCGGTTGTTCTCCGCCAGTTCGCAGATATCACGGCGCCGAAACGTATCGTCCTTTATCCGGCGAATCATGTACAGCCACAGGACTTGTCGCAGCGCGCGATCATCAACAGCCTGCACGACCGCTGGCTCGCGTATTGGATGAAAGATGAATCCGACAACTCCGCGGTCAATCCTGATTCAGCGGTCATGCTCTTCGATGCTGCAACCGGTCAGGGACATGCATTCTCCGTTTCGCAGAGCGACTACTGGAAATCGAATCCACAGACGCTTCCGAAAGGAATAGCACGAAGAATCTTCTATCTGACGACAAGCGATCTTTCGGAGCAAGAGCCGGCGGCACAATCGCAGCGCACGTTTTCATTCACGCCGAACCTCGGTTCGCTCGGCGTCACGTACCGCACGCAGCCGTTCACCGAAGACCGAACCATTGCAGCCATCCCCGGAAAGGTTGTGGCGCAGATGGATGGGACCGGAGTTCAATACCAGTGCAATCTTTTACTCTTCGATATCGATCCATCCACGAGCGAGTCGCAGCAAATTGCGCGCGGGCAGTTCCATGTCTATCGAAACACACGCGGCGAAACAGACCGGCTGGAGTTCGAGCTTTCGAGCACAATGCACACGATAAAAGCCGGCCACCTGATCGAAGCGCGGTTTCACGGCGGCATCGGTTTGATACCCAATCCGTTGACGGACTTCGGTGGCTACATCGTCCCGCCGAATACGAGTTCGACGAACACACTGTATCAGGGCGGAGTCGATCCTTCCCGCATCGAAATATTCTTCTATGACTCCACGCAGGTGCTGCACGCCGATGCGATACCTGATGAAGATTTGCGTTTGAACGTGTTTCCTCAACCCGTGCGGAGAGGGGCGGAGGTTTTTATTCGTGTCAGTGCAGGAGAGCAGATCGAACGAATCGAGATATTCAATGCAATCGGGATGAAGGTGCTTTCGAAGGAAGGTAACGGCGGCAAATCCATCATGATGATCGGTACATCCGGCTTTCGTTCAGGGGTGTTTCACGCTGTTGTATTTTCACGAAAGGGGATTCTTCATGCGCCGTTCGTGCTTGAATAACCACAGAGAGCACAAAGGAGATAGATGTAATGAGCACTTAGAAATTCATTGCGGTCTCTCCGCTCTTGGTAGTAAAATCATGATGAAACACCATCGTTCATACATATGGAATAAGGCCACAAAGAGACGCAAAGAGCACATAGAAATTCTTTGCGATCTTTGAGTTCCTTGTGG
>CAYUWG010000143.1:0-6048 GCA_964448285.1 uncultured Chromatiales bacterium
CAGGAAATCGTGCTTGCGCGTTCCCCGTCCTTTGATCTGAATGAAATCCGTCGGTGAAAAGATGGGACGGAACAAACCGAGATTGAGGATGTCGGTGCAGCCGTACCCCGTCGTCATCATGCCAACCGTCACGCAGATGCGCGCCTTACTGCTCTTGTATGCGGTGATGAAATTCCCTGACCCGAGGAGGTTGTTGTTTGCGAAGTTGACGGCGAACTGCTGCGCATTCGGAATCGATGAAGTGACCTGGACTGCAAAATCGGATTGGTACTTTTGCGGAAACATGATGTCTGCCATCCGATTGAAAATCTGCGTGAGCTTGGCCGCGTGGTTCTGACTCACGGCGAAGACGATGGATTTCCCAATCTCGCCACTGACCGGGTCGCGAAGCGCGTTCTCAAGAAACGTCTTGCAGAAGAGTTGATTGGTCGAGTCAGAGAAGAAACGCTTTTCGAATTCGCTTTGCTTGTAAGCATCCTTCTGATCTTCGCCTCCCTCATCCGTGAACGTCACGACAAAACCCTCTTCCGAAAGCAACGTCGTTGTGACGTCGGTTCTCGCATCGACAACAGTAGGATTGATGAGATAGCCATCCTTCACGCCATCGAGAAGGGAATAGCGAAACGTCGGCTGACCACTCTCGCATCCAAACGTGCGATACGTGTCGAGAAGTAAACGTCTCTCCGTCTCGCGTGGGTCGTTGGTGTTTGTCTGATCGAAGCGGCGCAGGTAGTCTTTTGGTGTCGCAGTCAGTCCGAGTTTATACCCGATGAAATAATCGAACACTGCGCGCGCGTTACCCCCGATCGAGCGATGCGCTTCGTCGGAGATGACAAGATCGAAATCGGTTGGCGAAAACAGATGCAGAAACTTGTTATTGAAGAGAAGTGATTGCACCGTCGTGACGACGATTTCCGCCCGACGCCAGTCGTCTCGGTTTTCCTTATAGATGACCGTTTGGAAATCGGCGGAGAGGAGATCGGAAAACGCCTTCTTCGCCTGATCTTCCAACTCGAGGCGGTCCACGAGAAATAATACACGCCGTGCATTGCCTGTGCGTAGAAACAACTTGATTACGGCTGCTGCCGTCAGCGTCTTCCCGGTGCCGGTCGCCATTTCGAACAGGAATCGATCCTTGCCCTCGCGTACTGCTGCCTGCAAATGATGGATGGCGTTGAGTTGGTAGGGACGAAGAAAGCGCAGCTTATTGACCTGAATGTATTGCGGTCGTTCGGCTTCATTCTTCCAACTCGCTTCGGATTTATAGGTTGGGCGTTGGGTAAGGACGATATAGTCCGCCGCGATATGCTCTTCGACGAGTCGCTGTGGATTCGGCACGACCTGTTTGCATAGAGTTACCGAATCCGGAGTTGGGAATGAAGTGATGACGTACGGATTTCCCCGTTCCAGATCCCAGAAGTAATGGAGGTTCCCATTGGAGAGTATTACGAAACGGCAGTTCTGAGACCGGGCGTATTTTCGTGCCTGCTCTTTTCCGGTTAGAGGATTCTTGTCTTCTGCCTTTGCTTCAAGAACGATCAGTGGAAAACCTTTGGAATCGAGTAACAGGAAATCGACGTACCCTCGTTCAATCTTCTCGAAATTCTCCCCGAGTGCATCAAGATGGTCTTGTTCGATAGTCACAGCTTGTTCGAGTCTGATGTTTGCCGGCGTACCATCTGACGGAAAGAAACGCCAATCGGCTGCTTCGAGCAATTTGTTGATCTTTATTCGAGCTGTGGCTTCCTTCTCTGGCACTCAATTCCTCTGATTGATTAAGGTGTTTGCAAACCGTATGGAAAATAACAGAATCCGCATTCACTTCAACGTGTCTGGTGAATCCAGCGATCTCGAAGCATCAGATAACCAATTATGACGAAATATTGCATGGTTAAACGCTATCGCGCATGAGAACAATGCCCACACACGGTCTGTCCTTTCTTCATGTAAGAACCATAAGAAAAAAAACATGCACGACCACAAATCGCGGCCGTGCATGTTTTTTTGCTGAGGAGAATTTGTTTTTCGTTCAGAAGTGCAGGTCGGGTGTTTCGCCGTCCGGGTCGCTGTCCATTGCGCCTTTCAGGTAGGAAAAAGATCCAACAAGCCAGAGCAAGGTTCCAAGCCCTATGATACCGAGCGCCGGTCCTGCCATCCATCCGGGGCTATCCAATAGCGCCTGCCCAAGTTCTTGGTTCGCTGCAGCAGTGAAACAGATGGCGCAATACACGATGATGCCTACGATCGCGACAATGAATCCGCCAAAGACCAGCCCCTTGCCACGGCGCATCTGCCGCTCTGCCCGCGCATAGATTTCAGCTTTTGTCAGAGCTTCAACCGTTCGTTTCGCCTCTGTGTGTTCAGCCTGGTTGATAAAATCACCCAGAGTTTGTGGATTGATAAGTGTACTCATGTTTTTTGACCTCCTGAAGTCCATGTGCTCACAGCCAATTGGCCGTAAGGCTGTTCAAGTTGTTGTGGAATATGTTCGAGTCGTGATTGATGGGATTGCCGAATCCAAAGAAGAGCCGCGAGAATTATCTGCTTGATAAGTCCGAGGAATGTCAACAGCCAAACGGTTATCGCCGCGATGACGAAAGCCCGCGCAATCCAGAGAAGAAACGGTGCACCGATGGTATTTGCCAGACGAAACGTGCACACCGAATACATGCCGACAGGGAATACCAACCCCCAATACAACGCGTTGTATGACACCTGCACTTTCTGAACGCGATGCCGCCAGATCCCGAGTACGAGCAGCATGGGGATCCACCAGGCAGCCGTCGCCCAAAACATCATGGTAAGCCCGACGATGAAGGGATGCAACGGTGCAAGCAGTCCCGAGCTTTTCGCTGCGTCAGCGAGAAGCGCTCCTGCCAAGGTGGAAATTGCCACGGCTCCCATGTTGATCCAGTACGGTGGCATGAGGTCGTTCGGTGAGAACGGGAAGAACATGTACCGGTAAAAGATGAGACCGATGATCCAGAGATAGAGCATTCCTCCGCCAAGCCAGAACGACATCAGGATAAAGAGTGTCGCATCTCGGGCACCGAGGAATTCACCGTTCAACGCACATCCCAGTACGCAGACGGATTGTGTCGCGACGACTGCGATCAACCATCCGCCATTGATCCCTTCCGCAAGCGTGGGTTTCTTTTCCCCCACCGTGAGGAACGCGAAGATGGTGTATGTACACACCACCCACAACGCAGCACAGAGAAACCATAAGATCTGTGCGATGAGGATATTGTCATGCAGGATTACGGCCTGCGATCCAAGGACGCCGGTCGCAGCGACGATGGTGAAGTACCCCGGCGCGCGCCCGTGATGATGCCAATCCGCAACCACGCGCTCACGGAACTTGACTGCGCGGACAATAAAGAGAATCCAGAGGATCGGATACACGATGACATTGATCCATGAGAGCAACGAGGCAAACTCGCGGAGTCCAAACAGATGGCATGATATGGCGACAATCCCCGTGGCCATGGCAAGCGCGAAATAGGCTGGATGCATGTTCGCCAACTGTTCCTTCAGTTGATCTGCGAAGCGTGAGGTCGTCGTTTTTCCTGCGCTTTTATCTTTTCCGGGTTGCGAATCTGTCTGCGCGAAACTCATGCATCAAAGCTATGATGTCGCGCACTGACGTGGTATCAGTCTTGGTCTGAAAGTTTTGTGGGATGTTTTGGAAAGCTTGTGTAGGACAAAAACCGACAGGAGCTACTTCACCAAATTCCTTTGGATCGCATACCGAATGAGCTGGGCGTTCGATGTCATCCCCATCTTTTCGAGGATTCTCGTTCGGTATGTGCTGATGGTTTTGATACTCAGGCAAAGTTGCTGCGCAATCTCGGAGACGGAACGTGCCATCGCTAACTGGATGAAGACGTCATATTCTCGCGGGGAGAGTAATTCGTGCGGGGCTTCCAGTCCGGATCCCTGGTGTGCGACGTGGTCGGCGAGTTCCTTTGCCACGGTTTCACTCAGATACCGTTTGCCTTCAAGGACACTGCGAATCGCAAGGAGCAATTCCTCCGGTGCGCGATCCTTCGTGAGATACGCAGAAACACCTGCACGCAAAGCGCGGACGACGAACTGTCTTTCGGAATACATGCTCAAGACGATGATCGGCATCCCTTTCCGAAGATTCCTTATCTCTTCAACCATATCCAGACTGTTCCGGTCTTCAAGCGCAATATCGAGAACGAGAACAGTCCAGTCCGTCTTCTGAATTTTTTCTTGAAGCTCTGCGCCCGATGCGGCTTCGCCAAACGATGCATCGGGAAATGCATCCGCAAGAATGTGGCGCAAGCCTGAGCGCACGATGGCGTGGTCGTCAGCTAATAAAATCTTCATCGGTGATTTTCTGTTCGTGCCGAAGAGGAACAGTCACACCCACGGTGGTGCCGTTGCCCGGTGTTCCTGTGATCGAGACGTGTCCGTTGATCAATGTCGCACGCTCGCGCATGCCAATGAGTCCGAGAGAGTCGCTGCTCGTAATCTCACTCGTTGAGATTCCAATCCCATCATCTCGTATGGTGAGAATCGCTTCCGAATCTTTTACTGCGAGGATAATCTCGACGATGTGCGCCTCGGCGTATCGCACGATGTTGGTCAGCGCTTCTTGTGTGATGCGAAACAGCGTGACCGAGACGAGCTCACCGAGATTCTGATCGCCGGCATCAGCTTCGACCTGGATTGCAAGTCCGGTGTGTGATTCGATCTCCCGTGCCTGCCATTCCAGCGCAGCGATCAGTCCGAGTTTGTCGAGGACATTCGGTCGCAGGTCGGAGGAAATGCGCCGGACAAACCCCATCGCATCCTCTATTTGCTGGTTCATCGCAGTGCTCCTCGTTTGGAGGGCAAGTGCGCAGCTCTGCGTTTCACCGGTGAGTTGGCAGCACGATTGAAGTCGGGAGACGTTGATCTTGAGCGAAGTCAGGATCTGTCCGATTTCGTCGTGAAGTTCACGAGAGATGCGCGCTGCTTCCTCTTCACGAGCGACATGTAACCGTGCATTCAGCGCGCGAAGTCGATCATGTGCATTGAGAGCTTCGCGATGGCGTTCCGCAAGAGAGTCGGCCATCGTGTTGAATGCTCTTGCGAGTGATGAGAACTCGTTGTGTCCGCGCGGTGCTTTCGCACGTGCGTTGAGTTCACCCGCACCGAACCGTTGCGCCGTGCGAGCCAACGAGCGTATCCCACGCAGAAGGCCGAGTTCCGCGGCAAGGAAGACCGCTGCAATGGTGAACAACGTGAGAAGTCCGAGACTGATGAGCGTGCGCGAAAAAATCCTGTTGGATTGAGCGAGAATGCGCTCATAGGGAATCTCCACGCCGACGTAGAGTCCTAACGATTCTCCCAATGCGGTAGCCACGATGTACCGGCGACTCCCGATACGGTCGATTGCCAGCATCTTCCCGCTCCTCGATTTCGCAGCGTCGATGATGCCCGGAATGTGCATTCTCCGCCTGTCCGCTATTTCGGGATAGTCGGAACCTCCATAGGCAAGGACCTGGCCTTCGCGGTCGGCAACGAGCAGGGAGAAGCCTTCTGGCAAATCGCTTTGCCTGGCCATCTCCGAGAGCCAGTCGAGATTGAGGCCGTTGAACAACACCGCAATCACTCTTCCGTTTTTCTCCCGAACGGCAAACGCGTGGTTGAGCGTCGGGCGGTCAAAGATTGGTGAGATGAGATACGTCCCCGTCGCAACATCCGTCGAGCGCAAAGCAGCGAGATACGCCGGGTTGGTATTCCAGCGTCGGTAGCTGGCTAACGGGTATGCACTCGAGAGCACTTGTCCGTCAGGAGAGAGCACACCGATATTGGCGAGTTGCTGATGTCCCGCAAGCAGTGAGCGTAAATAATCCGGGTCGGTGATGATCGGCGAGCTCAGACCTTCACGCTCGAACTTTGAACCGAGCCAGCGAAGCAATTGACGTGCACCTTGGATCTGGTGCGTATGTTCGCGACTCGCCAAACCTGCCAGATGTAATGCCTCTCGCTCCGTTCGCACGAGCGCAGCAGTGCGTTCATTCTCCGCAGCGA
>CAYUWG010000144.1:0-5989 GCA_964448285.1 uncultured Chromatiales bacterium
AACGCATGTTTCGCGCGCGAGCACTTCATAGCGTCCGGGATCAGCTTTGCGCAAGGCTGTCGCCTCATCGAACGTCATCCCCATCGGCACGTAGCCGTTGAGCATATCGTGAGCGGAAGTTTGGTCGGTCAACACGTCGGGGATGAAACCGCGCGAAAGAATTTCCGGCAATACCTCCGCGGCATTCCCGAGCACTGCGACGGAAAGCGGCTTCGCGTTTTCCTTTGCATCGCGAATCCTCGCGAGCGCATCGTCGAGATCGTTCGCCCAAACGTCGAGGTATTTCGTATCGAGCCGCTTCTGAATGCGCGATGGATCGATCTCGACGCAGAGACAAGCCGCGCCGTTCATCGTCGCCGCAAGCGGTTGTGCGCCGCCCATGCCTCCGAGTCCGGCGGTAAGTACGAAACGTCCCGAGAGCTTTCCATCGAAGTGCTTCGTCGCTACGGATGCGAACGTCTCGTATGTGCCCTGCAAAATTCCCTGCGTGCCGATGTAAATCCACGAACCGGCCGTCATCTGTCCGTACATGATGAGACCGAGCGCATCGAGCTTGCGGAATTCATCCCACGTCGCCCACTTCGGAACGAGGTTCGCGTTCGCAAGGATCACGCGCGGCGCATCCGGATAGGTTCTGAATTTACCGACGGGCTTCCCCGACTGGATGAGCAGGGTTTCGTCGTGTTCAAGCGAACGCAGCGCTTCGACGATCGCATCGAAGCATTCCCAGTTCCGCGTAGCTTTGCCGAGACCGCCATACACGATGAGCTCCTCCGGGTGCTCGGCGACTTCCGGATCGAGATTGTTCATCAACATGCGAAGCGCTGCTTCCTGTTGCCACCCCTTGCAGGAAAGCGTCGTTCCTCTCGGTGCCCGTATCGTTCTGGTCATGATCGTTCCATTGTCTTGTTCCATGTTCAACCTCGTGAGGGAGAAGGTAGAATTTTCGCGTGAAGTTTGCTACCGAACCTGCGAACGGATATGCTGCAACAACCCTTGTGCATACGCAAGAAGTCGCTGCTGCTCCTGTGGCGCCTGCGTGAGTCGATGACCCGCAGGTTCCGCAATGAAGCGCTCGAGGTACTCGATCGCTCGTCGTGCATTGTCCGGCGAGGCTTGATAGAGTGCCGTTGCGAGAAATACGAGCGGAAGCGTGAAGCTCGAATCCAACGCATAGCCGCGTTCGAGCACTCGCCGCGCCTCCCGATAGTGCTTCGCGTTGACCAACGCCCGCCCGGTGTAAAAGCAAAGGAGAGGACTGGATTGCACGACATCGACGGCAGCCAGGAACGGCGCCGCATCCGCAGTTCCGCCCTGCCTGTCCCACGCGATCTGTGCGCGCGCCATGTGGGAGACTGGATCATCCGGTTGCACGGCTTCGAGCTTCGCAAACATTGACTCCACATACTCCGGTGTGAAGCCGTCTGCAGGAGGAAGCGCGTGGCATTGAAGGATGTTCTCGATGACAAGCTCGACGAATTCCCTTCGCGTTCCCGCGTGAAGCCGCTCCGCGTTCGAACGGTTCATCGCATCGAGCTTTACGAAGAGCCGGTCGAACACCCAGTCGAAATGCGTCTTTCTCTGCGCAGCGGGAAGATGTTGAATTGCAGTCAGGGCGAGTTTCCGTAAATCATTCGGGTAACCGACCGCTTCGACTTTCTTCCTGATGCAGAATGCCACGCCTTCGTGATCGTCGATCGAGAAGAAGTACTTGCGCAAATGCTCGTATCCGTTCAGCGCGTAATCGCCCGCGATGTGCGTATCGTCCAGAGCCATGACGGCTTTATAGCGGCGCACCGACGATTCGGGAATGATGTTCACCGCGTACCAGGGAAGCGACGCGACGAGCATCCCTCCGGCTGCGAAATACAACACTGCGAACTTCCTCGGTGAAGACTCCATGCTTCGAACGAGTGCAATGAAAAAGAACAGCACGGTAAGCCCGAGCACGGCGTTGATGTCCCAGTCGCGCGCAATCCCGAAGCCCATGTTTCCAAAGAACGAGAGGAAGACGAAGAACACGAAATTCACGAGCGCGACGAGTGCGACGGGACGATGCTGCGCTTCACGCCACGGGATGAACGCCATCGCGATAAGCACCGGCCCCGATAAGAGGATGAGATAGTTCGCATAGTCGATGAGATGCCACGACGAAAGGAGCGTGTACGAATGCATCGTCCCTTCGCCCCCGAAAGGAAACAGCGAGAGCACCACGCGGCTGCCGTCTCTGTAAATGCCGGACGCGAAGTAATAGACGCCGCCTGCAATGAGCACTCCGGCAAACACGATAAGGAGGTTGCGCAATGTCACCAGCGCGCGCAGTCTTTCGCTTCGTGCGCGAAGGATCAGCAACACGAAGAATGAAGGCGCGGCAACCACCGCCATGAAGTGAAAGGCAACGGCAACGAGCAGCACTGCGGCGGGAATCACGAGACGTACCCTCCCTTCGACTGCCGGAATCAAGAGAGCGAAATACGCGGCAAGCGCGGTATAAGAAAACGTGTAGTACTCGACGTAGCCGAAATAGAAGAGTGTCCCCGCGCCGAAAACGAGAAGGATGAAATACGCGAAGCGCTCTTCCGCGTGATGGCTTGAGTTGAATGCGAAACGCCACGCCAACGAGACGAGAACCAAACCTGCGACCAGACCGAGAATCCAGAAACTGAACTGCGGATTCATCAGGAGGCTGTTCGCATCGGAGGCGAATGACGCGAAGAGCTTCGCGCTGTATGCGAGGATCGTCGCGGTCAACGGTGCGGAGAGCTTCGAGAAGAGCACGTCTTCGGAGACGGGGAGGTCGCGCACGAAACGATAGTGCTCGGCGAGATAGACCGCGCCATCGCCGAGGAAATACGTTTTCATCCGGAAGAACCAGAACGCCGCGCCGAACACGGCGAGCATCAGCACGAGATATGCGGGCTTCCCTTTCGCACCGCTGAAAAATGTCTCTGCCTTCCAGCGATAGATTCCGAACAACCACGGCGTCGCGAACAGCACTCCCATCGCGGCAAACACGTAGGCCACCCAATCAGGAAGAAACGCGAAGTGATTGAGTCCCCACAGGCGTTCCTCCGGAAAGAATCCCGCGACGACGCGAAGGACAACGAGCACGAGAAACGGAATGCTCAACTTCCAGGCTTCGTTCGGTGCGATGGATAAATCTTTGCGCGGTGGTTGTGCTTTCTTCTTTGCCATGGCTCTATCTCCGTCGCTCAAGTTCTGCCAGGATGCGCCGGGCTTCCATCGCCTCATCGCTCCCGTGAGTGTGTTCGATGCAACGGCGAAGGACGCGGACACCTTCATCAATCCGTCCGAGTTTCTCGACGTGGATTCGCGCAAGCTCCAGGTACGTCGTCGGATAGAGTTTCGAATCGCGTTCGAGCGACAGTTCGAAATACTCGGCAGCACGTTCGTATTGCATAGCCTGATCATGGATGCGCGCCGCCGCAATGAGCAGCGATGGGCTCTCGGTCGATGCATCGATAGCGAGTCGTGTCTGTGCGGCGAGTTCATCGATCGTGATTCCATGCGTCAGGTATGCCTCGAGCAAGCGCGCTTCTCTCCACTCCGGCACGACGGGCTTCATGCGCGTCAACGCCGCCTGTGTGATCCGTTCGTCACCGGTCTGCAATCCAAAGAGCAGCGCCTTCGTGAGGTTCTCACGCAACACTTGTTCAGGGATGAACGCGGACGTGTTCTTCATCGGAGGCTCAGTGTACTCCTTCCAATAGCGATCGAACAACCACGCAAACACCTGCTCGCGCACGGTCGCATCTTTCATCGTTGCAAGCATGGATTGCACCTTGTCGTACGTATCGATCTTCTGGAAATCCGTCTCCGCCATTCGCTTCAACAGAACGAGCACGGTCGCATCGTCTTTCAATGAACGATGGTACTTCCGCAAATTCTCCAAGCCCGTGTACGTATTCAGCGAAAGCAGCGACGCTTTGTCGCGTTCGATTGCGTCGTCGAGACGCTGTGCGGATGCCGGCTCGTCGAGATTGACGCGGAGCCACGCATACGTTCCTCCAGCCATCGTCAGGAGCAATGCCGGAAGTATGAGCGCGAGGTTCAGCTTCCGTTTCTCATGCAGATGCGTGAACATCGAAACAGCGAAGAAGGAAAGACCGGCAACGGGGATCGTCATCAAATCCCAATCGCGGAGGAGGCCGAGCGTGGTGTTGCCCGTAAGGAGAAGGATGAAAGAAGCGGATGCAGCCGTCACGCCGAACAGCATCTTCGGTTCTTTCCATTCGATCGATGATCGAAACACGATGACGAGCACGGGAAGCAATACTGCGAGCACTCCTGCGTTCAGCAGCACGACGTTCACCACGTCGAGAAGATGATCCGCTGAAAACACGGTGTAGGACTGCACGCCTTGCGAAACGCCCTCGACGACAGACTCCGCCGGAGATATTGGGAGGAGATACGGATTGTATGTTGCCGTACCGAGCCATGCATAGAGAACCAGGACACCGGCGAGCGGAAGAGCGCTGAGAATCCACGCCGCGGTTTTCAGGGGAAACGATCCGCCCGTGCCGCGAACCTTCCAGTGAAGCAGCAGGAGATAAGCGGGCAGGAACACGATTGCCGACGCGCCGAATGCGACGGCGAGCACGAGGAACACACCCGGCACGAGCACCGAGTCGCCGCGCCGCATCGCGCGAAACGATGAAAGGAAAAACAGCAGCACGAAGACGTAGCACAGCGCATACAACTCGATGTACCCGAAGAACATCAACGCGCCGGCGGGAAGCAACGCCGCCGAAAACAAGAGCCACGTCTGCACGCGCTGTTCCTTCCACGTGAGAAGAAACGCACCGGCAGTCAGCAAGCCCGCGCCTGCAACACCGAGAATCTGGAACGGCGTGCGCACGTTCTCCGGCGTCAGAAGCAGCGACGTCCAGCGCAGGAGATGGCCGGTGAGAAACGAGGTCGGCTTGATGAACGCCGCGGCATGGTCGGGATTCGAGACGATACGGAAGATCTCCGTCGCGTAGTACGACCCGTCGCCGAGAAACGCGAACGCCACCTGGAAATTCCACGCGAGGAAAACGGCGATTCCTGACGCGAGACATGCGATGGCGATGGACGCTCCCCCCGATGCTTTCCCATCCCCGTTGAACAAACGCGCCGCCCATCGATTCATGGACGGCAACGATGTGACGAAAGGAAGCGACAATGCGACGATGATGTCCCAGTGGCCGCTCAAATATCCCGCGTAGTCGATGCCCCAGGCGCGCGTTCCATCCGCAAAGAGAAACGTCGCGCTCAAACGGACGGCGGCATACGCGAGGAGTGACGCAATGATGATCCGTTCGCTCCCGGTGGAGTGCGATTGTGCTATGCTCTTCCCGACGTGTGCCTGTTTCTTCTTCGCCATAACGTTATCGCAGAAGGATCACCGTACGAGATGTCCGTCTCGCGAATTGAATGAATGTGAATCGATACACGCCCGGCGTGCGCCCGCCGAGCGAAATCCTGTCCTGATTTGCGAAGCGTGTCCGAACGACTTCCCTTCCGAGCGCGTCCGTGACGATCACCTCCGTGGGCGAATCGCCATCGCTCGATTGCACGGTCACGGCATCGAACGCGGGATTCGGAAAGACGCGCACGAAATCGGACCCATCCGCGAGCGGCGCAACGCCGACCGTCGTGGTGAATTTCTGTTCGATGAGATTCCACAGTTCGGGATGCGCACCGTCGTAGCCTAACGCCCACATCCCCACGCCGCCGATACCGAGCGAAAGTGCGAGGTCGTATTTCAACGCAAGGCTCTGCTCGTCGTCGTACCACGTCTGCCTCCAGTTGCTCGTGAAATACTTGTACCACGGATTCTGATGTGCATCGTCCCATTGTCTCGTGTGCGTAAGGAGTGCGGAACGCGCGCTCGAGTACGTCACCGCAGTTGCGCTGCCCGTCGTCGGGGATTGCCGGGAATCGTCGATGGTCGGCCAGTCGTAGCCGTAGTACGGCACGCCCATGA
>CAYUWG010000145.1:0-5987 GCA_964448285.1 uncultured Chromatiales bacterium
AGAACTCCAGCGCCGCCTGGGTAAAATCTCCCTTGTAGTAATAGCTCTCACCGATGTAGTATCGAATCTCCGCCTGATCGTCCGGCGACGCTTCCGACAGGAGGTTCTTGAGATGCATGACCGCTTGATCGAAGTACCCGAGTTGATAGTAGAACACGCCGAGGTTTACGCGCTTGCGAAATGCCGTCGGGTCGTTCGGCCACGTTGCGACGAACCGTTTCGTCATTTCGGCGGCGGCATCGTACATGCGCAGTTCATCATAGCAGTTGATCAACCCTCCCAATGCCTCCTTAAGTGCGGACTGCGATGCGCGGGGATGATCCACGACGCTTTTAAAGCTCTGTGCGGCGACGTCGTATTTCTCCGCACGAAAGCTGACGCGGGCGATCGAAAGGTGCGCTTCCATTGCCGCTTCCGTCGCCGGGTATTTTTTCAGCACGTCGTCGAAACGCTGCTGCGCTTTGTCGTTGATGCTCTGCGCTTCGAACGTCTTTCCCGCCCAAAGAACACCCATCGCGGCAACCTCCTGCGTTTCCGAGTCCTCGAGGTTTTCGAAAACATCGAGCGCCGGTTCATACTGCTTCTGCCGGAAGAGATGCTTTCCCCGCTCAAGTTCGAACTCGTCAAGAACGGGCTGCGCATCGGGATAACGTGACTTGAACTCCGCAGCCCGTTGTTGCGCGTCGGTCGCTTTCTCACTTCGAAAGAGAGCGACGACTATGCGGCTGTGGGCGTAACTCTTCTCGATGTGTGAAGCAGACGTGGAAGTAGCGATCTTTTCGTATTCGCGAATCGCCTCGCTGTAACGACCCGTTTCTAACAGGAGATCGGCAGCGTCCTGGAGTGCGGTGATGTTTCCAGTGATGAGACTCCCTGCCTGTTGGAAGTAACTCGTTGCGAGAACGGTCTTCCCTTCATCTTTGAAAATGTGTCCGAGAGCGTAATAGACGTCCGCGAGTCTCTTCCCTCTTGGATTGTCCGCAACGTACTGTTGCAGGGCGCGCTTCGCACCCGTTGCGTCTCGAGCCTTTGCAAGGATGGCTGCGAACCGGTATTGATATTCACCAACCATATCCCCGTCACGAAAGGGATTCTCCTTTGCGCGTGAAAGAAACTGTTCCGCGCGCACGCTTGCGAGATCATGCCTGCCGCTCTCGCTCAATGCATCGAGCAAAGCGATTTGGGCGCTGTCGGCAAGAGGCGAATAATTGAAGCGATCGGCGATTGCTTCGAACGACTGCACGGCTTCATTGTAGCGTCCGGTTCTCACGAGCAGCTTTCCCAATGTCATGAGAGCATCGGCAGTGTTTCGTCCTCCCGGATTTTCACGCTCGCACGCGCGGAAATCATCGATCGCACCGGTGAAGTTCATGAGAGCCTGTCGCACGAGTCCACGACCGTACAACGCCCTCGCGGCAATCGCGCCTTGCTGTTCGTTGATGAGCTTCGTGTACTCCTGTTCGGCTTCGGTCAAACGTCCGCTTTCACGCGATGCGTCAGCGAAGGCAAGCCGCACGTCGGCAACGTGCATCGCCGGGTTGAGCGCGAGATACTTCGACGCCGCGTCGAGGACGATAGCCGGCTGCTGCCCTTCACTGACGAAGAGGTAGAGTTCGTAACCGGCTTTGTCGCGAAACGCACTCGATGGATACCGCTCGATAAACTGCATCAATGCCTGCTCTGCCGCAGTGCGATTCCCCTGAGCTTGTTGTGCGAGTCGCAGCGATGCCATGGCTTCACCGTAGGATGCTCGTTCCGCATCTTCCCCTTCGGCACCCTTTCTCAGCGCCGAAGCGAAGGAGCGCTGCGCTGCTTTGAAATCTTTGAGATCGTTCAGGTAAAGCGATCCGAGCAGAACATCGACGGAAGCTGATGAGGGCTTCTCGCTCATCGCAGCGAGGATCGCGGCAATACTGGTCACTGCGTCGCCTGCAGCGCCCGGACGAAAGCGCTTGAGATCGCGCGAGCGTGTTTCCGCTTCCGCGAGAAATGGAGACGATGGGAATTGCACCGACAGTTGCGCATACGTGTCGGCGGCTTCGTCGAATTTCCCTGCGCGTTCAAGTGCGCGTCCCTTGCCGAACAATGCATCATCCGCGGCCGCGCTCGCTCCATAGCGATCCAAAACGCCGTTGTAGCTTTCGATGGCGAGTGCGCTGTTGGTGAATTCCGCTTCTGCAATACGACCGATGGCAAGGAGTGCGAACGCCGAGGCTTCGTCCGTCGCATATTTTCTGAGAAAGAGTTGGTAAGCCTGTATCGCATCGTTGAATTTCTTCGCGTCCTCTGCAGTTGCAGCGATTTCCTTCAAAACCGCTTTCCGATCGACGGTGATGAGCGTATCGCGATAGAGTTGGTCGAGATAGCGGCCCGCGGCGAGCAAGTCCCCCGATTGTCGGGATGCGTCTGCGGCCTTTCGATAGATGTCCGCATCGAACGACTGATCCTTGAACGTCGAGAAGATGGTGGCATAGATGCGCGCGGCGTCGTTGAATTTTTCCGAAGCGATCGCGGCATCGGCTTTCCCGACGAAAGCCTGTAAGCGGAGGTTCATCGGTGCTGCGGTGTTGTTAGCCACCGCGTCGTAGCTCGCGTGTGCCGCATCGTGTTTTCCGGACTGTCGCTGTAAATCACCGAGACGAATGTATGCTTCGTGCACGGCATCGGTCTTTGCGTAGAGATTGATCGCCTCGAGAAAACGCATCTCCGCTTCATCTCGGTTGCCGAGAAGAGCGAGCACTTCTCCAAGCGCAACGGTTGCCCGTCCTCTCAGGGCAGCCGGCGCTACGGCGCTGTTGACGATGCGACGAAGCTCCCGCTGAGCCGGTTCGTAATCCCCGGTCGTCAGGAGCAAGCGGCCAAGTTCGTACGTCGCATCGAGGACGACTTCCGATTGCGCGTATTCGATGAGAATGGAATTCAACACGAGACGCGCGTTTTTTTCATCACCGGCTTTCTGAAAAAGCCGGCTTGCCTGAAGCAGCGCCTCGGGTGTTTTCTTATGCTTTGGATAGAATGTCTTTATGCGTGCAAAAGCAGAAGCGGCTTCAGCGTAGTTGCGTTCGAGCGCGTAGATCTCGGCGAGATTCCACCATGCATCCGGCGCTTTCGGATTGTCCTGATAGCGAAGTGCAAAATCCTGAAACGTGTTTTTTGCATCGCCATACTTTTTGGTCTTCAGTTGGATGAGACCGAGATAGAACCTCGCTTCGATTCCAAGACTCGTATTCGGAAACTTGTCGATGAACACTTTGAACTGGTCTTCCGCCTGAGCAAGGAAGTTGTCGTTGTACAGGCTGACGGCGAGGCGAAACTCTGCGTTCTCCTTCGTGTCCTGTGAGTACAGCGATGTAACATGCAGGAACAGCACGACAATGAATGGAACCGTGGATATGCGCATAAAGACTCGCTTCCTGAAAATGAATATCTCATCGATCACGGTGAGCAAGTTACCGATTGGTCGATGTGCAGGCAAGGGATATTGACGGTGCGCGGCGCGTTGAAGTCAGGGACGATCCCGTCACCATTCTTCGAGCTTCTGCAGTTGAACTTCGGTCTTTCGGAGTTCGAGCCTTGAGATGAGAAACCGTGCAGCCTCGCGGTCGCGTCTTCGAATCACCAGCACGAGTTCATTGCCCGAGTGGCCGGGAATGGAAGTGAGCAAAGCCATGCTGTGCGTCCGCAGAATGAGCTTCTTGCGAAACCATCCCTTCGTCATGATGATTCCGCTCACCTGGTCGAACGCAAGCTGCACGTTGATGACGCGCGATTTCAGCAAGCCGAAGAGAGCATCCGTCACTTGTAACTCCAACGTAAGAGCGTTCTCATCGACGCGAAGGATTCCGCGGCCTTCGGCAAAACCGTTGAACAGTTCCACGATCTTGAACGGAACACTGATCGTATCGAAAAACATCGTCATGGTTTTCTCTTCACCTGATCGTAGCGAAAGCAACCCGTCTCATGGTCGTTCACCATGCCCACGGCCTGCATGAACGCATAGCAGATCGTCGAACCCACGAATCGAAAGCCGCGCTTCTTCATGTCTTTGCTCATCACATCGGATTCCGGTGACGTGCTCGGAACATCGCTAAGCGACTTGCACGCATGCTGGAGCGGTTTTCCGCCAACGAATGTCCAAACGTATGCATCGAAGCTCGCGAATTCTTTCTGCACCCTGAGAAACGCACGTGCATTGTCGATCGTGCTTTCTATCTTCAGTCTGTTCCGCACGATACCGCTGTCCTGCATCAATCGCTGAACGTCGGATGGGGTGAACCTTGCGACCTTCGAGGGATCGAAATTTCGAAATGCTTTTCGATAGCCTTCTCGCTTTTTCAGAATCGTGCTCCACGTCAATCCGGCTTGCGCACCTTCGAGCGTCAGGAATTCGAACAGGATGCGATCATCATGCACGGGCACGCCCCACTCTTCATCGTGGTATCGAATCATCAGCGGATCGCTCCCCGACCATGCACAGCGGTGCTTCATTGAATGTGCCCCTCGATCCATTTGTCCTCCGTTTCCTTCGGCCGGTACGAATCGAATTGATGGATTGCATGGCGTGCATGCGATGCGGTGTAGAAGAGTTCCTTGTAATCCGGCTTGAGGAGTTTCATCTCCACCAGACGTTCGAGGTAGGCAAGCAACGGATTGTAGCAGTCATCCACATTGTAGAGAACGATCGGTTTCTGGTGACGCTTCAGTTGTTTCAGCGTGATCACTTCGAACAGTTCCTCCAAGGTTCCGAGACCGCCGGGCAGTGCGATGAATCCGTCGCTTCGTTCATCCATGATCTCTTTGCGTTCGCGAATCGTTTCCGTCGTGACCAATTCGGTCAATCCCTCCTGCGTAATTCCCTTCTCGGCGAGGAACTGCGGAATGACCCCGATGACTTTGCCTCCGAGTTCGAGCGCCTTTCGTGCGAGCACACCCATCAGGCCGACATTCGTTCCGCCATATACAATCGTATAGTGACGCTTGACGCATTCGGTAGCGAGGTCTCGTGCGGCTTCGACGAACGAGTCCGACACCGCGCCGCTCGATGAACAGAATACACAGATGTTTCTTCTCACGGGTTCACTTCTTTCTGTTGAGATGGATTGATGGATTCGTCAACGGCATCACGCTCCTGCATCAACCGATGCAGGAGTGATCGCTGCATGTCGATGATGTGATTGTGATCTCCCGCCGGTATTTCGTGAAAGTCGATATGTGCCGGAAACATGGAAGCAAGCTCCCGTCCCATTTCGACCGGAATGATATCGTCATGCTCTCCATGGATTACCGCAATGGATGGAGGCGATGGAGATTGCATGACCTCTTTCAGCCGTGTACGATTGTCATAGTCATGGCGCAGAAGCTTTGCCAGAAGCGGTCCGACGCTGTGATGTGCCATGTCCTTCATGCTCGTGAAAGGAGCAATCATGATCAGGCGGTTGACCGGATAGCGCGCGGCGAATTGCAACGCGGCTGCGCATCCGAGCGAGTGTCCGAGAAGGGCAAGCCGGTTATGAAGCTCTTCAAACGGCAGTCGCAGAAAGACGGCAAGTTCCCGGAGGGTCTTGTCCGTACTTTCGAAAATCGACTCAGGCGTGGGTTCGCCGCTGTTCTGACCGTAACCGGGATAATCGAAAGCAAGGAATCCGACGTTCGCTTCATTATAGTCGGAAAAGACATCGAACCAACTGAGAGCGAGCGAGGCGTTGCCGCCAAAGAGAACCCAGATTTTTTCCGGAGTCGTAGAAGTATCACGCGTGCTGGTGAAATAATATGAAACCTGATCACCGGAGGAAGTCGAGCAGCGGATTTCTTTAAGCCCTCGTTCGAGCGCGTGCGTCAACCGCTCGCCGTACCGGCGTGGGAAATAGATCAGGCGATGCTGAAAGAAATACAGGAGTGCAACCAAAACGATCACGACCCCGGCGGCGATGAGCAGTACTCTGATCATGCGCGTCTCACCGCTCGCTCAAGGGATAGTAGATCAATCC
>CAYUWG010000146.1:0-5932 GCA_964448285.1 uncultured Chromatiales bacterium
CGCCGTTTCTCTTCGTAGGATTTGAGTTGCTCGGGCGTTTTATACGTGCGTGCAGGCTTGACGGGCTTCTTCGCTGCAACGACGGTCTTTCGGTGCGTGTGGAGTTCCGTCGCGTACGCATCGATGGTTTGCCAGACGTCGCCGGTTTGCAGTACGGCATCGGGCACGGTTCGGATGTTCCATTCACGCAAGTCTTTGAGTGAAGCGAGATCATCCCAACGCAACGGCATGGAGACCGTAGCTCCAGGCAACCCACGAGCGGAGTACGACGAGACAATCGTCTGCGATTGCCTGTTCCTGTAGATATCGAGAAGCACTCGTCCCTTTCGCGATTCTTTCTTGATATGAAGAGTCATCTCCCCATTCTTATCCACAAACGGTTGAGCAACGAGCTTTGCCGCTTCGAATACTTCATCGAAACTCCATCGTTGATGCAACGGCGCAACGACGTGCAGGCCCTTGCGACCGGTAGTCTTCACGAAAGCATGATATCCGAAGCTCTCAAGATGCTGCCGAAATTCTATTGCGAGTTTCGCGACATTTGGAAATCCGAAATCATCCGGTGGATCGAAGTCGAATACCATATAATCCGGCTTGTCGTAGTGCGGCGCGCGTGAATGCATCTGGTGCAACTCGATACACGCAAGATTTGCGAGCCAAACCAGTGAAGCTTCCTCGGTGGCAAGCACGTAGTCTTTCTTCTCTTCGGTGCCGAGCGCAATCGATTCGATCCATTGCGGCGCCCACTCCGGACGGTTCTTTTGAAAGAACATCCCACCGTCAATGCCGTCTGGGAATCGAACGAGCGAGAGAGGTCTCCCCTTGATGTGCGAAAGTATTGTCGGAGCAATGCGAAAATAGTATTCAATCAACTCCGCTTTTATGATATGGTCATCGGGATAAAGGATCTTGTTGAGATTCGAAAGCTCGATTGAGCGTTTACCGACTTTAACGTATTGGGAGGTTCGTGGCATAAAGCAGTTAGAGAAAAGTCAAACCAATGTCGCGGAAATTGTCCTGAGGAAGCCTTTCATCTCCGCTAACACACTTCTTCGAAAAGTGAAACACGAATTTCCAATTTTCATGGAACGCGAAGTCAAAGTGTGGGTCTTACGTTTTCTCGCCTCTCGTAATCTTTCCCTGCTGCAATCGCCAACCCGACCGCCGACCATACGAGCACCAGAATCTCGTGATCTCCGAAGCTATGCTCCGTCAATGCATTGACCATACACCCGATGAGTACGGCGAGGCCGCCGAGCACAATAGTTCCATCGCGCGAGCGAATGGACCGGCGAAGTGAATTCCCAATTCGCACGAGCATCACAGTGAGCAGCACAACGAACGCGAGAAATCCGACCGCTCCATGCGTTGCAAGAATATGGATGTAAGAGTTATGAAGATGCCCTCCCTCGAGCTCATGCGCATCAGGCACATACTTCCGATAGAGCACGTACATCTCGCCATCGCCAATTCCCGTAATCGGGTAATCAAGAAACATTTGCCATCCGGTTTGCCACATGCGTATTCTGTATTGGTTGCTTGCGATCGTACTTGTATAGTTTCCGGGATCTTGCTTCAAGCTGAACATCTGTGACATCCGCTCCTTCAGCGCGCCACTTGCAAACACGACGGCAAGAACGATGACAAGAGCAATCCCAACCAGCACGGTACGATAGCGTACCGCTCCAATAATAACCGCACCGACGATAAACGCCATCCAACTGCTCCGTGTTTGAGTGAGCAACAACGCAAAAAGAGTTATCGGCGCGGCGACAGAAGCGACGATACGAGCTTTACGATTGGATTCTTTGCTCAGTATCAAAGGAAGCGCCAGAAGTACAGCGATCATTTTTATTCCGGCGGAAGTCATATAGTGTTGGAAATACCCAAGCCGCGCGAAATCCTCCGAATAAAAGATGAGAATTTCAATGAACGACTGAGAAGCCGCGGTCGCAACGATTGCAGCGACGAACCACTCCCGTCTCTCCGCTGTCGAAAAAGCAAGTGGCATGAAATAGATAACCGAAAGCAGAAGCGAGTGGCGACTTTGATAAAATGCCGTCGCCGGATATGTAGCGAAGATTACCATTATACTGACCGCCAGTATCCATACGAGAATAAACCATTCCAATCCGCTCTTGAAGCGAACAGAATCCCTCTCTGCAAAGAACAGAACAACGAACAGTAATGCCGCGCCGGTGAAAGCAATAGAACTTAGTGCAATCGAATATGTCAGGCCAAGTACCTGTATCACGACAAGCGTGGTGAATATGGCATTCAATTTCCAACGCCGGACCACAGTGCGATAATCAGATGCTGAACTGGAGATCATACAATCGTTTGTATAGCCCGTTATCCTGCTGCAGTAATTCCTGATGAGTGCCGTATTCGCGGACGACACCGCTTTCCAACACGTAGATTCTATTGGCGCGTTGAATCGTACTGAGTCGGTGCGCAATGACGATAGAAGTCCGTCCTTCCATCAAATGTTCTATCGCCTCCTGTACAAGAATTTCTGATTCTGTGTCGAGTGCGGAGGTCGCTTCATCGAGAATAAGTATCGGTGGGTTCTTGAATATCGCACGGGCTATGGATAACCGTTGTCTCTGGCCGCCGGAAAGCTTCACTCCGCGATCACCGATAACCGTATCGTAGCCGCAAGGTGCTTCCATGATAAAATCATGTGCATTTGCCGCCTTTGCCGCAGCGATGATCTCGTCCATCGAAGCATCGGAGCGACCATAAGCGATGTTATCACGAATTGTCGTGTGAAAAAGAAAGGTCTCCTGTGTGACTATGCCCATGAGGTTTCTCAGCGAATCGATCGTGATATCTCGTATATCAACGTTGTCGAGCGTGATCCGCCCACCGGTTACATCATAAAATCGCGGAATCAAATCGACCATCGTGCTTTTTCCGGCACCGCTTGGGCCGACGATTGCCACGATTTCTCCCGCACGTATTTCCGTATCGATACCATTGAGCACCGACTCCCCTTCGTCATAGCGAAAGAAAACGTCCTCAAATCGTATGCAATCCCGGAAGACAGAAACCTGCACCGCCCCCGGTCTATCGACGATGCGCGGTTCGATATCCAGTACTCCAAAGACGCGCTCAGCCCCCGTTATTCCCTGTGCGAGACTTCCCAACATCTGACCGAAAAATTTCAATGGCTGCATCATCTGCAGCATTGCGAAAATGTATGCAACGAAAACGCCGCTTGACATCGAAGTCCGTTGAGTCAGAACCGACTCGCCCATGAACCATAGGATGAATACGACGACGAACACGGAAATCACTTCCGTGAACGGTGAGCTGAGTTCTTTCCGTCGAGCTATCCGAACGTGCGTGTCGAAATAGGCATCATTATGCTTTCGGAATTTTTTCGTCTCGTGTTCTTCCATTCGAAACGCTTTTATGATACGCATGCTCGCAAGTCCTTCATCGAGAACGGTCGTAATGTTTGCGAGCGCTTCCTGCAGCCTTCCGGATTCTCGTCGCAACCAGTCTGCAATTCGTGCTAACACAATTCCGGTCAGCGGCAAAAGAACGAACACGACAAGCGTCAACTGCCAGTCTATGATAAAAAGAATCACCGTGTAGGTAAGGATTTGCGGCGGATCGCGAAAGACACTGTTGATCACCGCAATTGCCGAATCGTTCAACAGTCTGACGTCGTTGACGATGCGCGAGAGGAGGACGCCCTTCTTCTCGCGTGAAAAATAACTGAGCGAAAGTCTGTTCATGTGCTCGTAGAGCTGTTGCCGAAGATCGCGAATGATTCCTTGTTCGGCTGGAGCCATGAAATACGTTTGCAAATAGTGGAAGACATTCTTGAAGAAGAAACTTGCTGCAATCAATACGCACACATACTTCAATGCCGTTACTGGGTCATAGCTCGCAAGGAGGTTATTCAGCGATGCAAGCGCCCAATCCTTCAATGTATCGAGTGACAGCGGCGGAACGTCCATCATCGCCGGGCGTGTCCGCTCGAAAAGAATATTGATAAACGGAATGATGAAAACGACCGTCGCCATATTGAACACGACGAAGAACGACATCGAGATCGATGCGAGTGCGAGGTTCTTGCGATACGGTTTCAAGTATCCAAGAATCCGGAGAACGATCGCGATTCGGCCTTTACGACGCATGATTATCCGGCGTAAAATACATGCTGTGCTGAAGTCCCCTTTCGCACCAGAATTCTTTCCGTTCCCTGACGACATTGAAGCGTTCGAGAGAACGCGGCGAAGGCGTCGTTCGTGGATGATACAGATGAAATTGTATCGCGCGATGGCGCAGCGACTTTACGTTTACCCCGGCGTTTCTTAAGCGATATTCAATATCCGAATCCTCTCCACAGCCTGGCCCATCGTACTCTTCATCGAAGCCGTTAATGGCAAGCAGATCATCCCGATGGAGCGAGAAGTTGCTCCCAAGCAAACCTCTGTGCTGTCCGTGCAGAATACGGCGAAGGAATTGTGAGCGGAATCTCAACCCGTCTTCGATTCGATGAGCATTGTTTCGCAGGCCATCGAACCATTCCGAAATGCCAATCGATTCAAACGAACCGTTAGCAATCCGTTCGAGCGTAAGTTGCTTCGTCCAACGTTCGCTCATTTCTGCGCGACGACCGCAGAGAACTACACGATTTCCCCTTTCCATCCAGTGATCCTCAAGAAAGAATTTATGGGGAACACAGTCGCCATCGATAAAAACGAGATAGTCCGACGAAGAGGCACGAACAGCTTTGTTCAGTACGATATTCTTTCTCCACCCGACATCTTCGTGTCGAATATGTTTTATCGTCGGAGATGCAGCGCCTGTGAATTGTTCTATCACTTCAGCGACTTCCGGGCCTGAACCATCATCAGCAATGATCACTTCGAAGAATTCGAAGGATTGACGTTGAAGTGCCGCGAGAATGAATTGCAACCACTTAGCGTTGTTGTACACAGCAATGATCAGTGTGAGTTGCAGGAGTTCAGGAGTCATTCGGGCAATCCGGGAGAAAACCGGATCGTTCATTGAATCACGGCAAAACTCTTCGTGTGCTGCGTATTGCCGATACGCAAATGAACCATGTACAACCCCGGGCGAAGCTTCTCCGTCGATACGCTCACGCTTCCTTGAAGAATTTCGTTATCGGCGAGATACGTATTATGTACTGTTCTTCCAAGCACATCGGTTACGAGAAGCCTGCCGTCATGCGCGCTCTTCACACCGTTAAACTGAATGTGCACTTCATTCGAAACCGACAGACGAACCGGGTTCGGATAACTCAATAGCTCGAATGACTCCCCATCAGCGAATGCTTCAACGGAAACGGGAGGATTCTGCAGAATCACCTGTCGCGAGACTGATATGGTATCGCCTGTGTTGAACACGATGTTGAGAACGAGGACGTAATTCCCGGGAAGGAGACCACCGGTACTCCAGACTCCGAGCGTATCGCGGTACTTCTCCTTGATACTCCGTTCGCCGATACGGAATTTGTTGTCGGGAAAGGCTTCGAGGTGGTATTCGAGAAAATACTGATCGAGATAAACGGGTATGTCCTTCCCTGCGATGACACGCGCTGATCCGAAAATCGGCAGAATCTCTCCGACGAATCCTCGAGATGGCTCATCGATCGAACCGATAAGAGCAGCGGATACATTATCGACCAAAGGAAGTGATGAGAACGAGGTATTCAGGAGACCAATCGATGAACCCCCGAGAGCGTTGATAGGACGTGATGGAATATTGCTGAGATAAAAAACCTGCTGGCTTTGATCGCGCGCAATCACGTCCGTGGAAATCTGTGATTGCAAGTAAGTGAGACGTGCGCGCTCTATCGTGACGCTCTGTCCGCCCGTACCGTCGCACATGCTGTTTGCCACGAGCGTTTGACTCGCGCCCATCGCATTGATCTCGCCGAAGATGCTGTTGG
>CAYUWG010000147.1:0-2557 GCA_964448285.1 uncultured Chromatiales bacterium
ACCCGCATCGACGTACAGCGCGACGGTCTGGACAAGATTCAGCAGGCAGCGAACGACCTCTTCTTCTCGGACATCGACGAAGTCAGCGTCCGGGAATCCGTCAACACCACTGCCGGCAATCCGGTTATCAGCAAGCACCAGAAGGGCAGCCAGCGCTCACTGCGCGGTCTGTACATCATGCTGACCGGCGACAGCGATCTCACCTTTGACATTGCAAAGGTTCGCGAGTCCATCGATCCGGCAACCATCGCGAAGATCTTCGCAAATGCGATGAACCTTCGTCTCACGCGCGAGGACTCGCTCCCGTCCGTGTACGATGGCTGGCGCTTGATCGCGGACGTGGTCCCGCTTGCGGATTTCAAAAAGCAGGAGGTGATGCGCACCGGCTACTACGGGACCCTGTCCATCATCCAGAAGAACGATCCGTATCCCGAACTCGCACAAGGCGCGAAGCTGGACAACAGCTACACGCCTGACACGCGCGGAGGGCTGGTTTCGATTCACCGCAAGGACATCATCAACGACAACGTTGGCGAGATCCGGCGCATTCCGTCGAAGATCAACATCGGCGCGAAGCTGGACCTCTCTGGTTTCGTCTGGTCGCTGATCTTGGACAATCCGACGCTGGGCGACACCACGGCGCTCTTCCACGCCGATCACGGCAACCTGCACACCGGCAACACCTCCACGGCGGGGCTTTCCGGTGACATCCTCAGCACGCTCGACGGCAAGATGAAGGATCAGACGCTGCCGGGACGCACGGAGAAGCTCCTGCTTCCGACGAAGTACGTCATCATCCCTGCGAACGCCGCGATGCGAAAGAAGGCATACGAAGTCGTTGCTCCGGCCTACGGCCAGAACAACCAGGTGCCGACGTTCGCGCAATCGCTCACCGTGCAGGTGATCGAATGTCCGCACGCATCCGACGCCGACGACTGGTACACGGCGACCGACAAGAACATTCAGGAAATTCTCGAGGTCGGGTTCTTCCAGGGCCGCGAGGAGCCGGAATTGCTCATCGCCGACAACGACCTTGCCGGTGCGCTCTTCACGCACGACAAGATTCAGTACAAGGTGCGCCATGAGTACGGCGGAAGCGTCGTTGACTATCGCGGCCTGCAAAAATCCGCAGTGACGTAATCCACAACTGAACATTCACTGATCAAGGACTCACACCATGTCACTAAAAAACTATCCCGTTGGCTTCTCGGTCGTTCCGGTCGTGGTTCCGCTCGACAGCGCGCGCGATATCGACTTCATCCTTCCGCAAGGCAAGGTGGTCGGTATCCACTACGTCACGACTGCGACCACCGGCTCGCCAACAACCGTCACCGCAACGCTGACCGACACACAGGGCACGCCTCTTTCCATCGCAACGACCATCACGCAGACGGCAGCCGCAGTCACCGACGCGGCAATTCCCGCTGCGGGCATGTCGCTGAGCGACGCGCAGAAGCAACAACTGAAGATCGCAATCACGTTCAGCGGCGGCTCAACGCCCACATGGAAGGGCAGCGTCACGATCCTCGTCTCGGTCGGAGCGCAGTAACACGAACGCATGGAGATGGCCGGGTAACGCCGGCCATCCTTCAACACGATGAACCAGTCGGACATCATACAGTCTTTCCTCGAATCGAATTTCATTCCGTCAAGTTCACTCAAAGTGCTCGGCGCGAATGAGGGAGCCGTCGTACTCTCTGCGATGAACTCCGCCTTGCCGGAGTTCTCGCGCGACTCACGTCTGCGCAAAACGGCGTCTGGTACGTGGAGCGGCAGCGATATCACGCTTGACGGCTGGTACGATGAAAGTCTGCTCGTTTCCGTTGAATCGCCGGTCGGGGAGCGCCCGCCTGTGTATATCCCATCGCGGGACATCGTTCTCCTGCCGGATGTGGGGAAAGTGTATTTCGTCGTATCGAACGGCGCGGAGTACGTGGTCACCTACACGGTCATGCATTCCCTGCCGGAAGACACGGACGCCACGATACCGAGCAATCGCATCACAGCGTTCTTCAAACTCACGGTCGGCGAGCTATTCAAGAAGCTTGCATCGAAGCACGCCGAAACAACCGGATCACCGATGCTCGGTGACTCGGTCAACTATCAAACGAAGACCGGCGAGTACCTGCGTCTTGCGCGGGAAGCACACGCCGAGTATCGCCGTTTGATGAATTTGCCGGAGAAGCCTGTTCAGCGCCCGGCCTCCGTTTCGTCGGAGTACGATAACGCACGTGTATGGCCGCTGGAGGCTCCGTGGCGCGCACGGTAAAGCTCGATATCGTCGGAACGGATGCACTAACCGCGTCGGTCAAGCCTCGCGTCTGGAAGACCCGCATCGAAAGCGCGATGGACATCATCGTGAACGACGCGGCTTCGCTTCTCGCCGAGGCTACGCCGGTCGGTGTGTACGGCGCAGCGCAGGGCGCGTGGCTGCAAACGCGCGGAGTGGAAGTCAGCGAAACGCAGGTCGTCGGTTTCAGCGATCCCACGCCGAGCGCTCCGTACATCTGGTTCGTCATCAATGGCACGAAGCCGGCGAAGCGAAATCCCGGTTTGT
>CAYUWG010000147.1:2657-4062 GCA_964448285.1 uncultured Chromatiales bacterium
ACAACGAGGCTGCACACGTTCGAAATGACGTTCATACGCGGCCAGCACGACGAAACAGAATCGGCAATTCAGCTCGACGATCTCTTCGACGCGGTCTTCGATCATTTCGAGAGCAAAGACGTGCGAGCTTCGTTCCGGGCACTCAACACATCGATCGATCCGCTCGATGCCATTTCAATCGGCATCGCCGGTTACCTGAACGGCGCGATACTCGTGAACCAGATCGTTGCAAGGATGGCTGTCCGTGAACACTGAGAACATCGTCATGGTTGTCGTTGCTGTTGCGTTATGCGCGCTCGCGTCGTTTGCGAAGGCACACATGGACACGATCGTTTTTCGTCGCGCGGGGTTCGGAAAATATCCTGAGCGGTTGCGCGCATGGCTTCTCCGGATGGAGACCGACTCGAAGCAGAAGACATGGGATGGCTGGCACGTCATGCAATCGGTCTGGCATCTCGCTTACGCACTGGCGTTTTACCTCTTCGGCCACGTCGCAGCGGCACTGGCTGGAAAAATCTCCTCGATGCAACCGTGGATGATGGGCACGCTGCTATTCGGGGCCGTCTGGTCGTTGCGACTGGCCGCTCATTATCTCGGTTTCTCAAAGCAGTATCCAATACAATGATGGAAGCGAACTTCGTGCAAATCCTGATTCTCATCGTCGCGGCTCTGGCAGCCGGTTTCAATGGCGTCATCATTTTCATCCTCACCGAAATGCGGAGACAAAACGCACTGCTCTTCAAGCAGCAGCGTGAGATAGAAGCGGAGATCTCGAAGGTCCGGGAAGAAGTAGCGAAGGAATACGTCAGCGCTGACCGCCTCGAATCAATCGTCACGGGAATAGTCAAAGGATTCAAAGACGCATGAGCACACAGAAACTTTACGCAATCGCAGGCATCGCGGTTTTTCTTCTCGGCTTTGCAGCCGGGTGTATCGTCTTCAAAGGCTGCTTCGTGAAGCCCTGTCCGGAGCCGAAAGCGGTTGAAACGCGCTTCGTCGTGCCGGACAGTGCGAAGGCAGCGATCTACGCGGATGGGTACGACGATGGAAAGAACAGCGCCGTGCCTCGCGTCATCACTGTTCGCGGGAAGGACTCGCTCATCTACGATCCGCATTTAGTGCGCATAGCAGAAGATGCGTACAGGCAGATCGATTCGCTGATCGCGGAGAACTTTCGTCTCGCCGGCGAAAAAGATGAACTGCAGGACATCGTTGCACACGAGATTTCGGAGAACGACGATTACCGTCTCGAGCAATTCTATCGTTTGCGCGAGAGAAGTTTTCGCGGCAGCAACGTCACGTTCAAGCGCACGCCGGTCGTCACTCAACGGATTCCATTCGAGCACACTTTCTGGACGCGCTGGGGCTACGGTCCGCAGCTTGGCGTCGGGATCGGCGCGCAGGT
>CAYUWG010000147.1:4162-5862 GCA_964448285.1 uncultured Chromatiales bacterium
GCTCTACAACGTCATACCGGCGATCAACGATGCGCTGGTACACAAGCGCACGTTGCTCGATCACTCGCTTATCCGAAATCGTGTATTCGCTGAGGCGCGTAAGGAGGCTCGGCAGTACTTCACAGCGCACCAGTCGTGGGCGAAAGCGGCGGCATGAAGGAGTACGAGACATTTACCTTCGAACTCGATCCCGGTGAATATGAGATGCGGATTTTCACAGACCAGTATGAAGACATCACGCCGTTCGTCGTGCTGCAGCATCCCTGCATGATCGCAGTTACCTTACCACCTCACAAATCCGTTGACATCAAAAGGATATCAGATGAACACAGTCTTGATCGTACTTGAAACACCTTGGACGGATCCCAAGGGCGTGCAGCACAAGCCGGGCCTCGTGGAAATCGAGGAACGGTACGTTCAGCGGAATCGCGTACACGGTTTTCGATTCCGCTATCCGACCGACGCAGAGGTGACGAAGTACAGAAGCAAGAGCGAGGCGAAGATCGAGTCTGCGACGACACAAAAAAAAGCGCAAGAAACAACTATCGATGGAGGTAATTCCTAATGGCATATAACACTGAAATGGTCGGACAGTTCGTTGGACTGTTCGCATGGATCTGCAAAGTGACGGGTGTAGAACCCGGAGGCACGCCTGCGATATCCGGATCGTGGGAACAGCTACCCGAAGAAGAACTCTGGAAGATCAAGCGTCTCATCGAAACATGGGAGCGCACGACGAAGACCGGCAACAAACCGAAGAAGACGAAGCTCATCGGCTTCCAGTACGACTCGATGTTCAACCAGCGCGACATCGACACGTTCGAGCTTGACGCGCAATACGCGAACTCGCCGTGTCTGCTGCTTTTCGATGGACACTTCTTCGCGGATCTGGCAACGCCGGAGCGCCAGCACGGACTTGTTTTCGGCTCGCCGCTGTTGCACAGCGCGGACATCGAAAGCAAGGAAGGAAAGGTGCCGTTCATCTTCAACGCCGAGTACAATCCGATTGCCGTGACGGTCGGAACAGGAGGTATTGTCGCACCTTCCGCAACCGGCTACACAGCGCCGACCGCAATCACGATTGCGGCAGGTGGCTACTACAAACTCATCCAGGTGTGATGACGTCCGTTCGTGAATATCGCGTGCGTTACAAGGGACAGGAGTACATCCTGTCCCTGCGCACTTGTGACGACGGGTACGTATCGGGCTATGAGCGCTCAGCCGTGGAGCTGATCGTCACGCCGTTTCTCATGGGTGCGTTTCGGCTGAGCAATGAATTCTACGCGGACGAATCGCGCGTCAATCGCTTGCTGAATCTCATCCTTACGGAAGGCTCAGAGGGTGGCTGGCTGAAGGGCGACAAGTTCATTCCGCTTCCTTGGAGGAGCTGGTGCGAACTGGACGAAACATTCATTCGCGAGTGCAGCAAGGATTTTTTTTACTCCTTCACAGCGAAGACGCAGCGATTGAACGCCTCCTTGAACACTATGGGGGTCGATCTGATTCAGGCACTGAAGGGCGTATCCGACCTGATGATGTGGTCTGGATCAACTATGTCCAGGCCTCGAGCGGACTTCGAGACGCGCAATGGGCATATCGCAACTGCAGCAGATACGCCGTCATCCGATACCACACACTCAAAAACTTCCGTGCTGAACCATGACTCCGAAAGTTGAAGCGACATTTCTCGACATGCGCAT
>CAYUWG010000148.1:0-5654 GCA_964448285.1 uncultured Chromatiales bacterium
TCTTCACTTCGTGCGGCGTCAGGTTCTGGGCTTCATCGACGATGAAGTAGATATTCACCAGACTTCTGCCACGAATGTACGCGAGCGGCGCGATAACGAGCTTTTCTTCCTTCAGCAGTTCTTTGATGCGCCGGTGCTTCACGTCGGATTCCGGAAACTGGTTTTGAATGACGCCAAGGTTGTCGAAGAGCGGTTGCATGTAGGGATCGAGTTTCGATTCGATGTCTCCGGGAAGATAGCCGAGATCCTTGTTGCTCAGCGGAACGACGGGGCGAGCGAGATAGATCTGGCGATAGAGTTTCTTTCGTTCCAACGCCGCCGCGAGCGCGAGAAGGGTTTTCCCCGTTCCGGATTTCCCGGTGATCGTAACTAACTGAATCTCCGGGTCCATCAGCGCATGGAGGGCGAACGTCTGCTCGGAATTCTTCGGAGTGATGCCGTACGCCTGCACTTTATCGACGCGCTTGAGTTTGCTCACCGTTGCATCGTGAATAGCGAGCGCCGATTTCTTTCCGGAACGCAACACGAGGAACTCGTTCGCAAGAGAGTCCTTGGCTTCTTTGACCTGCTTAGAGTCGATTTCGAAAGGCACCTGATACATCTTGTCAATCAAGTCCTCCCGAACGCCTTCGATCGTGCGATGGCCTGTGAACAGCCGGTCGATATCCTTCACATGATCCGTCGCATAGTCTTGGGCGGGCACGCCGACGGCCTTCGACTTCATGCGCAGGTTCACGTCCTTTGTGACGAGGATGACTTCCCGTTTCGGATTGTTTTTCGCAAGGACGTATGCGCAGTTGAGTATGCGATGATCCGGCGTCTGCGCGATGAAGCTCAACGCAAGTTCAGGATCGAATCCCTGATCGAGCTTGATGCTGATCTTCCCGAGTTTCGAGCCGATCTTCACTCCGCCGTCGAACAGCTTGTCACCGCTCAGGGAATCGAGCGAACGGAGGAATTCACGCGCGTGATAGTTCAGTTCTTCGTTGCCTTTTTTGAAATGCTCGAGCTCCTCCAATACCACGATCGGGATCGTGATGTCGTGTTCGTGGAACTGGTAAATGCAGGAACTGTCGTGAAGAATGACGTTGGTATCGAGGACGAAGAGTTTCGTTGATTTCGCTGGGGGCATGAACGAGGTTATGGTAAACGATAAGTCATGATT
Source organism: uncultured Chromatiales bacterium (assembly GCA_964448285.1). Classification (GTDB taxonomy): domain Bacteria; phylum Bacteroidota; class Ignavibacteria; order SZUA-365; family SZUA-365; genus CAYUWG01. Next base: position 1,166 of record CAYUWG010000148.1, read on the forward strand.
CGATGGCCAAGTTAGGAATCTTTCGGCTAAATTGCCCGGCAGCAGAGGGGAGGGAACGCGCAATACATGACAAACGGAGGACTGAGTGACTGAACGAAAATCATGGGACGATTACTTCATGAGTATTGCACTGATGGTTGCCGAACGTGCGACGTGTGTTCGGGCAAAAATCGGTGCCGTCATCGTCAAGGATAAAAACATCATAGCAACCGGCTACAACGGATCGCCCGCAGGACATCCGCACTGTACGGAGGTCGGTTGTCTCGTCTATGTCTCCCGCAACCCGGACGGAGAAGAAGAGGAGAACTGCTTTCGGACGATTCACGCGGAGATCAACGCGATCGCGCAGGCGGCAAAGCATGGCGTTGGAATCGACGGGGCGGATATTTACATCAATGCGAGTCCGTGTTACCATTGTCTGAAGACGCTCATCAACTCCGGCATCAGCCGCATCTATTACGCAAAGCCGTACAAGATCCATCGCATACAGGAATTGCTCGACCGTTCACCGGTACAATTGATTCATGTTGAAGGATGAGGCGGGAGTCGGAGGACAGAAGTCAGAAGTCAAAAGTCAAATGTCAAATGTCAAAAGTCAGGAGTCAGGAGGCATGGATGAATTCCACCAGAGATGTCATTGTGAGTAATATGACCGACCTTCGCCATTTGATAATGGAAATGACATTGAAACCTCCGGCATCGGTGGGACATGAACTCATCCCCCGACCACTTCTCTTAAAAGGAGAAGGAGAGTCAACTTTCTATACCCCCTCTTTCAAAGAGGGGGGCAGGGGGAGTTCCTATTCGAAGGAAGTGACTTCTCATGCACATATCAGAGAGGAGCAGATGTTCTGTATCTCCTTCGCTGCTCACGGAATGACGTTCACAATAGAAGCTCGCCGGCATGAGCCTGAGCGTAAAAACCACCTGAGAGTTCCATTAACAAAACAATACTCCAATGATCACAGCACATTATTTCGATGAACTGAAAGAACGCGCGCAGAAGTTGAACCGGCATATCGTGTACCCCGATGCCACGGATGAGCGTGCCATTCGCGCTGCCCGCATCGTAACCGATGAACGCATCGCTTCCATCACTCTGATCGGTGATGAACAAGCGATTCGGAGAAAGGCGGAAGACATCGGCGTTTCAATTCAAGGCGTGCGTGTCGTCGATCCGGATACGTCATCACGCCTGAGCGACTTCACCAACACGTATTTCAATCTGCGCAAGCATAAGGGCATGACCATCGATCAGGCGAGAGAATCGATGCGCCATCCGCTGTACTTCGGCGCTATGATGGTTCGCGAGGGCACGGCCGATGGAAGCATCGCGGGTTCTCTTTCAACCACCGGTGACGTTATCCGGGCAGCCATTACGACGATCGGATTGAAGGACGGCATTCGCACGGTCTCCAGTTTTTTCATGATGGCTTTCCCGGAAGTGATCTACTTCTTCGCCGACGGCGCGGTCATGCCGGACCCGACTGCGACACAGCTTGCCGATATCGCTATCGCCACGGCGGACAATTACAAAACACTCATGATGGAAGACGCGAAAGTCGCTCTGCTGTCCTTTTCGACGAAGGGAAGCGCCGAACACGACTTGGTAACGAAGGTCCGTGAAGCGCTTGCAATAGTGAAGGAGCGCAGACCAGATATCCGGATCGATGGGGAACTGCAACTCGATGCCGCTGTCGTTCAATCGATCGGCGAGCGGAAAGCGCCGGGAAGTTCCGTTGCAGGGAAAGCGAACGTCCTCATCTTCCCCGATCTCAATGCGGGAAACATCGGATACAAGCTCGCTGAGCGATTGGGAGGCGCTAAGGCGATTGGCCCGATCGTGCAGGGACTCGCGAAGCCTGCGTACGACCTCTCTCGCGGTTGCTCCGTTGAGGATATTGTAACCGTGACGACCGTCAATGCCGTGATGGGTGCCGTGTGACCGAAGAAGGACATCGCGAAGGGGCACCCCACGGCATGGAGGAAATCCCGATCGCGGATCAGCGCTATCATGCTCTCGATCCGCAATGGATCTCGCTTCAACGTTTGACAGGCTGGATTACGACCGTTTCAGTTTCCTTAGCGCTTCTCATCGCTGTCGTAGTCCTTCTGGTTCTTCATATCGATACCGTGTGGATCGGGATAGCCGGGGCTGCAGCGTTGTTGTTCATCTCTGGGTTGATCTGGCTTGCAGTGCGGTGGCCCGTGATTCGGTACGAGCACACGTCCTATCGAATTTCTGACGACGGAATTGAAATCAAGCGAGGCGTGATCTGGCAAAGCGTCATCAACGTTCCGCGCACGCGCATCCAGCACACGGACGTATCGCAAGGTCCGTTGGAACGCAGCCACGGACTCGGAACGCTGGTCATGCACACGGCGGGAACGAGCAACGCGGAAGTCTCTCTCGGCGGCTTGGACTACGCACGCGCACTGCGCATACGCGATCATCTCCTTCCGAAAGATGGACGCGACGCAGTCTGAGTACCGCCTGCATCCGCTCTCGCTGCTCTTCGGATTCAGCTTCGCGGAACTCCGTCAATTCATCTTTCCCGCTCTCGCCGGAGGTGCGACCGCTCTTACTGCGGGTGCGAAATGGGCAATCGTTCTGCTCATCATGTCCATCCCGTTGTTTCTCCGGTCGCTTATTCGATATCTCACGTACCGGTATTCGTTCGTCGATGGAGAGATCATCATCAAGTCGGGATTGATCTTTCGGAACGAGCGCCACATTCCGTTCGCGCGAATACAGAACATCAACGCACGGCAGAACGTGCTTCAACGCTATTTCCGCGTCGTCGAAGTGACGGTCGAAACGGGCAGTGGCGGTGAAGCAGAAGCAGCGATGAAGGTCCTTCCGTTCACGGCTCTTGAGCAGATGCGCGAACGGGTCCTCGCAAAGCGGGAAAACGGCAAGCGGGAAGAAACGACGACGGAGACGAAGGAAGTCGAATTGCTTCATATCACGGTGAAAGAGTTGATGCTATTCGGATTGCTCGAACGCAGAGGAATCATCATCATTGCCGGAGCACTCGCATTGCTGTCCGAAGTCGGTTTCTTCGAAACGCTGATTGAGCGTATCATCGGCGATGAAGCCGGATTGCGCTCGGCGTTTCACACCGCGGTAAAGGTATTCACGGGAGAACTCCCCGTCACGGCGGAGTTCGTTCTCATGGCATTCATCGGCACTCTCAGCTTTCTCATCCTTATCATCGTTCTTTCGATGCTCTGGTCAGTGATTCGGCTGTATGGTTTCCGCCTCACGAAATCCGGCGACGATTTGCGCACGAGGTACGGCCTCTTCACGCGCATCGAAGAGACTGTCCCATTGCATCGTATCCAATTGCTCCTGGTGCAGGAAGGCATCCTGCACCGGAAGTTCGGACGGGTGTCCGTTCGCATTCGGACCGCGGGCGGAGGAGAAGAGAGCAAACAGAAAAATGAATTCTTCGCGCCCGTCATCCGGCGGGAGAGACTGCCGGAGTTGCTCACGCACGTGCTTCCCGAAATCGCACATCAGGATGCTGCCTGGAATCCCGTGCATCCTCGCGCAGCGAGACGCATGATGAAAGAGTGGTGGCTCATTCTTTTCGTGATCGCGATCCCGCTTGCGATCTTTCTGCACTTCTGGGCGATGGTTCCTCTTTCACTGCTGTCAGGCTGGGCGCTTCTCAGTTCGCACAAGTACGCGAAGAGTTTATTCTGGTCGTTGAATGATCGCACGGTGCAGCTCAAAGCGGGATGGATTCGGCGGATGACGACGTTTGTCCCTTACGTGAAAGTTCAGACGGTCACTGTTCGCACGTCGCCTTTCGACCGTCGAGCCGGTATGGCGACGGTTCACGCGGACACAGCCGGCGCTTCACTGACACACGAGGTAAAAATTCCCTACCTCGCTTCGGAAACTGCACGTGAAATCCATGAACGGCTTACCCGCGAAGCAGCGAAAAGCGAATACAAATGGTGAGGGCAGATTACGGATTACAGATTCCTGATTACGGATTGCATGTGCGCCGCTTTCTCGTTCCCATCGCTCCGACGGGATTACGGATTACGGATTCGCACACCGCGCCGCTTTCTCGTTCCCACCGCTCCGCGTGGGAATGAAGAGTTTGACGCTCCGCGTCACTTGCTCGATTGTCGAACGTCGATCATCGGGATTACGGATTGCACGTACGCCGCTTTCTCGTTCCCACCGCTCCGCGTGGGAATGAAGTGCTTGACGCTCCGCGTCACTTACTCGATTGTCGAACGTTGTGATTACGGATTACAGATTACTGATTACGGATTCGCACACCGCGCCGCATTCTCGTTCCAATCGCTCCATCGGGATTACGGATTTGTGATTTGCTATTTGCGATTTGGAATTCTTCTCGTTGATCGCTCCGCGTCTCATTCAGAGTTCCGTTTCATTGAAATCCCGTAGGGATAGCCTTTTGGTAGAAGTCATACAGTAGTTGATTCCATTAAGTCCCATCGGGACGAC
>CAYUWG010000149.1:0-5631 GCA_964448285.1 uncultured Chromatiales bacterium
AGCATCTGCCTTCTAAGCAGGTGGTCGCAGGTTCGAGTCCTGCCGGGAGTGCGAAGGTCATAACGATACAGCGCTGACTGCCGCGAGAATCCTTCAACCATGACACCACTCCAATTCGTTCTCGTCGTTTTCTCGGGAGTGATTGCCGGAATCGTAGGAACGATTTTCGGTATCGGCGGAGGACTGATTCTCGTCCCGATTCTCGTGTTGGGTTTTCATCTTCCGATGCATCAGGCAGTGGCTGCGAGCATCATTGCCGTCATCGCGACGTCGAGCGTCGGGGCGTCGATTTTCGTGCGCAATGGGATGGCGAACGTGAGGCTTGGTGTTGCCCTGGAAGTTACTACGACCGCGGGCGCAATCTCCGGAGGCTTGCTCGCAAATTCTCTCGACGGTGCCGTTCTGCAAAAAGTCTTTGCGGTGTTCCTCATTGTCATCGGAACGTTCATGTGGATCACCAGATCATTGAAGAATCATGCATCTACTGCTCCGCAGCGGAACGGATTCCTTGAAGGGCGATACATCGATCAGTCAAGCGGGGAAGAAGTTCGCTACGGCGTTCGCAGATTGCCTGCCGGCATGGTTGCATCACTGATTGCCGGGCAGGCCTCCGGCATGATGGGCGTCGGTGGAGGAATCATCAAAGTCCCCGTCATGAACTTGCTCTGCGGAATTCCATTGAAGGCGGCAACTGCGACGAGTAACTTCATGATCGGAGTGACGGCACTCGCAAGTGCCGTCATCTACTTCTCGAACGGTCACGTCAATCCATACTTCACGGCTTCTGCTATACTCGGTGTCCTTGGCGGTTCGCTGATCGGGACGCACCTTGCGATGCGCTTGCGGAGCGTAGTCATCCTTTTCCTGTTCATCCTCCTGATGTACTTCACGGCCGTACGGATGTTTTTTTCATGAACGAGCGCCCGCCGATTGAACGGAACATCTCGCAGATCCTCGTTGGCGGTGTGACACTGAGTGCTCTGCTGCTGATCGTAGGAATGATTCTCTTCATCGCACGCGATATCCTTGGGTTGAAGGATGGGATTGACCGTGTGTTTCTCTTCGCCGGGATATTTCTCCTCATGGGGACGCCGATATTTCGCATTCTCACAACGACAGTCCTCTTCGTTCAGCAGCGGGATTGGTTGTTCACAAGCTATTCCCTCTGGGTCTTGCTCACACTCACTGTGAGCATCGTCATCACTCTTCTTTTATGAAATCGATGCGAATCATTTCCGGAGGACAAACGGGCGTTGATCGCGCCGCACTCGATAGCGCATCCGGGTTGAGACTAATCATCGGAGGATGGTGTCCCGCAGGGCGGCGAGCTGAGGATGGACGAATACCGGAAAAGTATCCCTTGCAGGAAACATCTTCTCGAGATTATCGAGAACGAACGCGACTCAACGTGCGGGATGCAGACGGGACATTGGTTCTCTTTGCAGGTGATGTATTCGGCGGAACGGCATTGACCGCACAAGAGGCGATGAAAATGCGCAAGCCGCTTTTCATGTTTGACGTAAACGAACGGATCGACACGCGTCCCATCATCAGATGGCTTCGCATCCATAGAATCCGCACGCTGAACGTTGCCGGACCGAGAGAAAGTGAAAGTCCCGGGATATACCACCGTTCGAAGATCATCCTCGATCGGTTGTTTCGAAGGATACGTTAGAAGTCGAACGTAAAACCGAGAAGCGATTGAAAGTGGATGCTTCCAAACGTTCCGAAGCTTTTTGCAACGCGGAAGTTTGCATCGATACTGCCGTGTTCATACTTCAGCAACTCGATGTTGATCGAACCCGCTACGGATGGAATCCATTGTGATTCGAAAAGCCCAACAACCTCCGATTCAACGTTCACTTCGGAGTCGAGGTACTGTATGCCGCCTCCGAGTTGTAATTGCAAGCGTGAGATGATGTCAATGGCAATGAGAAGATTCGCACCGTATCCGCCTAATCGCTCTTCGCCATACACACGCGAACTATCGCTTTTATAGAACACCGTCGTAATCGTGCGAAGGAATCGCTTGGCCATTCGATGGTAATAGAAATCAAAGCCGATCCAGATGGGAAGCCCCAACGTATCGACCGGAATAAGTGTCTGAACTCCAAGCATCAAACCACTCCACTCGATGTAATCGCGATTGATGAACAGATTCTGGAGGGTATCAGCTGGATTGGACATGCCGTTGTATCCGGCATAAAGTTGAACCATGACAGGATTCGACTTGCGTTGTGTCCGTCTCAACTCGAGACGTTTTTGCGCGAGCACGTCAGTCGTCCCGATGAGGAACGATAGCCCGATGACAAGTGCAATGATGATGGATGGGTGCGTGTGTCGTTTCAAACTCATACGGACAAAATTGAGCCTCAAGAAAGTGCTGTCCAAAAGTCAACGGTGCGAAAAGCCATCGCTCCCCGTTATTTGACCCATGATGGAAGCTGATGAAGGTCGATATCGAATACGTGCATACCGAGGAGATACATCAAGCTCACGACAACGACAATTCCGCAGAGATTCAGGATGAAGCCCGCGCGCGCCATTTGTCTGATCGTGATCCAACCCGATGAAAAGACGATCGCGTTCGGTGCCGTGCCGACCGGAAGCATGAATGCGAACGATGCATTGATCGTTGCCGGTATCATGAAGAGCAGTGGATTTTCCCCGAGTGCAACTGCAGCCGACGCGAACACTGGAACGAGGATCGTTGCCGTAGCGGTGTTCGATGTGAATTCCGTAATGAACGTGAGCATTCCGCTGACGAGGATAAGCATGAAAAGGATATCGACCCCGTGAAGAGAAGCCAGTTGGCTTCCGAGGAAGAGCGTCACACCCGTTCTCTCCAAGCCATCTGCAAGGGCAAAGCCTCCACCGAAGAGCAACAACACTCCCCATGGCACACCTTTATGAATCGTTTCCCAGCGGACGATTCGCTCACCTGTATTCATACCGCTGGGAATTACGAACAAGCTTAGCCCCGCTGCCATTGCGATCGTTGCGTCCGTCAATCGCGGGAAGACATCGGTTAATCCGGGGATGCGTATGGCTTCGATCGTAATCGGCGCTCGAAATATCCACGCGAGCGCAGTCAGGATGAAGACGAACATCATTCTTCGTTCGGCTTTACTCATCGATCCTAAGGAACGAATCTCATCTGCGACGAGCGTGCGGGTAGCAAATGCCTGAAGTGGTAATCGCGACAAGGGTTCGGGAGGAATGACGCGAACGAGCAGAAACCACGCAATGGGAAGCAGCAGCAGGATAACCGGGACACCGAAAAACATCCATTGAAGAAATCCGATCGGAGGCGCTTCGGGAAACATCGAGTGCACGAAACCAGCAAAGACGATATTCGGCGGTGTCCCGATGAGCGTTCCGATGCCGCCGATGCTTGCAGAGTACGCCACGCCAAGGAGGAGCGATAGCCCAAGCGAACGTTGGATGCGACGTGCATCATCGTCATCGATGTCCGGATTCGAAGTGGAGAGATGTTTCGTAACCGCGAAAGCGATTGGCAGCATCATCAATGTTGTCGCCGTATTCGAAATCCACATAGAAAGGAAAGCCGTCGCGCACATAAAGCCGAGAACGAGGCGTGCCGGACTGCTTCCCATCAGCGCGACAACGTGCAAGGCAATACGCTTGTGCAGGTTCACCCGTTCGATTCCCAGAGCGACGATGAAGCCTCCAAGGAATAGATAGATCAGTTGATTCGCATAGGGCGATGCGGCTTCCTGCATCGAAGAAACACCGAGAATCGGATAAAGCGCAAGCGGTAGGAGCGAGGTGACGGGGATCGGGACTGCCTCCGTGAGCCACCAAATGGTCATCCACGCTGTGATTGCAACGGTATTCATCGCAAGCGATGAGAGCGACGTTGGTATGGGTATGACAAGGAGAAAAACGAAAACCATCGGACCGACAAACAGCCCGATGGCTTTAATTCGTTGTTGGGTTGCCGATTCCTCGTTCATCCCAGCCTGTACTCAGGAACTGAGTGTGCTGCAAAAGTCCGCGACAATGCGATTGAACCGTTCCGTTTGTTCAAGATTCGAGAGATGCCCCGATGTGGGAAGGACGTGCAGAATTCTGTTTCGAATCGTGTCCGCCAGTGCTTCTGCGTCACTCTGCGGAGTGATCATGTCGTTCTTTCCGACGATAACGCATGTGGGAATCGTAAGTCCGCGAACGACGTCGAACGAACCCGGTCGAGCCGCCATTGCGCGCAACATGCATGCGATGCCTTCCGGTGTCGCTTGCCGCATGATGTCCATCACCACCATATCAAGCTCAGGTTGTTGAACGCGGCTCTCATCACTGATGAGCCGTGGAAGCAGACCTGCAGTAATGCCGTCGATCCCGTTTATAAGCACATCTTCTGCCTGAGACAACCGTGTTTTCTTTGCTTCCTCGGAGTCGACGTTTGCTTTCGTGTTCGAAAAGATGATTGCGTGCATACGGTCCTGATACTTCCTGAGCGCTGCCATGAGGATGTACCCACCCATCGAAAGTCCACAGAAGACTGCTTTCTCGATACCCAAGTGATCGAGTAAGCCGACGGCCATATCGGCACATGCATCCATCGAACATGTTTCGAGCGCAGGCCCACCGTTGCCAAATCCCGGATAGTCGAATGTGATTATTCGAAACTGGGTATGGAGGGCTTCTACTTGCGGCATCCACATCGCGGAGTTCAGTGGAAAAGCATGAATGAAAAGAATCGGCAAACCGCTTCCCTTATCGGTGTATGTCTCTGGGTATGTCATAACTGTTTGAGAATACTCTGATGTTTGCGTTATCGTTTAGCAAACGGGACGTTTCGCACGTCCTGGAAACTCACTTCAAACTCCAGATAGCGATCGGGTCCGGAACCTTGAACCAAGCGTCCATCGACGCCTTTTCGGATGAGCAGCCGGAAATAATACAAGTCGTTCCCACGCTTCAATCGGCCATAAACGATACGACCCGTATTGACTAGTGCGTCACTCACTTTGATCGAAGGAAGGATATATGTCGAGGTCGCGGGAGGGGTTGTCGAATAGTCCTGATTCAAACTATCGACATTGACGGATGGGACATTGGAAAACTCCGTCACAAGCCCGGGATTCACAGTACTCAAGTGTGGTGACTTGATTTCAAGATCGACGCTTGTGTTGTTTTGTGCGAACACGAACAAATCGGCGCGAGTCGCAAATGCCGCACCGAGCAGTGGAAGCACTTCTGCTTTCATATTGTCGTTGTGCATATCGAGCGCGCTTGGGAAAAGCGTTGACGTCGTTGCATACACGCGAATCGGCAATCCGCTCATATCGTTCGTGTGTCTCACTGCCGCAGACCATTCGATGGTCGAGGAGTCCTTACTCAACTTCCCTTGCGTCGTGACGGAATGAATCGTGAATTGGAATCGTGTCCCGTTATTGAGATTCGTGATCCCACCTTCCGTCGCGTTTTTGGGAACATCGAAAGAATTACTTACGCCGGTGTTCTTGTTGACTGCTGTGATGCGATAGGACCCGAAGTTCGATTGGTTGATGCTCGTCGAAGCCGTCCACATCAAGCCGACTTTTCCGTGATCTGAGACAGCGCGAAGGTTCGTCGGTGCAGATACATCCGGATCTGAAGGATCAG
>CAYUWG010000150.1:0-5552 GCA_964448285.1 uncultured Chromatiales bacterium
CACATTTGCGCGATACTACACTCCGGTTGTTGTCTTCGGTGCGCTTCTACTTGCTGTGATTCCGCCGCTGTTCTTTGCCGGACAGGTGTTTAGCGATTGGGTTTACAGAGCGCTCGTGGTGCTGGTGATTTCCTGTCCTTGCGCGTTAGTCATCAGCATTCCCCTCGGATACTTTGGGGGAATCGGCGGAGCGTCACGCAGAGGCATTCTCGTCAAGGGCTCCAACTATCTTGACGCACTCACCAAAGTCAAGACCGTTGTGTTCGACAAGACCGGAACGCTGACGAAAGGCGAATTCAAAGTCGCTGAGATCGTCCTGCAAAACGGATTTACAAGAGACGACATCCTGATGTATGCGGCGTCCGCGGAATCGCATTCCAATCACCCGATTGCAAAATCCATCGTTGATGCATACGGACAGGATGTTGAGCAATCGTCCGTCAGCGATGTTCAGGAGATCGGCGGCAAGGGAGTGAAGGCGAATGTGAACGGCAAACAGACTATCGTCGGCAACGATAAGATTCTTCATCTCAACAATATCCAACATGACAAGTGCGAGGTAGAGGGTACAGTTGTTCATGTTGCCGTCAATTCTCTGTACGCCGGCTACATCGTTATTGCCGACGCGCTGAAAGAGGACTCGCTCGAGACGATTCGAGCGCTGACAAGAAACAACATCGATGCTGTCATGCTTACGGGGGATAACAGAACGGCAGCCGAAGCATTCGCGAAGAAGCTGGAAATACGAGAGTACTACGCCGAGTTGCTCCCCGAAGACAAAGTGAAATACATTGAAGGAATCATTCAGGCGACACGCGATGATGACAAGGTTGCGTTTGTCGGCGACGGCATCAACGACGCGCCGGTAATTGCACGGGCGGATGTCGGCATAGCGATGGGAGCGTTGGGCTCCGACGCCGCGGTGGAAACTGCGGACGTCGTGCTGATGACCGATTCCCCGATGCAGGTTGTGAAATCAATCGAAGTGGCAAAACGGACGAGGAGAATTGTCTGGCAGAACATCGGCTTTGCCATGGGTGTGAAACTGCTCTTCATTCTTCTCGGCGCGCTCGGCATTGCGACAATGTGGGAAGCCGTCTTCGGCGACATGGGTGTTGCCATCATTGCAATACTGAATGCGATGAGAGTGATGAGATATGACTGAGACGCCGCGACCCTGACAACCAACCTGTAATCAACATGGCGACAAAATGGAAAATGAAACTCAATTTGGTCGGATCTTCCTCTACCAGAATGGTTACGTTGGAGTGGAGTCGCATTAGTAGTTGTGGCTACGGCTTTGTTAGGAAGTGTGCATCAGATCTTGGGTAGAAATTATAGTCCGAAACTTGAGATTCGCGTACAGGATTGCCGTTTTCATTGATATCCTTTTTTATCCCGTCTGTCGATGTGCGTTTTGATTTCTGAAAATTCTCTTGTCGCAGTCGACTGACCGATGCATTTGATCGTCCAAAAGAAACCATGCACGACCATTCACGGCCGTACATGGTTCCTGAAGAAATGTCGATTCGTTCAGAAGTGCAGGTCGGGTGTTTCGCCGTCCGGGTCGCTGTCCATAGCGCCTTTCAGGTAGGAGAATGATCCAACCAACCAGAGCAGCGTTCCAAGCCCTATGATACCGAGCGCCGGTCCTGCCATCCATCCGGGGCTATCCAATAGCGCCTGCCCAAGTTCTTGGTTCGCTGCAGCAGTGAAACAGATGGCGCAATACACGATGATGCCTACGATCGCGACAATGAATCCGCCAAAGACCAGCCCCTTGCCACGGCGCATCTGCCGCTCTGCCCGCGCATAGATTTCAGCTTTTGTCAGAGCTTCAACCGTTCGTTTCGCCTCTGTGTGTTCAGCCTGGTTGATAAAATCACCCAGAGTTTGTGGATTGATAAGTGTACTCATGTTTTTTGACCTCCTGAAGTCCATGTGCTCACAGCCAATTGGCCGTAAGGCTGTTCAAGTTGTTGTGGAATATGTTCGAGTCGTGATTGATGGGATTGCCGAATCCAAAGAAGAGCCGCGAGAATTATCTGCTTGATAAGTCCGAGGAATGTCAACAGCCAAACGGTTATCGCCGCGATGACGAAAGCCCGCGCAATCCAGAGAAGAAACGGTGCACCGATGGTATTTGCCAGACGAAACGTGCACACCGAATACATGCCGACAGGGAATACCAACCCCCAATACAACGCGTTGTATGACACCTGCACTTTCTGAACGCGATGCCGCCAGATCCCGAGTACGAGCAGCATGGGGATCCACCAGGCAGCCGTCGCCCAAAACATCATGGTAAGCCCGACGATGAAGGGATGCAACGGTGCAAGCAGTCCCGAGCTTTTCGCTGCGTCAGCGAGAAGCGCTCCTGCCAAGGTGGAAATTGCCACGGCTCCCATGTTGATCCAGTACGGTGGCATGAGGTCGTTCGGTGAGAACGGGAAGAACATGTACCGGTAAAAGATGAGACCGATGATCCAGAGATAGAGCATTCCTCCGCCGAGCCAAAACGACATCAGGATAAAGAGTGTCGCGTCTCGTGCACCGAGGAATTCACCGTTCAACGCGCATCCCAGTACGCAGACGGATTGCGTTGCGACGACTGCGATCAGCCAACCGCCGTTGATCCCCTCCGCAAGCGTCGGTTTCTTTTCCCCCACCGTGAGGAACGCGAAAATGGTGTATGTACACACAACCCATAACGCAACGCAGAGAAACCATAAGATCCGGGCAATGAGGAGATTGTCATGCAGCATCACAGCCTGCGATCCAAGGACGCCGGTCGCAGCCACGATGGTGAAGTACCCCGGTGCGCGCCCGTGATGATGCCAATCCGCAACCACGCGCTCACGGAACTTCACAGCACGGACAATGAAGAGAATCCAGAGGATCGGATACACGATGAGATTGATCCATGAGAGCAACGAGGCCAACTCGCGGAGTCCAAACAGATGGCATGATATGGCGACAATCCCTGTAGCCATGGCAAGTGCGAAATAGGCCGGATGCATGTTCGCCAACTGCTCTTTCAGTTGGTCAGAAAAGCGTGAAGCCGCCCTTGCTCTTGCGCTCTCACTGCTTCCGGCTTGCGAATCTGTCTGGGTGAAAATCATGGCTCAAAGCTATGATGTCTCACGCTGAAGCGGTATCAGTATCGGTCTGAAATTTCTGTGGGAAGTCAGAGAACAAACGTGTAGGACGAAACCCTACACGAGCTACTTCACCAAATTCCGCTGTATCGCATACCGCATGAGTTGTGCGTTCGAAGTCATGCCCATCTTTTCGAGGATTCTCGTTCGGTATGTGCTGATGGTTTTAATACTCAGGCAGAGTTGGCTTGCGATTTCGGAAACGGATCGAGCCATTGCCAATTGGATGAAGACGTCATATTCTCGCGGGGAGAGTAATTCGTGAGGAGCTTCCAGTCCGGATCCTTGGTGAGCGACGTGGTCGGCGAGCTCCTTTGCCACGGTTTCACTCAGATAACGCTTGCCCGCAAGGACGCTACGAATCGCAAGGAGCAATTCCTCCGGTGCACGATCCTTCGTGAGGTACGCAGAAACGCCCGCACGCAATGCACGAACGACGAACTGTCTTTCGGAATACATGCTCAAGACGATGATCGGCATCTCTTTCCGAAGATTCCTTATCTCTTCAACCATATCCAGACTGTTCCGGTCTTCAAGCGCAATATCGAGAACGAGAACAGTCCAGTCCGTCTCCTGAACTTTTTCTTGAAGCTCAGCACCCGAGGCGGCTTCGCCGAACGATGCATCGGGGTATGCATCCGCGAGAATATGACGCAAACCTGAACGCACGATGGCATGGTCGTCAGCTAATAAAATCTTCATCGGTGATTTTCTGCTTGTGTTGAAAAGGAACTGTCACACACACGGTGGTTCCGTTTCCCGGTGTTCCGGTTATCGTAACATATCCGTTGATCAACATCGCGCGTTCACGCATACCGATCAATCCGAGGGAATCGCTGCTCGTTACTTCGTTCGCAGAGATTCCACTGCCATCATCACGTATCGTGAGGAGCGCTTCGGCTTCCTTAACGGTGAGAATGATCTCGACGACGTGCGCCTGCGCATGGCGAACGATGTTCGTGAGCGCCTCTTGCGCAATGCGGAACAGCGTGACCGAGACAAGCTCACCGAGACTGTCATCGACGGCATCCGCTTCAACTTGAATAGCGAGCCCTGTGTGCGATTCCGTCTCGCGCGCTTGCCATTCGAGTGCCGCGATCAGTCCAAGCTTATCGAGAACGTTCGGTCTCAAGTCAGAAGAGATGCGACGGACGAATCCCATTGCGTTTTCGATTTGCTGGTTCATCGCACCGCTGCTCGCTTGAAGTGCTATCGCACATCGCTGCGTTTCACCACTGAGCTGACAGCACGCCTGAAGACGGGCGAGATTGATTTTCAGCGACGTCAGGATCTGACCGATTTCGTCGTGAAGTTCACGAGAAATGCGCGCTGCTTCCTCTTCACGCGCGACATGTAACCGTGCTGTCAGCGCGCGAAGACGATCATGCGCATTGAGCGCTTCGCGATGGCGTGTCGCAAGAGAATCGGCCATCGTATTGAACGCTCTTGCGAGTGATGAGAATTCGTTGTGTCCGCGCGGCGCCTTCGCGCGCGCATTGAGTTCTCCCGCACCGAACCGCTGTGCCGTGCGGGCTAACGAGCGTATCCCGCGCAGAAGGCCGAGTTCTGCGGCAAGAAAGACCGCTGCAATGGTGAACAGCGTGAGAAGTCCGAGACTGATGAGCGTGCGCGAAAAAATCCTGTTGGATTGAGCGAGAATGCGCTCATAGGGAATCTCCACGCCGACGTAGAGTCCTAACGATTCTCCCAATGCGGTAGCCACGATGTACCGGCGACTCCCGATACGGTCGATTGCCAGCATCTTCCCGCTCCTCGATTTCGCAGCGTCGATGATGCCCGGAATGTGCATTCTCCGCCTGTCCGCTATTTCGGGATAGTCGGAACCTCCATAGGCAAGGACCTGGCCTTCGCGGTCGGCAACGAGCAGGGAGAAGCCTTCTGGCAAATCGCTTTGCCTGGCCATCTCCGAGAGCCAGTCGAGATTGAGGCCGTTGAACAACACCGCAATCACTCTTCCGTTTTTCTCCCGAACGGCAAACGCATGGTTGAGCGTCGGGCGGTCGAAGATTGGTGAAATGAGATACGTCCCTGTCGCAACCTCCGTAGAGCGCAAGGCAGCGAGATACGCCGGGTTTGTATTCCAGCGTCGGTAGCTTGCCAGCGGGTATGCGCTCGAGAGCACCTGTCCGTCAGGAGCGAGAACGCCGATGTTGGCGAGTTGCTGGTGTCCCGCAAGCAGCGAGCGCAAATAATCCGGGTCGGTGATGATCGGCGAGTTCAGACCTTCGCGCTCGAACTTCGAACCGAGCCAACGAAGCAACTGGCGGGCGCCCTGAATCTGGTGCGTATGTTCGCGACTCGCGAGACCTGCCAGATGCAATGCCTCTCGCTCCGTTCGCACGAGCGCAGCAGTGCGTTCATTCTCCGCAGCGA
>CAYUWG010000151.1:0-5543 GCA_964448285.1 uncultured Chromatiales bacterium
GCGAGTGGTTCCGCCATCGCGGCGATATCACGCATCGTTTCAGCGTGGCCGAGCCGTACATCCGCTTTGAACAAGAACGGAAACGAAACACCGTTGCAGGTCTCGATTCACTCAGTCCGCTGAGTCTCGCATTCTTCGATATTCGCCCGGGTGTGCGTTTCCCGGAATTCTGGCACATGACCCTGAATGCGGAGTTCGGTTGGCGCAAAGAGGAGAGCGTCATCGGAGGAATGCTTCGTCCACAATCCCATGATGTATTGCAGCAATACACATGGACACTTCGCAGCTGGAACGATCTCTCGGCAACGGCATCTCTCGTCGTGCGGGATAAGACATTTACAGAAGATTTTCGTCTCCTTGGAAATAAAGATATCCGAAGCATACTGACGAAATCACAAATTCAGTATGCCCCGCTCCAACGGGCAATCGTTGCAGATCTCTTTTATGAAGTCTCGACCGAACGCACGTCGAAGCTCGAGCGCGTCTTTCTGAAAGTCCCTTTCGGGCACGGAAATTATATCTATCGCGGCGATGAGAACGGCAACGGCATCGCGGATGAATTCGAATTCGAACCGGCGAGGTACGACGGGGAATATATTCTCTTGACGCTTCCAACGGATGAGCTTTTCCCTGTGGTCGATTTGAAAACGAACGCGCGTCTTCAACTCCGGCCGTCGAGAGTTCTTTCTAGCGGCTCCGGTTCACTGCTCGAATCTCTCTTCGGCTCCCTCTCGACGGAAACGGTGATTCGTCTCGATGAAAAAAGCAGTACGGAACGAACGTCCGATATCTATTTTCTTAGAACCGGCACCTTCCTGAACGATTCTACAACTCTCCGCGGCTTTCAAACATTCCGTCAGGATATATTTCTTTTCGAGCAGAGCAGAGATTTTTCCGTGCGCGCCCGCTTCGATCAGAATCGCGGTTTCAGTCAATTTGCCTTAGTCAGTGAGCGAAGCTTCAAACGAGAGCGCTCCGTGCGCATAAGAACTCAACCCGTCAAGGAGATTGGCGTTCAGGCTGATCTCGCATTCCTCTCCGATGCCGTTATCAGCACGGGGCAAAGCAACCGAGCCCGCGACATTGAAGGAACTTCATTGGCACTGGATTTCTCCTATCGTCCCTATCAGCGTTTCGAAGTCGGCTTTGTTCTTGCGACGAAATCCTCGAGAGATCGACTGCCGGTGACGCCCATCGAAGCTATCGTCACGTCACAGACGCTCCGGACGACGCTCTCGTTCGATGGCCCGGGTCGCTTGCGAGCTGAGCTTGAGCGAAATGACGTTGAATTGAAAAACGCCGCCGACAACTTTCCATACGAGCTTACTGACGGAAAAGCAGACGGAGAAAGTTGGATTGCTCGTGTGAATTTCGATTACCGCATTACGAGTTATATGCAAGCGACGTTATCCTATCTCGGTCGTGTCGAACAGGAGCGCCCAATGATACATACAGCACGCGCTGAAGTCCGCGCATTTTTTTAAGCAGCGATTCCCAAGGAACGATCGAGGTTGTATGGTTTCAAAAGGTCCACTCTCCGTTCATCATGATATCTTCTTTTCTGCCGTCCGGATAGAAAAGTGTCACGCGTCGGACTTGTATATCTTTTTGCAACGACGGTACATATACGCGATCGATATGAATGACGTTCTTCGGATTGTTGAATGATGCAGGTGATACGATGCCGCCGAAATGTTCGCTACGGCCAAACGCGACGTGCAGTCCTAATTTTTCATCCATAAGCGTATTCCCTGCAGCGACACAGCCGAATTCTCCCAGGACGCCGTGTCCAATCTCTGCGATGTTTCCATACGCCGGTTCTTCGCGAAGCTTCGCCGCCTCGGTTGCGCTCATCGGACCGTTGCTCAGCACTTCGACGGCGCGATTCTCAACGATGCGATAGAGAACAATCTCATCGCCGAATTGAACCGGCAGCTCGCCGTTCGTTCGGCTTGGTTCATCGTCTTTCTCTCCTTCATAGGGAACGATATACGTTTCCCCCGATGGGAGATTACCCACGATCATATCGTCGTGAAACATCCCGCTGCTCGGTGTTGCAGTGCGATACCGCAAATCGACGTCGAAGCGATGTTCAATACCGCGCGCGTCAAAAACGATTAACTCTCGTACCGCTTCATCGAGGCGTTCTTTCAAGAGCATGATCCTTTCGTGCACTTTACTATAGTCGATATTCAACGAGGGCAGCATACCGAGAGTGAATCCCGGCATCGTCGTTCCACGAAAGTGATATATCTTCGCCAGCATCTTGCACGGGGCAGTCGCGGAGAATTTCGTTAGCGCAATGATCCAGTCGGTTTTCTGAAGGACCTCCTCTAATTGGAGAGGAATTCCTTCATCGCTCAACATCTCCGCTGTAAGATGGGTCGGCTTTCCTCCGTAATGATAGACCGTCGGTGGAAGGTCGCTATTGTTGCTTCCCACGTTTTCATAGTACAGAATTTGCACCGTATCGAGACCGATGTCACGCTTGAACGTGATCGTCTTTACCCACCAATCGTATGCAAGCTCCCGCCGCTCGCGCCATTCATCGTCATCGGGCACGGGGGTGTTCGGCACATCGACGAGAATAGTCAGCGTTCTATCCGTTGGACGCGGTTTGAAAACGGTTTCAAAGAGGTTGCGAAGTTCTGCTTGTGTGAGCATCGAATTATCAGAATAGATTTCGTGGAGTGTGATGTGTGAAATGTTGCGTAGTATTCACCCTGTCAATCCTTGCGGACAGCGTTATGCATTTTGAAGTTTATATCCGTGTGTATGTGAATGAACTTCATTGAAAAGCTGAAGGCGTCGTTCCAACTCCGGAAGCTGCCCGGGTTTAACGAGTGAAACACAAGCGCGAATTCCTTCTGAGCGCGTGCTGCCGGTATTGGACAGAGATATTGCGCTTATCCCGTAATGGAGCAACTCCTCGATCAACGTCTCTCCGTTCATTCCCGGATATGACACGGTGAAATAAAAGCCGTCCGCGATCGGAGTATCCACGTCAGTATCATAAACGATTTTAAATCCGTTGTCTGTAAACATCTTTTTCATCACTCTCGCCTTTTCACCATAGACCTTCACGTCCTCACGAAAGCTGTACGTTCCCTCGTTCGTCGCTTTCAGCAAAGCTGCGAGGCCGAACTGCGATGAATGATTCACTCCGGCTGACACGGCATAGGCGGCGCCGTAAACGAAGGCATGTCCGAATGTCGCGCGGGTATAGAAGCGCAATAAGTTGGGCGCTTCATGCCGGAAGAGTGCATCGGAGATGGCAATCATGCCGATGCGCTGGCCGGCATAGCTGAACACTTTCGAACTGGAAATGAGGAGAATAAAACGATCGGTATATCGCGCAACCGTCGGTTGATACGGTGGTTCGCCGGGTATCGAATAATTCTTTCGAAAGTCCATGGTGATGTACGCAAGGTCTTCGATAACGACGACTCCGTATTTCTTTGCCGTGTCACCGATGATGCGAAGCTCTTCTTCGGTAAAACAAATCCACGTCGGATTGTTCGGGTTCGAATAGAGGATCGTAGAGATATTTCCCCTTGACACGATTTCTTCCAGCTTCCCGCGAAGTTTCTCTCCACGATAGTCGTAAACATCCAGGCTCTGATGCTTCATGCCGAGGACGTTCAACTGTTGCTTGTGCACGGGGAAACCGGGATCGAGAAAAAGGGTCGTGCCTTTCTCACGATCCATGCGGCCGGCGACGAGGAAGGAGATGAAGCTTCCGCTCGTGGAACCGGTGGAGGGGATGCACCCCTTCGGTTTCACATCGACGTTCAGGAAGAGCTTGACGAAGCGGGCGATTTCCTGTTTAAGCTCCGGTACTCCCTCGATATGCGGGTAAAATGAGGCGCAGCCTTCGTCGAGTGCTTTCTTCTCGGCAACGATGCCGATTTGCGCGGCCGGTAATCCCGGTATGCCCATTTCCATCCGGATGAATTCCACTCCCGTTTCTTCTTCGAGGCCGCTCACGAGCGTCCTGAGTTCCCGAATCGATCCTCTCCCAACATTCTTCAGCCCGTTCTCATCGATTTTCTTTTTCACCACTTCACGGGGAATTGGTAAGGTGTTCATTGTGCTATTGACTTTCTTTTCGTTGTAGGTTGGCGTTGTATTCCCATGGAAGGAAACTACAAAGTTCGAAACGGAATCCCATAGGATTTACGTCAGGTTCTCATCCTTATGGGATAATCCATGAAGATTCGCTTCACGCGACGAGGATGTCACAAAAGATAATTTTTGTAATGGTGTTCGCAGTTGACCCGTGAGATGCCGTCTGTCTTCATCCGTCGATTACGATCCGGATGACGATGAACGAGTTTCTTAGAACAGCCTCAACTCATCTGGATTTAGGAAGAGTGAATATTCCGTGGAGCTTCGTCAGTCTATTTGAATTTTTTCTTTTCTCGTTTGAACTGGTGCACTCGCTTTTTTTCCATTCGTCATCGGGATGTTCGCGCGGACCGGATGCTCAATTCGCTTTGCATCATGAGCGCGTCGGAAGCGGGCAACGAGAAATCCCAGTACCATGAGGATGATACCAATCCAAACGACACTGATGAACGGTTTCAACGATGCTTCCACGACAAGAGTCTCGCGTAAATCTGTTGGATCAGGCTTGACGTTCGGATTGCGGAGCCGGATTTCCAGCGTGGACATCGATAGGTCTTCGCGGTTTGGCGTCAAGTTGAGGATATCGATTTGGAGATCGCCATTAGCTACGAGCGCAGGTTGTTGTTGAACGCCGTCAGGTCCTGTCGTGCGTCTTGCAAGGAGTTCCTGCGGTTCCGAGCCGTATTTCGATACCGTAAATGCCGCACCGATGGTGAACGCTTCCGATGAGACGCTGTTATTCATATCGAACTCGTCGAAGCGGACGGTATAACCGCCAAACTCTTTCGATTCGCCCTTGACGAGCGTCACACGTTCGCCGCCTTCCGGATCGGGTTCGTAGAGCGCCTGCGGTTCCAGGTAAATGTCCTTCGTCCAGAACTTGGCAATGCCGGGATTGCGCATCAGTTGTTCCTGATTTCCATAGTTCGAAACGAACATGATGGTTTTGACCGTTTCGATCTCTTCGTTATCGGCATTCTCGACTTTGACATTGAAATAGTATCGCTGACCGTTCCAGAACGGCTCATAACCGACATAGGTGAGTTTGTAGCCGAATGCTTCTTTCGTTTTTCCCTGAGGGAGTTCCAGCGGGATGCTCTTGCTGTAAAAGCCCGATCCGATAATTCCCAGCAGCATCAGGGCAATACCGGCATGTGCGACATAAGCGCCGATGAACCGCCAGTTCCCTTTCGCAATCGTGGCGCCGACGCGAAGGTTCACTGCGAGACTGAATGACGCGCTGAACCCTAAGGTCAACATTCCCATGTGCGTGACGTCACCGGCAAGGAAGAGGATTGCAGTGCAAGCAACGGCAATGGCAATGTCGATCGACACGCTACGGAGGAAGTGTTTCGCATCATTCTTTTTCCACTTCAGGTGAAGCGCAGAGGCTGTCATGATTGCAATGATGATCG
>CAYUWG010000152.1:0-5512 GCA_964448285.1 uncultured Chromatiales bacterium
ATTCCTTCGACGCATCCTGTTCATCGCTTCAATCCTATGAATCTTTGTTCAGCCAACTGTTTCCTCGTACTTCATCCTGCAATCCTGTGAATCCTTTCATCTCAGTTCAGACATTTTTTCGACGCATCCTGTTCATCGCATCAATCCTCTGACTCTTAGTTCAGCCATCTGTTTCCTCGTACTTCATCATGCCAATCCTGTAAATCCTTTCATCTCAGTTCAGACATTTTCACAGCGCCCATGAATATTCGGATGAATGAAACAGGCCTTGCGGAAACTAACACACGGAGAGGGAAAGGACAAGGCGGGTATGTCCAATAACTCTGACTTCCTACTTCTATCGCTAATTAACCAAAATCACTTTCGAAACCACTCGCCCCACGATGTGAAGCCGCAACACATACACACCAGCCGGCAATGTGCTTACATCTAACGTTGCGCCGTGCTCGCCGGGCGGGAGATGGTCGCCCTCGATGATGCGCTGCACTTGTTCGCCGAGCACGTTGTACAGCGTGAGTGAGACCGCACCCGCTTGAGGCAGTGAGAAGCTCACGCTCGTAAGCTCATGAGTGGGATTGGGGTAGTTTTTCGAGAGCGTGAGCTCTTGCGGAAGAGGGATAGGTTCCGCGCCGACGACGGTGGACTGTATGCTGATCGCGATGTAGCCGAGGATACCGGCGTAGAGCCGTTCGTCCGGGCCGAGGGCGAGGGAGCGGATAGAACGGAATCCCAAACCGTCGTTGATGTATAGATATGTATCGCCATTATCCGTCGAGCGCATAGCTCCTGCTGAGTGACCGATGTAAATATGATCCAGTGAATTGATCACAATACGATGGACATAGGCTAACAGAAAGTCTGTTCGATCCCACGTAAGGCCACCATCCGTGCTCCGAAGTATGGCATTGTCAGTCAATTCCAGTCCGGTTCGAAGACCGATGAACAGATCTCCTCGTGAGTTCGAAGACATCGCCGAAATTTCCACGGTATCCTGTTCCGCACGCCACGGATGCAGGACTTCCGTCCACGTCTCCCCTAAGTCCGTCGTTTTGAAGAGCTTGCCGTAGGGCCAGCAATAGAGCGTCGAGGTTATCCTGTTGAAGTGCATTCGCGGCATCCCCGGATACCATGACCATATCAGCTCCCATGTCTTTCCATCGTCGAAGCTGCGATAGACACCTTCGTCGTTTGAACCCGCGAAGAGGACCGTATCGTGGATGATCTCGATGTCAACGACCCTTTTTCGATCTAAGCCTATTTTAAACCAATTAATCCCGCGATCATTCGATCGCAATATCCCCACACCGTCAGTCCCATAGAATAGATTGTCGTTCCTATTCTTTTCAAACCTGTAATACACGCCGTGGTTAAAATTCAGCTTTTCAAAGGTTTGACCGCTATTGGTGGATCGAAACAGACCCGCTTGGCTACAGGCGACAAAAAGATTTCCCTTGCTATCCAGAATGAGATCAGGAACACGACATGGATGAGGCAACCAATGTACCGACCAGAAATCCTGTGCGTGCAGGCTTTCAATTGAAAAGAGACCTCCCATACAAACGACGAAGAGCACAGCGATTGAATGAGTTTTCATGATCAGCATTGTCGATTGATTTGTTTTCCTTCTTCAAGCACAAAGAACGAATATTCTCATGCATTTTCAAGACTGACAGTCCTTCACGGCAACATGCTGCTGACGAAGTAAGTATTCTCGAAGCTCACAGAAAGAAAAGCCATCTCGTTTCGGGATGGCTTTTTTATTTGAAAGATCACCACCTCGTCTCTTCATTCACCATTACGCAAACATATAAGCGTGAAACACATTTTAGAATGCAAACCTGTGCGTTCATGCTTTTCCCACTTCACCGTTTTCCCCTACATTGGCAGCGTCAATATGAAAAGCCCAACCACGCACCGGAGCCTGCAATGATCGTTCGATACATTCTCCTCTCTTTCCTCCTTCTTCCCGTCGCTCATGCGCAAGTCTCGATCAACGCGTTGAACACGCCGCACTCACAGGACTTCAATTCGTTGGTCACATCCGGCAGCGTGACGTGGACGGATAACAGCACGCTTTCAGGCTGGTATCACACGCGCACGGGAAACGGCAATCTCCTTCTCGCGACGAACGGCAACACCACGGCAGGCGGCTTCTACAGCTTCGGAACGGGAACGGACACCGAGCGCGCACTCGGTTCCATCGGCTCAGGCAACGCTGCTGTCGGAAGCATCTGGTACGGCATTCGTCTCGTGAACAACACCGGCACGACGGTCACGACAGTCGATGTCACGTACATCGGCGAGCAGTGGCGCAACAGCGCGGCCGCTGCGCAAACGGTGACGTTCAGCTATATGACGGGAACGAATCTCGCCAGCGTCGCCGACGGCGCCGGAACGTGGACAACCGTTTCTGCGCTGAACTTCACAAGCCCGGTCACAGGCGGAAGTTCGGGAGCGCTCGACGGAAACGCATCGGCGAATCGCGTGACGATCAGTGCATCGATAACGGGTTTGTCGATACCAGCAGGCGGGGAAATCATGCTGCGATGGTATGACCCCGACCACAGCGGAAGCGACCACGGTCTCGGCATCGACGATCTGAGCGTTGCCTTTCAGGGATCGGCAGGACCGACCTCCGTTCAGTTCGCATCGGCCTCGTCGTCATTTACCGAAAACGCAGGCGCCGTGACGATCGCGGTAAGCATCGCCAATCCTTCTCCGTCCAATGCGACAACGGTGCAGGTTGCGTTGACGGGAGGAACCGCGAGCAATGGAAGCGACGTGCAGCCGGCATTTGCGACACAGACACTGACCTTCCCCGCAGGCAGCAGCGCGAATCAAACGGCGACGCTTACGATTTTCGATGACGCACTGTTCGAAGGAAGCGAAACGTTGCTCTTCGAACTTCAGAACGTAAGCGGCGGCAACGCGGCATTCATCGGCGCACAGAGCGCGCACACGCTGACGATTTTAGACAACGATCCCCCGCCGGTGCCGACAGTCATCGTGAACGAGTACTTCAACGCAAACGGCAACATCGCATCGGACGAAGGTGTCGAGTTGATCGTCGTGCAGGACGGACTCGATATGCGCGGTTTCAGTCTTGCGGACGCAACGAGCGGAGGCACGTATCCCTTCGGCGTACTGACCTTCTCAAACGATCCGCTATGGAGCAGTCTTCAGGCAGGAACGATCATCGTCATCGGCGGCATCTTTTCCGTGCCCGCAAACGATACCGATGCGAGCGATGGTCTTCTGAAAATTCAAGCGCCAACAGGCGGAACGTCGAACCAGTATTTCTCCCATAGTTCGAATACGTTTTCACTCGCAGGGTCGTCGGACGCCGTCGCCATCCGCGATGCAGGCGCAAACTTCATTCACGGGCTTGCGCACGGGAGTTCGAATAGCGGCACGCTTCCCTCCGGTCGACATGGATGGAAATCAGGAAGCGTCGGCAACGGTGAGAGCGTACACTTCACGCGAAGCGGCGCTGCGATGACCGATCTCGATTTCGTCGTCAACACGTACGTCGGCACCGGGAGCAATTCGCTCGGCAATCCCAACGATGCCGACGGCAACCGCGATTACCTTCGCGCGAAGCGCAGCAGAACGATTTCGGCGAACCGTTCATTGACCGGCACGTTCTTCTGGGACATCACCGTCAACAGCGGAACCGTGAACCTGACGGGCGCGGTGAACGTCTGTAATGCCCTTGTCATCAACAGCGGTACGCTGAACGAGAATGCACTCGGATTGAGCATCGACGGAAACGGGAATTCACAGAACGGAACAGGCGCGGGCAATATCACCGTGGGTGACAACGGTGCACCGGCAGCGCTGCTCAACATGTTTTCGAACTTCGGGACGATTACCGGAGCGGTCGATTTCAACAAGACCGACGGAACCATCGATTATCGTGGCACCAACCCACAGACGGTTTTGCCTGCAATCTATGGTTCGTTGAATCTCACGTTCGGAGGCATTGCCGCTCAGAAGACGCTGCAGACGAACGCGACGGTGAACGGAACGCTTTCAATTCTCAGCGGCGCCTGGCTCAACGTTGCGCCGCCGGCATTCATCACTCTCGGCCCGACGGGGTCGTTCGTCAACAGCGGACGTTTCGTCGGCAGCATTCAATCGACTCGAACGACAAGCACCGGTGTGCCGGAAGCTTTCGGTGGAATCGGCATGACGATCACGCCAACCGCAGGAGGCGCATCGACGACTGTGCGCATGACGAGCGGTTACTATCTCTGGATTGGAAATCTTCCAAGCATTTTGAAATACTACACCGTCACGCCCGGAAGCTATCCTGCTTCGATCGTTTACTCATATCTCGCGGTCGATCTCAACGGTCAAACGGAAAGCGGTCTTGGATTGAAGCAGTCGATAGACGCAGGCGCGACGTGGATGAATCAATCCGGTGCTTTGAATACGGGAACGAAAACTATCACCTACAGCGCATCGAACGTAGGAGGTATTTGGACGGCACATGCGAATCCTCCGCAAGGAATCATTGCAAGCGACAAAGCTGCGCTCACGTTCGAAGCCGAGCAGAACTTCACTCTTCCACCGGCACAAACACTGAACATCTCGAACCAAAACGGCAACGGCTCCATCATCGAATGGTCGGCCTCAGCGGCGACCGCAACGGTTCCTTCGTGGATGGAACTCGTGCCTGCTTCTCCTTCCGGCGTGAACAGCGGGAGCTTCATCGTGAATGTAACGCGCACGGATTTGAATCCCGGTACGTACAACGGACAGATCACGTTGACCGACATCCATGCAGCAAATTCCCCGAAGATCATTCCGGTGACGTATCTCGTTCATGCGCCGCGCCGCATCTGTCTTGGCGTCGATACGATTTTCATAAAGGCGAATTACAAGAAATCCAATCCGAAAAAATCCTACGCCGTGATGAACTGTGGAGGAACGTTCGGCGCTGACGTGATCAACTGGAACGCCACGACAACGACGCCGTGGCTTTCGCTCAATCCCGCAAGCGGAGTTGAAGGCGATGCATTGAACCTTACGGCAAGCACGTTCCAACAGAATCCCGGCAACTTCTTCGGCTCCATCACGATCACAGGCACACACAGCTTGCGCGGGACACCGATTGCGAATTCGCCGCTCATCATTCCCGTCGTGTTGGAAGTTGAACCGACCGGTGATGTCTCCGCTGCCACAGGTCCGCTGACGCCGGGAAACACGCACACGATCAAGAACCCACTCGGCCAGCGCGTGCTGGACGTGCGATTGGTTTCCGGCAGCATTTCGAACATCAACGTCCGCATGATGCCGATGCAATTGCCGGAAGGCATGGCGCTGCTTCGCTATGCGTACCGGCATTATCTCTTCGATGTGAGCGGTTCGAACTACCTGGTTGACGTCACGCTGTACTACACGAGCAACGAGCTTGAGCCGTTCATGGTCACCGCACCGTGGGAGCTTCGTGGATGGCGGCAATTCCCTGTCAAAGGCGTGTGGCATCCGACGACCAGCTTCTCCGAGC
>CAYUWG010000153.1:0-5490 GCA_964448285.1 uncultured Chromatiales bacterium
GAAATTGATCACTGCCAGTGCCTCCATAATATGTTGCCCAAACTCTTCCCCCAGAGCTATTGAACTTCACAATGTATCCATCGAAGCTTCCAGCATTCACACTTTGGAATACACCTGCTGTGATGGGAAAATTTGTAGAGGTCGTTCCGCCCGTAAAGAACACGTTACCAGCCACATCAGTTGCTATCGCATTCGAGTGATCACCTCCGCTTCCTCCGTAGTATGTCGCCCATAAACGGTTCCCGTTCCCATTCAACTTTACTACACATGCATCTGAATTTTTACCATTTTTTGATGTTTGGAATGCACCTTGACTTACAGGAAAATTATTGCTTCCAGTTTCACTTGCAACAAGGATATTTCCGTTCATGTCTGTTGATAAACCAATTCGACCGATACCGCCCTCATCTTTGTGACCACCATAATATGTTGCCCACAAACGCGAGCCGCCACTGGTAAATTTCACAATAAAAAGGTCTCTACCACCGCCACTATTTGTTTGAAATGCACCTTGGGTTACGGGAAAACCGCCGCCATAATTTATCCCAGCAATCACGATGTTATTACTTGGATCAGTAGCTACTTCGACATATCTATCATCACCAATCCCTCCATAATATGTTGCCCAAAGTCTTGTTCCGTTTGCATCAAACTTCACGACAAATGCGTCATTCCCTCCAGAATTTGAACTCTGAAAACCGTTAAGCACTGGAAAGTTTGTACTCATCGTGTTTCCGGAAATAATCACGTTTCCATTCGCATCTATCGATATTCCTTGTGCGGATTCTGACCCACTTCCCCCGTAATACGTCGCCCAGGGATCGATGACGAGTGTCTGCGATTGATCGTGCTCATCAACCGCAAACGAAATCGTGTTTCCTTTGCGAAGGAATCGAGAAGAGACTTCGTTGCTCTCATCGCCAGAGTATGTGTATGGCGTCGCTTCTTCGATTCGTCCGAGAGGTGTGGCAACCGAGAGAGCGCCATCCTGCGTAACCGCTGTCTCACTAGCCCCATCGTATTTCATCTTGATGTCTGATACGCGGCCACCGGGGCGTACGACGAAGTTGTACTTCATCCTTCCGTTGGATGAGAAGAGTTCGAGATCCACGTTGTCGTACACGTTCTCGTACACGATGCGGCTGTATTCCTTTACGCCGGTGATTCCGTCCGGGCAATGTGCAAGGTAGTAGTTGACGTACCCGAGGAGTTCACCTTCAGCGCGGATACGGGCGAACGGGTTGCAACCGACGAGCTTCATGTCGAGGCGGTAGGTTTGAATCTCCTCCCTCTGATTGTCCCCCCTCTTAATCTCCCAGCAAGGGGAGACATTCTCAGAACCCCTCTTAATCTCCCCCCAAGGGGAGACATTCTCAGATCCGATGCCTTCGAGTGGAAGGTCGATTATCCGTGTGTGCACGGTCTTCGTGAAGACGGTGCTGATGCCGTCGTTGCGGAAATAGAGCTTCGCGCCGGGGGCGTTCGCGACGAAGGCAATTTCCGGTCGCAACTTGCCTCGTGTATCGACGATCTGTCCACGATTCTCCTGAAAGCGAATACCGGTTTGCTGCATCATTTCATCTGCACGAAGAGTGGTTGATTTCTCTTTCGCGCGCAACGTAGGAAGAAGTGCGCTATCATCCAAGAGCTTGCGAGGTGGTGTATTTATGGTTCGGTTGGAACCGATAACAAAGCTGCACTTGACCCGCGTCTGATCGGAGACGGATACATCCGACGCAGTTTTCGTAGCAGCAATGACGAGTTGAGTCGAAAGAACGAGTGTGATTGCAACGACAAGTGATTTCATGATATCCTCCGGTTAGAGTAGAAGAAATGAGTCTAATTTCTGCTTCAAACCTACAGGTAACGGCTTCGTCGCTCAATAGGTATTTCCACACGAATCCATAGGTATCGTTACTCATTTTGCATGTGCCGAGGTTTGCTCAAGCTGGGCAAGCGTCGTTCGGTCGTGCTTGCCGATCATTTCCATCTGTCGTATTCTGCATCGTATGCATCTCTACAAATCCTCCCTTTCGCTGTCATTGCTTCCAACACCTTTTCACAGACTCGAACGGCTCTCCGAACATCTCGGTGTTGACATCTGGTGCAAACGCGATGACCTTACCGGGTTCGGCGCAGGCGGAAACAAGACACGCAAGCTCGACTACCTCTTCGCCGATGCGCTTGACCGTAAGGCTACGGACGTCATCGCGGTCGGCGGAGTGCAATCGAACTTTTGCCGCATGGCCTGTGCGTACGCGGCGCGGCTGAAGATGCGCTGCCATCTCGTGCTCGGCGGTCAGCAAGCCGCTCAGACGTCCACCGGCAACGTCCTTCTCGACCAACTGTTCGGCGCTTCGATCTATCGCGTCTCTTCGGATGACTGGTTCGAATGGGAAAGACAGTCGCAGGAGTTGGAGGATGAACTGACCGACGCGGGCGCGGAGACATACCGCTTGCTCATCGGCGGTTCCACTCCGTTGGGCGCTTTGGGATACGTCAACGCGATGCAAGAACTCCTCGACGATGCGCGCAATGCGAGCATCGCCATCAGCCGTATCGTCCATGCTTCCTCATCGGGCGGGACGCAGGCGGGTTTGCTCGTCGGCGCTGCAAGGGAAAGCTGGAAGGGACGCATCCACGGTATCGGCGTCGCCAAGTCGATGGGAGAACTCGCCGATGACATCCAACGGCTGGCGATGGAAACGGCTAAGCTTGCCGGCGTCCAATTCGGCGACGCTTCGGTGCATGTCGATACGCGCTGGATCGGTCCGGCATACGCGACGCCCTCACCCGAAGGCAAAGAAGCCCAACAGCTCTTCGCGCGACTGGAAGGCATCGTGCTCGACGACGTTTATACGTCCAAAGCGGCGGCAGGCCTCATCGGGATGTGTCGCATGAATGAAATCGGTTCGCGCGAGTCCGTCGTCTTTCTTCACACGGGAGGTTCTCCGCAACTCTTCGCGTAGCAGAGACAATCATGTTGAAGAAGACACGCATCCAACCCATCAGGGAAATCCCGAGAACACCCGTTGAGACGATGCTCATGCTCGTTGCGGCGCTGTCGGTGCTGTTTATGATCGTCACGACCGTCGATGCGTGGGATGAATTGCCGGAGGTGATCCCCACGCATTTCAACGCCGCAGGCGAAGCGGACGGCTGGGGCTCACGAGGCACGATCTTGATTCTTCCTATCGTCGGAGCCGTTTCGGTTGTCGGCCTTTCGCTCCTTCGCCGTATCCCGCACAAGTTCAATTATCCGTTTGCCATCACGGAGGAAAACGCGGAGCGTCAGTACCAACTCGCCATACTCATGATCGCTGCGATCAGCGCGGAGGTTGCGCTGCTGTTCGCGGTGCTTACATACGAAACGATACAGGTCGCGCTCTTGAAAGCATCGACTCTTTCGCCTGCGGTGTGGATTTTCTTCGGTCTCACGATGCTGACCGTCGTGCTGTATTTCCTTCAGGCATGGAAAAACCGGTAGTCGCTCCGCACGCGAACCCCGTGCGAAACACTCGAAAAACTCTTACCTTGTTCATGCATGATGAATGAATCGGACGAACAGCTTTTTACGCACGACGACGAAGCGATAACGGAAGAACTGCACACACGCAGGCGAAGAACACGAACCCTCTACGACACGGCGCCGAAGAAGGAGCGCGTCATTCTTGTCGGCGTTTCGCGCCCGCCGTCGCAGATGCGGTATGAAACCGACGATCACCTCGATGAACTCGAACTGCTGACGGAAACCGCCGGTGCGGAGGTCGTCGAGAAGGTCTATCAGAACAAGCCCGACATCGATCCATCGATGTTCATCGGGAAAGGGAAGGCGGAGTATCTGCGCGACCGCTGCGAGGATGCCGACGTGCAGACGGTGATCTTCGACGACGACCTTTCGCCGATGCAGCAACGCAACCTCGAGCGTTTCATCAACCGAAAGATCATCGACAGAACGGTGCTGATACTCGACATCTTCGCACAGCACGCGCGGACGAACACCGCAAAGACGCAGGTGGAATTAGCGCAGTTGGAATACATTCTTCCGAGGCTCACGCGCATGTGGACGCACCTTTCGAAACAATTCGGCGGCATCAGAACGAAAGGCCCCGGCGAAACGCAAATCGAAACGGACCGGCGTATCGTGCGGGACAGAATCAGCCACTTGAAAGCGAAGCTTGCGCGCATCGACAGACAGCGCGCGACACAACGAAAAGGTCGTGAGGACATCACGCGTATCTCTCTGGTCGGCTACACGAACGTCGGAAAGAGTACGCTGCTCAACGCGCTGACCGGTGCGAACGTGCTCGCGGAGAACAAGCTCTTCGCCACCCTGGACTCGACGGTGCGTGCAATGGACATCGACCATCGAACGGTGCTGCTTTCCGATACGGTCGGTTTCATTCGCAAGCTGCCGTCGAAGCTCGTCGCATCGTTCAAGAGCACGCTCGACGAAGTGACGGAGTCGGATATCATTCTCCACGTCGTCGATGCATCGCATCCCGCTTTTCCGGAACAGATCGACGTGGTGAATGCAACGCTCCACGATATTCACGCGGACGGAAAGAAGACGATCCTCGTGTTCAACAAGCTCGATGCATTGAAGGACGGGACGTCGGTGGCCGCACTGAAGGAGCGGTATCCGGGAGCGGTGTTCATCTCCGCCGAACGCGGAATCAATCTCGGTGAGTTGAAGGACGTGATTCGTAATACCATCGAGGAGCGCCACGTCAAGCGCACCTTCGTCATTTCACCGCCGGACTTCAAGCTGCAATCGGAATTCCATCGCGTTGCAAACGTGATACACGAAGTCTTCGACCAGGAGCGAATTACGATCACATGTGAAATCGAAACGGATGAGGCATCGCGTCTTCTGAAGATGCATTCTTCCTGCGTCGCAGAAATCAGCGGCTGAGTCTCACTTCATCACATATTCGAACGTCACTGCCGGAGTCTCGTCCTCCGTGTTGACGTGCACCATGAACGTGTACTCGCCCTTCTGATTGAGATCGACCCTGCCGATGTAGTACTTGCCGTGCGGCATAAGTCTCGGCATCAGGTTCTTTTCGTTGGGATAGATGATGTGAAACCAGACCTCCGCGTCATCGGCGGTAACCGGCTTCTTCTTTCGCTTCGCCTCGACGACGCCTCCGTGCGTGAACGGTTCATCCGGTTTCTTCCCGCCGCGATCGAGTTTCTTCGCGAACGCCGCAAATTGCTTTGGCGTGAGAAGCCATGTTTTGATCGTGAAGCCTTCCTCCGTCTGAACGTCTGACGGTTTGCCGGGAGGCGTTTGCGCGTGCGCGCTGAATACGAGGAAAAGAAATAGCAGCGATAGAAGGATGGGTTTCATGAAAGTCGGTCTCCGTTGTTCCGGTGCAATTACGGTGAGACATGGAAAAATCGCAAGTCGAATCACAATGGACAGCTTCGGCCGTGCTATATCTTGACGAATATCCCCGCTGAATAGAGCGACGCATCGAAGATGTT
>CAYUWG010000154.1:0-5472 GCA_964448285.1 uncultured Chromatiales bacterium
ATTCCAACACACCAACGATGAGATGTCAAAATAGGAATGCCCTGGGTACATCTGTACCCAGGGTTTTTGCGATACCATGCTCTGCACTACTATAGCACAAAACAATATAGTACACTTTATCAACTGCATGGCGGATTGGAGTTACATGATAAGCCAGTTTCACACTTTATCATAACTTGGCCTTCACTGCAAACATCTATACTCAAGGTATATGTACCTGGAGTAAGACAAAATGTCCTCCGTGGACCCGCTGATCCTTGTGTACAAGGGAAAAACTCAGACTGCTCTGGAGTGCCGGTGTTGTTTAAAACACCCCACCAGCAGCATTCAGGCGGGTACGGGTCTACGCAGCAAGATTTAGTACTTACATCGTAAACACCAACGCATGTTGCTGATGTTATTTCGAATGTCACTTGATCATTACCAGGGCCAAAAAAAACTGTGAGAGGCCCTGAGCATAAGTCAGGATTTACAACCTTAGGAGCAAGTTGGCTTAGGTGTGTATCGTTTACTGGTAACTTGGAAACACCTGGAATCTCAGGTGTCTGCAATAGGTTTGAGATGCCTACAGTTGGCGTCGTGTTGAGAAGGGTTGTTTGGGACAACGTCTCAATCGGTAGGAGTAGTGTGAGGATGAGAGCGAGTGAGAAAAGGGTTGCTACCCCCCCCCCCCCGGATTGTTCTTGTTTTCATGGAAATCTCCTTCATGCTGGTTATTGGATTTGTGGATTTTGAGCTTACATCCGTCAAAGAGACAGCCTCAATGACTTGTTACCGCTTGCCTCTGAACCTTATGAGATCGAGGCCTTGGATTCCTTTCTTCTTGAACAGCGCTGTTACCTCCGTGGATTTGTGAGACATCAGTATTTTTTTCTTGTCATGTGCCCGGAGTTGGCCGGGCTAGAAGAGTCAGTCAAACGACTTGGCTGAATATACTCCGGCATAAAGACAGAGTCAAGCGTCTTGCCTCGGCAACAATCCTTTTACAGGAAGCTCAGGAGAGAACTTTACAATCAGTCTAAAGGAGGCGTCGGGTTTTCATCGATCCGAATATCTTCCACCCAAAATACTTCGCACGCACCGTCGCCTGTGTCGGTACGCCTCAGCGAACTGCTCCAACGCCATCCATCGTCCGCCGTCGCTTTCACCAAATATCCTTGCATATCCACGACCATCCCTTTCACGACATCGTTGAGCGTTCGCTGCACCGACTCATCCGCAGGAATGATGTGGACGTTCGCGCTCGTTCGCTCGATCTCCTTTCTCGGGATCGGAAAGACGTCCACACGCCAGCGATATCGTCGGCCGCTTTGCGCGATATCGATCCTGTCAACGATCATCTGGTCGGACATCTTTCCCCATCCGAGGGCGAGATCGACCGGCGACAGTTCCGCTTCCCTCCCGGAACGGTAATTCTCCCTGCTGAGGACTCGCGCATGAATGCGGTACGATGCCAGCGGCGTGATCATGTAATCGCCAAAGAGCCAGGGCGCAGTCCGGTCAGGTTTCGTTTGCGTCGGTTCATCGGGACAGAGAATTCCCGACTCGTGTGTTATCTCTTCTTCCGGCCATGCATAGAGTGTGGCAATGACGAGAAGTCCGGCAAGAGAAGACCAGAAGAGTATGTGTGAACGTGCGCTCATCCTTTCCAAAAGTAGAAAGCGAACGTGAACGGCTCAACCGTCATCTCGCTCGGTGTGTAGGTTTTTCAATGGGTGTCGCACGAAGGGCACGAAGAGAAATGGTGTCGCAGGAAGACGCGAAGGGGAGAAGAATGGTAAGGGGTGAGGATTCGGTGGTTCGTGCTACTTGGATTTCAAGTGGCCCCATGTCTTGAACTTGGCTGGAGATGTCACCATGCGGGAGGGTTTCCAGACGGAGTTCCAACCGCTGAAGTATTCCTCAGTGAATGGAATCCAGCGACCGAGAATGAAAACGCTCTTCAGTCGTTCGGAGTACACGCCGGAAATCGCCTGTCCCTTGACGTCTTCAACGAGTTCCGCGTTCGAAATGCGTACACGAACGTTTTCACCATTCTCTGGTTGCTCAGGTGATGTTAATTCGATCCAGTCCACGGCTCCTGTTTACGATCCTTTCCACTCCCTGAGATTACGTAAGAACCTACATCGACAGCGCGCAATTTGCAATGACAGGTGTCACGGATTTGTGGCAGGCGCGTTCCCTTCCACGAGATCGCGACGGATGTTCGCTTCGATTACGGGCTGCTCTGAACGCGACTCAGCTTACCGATTCGATGTAATCTTCGATTGGCGGGCACACGCACATGATGTTGCGGTCGCCGTAGGAATTGTTCACGCGCGCGACGTGCGGCCAGAACTTGTTGTGCTTCAGGAACGGCAACGGATAGACCGCCTTGTAGCGGGAATACGGATGCTGCCAGAGTTCGCTCAACGCTTCCTGGGCGGTGTGCGGGGCGTTCTTCAAAACGTTATCGCTTTTATCCGCAAGTCCATCGACGATTTCCTGGATCTCCTGCCGGATGGAAATCATCGCGTCGGCGAAGCGATCGAGCTCCGCTTTCGACTCGCTTTCCGTCGGTTCGATCATGAGCGTTCCGGCAACGGGGAACGCAACGGTCGGCGCATGGAAACCATAATCTATCAGCCGCTTCGCCACGTCCTCCGCTTCGACTCCGGCGGATTTGAACGGACGCAGATCGATGATGAATTCATGTGCGACCCGGCCGCTCGTCCCCTGGTAGAGCACGTCGTAGTGTTTTTCGAGAAGCGACTTGAGATAATTCGCGTTGAGTATCGCGAATCGCGTCGCGTCGGTGCATCCGTTGCCGCCGAGCATCCTGATGTATGCATACGAAATAAGTAAGATGCTTGCGCTCCCCCACGGCGCAGATGCTACGGCATGGATTCCCTTTTCACCGCCGGTCTTCACGAGCGGATGTGAAGGGAGGAAAGGAGCCAGATGTCCGGCAACGCAGATCGGTCCCATACCGGGTCCGCCGCCGCCGTGAGGAATACTGAACGTCTTATGGAGATTGATGTGGCAAACGTCCGCACCGATGAGCGCGGGAGTCGTCAAACCTACCTGCGCATTGAGGTTCGCGCCGTCCATATATACCTGTCCACCATGCTCGTGCACGATGCGGCAGAAATCCCTGATCCGGTGTTCGAACACGCCATGCGTTGAAGGATACGTCACCATGAAAGCAGCGAGTCGGTCATGGTACTGCCGGGCTTTCGCTTCCAGGTCCTCCGTGGAAATGTTGCCATGCGCGTCGCATGCAACGACGACGACGTGATACCCCGCCATTACTGCACTCGCAGGATTTGTCCCATGTGCGGATTGCGGTATCAGCACGACGTCGCGGTGGCCTTCGCCACGGTGTTCATGATATGCGCGAATGACAAGCAGACCGGAGTACTCGCCTTGCGCGCCGGAATTCGGTTGAAGCGAACATGCGGGAAAACCCGTGATCGTGCAGAGCTGCTCTTCCAATTCGCGGATGACCTGCAGATAGCCTTGCACCTGATCGGCCGGTGCGAACGGATGGATGTTCGAAAACTGTTGCCACGTGATGGGCACCATTTCACTCGTGGCATTGAGCTTCATCGTGCATGAGCCCAGCGGAATCATCGAATGCGTCAACGAGAGGTCGCGATTCTCCAGCCGCTTGATGTAACGCAGCATCTCGGTTTCCGAGCGGTTCATGTTGAAGACCGGATGCGTGAGAAACGTCGTCGTTCGCGTTAGCTCCAATGGAAAAGTCAAATCGAGGCTGTTGAATACCGACTCGCTGTCCGGAGCTTCAAGACCGGCTGCTTCCGCAAAGACGCTGATGATGTCGTGAACGTCTCCTGCCGTCGTCGTTTCATTCAAAGCGATGCATACGAGTTTCTGGTCGATGTACCGGAAGTTCATCCCGTTGCGTTCTGCGCATTCACGCAGATGGTCCGCGTTTGGAACGGCGACTTTCAGCGTATCGAAATAGATTTCATTCTGTTGGTGATAGCCGAGCGCTTCAAGCCCTTTCGCGGTTGCGCGAGCGGCGGCATGGATATTCCCGGCAATGCGACGAAGGCCTTCGGCGCCGTGATAGACGGCGTACATGCCCGCCATCACTGCGAGCAGAGCCTGGGCCGTGCAGATGTTCGACGTTGCCTTTTCCCTGCGAATATGTTGCTCGCGCGTTTGCAGCGTCATGCGGTAACCCGTATGACCGAGCCGATCGACCGACACGCCGATGATACGACCCGGCATGGAGCGGATGTAATCCGAGCGCGTTGCGAAGAACGCCGCATGCGGCCCCCCGAAGCCCATCGGCACACCGAAACGCTGGGCGGAGCCTACGACGACGTCGGCGCCGAATTCCCCCGGAGGCGTGAGAAGCACGAGACTCATGAGGTCTGCGGCGACGACGGTCTTCACGCCGGCCATGTGTGCTCGCTCGATGAATCCACGATAATCATAGACGGCGCCATCCCTCGCCGGGTATTGAAGAATCGCCGCGAAGTACGATGGATCCAGTGGAACGCTGCGATGATCGCCGACGACGATTTCGATGCCGAGCGGTGCGGCGCGAGTCCGGACAACGTCGAGCGTTTGCGGCAGCACCTGTTCCGAGACGAAGCATTTCATACTTGCCTGCCTGTGCGAGTCGCGGTGCACGATACCGAGCAGCATCACCATCGCTTCGGCCGCTGCGGTGCCTTCATCGAGGAGGGATGCGTTTGCGATTTCCATTCCCGTCAAATCGCTGATCAACGTTTGGAAGGTAAGCATCGCTTCGAGTCGTCCCTGCGCAATCTCTGCCTGATACGGTGTGTACTGCGTGTACCAGCCGGGATTCTCGAGGATATTCCGCTGAATGACCGTTGGGACGATGCAGGGATGGTAGCCAAGCCCGATGTAGGACTTCAGGACTCTGTTGTGTTGCGCGATCACGGCGATTTCCTGGAGGTACTCATGTTCGCTCAAGCCGGGCGGAAGGGCGAGTGGTTCGGTCGTTCTGATGTCAGCGGGAACGGTTTGGTCAATCAGTTCATCGAGAGAATCGATACCGATCGCGGCAAGCATGTCCCGTTCTTCGGAAATGCTCGGGCCGATGTGGCGATTGTCGAAAGATTCATTGAGGAGGATAGAAGGAGTATTCACGATGGATGAGTCAATTACAGAAGTGTGTCGTTCAGTTGAGTGAGTCAGGCGGATGGTTGGAGAAGTGTTCGAGAGCTTGCTTTGCCGCTAACTGCTCCGCGCGTTTCTTGCTGCTGCCTTCGCCGATCCCGACCGGGATTCCGTTGACACGGACTTCCACGGTAAAGACTGGGCTGTGATCGGGGCCGGATTCATCGAGCGTTACGTAGCGCGGGATACCCAATCCATGCGCCTGGGCGAATTCCAGCAAGCTGCTTTTGTAATTCTCGTCGCGCGTGATTTGCGACGTTGGAATGGCCGCGATCAGGTAATCGTTCACGAACGTTTGCGCAGCCTTGTACC
>CAYUWG010000155.1:0-5409 GCA_964448285.1 uncultured Chromatiales bacterium
CCAAATCATCACTGTAGTACAGTGTGGATCCGTTGCCACCGATCAGTCTCGGAGGGTTCCCCCCAAGGAATTTGATCGTCGCAGTTCGTGGAATCAGTGTGCTGTCCACGACCTCCCAACTCATTCCCGCGTCAAAAGAACGATAGATCCGACTCGTCTTGAACCCGCCTCCTGGCCGATCGACAATGACGGAGGTGTAGATAACGTCACCGTGTATCGTGAGGAACGTGGTCTCTTTTTCTTCCGGCCCAATATACTTCCACCCATCCTGCGAGGCGACAGTCACGGGGAGAAGAAGCAATCCAAAGAAAAGAGCTTTCAAAACGTATCCTTTCGCGTTGGTGGAGGTGCTTGCGGTTTTCCAACTACAGGATACAACTGGACCGGAGATAATGTCAAGCACTTTTTTCCGCGCTCAAGGAGTCAGAAGACCTCCTGAGTGCGTCTTGCGCCGTCCATCACGCCTATTCAAAGCTCGATGACGGTTGTCTTTGTCTTTCTTTTCTTTGGGGAATCTTTTTGTTGTGAACGCTTGTGATCGCGATATGGTCGCGTACTGTCCGATGCACTGATCGTTGTTCGATAGCTAAAAGTGCTGAGGGTATCGTTGAAAAAGTACTGCCGGGAGAAGTCCCCGTTATCCGGTGCGGGAGGCGGTGGCGGCTTTGGCGCTGGGGGTGGCGACGGATATGTTCTCCTGATGCGCACCGTATCCTGTTTGCTTCGAGGTTGGAGGCGTTGTTGACGAATCTGTCTTTCAAGATCACGAACCTCTATTTCAATCGAGGGGATACTTTCCATCGCTTTTTCTATGATGCTGTCGAGATTGAGATGGAACGAGGCGCTGTCCGTTTTGAAATGAAACTGAAGCTGTGTGTTGATCTCCGGAAGCTGTTCGATGCGTCGATAGATATTTCTCGGGATGACACGTGCACGAATGATTTGTTCTTCATCAGCCTGCTTGCGCTCTGATTGCAGGCGGCGCAGTTCGATGCGAATCATGTCTTCCTCTTCGCGAATCGAGGGCGGAACATGTTTCCACTTGAATTCCTGTGACTTGATGGCATACGTTTTCGCCGCAGCCTCGAACATCGCTTCCGCATCGACGACGTGGCGGACATTGCGCTCCATATCAGTTCGAAGTCTCGCGACGTCAAGCTCGATCTTTTTTTTGCGCGTGGAATCCATCGAGAACACGACATACTCGTTGACCGGACGAGGCGTTTGTACGCGTCTGAGTATCGCTGACGGAGGAGCAGCCGGTTCCGCCGGTGAGGCGATGAACGTGAATGCAGTGTTACGCGCGTCGAGGTAACGAGCGAGAAGCTTTCGTTGCTGCGGGTCGAGAGTCGAGACTACGCCGGAAAGCAATCGCTCGTGAATGCTCGGAAGTTCCGAACTGATCGCGAGGGATTTATCGTGTGCGACAAGGAATGCCGATTCGATTTCCTCCTGCGCACACCTCATGAGTGTGTCGATGGTGGATTGTTGCTCCTTCGTCGCACGAACTTCACCGTAGAGATCGTCGAGTTGGATCTTCGGCTGTACTTTCGGTGCACGAGCCAGCTCGATACGAAATCCCTCTACCGTCGTCGTATCGAGACGAAGAACGGTGCCTTTCTCTTCATCGAGCGGGAGGGTTCCGAACATCGCGAACTCGAGTACTTTGTCCTTGTCGGTCTTCTCGAAGAGCGGCATGATCCACTCGCGCAGGCCTTCTTCATAGGCTAACTGCGCTTGTTCAGAATTCTGCTGAACGAATCGGTAAAGATCGCCGCCAAAGAAATATGCGAAAGCTCCGACGCCGATGAACACGACAATCGTTGCGACGATTGCCGCAGGGGAAAGGTGGTGAAGCAGCGACTCATCATGGTTCTCTGCTTCATTGGGTTCAGCGAGTTTCAGTGAAAGGCGTTGCCAGAACATCCGATCAGGTTCCGGAAATGAGCGTGACTGAAGGAGATCCCTGAGATACAAAGCTTCGTCGTATGCCGCTTTCCAAACCTCATCCGTGGCAACGCGGTTGGAGACCGTGAGGGCGTCCTGCCCGCTCAGTTCTCCATCGATATATTGCTGGAGAATATCCCACATTCTCTTTTCGCTCACGTTATTCATTGCACCTCCAACAGCGGTTGAAGCTTTTTCCGCAGCATAGCCCTTCCGCGTGAAAGCCGCGACTTGACCGTGCCTAATTCACATTGGAGGACTTGCGAGATTTCTTCATACGAGAGCCCTTCGATGTCTTTCAGAATGACCGGCATGCGAAATTTCTCCGGGAGTTGCTGCAAGCTTTTATTGATGAACTCGCTTCGATCCGGATCCTCCGGAGTGATGGACGTTCGGCGAGCCAACTCCGGATCATTGTTCTCCAGGAGGCGATGCAATGAGAGAATGCGTCTGAATTTCTTCTTGCGAATCTCGTCCCGACATCGGTTGATGGTAATCCGATAGAGCCACGTGAAAAAGCTCGAGTCGAATCGGAAAGCCGGAAGCCCCTGGTAGGCTTTGATGAAGACCTCCTGTGTGAGATCGTCGATAATGTTCGCGTCGTTGAGAATCGAATGAATCATTGCTCGAATGCGTTCTGTGTATCGTTGAACCAGTACCCTGAATGTGTCCGGGTCTCCTCCTTGAAAGAGGGTAATCAGCATGTCGTCGCTCATGCTCTCCTTTGTTTGAATGGATTTTACCGTTGCTTGATCGATCATGGGCGGACAACATCGGGCCGCACAACAATAGACGCGCATGCATGTTGAACGTTCCGCGCGGACTGCGATGGCTGGTTTCTGAGGGAGCGTGATTTTGTAGATTGAATCATGACATTCAACTTATTGCCCTATGGATGTGATTTCAACAGACAATGAGGGCACTAAAAACGGAGGGTATGTATGAGAGCATTCAGTTCTTGTTTCATCTTCACACTTGCGCTGGCTGCATCAGCCTCGGCGCAGAGCGCATTTCCATCGTACCACGAAACGTCGAGTCTCTTCCATGCGGCGCCGGGCGCGCTGAAGTATGGTTTGTACGGGTATGAGAATCCCGCCTACCTCGCGCACATGGAGTATCCTGATGTTTTGTTCAACTGGACTACGGAATACGGAACGCCGGCGACTCAGCGCTTCGGAGGATTCTTCGCGTTTCCCAATATGGGATTCGGATTCGTCGAACATCACGTCGGTGATAGGAAGATTACCGATCTGCGATTCTCGCTCGCTTTCGGTGAACCGACGTTCAGTCTCGGTTATGGATTCGGGTGGAGTAACGGTGATCGGGATTTCTTTGAGCGGAAGCGAATCAGCACGATCGGGAGTTCCATCCGACCGTTTCCGGGCTTCTCTTTAGGATACGTTGCCACTTTCACAGACGATACCAAGACCATCGAACAGGTCGTCGATGTAGCCATTCGCCCATTGGGAAACGAACTTCTGACGGTCTTCGCTGACTTCGCCAAGACGAACAGTTTGCCTTTGAGCGAATCCCCCTGGAGCGCAGGCGTTGTCATCGAACCCGTCGGCGGCCTTCGCGTGATGGGGAGATACTTTGACAATAAGACTGCGACGATCGGTCTCCAGATCGGTCTCGGACATTTTGGGGCATCTGCTCAAATGCATTTGGATGACGGTGCGAGTGCGTATAACTCATACTCCGTGAGACTCGGCGAATACGATAGAAATCTTTCTCGCGCAGTTGACCCGCCGGAAGAATATCTCCACCTTGATATGCGTGGTCCGGTTGCCTATCAGCGATTCCAACTCTTCGACAGTCGCAGGACGTTGCACGAACTCCTCTCCGACCTTGACCTTGCATTGAAGGACAAGAACATCAAGGGTGTTGCTTTGAATACGTCGGCGATGGGTGTGAACAGAGAGATGCTTTGGGAAATCCGGGAGAAACTCAAGGAGTTGAAAGCGAGCGGGAAGACGATCGTTGCGTACATCGATCGCGGAGGAATCGACGTCTATCATTTCGCATCGATCGCGGATAAGATCGTTCTCGACCCGACGGGATCGATTACGCTTGAAGGATATCTGATGGGAAGAACATTCCTGAAGGGAGCGCTGGAAAAGATCGGAGTCGCCTTCGATGAGTGGCGATTCTTTTCCTACAAGAGCGCCTATGAAAGCTTCAGCCGCGATGCAATGAGCGAAGCCGACAAAGAGCAGCGCCAAAAATTGGTCGATGATCTTTACACCGTTGCGAAGAATGACATCACCACGGCAAGAGGCATCGAGCCGAAAGCTTTCGATGCGCTGGTAAACGAACGCGTTTTCCTTCTCGCGAAAGAGGCAGTGGAACAAAAGCTTGCCGACACACTCGGCAGGTGGGACACTGTTTTGGAGCTTATCAAAAGAGCGGAAAGGGGAACGCCCTCACTGATTTCACCATCGGAGATTTATGCGCGCAAACTTCCTCGTGATAACTACTGGGGTTCCCGGCGAAAGATTGCCGTCGTCTATGCGCTCGGTGTTTGTGACATGGATGAAGGCATTGCCGCGCGAACTCTCGTTCAGCACGTGGACAGGGCGGTATCGGATGCATCGATCGAAGCGATCGTTCTGCGCGTCGATTCACCCGGTGGCGACGCGATGGCATCGGACATCGTCGCAGAGGCTTTGAAGAAAGCGAAAGGGAAAAAGCCGGTTATCGTTTCGCAGGGATTCGTCGCTGCTTCCGGAGGGTATTGGCTTTCGATGTATGCCGATACGATTGTCGCAGCACCGATGACGATTACCGGCTCCATCGGCGTCATCGGCGGCTGGTTTTACGATGCAGGCCTGAAGGAGAAGTTGGGTTTGACGACGGACCACGTGAAAGCGGGTGATCATGCCGATCTCGGATTCGGTTTTACTCTGCCGCTCATCGGCGCAGGGATACCGGACCGAAATTTGACAGCGGACGAACAGATTAAAATGAAGCATGTGATCACCTCGTTTTATGATGATTTCGTTTCGAAGGTCGCCGATGGGAGAAAGACTACGAGCGACAAGATTCGTCCCATCGCGCAAGGCAGGGTGTGGAGCGGTCTCGATGGGAAGCAAAACGGATTGGTCGATGTCATCGGTGGTCTTGGCGACGCGATTCGTATCGCCAGAATGCGCGCGGGCATTCATCAGGATGAAAAGATCGACATCATTCAATTGCCGCCGCCACGGTTGTTCGACTTGAGTCTTTTCCTGCCGTCGCTCTTCGGCGTAACGCTTCAGAAGACCGATCCTCTTCTCTCGTATGCGCTGTTTCGTATTCGTAACAATGGCTTGCCGATGCCGTTGCTGCCCATCGAGGATTTACCCCTCGAATCACTGTACCAACCATAACTTCCATTCATAAAGGCACGACATGAGACAGAGCATCGCTTCTGCTATTCAGTATATCACACTCGCTGCATTACTCGTTACCGGTTGCGGTAAG
>CAYUWG010000156.1:0-5392 GCA_964448285.1 uncultured Chromatiales bacterium
GTGAGGGTGCTTTCAAAATCACAAAACTCATAACACAAATTCCAAACAAATATCAAATCACAAATTCAAAGGCCAAATTCAAAACTTCTCCCTCCCGGCCCGGGAGAGGGGTTGGAGGTGAGGGTGCTTTCAAAATCACAAAACTCATAACACAAATTCCAAACAAATAACAAATCACAAATTCAAAGGCCAAATTCAAAACTCCCCTCTCCCGAACCGGGAGAGGGGTTGGGGGTGAGGGTGCTTTCAAAATCACAAAACTCATAACACAAATTCCAAACAAATA
Organism: uncultured Chromatiales bacterium; assembly: GCA_964448285.1. Taxonomy (GTDB): domain Bacteria; phylum Bacteroidota; class Ignavibacteria; order SZUA-365; family SZUA-365; genus CAYUWG01. The sequence goes on from CAYUWG010000156.1 coordinate 287, forward strand.
ACAAATCACAAATTCAAAGGCCAAATTCAAAACTCCCCTCTCCCGAACCGGGAGAGGGGTTGGGGGTGAGGGTGCTTTCAAAATCACAAAATTCATAACACAAATTCCAAACAAATATCAAATCACAAATTCAAAGGCCAAATTCAGAACTCCCCTCTCCCGAACCGGGAGAGGGGTTGGGGGTGAGGGTATTGCTTCGTCGCTTCGCTCCTCGCAATGACTCAGTAATAACCTTTTCACACAGGCTGAGAGCGTGGGAACGAGAAAAATCGATTACCGACAATCGATCATCTGCAATCTCCAATCCGTAATCTCACATCGCTTTCATCACGAGTTTCGCGCCGGCCATGAGTAGGACGATGGCGAGTGTTCCCTGGAGCAGTCGCGGTTTGAGTTTTGCTGCGCCTGTGTGCGAACCGAGAAAACCTCCGGCAGCGACTACGATCAGCAGCGGCATCGCGGATGAAAGATCGAGCGTCGTGTTCACGAGTTTTCCGGCTAATCCACTCAGTGAGTTCAGCACGATGAACGCCGCCGATATCGCCGCGGTGCGCTTGGCATCGCTCCACTTCATGAAAAGCAACAGAGGACTGAGGAACACGCCGCCGCCGATGCCTACCATGCCCGAAAGGAAACCGAGCATCGCACCCAGCGGCGCTCCCACTAACCACACCGTGCGACCATCCTCTCTTCGAATCGTCGCATGGATCTCCTTCATCACCGTGAGTCTCAATGCCGAAAGGACGAGCGCGATTCCGAGAAGCAACGAAAAGATTGCCTGCGACACGTGCAGCGTTCCACCGATGAACGCCATCGGAATGGAAGTGAGCGCGAACGGGAGAAGCAATCGCCACGAGAAGTAGCCATTGCGCGTGTACTGCCACCAGCCCGTCGATGCGACCATGATGTTGAGAATCAGGACGACCGGAACGATCTCCGGTGTTACGATGCCGAACAGCGCAAGCAGCGCAAGGTAACCGGACGCACCGCCGTGTCCCACCGACGAGTAAAGGAACGCGACGACGAAGAACGCCGGAAGAAGGATGAACGGCAGCTCAGGCATGTGCAAGTACCGGGATGTGAATCGGTGAAGATTGCTGTTCGATCGTGAAGGTCTCAACGGGACAGGGGATGACTTCAACCGCATCGCCGACGTTGATTTGACCGCCGCAGAGCACGCGCGCAAAGATTCCTTCGCGCGGCATCACGCAATCGCCTGCTTTGAAATAGATCGCACAGCGCGTGTGGCACTCCTTGCCGATCTGCGTGATCTCGAGTTCCGTCGCGCCGATGCGTACACGGTCGCCGACGTGCAAGTGCGGAACGTCGATGAACGTCGTCGTGATGTTCTCGGCGAATGCACCCGGGCGAACGTTCAAACCTTTCGCGCGAATCTTCTCGATGCTCTCCATCGCAAGAATGCTGATTTGCCTGTGCCATTCGCCTGCATGCACGTCTCCTTCGATCCCCCAGTTTTCTTTCAGGTTCACTGAAGGGACGTTCGTTTTTGGAATACCTTTCTTCTTGCTGACTGAAAGCGCGAGTATGCGTCCTCGATGATTCATAACAAGCTCCATTGAAGTAGTTCGACGTCGATCTGTTCTCCCTTCGCGAGAAATTCTTCGTCCCTGTGAAAACGGTAAATGCCGGTGGCAGTCGCAAATCCGCCGAGCATGTGCGACTCCTGTCCCGTGGTCGGCGTTGCAATGAGCGGACCTTCCGCGCTGCGTTTGAGCGTAACGCGCACGAACTCCAAACGTCCCGCTTTCTTCTTTATGTCGTGCGCAAGCCGCGCCTTCACGGCGAATGCCGGCTGCGGCATCAAACCCATCATCTTCATCAGTGCGGGTCGCACGAAAAGATGGAAGGTGAGCAACGCTGCAGCGGGATTTCCCGGCAGTCCGAAAACGAGCGTCCCATCTTTCGTCCCGAACAGCACCGGCTTTCCCGGCTTCATGGCAACACGCCAGAAGTGCTCTTCCACGCCAAGGTCAGCGCAGGCCTCACGGACGAAATCGTATTTCCCCACGGAGACACCGCCGACGGTGATCATGACGTCGGCAGTACTCAGTCCTTCAGCGATGCGCTGTCGAATGACGGCAAGGTCGTCGTGTGCGAGTCTCGTGCTGAACGGTTCGATGTACATCGCTTTGAGTGCGCCGGTAAGCGTGTAGGTATTCGAATCGCGAATCTGTCCGGGTTTGAGCGCTGCATCCGGGGGACGCAGTTCATTCCCGGTGATGAGCAATGCGACGCGCGGCTGCTTCGTCACGCGAACGCGTGCATGACCAAGCGTTGCCGCAAGCCCGATAGCCGGCGGCGTGAGCAATGTTCCGGCGTGAAGCGCGCACGTTCCCTTGGGAAACTCCTCGCCCTGTGCCCGGACGTTCGCGCCGGTTTCAGTCGCTCTGAAAATCCGGACCTGATCGCCGAGGTCTTCCGCGTCTTCTTTCATTACGACGGCATCGACTCCGTCGGGGATCGGCGCACCCGTAAGGATGCGGATGGCGTTCTTCGGTTCGAGCGCCTGGATTGCTGCATCGCCCGCCTGCACTTCCATCTGCACTGCAAGCGTGATCGGTTTCTCTTTCGAAGCGCCTGTGCAGTCAACGCTTCGAACCGCAAAACCATCGACCGCGGACGTGGAGAACAGCGGCACCGGTTCCTTCGCAATGAGATCTTCTCCGAGCACGAATCCGAGCGCGGCTTGCAATGAAACCGTCACGGGCTTCAACGGCTCCGCGTATTTCAACACGGTCTGATAAGCATCTTCGAATGGGATCATCGTCCTGCCAGCTCCTCATGCGCGTGGTTCCAACTGCCTTCCATCCACAGCATTTTGAATGAATGCAGCACGGACGGAAAGAGCGCGTCGAGCGCTTCCGCGACGCCTTTTTTCGAACCGGGAAGATTGATGATGATCGTGCGACCGCGAATGCCGGCCTTCGCGCGGGAGAGCATCGAGTACGGCGTGCGCTCCTGACCGTAACTTCGAATCGCTTCCGGGATGCCGGGAATCTCGCGTTCGAGAATCGCCTTCATCACTTCGGGCGTGCAGTCGCGCGGGCTGAATCCCGTTCCTCCCGTTGTCATCACGAGATCGACCTGCATTTCATCGGAGTACATGATGAGCGTATCACCGATCGTTTCGAAGTCGTCTGGGATGATGCGATAGTCTTTCACATCCAATCCGTTTTGCTGCAAGCACTGGACGATCATCTTCCCCGACGCGTCGGTTTTTTTTCCGGCGGAAATGGAATCGGACATGACGAGCACGGCGGCAGAGAGCGGCTTCTCGTACGCTTCGCGAAAGTCCGACTTCCCGCCGCGCTTCTTCACGAGACGAACGCCGGTGATCTCCATGGTTTCATCGACCATCTTCAGCATGTCGTACATCGTCAGCGCCGCAACCGAGGCGCCCGTCAGCGCTTCCATCTCGACGCCGGTTTTGTATAGCGCTTTTGCCGTGACGGTGACGGTGATGCCGCTTTCGTGGAATGCATACTCCACGCCCGCAAAATCAATCGGCAACGGGTGGCAATAAGGAATGATCCGGCTGGTGTTTTTCACCGCTTGAACTGCGGCGACTTTCGCGACTTCCAACGGATTGCCTTTCGGGATTTTTCCGTCGTGAATCATCTGAAGCGTCTCCGCTTTCATCGTGAGCGTTGCACAGGCTTCGGCAGTGCGCAGGGTTTTTATTTTCTTCGAGACGTCGAGCATGACGTCAACCTCCAATCTGTATCATGGTTCTGTTGTCGAGTGTCGTGAGTTCGTTCATGGGAGCATGCGCAAGCGGTTTGGTCTGAAGCGACCGGCGGATCATCTCCGTGATGCCTGCGTCAGTCGTTCCGTTGCGCAATGCAGTTCGGACATTCGTTTCTCCGTTCGAGAAAAGACACGGCTTGATCGAGCCGTCGGCAGTGAGACGCACGCGATTGCACGCATCGCAGAAGTGTTCGGACATGGATGAAATGAAGCTGACCGTTCCCACATGTCCTTCGATCATGAAATCTCGCGCGACGGCAGAGTGGTCGCGTGATATAAGTGGAATCAAGGTGTGCCCCGTTGCGATTCGGTCGCGCATTTCTGCGAACGATATCATACGCTCCATGTGCCAACCGTTGTCGCGGAACGGCATGTACTCGATGAAGCGCACGTTCAGCGGTTTCACTTTCGTCATGGCAACGAAGTCTTCAAGCTCGTTGTCGTTCACGCCGCGCATGACGACGACGTTGACTTTCACCGATCGAAATCCCACGGCAAGCGCGGCGTCGATTCCCTCGAGGACTTCGCTCAGATGATCCCGTCGTGTGATCTGTTCGAAACCGTCCTTCCTGAGAGAATCCAGGCTGATGTTCACGCTCTTCAATCCCGCGTCGTAAAGTTCACGCGCATGATCCGCGAGAAGGACGCCGTTCGTCGTGATGCCGATAGTTTCGATTCCCGGAAGAGCGGCAAGCCTTGCAATCAGTTCCGGGACATTCTTCCGGACCAAAGGCTCCCCTCCCGTAATGCGAATCTTCGTCACGCCCATGCGAGCGAAGATCGATGCGACGCGATGAATTTCATCGAAGGTAAGCATCTCTTCTCGTGGGCGAAGCGAAATTCCTTCCGGAGGCATACAGTACGCGCAACGAAGATTGCATCGTTCGGTCACTGCGATGCGCAGGTAAGTATGTATTCGCTGGTATGAGTCGCTGAGTGGAAGCATGTGTCTTGTCTGAAATGAAAAACCCCGTCCGGAGGGGAACGGGGTACTGCGTGCAAACCTTTCGGGATCATCGCCGCATTCTGAGTAGCGATGTCCACAGTTCATTCGAGTTCTCCTTTCCAAGCCGGGTGGCTTCGCAGTTTCCTGTGAAACCGTTCACCCGCGTGTGCGGGTCGAGTCCTGAGACTCATCGTTCATTCCACCATGCCTGTCGTGGTGTAGGTGGGAATGACTCGGAGATGGGGTTTTCAAAGAACGCCGGCTCTTTGCCGGGGTGGAATCGATCGATTCCGGTTAACAACTTCCGTCATGGCGGTTCAGGAAACCATGACGTATATCAAATCGCACAACATTTTCCGTCTTCATACGCTCAGCTATGATAGTGCAAGCTT
>CAYUWG010000157.1:0-5374 GCA_964448285.1 uncultured Chromatiales bacterium
ACTTTAACCAGCAGCGGCTCGCACATCTAACGGCGCGTGTGCCCGGCAGAGTCGAGCAGGTGTACGCGTTCGTGGGTGACCGTGTACGGGAAAACGCTTTGCTCGGAACCATCTACAGTCAGCAGTACCTCACAGCGCAAGGCGAGTTCATACAAGCGAGCCAGCGTCTCACTCAATCGCAGGCAAAAGGAGATTCATCAGAGTCGCTCACCGCCCGCGCCATTTTCGAATCGGCGCGCAGAAAACTCTTGGTGCTTGGCGCAACAGAGAAGGATGTGCGAGAGATTGCACAAACGCAGTCGCCCAAGACATTGCTCGAGATACGCTCGCCGTTTGCCGGGTCGGTAACCGAAGAGGGTGAAATCCTCGGGCACTATGTGGATGTCGGTACGAGTCTATTCCACGTAGCAGATCTCTCCAATCTCTGGATCATCGTGGATATCTATGAGAAGGATCTCGCCAAAGTGAAGACGGGGCTTCGAGCGTCCATCGAAGTCGCGGCGTATCCGAATGAAAAGTTTGAGGGACATCTGACACGAATCTTTGATGTGCTGGATGAAAAGACTCGCACAATCAAGGCGCGTGTTGAGGTGCACAATCCGCAAGCGAAGCTCAAGCCGCAAATGTTCGCAACGGTAACCCTTCCTCTTGGCTCTACGAGCGACGCACTTGTCGTGTCGGAGAAGGCGGTCCAGATTGAAGGCGAACAACGCCTCGTGTACGTCGCGATCAATGATAGCTCGTTTGTGAAGCGTTATGTGAATGTGGGGCGACATCAGGACAAGCTTGTTGAAATAACTGAAGGTCTTCAGCCCGGTGAGCGAGTTGTAACCGATGGCGCGTTTACCATTAAGTCCGAATTCCAGAAATCTGAGTTGTCGGAGGAGTGATGATAGAAAAACTCATTGGCTTTTCACTCCGCAACCGGTTGGTCATCGTGATCTTCACGGTGATCATTGTCGGTCTTGGCATCAACGCATTTCGTACAATTCCGATTGACGCGTTTCCGGACGTCACCAACGTGCAGGTGCAAGTGATCACGGAAGCGCCGGGACGCTCTCCCGTTGAGGTGGAGAAGTTTGCAACCTTTCCCATTGAAGTCGCGATGAGCGGACTTCCAAGACTTCATGAACTCCGCTCCCTCTCCAAGTTTGGGTTATCAATGGTGACCATCGTTTTCGATGACAACGTGGACATCTACTTTGCACGTCAGCTTGTGCTGGAGCGACTGATTGAAGCAAGGGAGAGTCTTCCTGAAGGAGTAGAAACAAGTCTCGGACCGATCTCCACGGGGCTGGGGGAGATTTACCAATACACACTTGAAATGCCGGCGGACAGCGCCGCAAAGCGGGATTCTCTCACCAAGCTTATCGAACTTCGCACGATGCAGGATTGGATCGTCCGTCCGCTGCTCAAGACGATTCCGGGAGTTGCCGACGTGAACGCATTTGGCGGCTACGTGAAGCAATACCAAATTCTTGTCGACCCGGAACGGCTGTTCAAATACAACCTCTCCCTTCGTGAAGTGTTCGAGGCGGTCGCGAAGAATAATGCAAACGCCGGCGGCGGAATCCTTGGTCATGTGTCGGAGCAATACCTTGTGCGAAGCGTGGGTCTCATCCAGACGCTCGATGATGTTGGCAACATCGTCGTTGCGGAACACGAAGGTGTTCCCATCTATGTGAAGAACGTTGCCGACGTAGCGCTCGGTCCCGAAGTGCGTCAAGGGGCAGTCGTCAAAGATGGTAAAGGTGAAGCCGCCGTTGGCATCGTCATGATGATACGCGGGGGCAGCGGACGGGATGTCGCTGCTCGCGTGAAAGAGAAAGTCGCTGAGATCAATGACCAAGGCATTCTTCCCGGCGGCACGAAGATCAAGCCGTTCTATGACCGGACTGACCTTGTTCAGGCGGCGGTCAGTACCGTGACAAAGGCGCTCGAAGAAGGAATCGTTCTTGTCGTCATCATCCTGTATCTCTTCCTACGAAGTGTGCGAGGCGCTTTGGTTGTGGCGCTCACGCTTCCTCTCGCTGCGCTTTCCACATTCATTGCGATGAAGGGAGTGAATCTTTCCGCCAACTTGATGACGCTGGGCGGACTGGCAATCTCTATTGGTATGGTCGTCGATGCGGCAATCATTCAAGTGGAGAATGTTCAACGGCACCTGTCGGAACAGGGAGCCTCGGCGCACAAGCTGTCAACAGTTCTCAATGCAGTCCTTGAAGTACGAAAGCCCAGTCTCTTCGGCGAGCTGATTATTGCCATCACGTTTCTTCCCATCATGACGCTGGAAGGCATGGAAGGCAAGATGTTTGCGCCGTTAGCATTCACAATCAGCATTGCAATTTTCGCGTCCCTCATTCTCTCGATATTCGTTGTTCCGGTGATTGCGTCGTTCATACTCAAGCCCGGACATGAGAAGGAAAGCTTCATTGTGAAGGGAGTGAAGCGGCTGTACCTTCCTGCGCTTCGTTGGGTTCTCAAAAAGAGGAAGACAACGATTGGAATTGCAGTTGCCATGCTTGCGGGAGCGATAGTGCTCTTCCCGTTCCTTGGAACGGAGTTCATTCCGATACTTGACGAAGGCTCCTTGACGACACAGATCATCCGGTTGCCGAGTGTCTCGCTTGACAAGTCGATGGAGATTGAGCTGCAAGCCCAGCAAGCGTTGATGAAATTTCCTGAGGTGCAAACCGTTGTCTCGAAGATCGGCACGGCGGAAATAGCAACAGACCCGATGGGTCCGAACATCAGCGACCCGATTGTCGTGCTGAAACCGCGAGAAGAATGGCAAAGCGCTGAGACAAAAGAAGAGCTTGTTGACAAGATCAGGGAAGAGCTTGAGAAGATTCCCGGGATTGGGCTGAACGTTACGCAGCCGATCGCGCTTCGTGTAGACGAACTGATCTCCGGTGTGAAGTCACAGATCGCAGTAAAAATCTTCGGCGACAACATGGGTGTGCTGAAGACGAAGGCGGATGAGATTGCAAGAATCATGTCGCAGGTTCAGGGTGTCGCGGATCTTCGTGTCGAGCAGGTGGGCGGTCAGCCGTATCTCACCGTCGAAATCAATCGCGCGCTGATCGCACGCTACGGCATCAACGTTGCCGACATTCAAGAGATCATTGAGACCGCGGTAGGCGGCAAAGCAGCAACGGAAGTATTTGAAGGAGAACGGCGATTTGCCGCGTTCATCCGATTTCCTGAGAACAGCCGGAAGGATGTCGAGTCCATCGGCAGCATTCTTGTCAGCACGCTCGACGGTTCCCGCGTTCCGTTGGCGCAGTTGGCAAAACTCTCGCTTGCGGAAGGTCCCGTGCAGATCAGCCGGGAAAATGCAAAACGCAGAATCGTCATCGAGTGCAATGTTGATGGGCGCGACATGGGAGGCTTCGTGGCGGAAGCCCAACAGAAAATTCGCCAGAGCGTTCAACTCCCTGCAGGCTATTTCATTACATGGGGAGGACAGTTCGAGAATCAACAGCGCGCGATGAACCGTCTGATGATCATCGTTCCTATTACCATCGGGTTGATTTTCTTCCTGCTCTATTCAAGCTTCAACTCGTTCAGATACGCGACGCTCGTCATCATGAATCTCCCATTTGCCATTATCGGAGGGATTGTGGGACTGTTTGTCTCGGGTTTGTACCTGAGTGTCCCCGCGTCTGTTGGATTCATAGCACTCTTTGGCGTAGCAGTACTCAATGGCGTTGTGCTCGTCTCCTTCTTCAACAAACTACGTCTCGAAGGAACGGAGTTGGGACAGGCAATCATTCAAGGCTGCGAGTTGCGGCTTCGCCCGATCCTGATGACAGCGACTGTTGCTGCATTAGGATTGATCCCGCTGCTTCTCGCGACCGGACCCGGGTCGGAGATTCAGCGCCCACTTGCAGTTGTTGTCATTGGCGGACTTGTGACATCAACCGCTATGACCTTGCTCGTATTGCCGGTGTTGTACGGCATGATCGATCGCCCCAAACCCGAAACTCAAGTCGAAATTTAAGGAGAGCGCGATGAAAGAAATCAAAGCCATTATACAGCCATTCATGCTTTCGAAAGTCATCGAAGCGTTGAAGCAAATCGAAGGCATGCCCGGCATTACCGTTGACAAAGACGTTCGAGGGTTTGGTGGTACTCAGGTGGAAGGCACTTCGACAAAGCTTATTGATGATATGGTGGAGTACGTGCAGAAAGTGAAGCTTGAAACCGTCGTTTCGAACAACATGGTTGACGTTGTAGTGCTGACCATCCAAAGGAACGCTCACACGGGAAACCCTGGCGATGGAAAGATCTTTATCTATTCGGTTGATGATGTGGTGAAGATACGAACGAATGAACGAGGGGAGAAAGCGATATAAGTGGTTATGCAAAGTCATGATATGTGACTCATTTTTTATAATCAAACCCAAATCGCCTGAACAAACACTGAGGAGAAAGAAAAGACAAGTGAAAAAGTATCAACTCCGAAACATCGATTGCGCTGCGTGCGCCGTGAAGATTGAAGATGGACTGACAAAGATACCCGAAGTCAAATTTGTCTCGGTGAGTTTTGCAAACTCCACTATGCAAATTGACACGCCGGATATCGAAGAGGTCAAGAAAAGAATAAGGGAGATTGAGCCGGACGTGGAAGTCGTTGAGCCATTGGATGAACATCCACGATCTGTTCAAAAGGCATCGATAAGCGATGAGCTTGCTGAAAACAAAAGTGAGCTGATAAAAATCCTTGTAACACTCTTGCTGTTGGCTGCGGGGATGATTTTTGAGAAGGAAATTCACGGCACGCCTTTTCACTTTGCCGAGTATCTGGTTTTCATTTCCGCGTATCTGATCAGCGGATGGGGCGTGCTGAGCGGAGCAGTCAGAAGCATTGCCAAAGGGAAAGTCTTCAACGAACATTTCCTCATGACGGTAGCAACAGTTGGTGCTCTGGCAATCGACGAGATGCCCGAAGCCGTTACGGTCATGTTGTTCTACGTCGTCGGTGAGTTGTTTCAGGACATAGCCGTGAACCGATCACGAAAGTCGGTAAAGGCATTATTGGAAATCAGACCCGATTATGCGAATATCCAATCCAACGGTGAGGTCAAAAGAGTTTCACCAACCGACGTTCGTCCCGGACAAATCATCATTGTGAAACCGGGAGAGAAGATTCCTCTGGATGGAATCGTCAAGGAAGGGACTTCGTTCGTTGACACATCGGCACTCACCGGCGAATCAGTCCCGCGAACGGTGAAGGAAGCGGAAAAAGTCCTAGCCGGGATGATCAACAAAAGCGGTGTGCTGACAGTTGAAGTGACAAAGGAATTCGGTGAGTCATCCATTTCCAAAATTCTGGAGTTGGTTGAGAATGCTCAGACATTCAGCGATTCAC
>CAYUWG010000158.1:0-5370 GCA_964448285.1 uncultured Chromatiales bacterium
TCCATTGTTCACCGATGTCCAGCTTGCACCGTTGTTCACTGAATGGTAGATGCTGCCAGCGGTGCCGCCGGCGCCCGCGAAGACATTCGTCCCGATGACCGCCATAGATCGGATATAGCTCGTTAATGCCGTCTGCGTCCAGCTCGACCCGCCATTGGATGACCAGAACACACCGCTGCCGTCGTAACCGGTTCCAGCGTACACGGTTGTCCCGTTGCCAGCCAGCGCTAAGACTTCAGGAACACCGGTGTTCGAATTGTTCACCAGCCCATTGTTTTTCGCGACCCACTTCCCGCCGTTATTCGTCGAGCTAAAGACTCCTCCAACGCCACCGGCATAGCAGACAGAGCCGAGCTGGCTGAATGTTTTGATCCGTACACTCGCAGATAGTCCACCGGATTTACTCCATTTCCCACCATTGTTCGCAGTACGGTACACAGCGCCATTATAGTTTTGTGTATTGTATGTACTGGCGAGGACGTACGATCCACTGACGGTCATTGCGAAAACCATCTCGTTACTCAAGCCAACCGCTGTCCAGTTTCCACCGGATGTGCTCGCGCGAAATACACCACCCGCTGTACCGACAAAGACATAGGAACCGGAGATACACACACAGCGAATGTCCGTATTTGTAAGCCCGGTACTGCTTACCTTTGTCCAGTTCAATCCAAGATCCGTTGAGCGAAACACCTCATCAACGGAATAAATCAATTCATTCCAGGCGGCTGCATAGAGCAGGCTTCCGGAATTCGCGAGCGCCTTTACTCTGAGGTTCGTCAAACCGTTGTTTCTTTCTGTCCAGTGTGCACCATTGTCTGATGAGAAAAAGATGCCGCCGTATGTTCCGGTAATGAGATTAGAACCGGAGACGTTTAGAGTAGAAATAAGCCCGCCGAATGGTCCGTTGGTCTGCGTCCACTGAGCGTAAACGGATTGACCTGCAAGCATGAAAAGCGCGAGTGCGCAAGTGAGGATGGTTTTGGAGATGGAAATTTTCATGAGTGAAATCTTTTGGTTGATGTGAATAGTGAGATGAAGTTTTTGTCCGTTCTGTGTGCAACTTGATACCGTCTCGCTTTGAAAACGAGGGTAACATTGCCCATTTCGTATAGGTATTGTTACCCATATTTCAGTTCACACGAAGTCACGAAGGGCTCGAAGAGCAAGTTCGCACAAGAACGCACGAAGGTCACGAAGAAGATTCCAGCCCTTTTAAAAATCCCCTTCGCGTTCTTCGTGTCTTCGCGTGAGCCCCTTCATGCCTTCGTGCGTGATTCACAGCGTTCGGGGCTTATTTTTGTTTTGCATGAACAATCGCATACAACAGCCGGTCTCTATGAAAACATTCATCACCGTCATGGCGCTCTTTGCCATGAGCACGACCCTCTTTTCGCAGGACAACCTTCTCTTCAACGCATTGAAGAAATTCGGCCTCGATTCCGCTACCGTGGGCTATCGTCCGCAAGCAGCCTGGGGGGTCGTGGATCGGGCGGACCCGTTTCGGCTGAATTACTTCGACGGCCTCCTCGCTCGTCCATTGAAGATTCCCAACTTCACGCGGGATATGCTCTGGCGCTATAACGTCTGGCTTACGAACGATACGATGAATTATCCATCACCGCGTTTGTCGAAGGTGCAACCGCTCGCAGCGACCATCATGCACTCTGCACGGAACTTAGGCTATGACATCGGCAAGTACGGCTTCGAATACACGCCAACCATCTCAGAAAAGAATCCTCTGCTCGAAGTACTCTCGGTCATTCATTCAGAGAACGGACGTGACATGGGAACGAACATCGTCTATCCGCTTCCGACTCAGGATTGGACGAACGTTGCCAAACGCATAGAATCACAGATCAAACTTCTTCCCGGGGACTTACAAAAAACTCTCGCTTCAATCGTCGAGGCGATACGTGAGGCGGCGAAGTGGAGAAATCTTTCGTTGAAGAATATCCCGCGCACGCAATGGCGTCACATCTTCGAAAGCACGACACTCGAAGAGTCCGTCTGCGATGCGCACACGTTCGACCAGATCGTCTATGATGCAGCGCTGGCATTCGACGGACACTCCTGCCACTACGGATCGATGCTTCTTGCGCAAGCGGTCGAGCAGGCATTGCCTGAACTGCGGCGACATGCGGGAAGAAATTTCGAGCTCGATATCCCCACGCCGATTGGACGCATCCGCATGACCGGTTCGAAATCCGACGTGCATTATGCGCAGGACTGCGCACTGCTGATCGATCTCGGTGGAAGCGACACCTACTACGGCGCCGTCGCTGCGAGCAATCCCGACCTTCCGGTGTCCGTGCTCATCGATCTCAGCGGTGACGACCGTTATGTGAATGCCCATGAAGGAATACCTTCACAGGGTGCGGGTGTGCTCGGCATCGGAATGCTGTTCGATCTTGGAGGGAGTGATGTTTACGAGAGCAAGACATTCTCGCAAGGCTGCGGACGTTTCGGCGTCGGGATGCTTTATGACACGGAAGGCGATGACAGATACACCTCGTTGGGTTTCAGTCAGGGCGCAGGTATGTATGGCATCGGATGTATCGTTGACAATGCAGGAGACGATGAGTATCGCACCGTCTATTATGCGCAGGGCTACGGTTTCGCTAAAGGTCTCGGCATGATTGCCGACCTTCAAGGCAACGATAAGTACATCGCCGACGATACGAACCTCATTCACGTCGGGGACCAGACGCCGAAACACAACGAGAGCAACGCGCAGGGCTTCGCATCGGGCAGACGCGCCGATCACACGGACGGACACAACATGTCCGGTGGCATCGGCATCATCAACGACCTTGCGGGCGATGACGAATACTTTGCCGGGACGTTCTCACAAGGGAGTTCTTATTGGTATGGCTACGGTATCCTCTCGGATCATAGCGGCGATGATACCTACCGTGGCGTGTTCTTCAACCTGGGCGCATCGGCGCACTTCGGGATCGGTGTGCTCTTCGATGATGCCGGCAACGATAAGACCGACCTCGTCATGACGCTCGGTATCGGCGCGGCACACGACGGTTCGGCAGCGTTCTACATTGACCTGAACGGCGACGACACATACACGATGAGCAACGCTGACGACCGCGCTACGAGTCTTGGCGGTGCGCTCAACGGCTCCTTCGCGCTCTTCGCCAATATTCGGGGCAACGATGTTTATGCGCCTGTCGGAAATACCTTCGGATATGGTTCCTCCCGTCGTGGCGGCGAGTGGCCTCGCTTCGCGCCAACGACCGGTGTCTTCATCGATATCGGCGGGAATGATTCATACGATCACAAAGCAACCGCGGCGAAGAACAACGCCGAGTGGACTACGAACGACGATAAAGCGCTCGGTGTCTATGGCTACGGGATCGACGTCGAGCAGGGAATGATACGGTTTGAGATGTGGTGAGGAGAGGAAGGGTGATCGATTCATATTCTGTTATGGAAACGTAATGAGCGTTATATGAACGAAATGACCTACCTGCGAAAACGCTGAAAGATGATAAGGCATTCTATTATCATATCGCTTACCATTTGCGTGCTTGTTGTATCCATGCATTCTCAGACCGACAGTATCAGCGTTAGAATCATTAAGGAAAAGAATAATTTCATAAGGTATGAGAGAGTATGGTTAGCGATCGAAGCTGTAAACTTCACTTCGAGAGATGTGCGGCTTGACGTCGGTGTTTTGGATGAACGATGCTCGTTTATCAGAGATCTATCAGATACACTTTTACTTCTTGATCTCGGTGGCCATCGCATACAGGGTGGTTGGCTTGTAAGGGCTGGTGATACAAGTACTATGAGAGTAGATTTTGGTGGATTTGCATCGAGTTCTTACGGAATGAACCCCCCCGGTAACTACCAATTTTTGTTTTCAACCTATGGGTATTTCGATGACGACAGCAGTGGCCAATCTCTGTTCTTCAGCGATACTACGACGTTTTCCGTACGACCAATTTCCGAAAGCGAATGGGTTGTCGTTGACAGCATCAATAATTTGCTGCGAGTTCTTTTTTCGCGGGACCTGAACGAAGCCGAAATCGAATTCATTGAATCGTATCGGAATGATGAGATATACATCGTTATTTTGTTCATTACCATAACGGACGCGATGAACAGCCGAAAGCCGTTGACGTGGACTGAATTCGTTTGCGAGTTCATTCGAACATTTCCGAATAGCTATTATGCTGTTCGATATGCCGACATCGCGCTCTATATGGAGCCGAATTATGAAGGCCTTCACGACAAGGTGATCGAGGCAGGAAGAAACGCTCCGACTGACTCGCGAATCTATCTCTGGCTCGTGAAGGAGGGGTTCATCGTAGAAGAGGAGTAATGGCTCATGTGCAAGCAACTATGGATATCATTTCTGATCTTCGAGGCGCTCCGGTTCAACGCCCAGACGCAATCTCACAATGTCACACCGGTGCCGTATGACTTTTTCCATGACTCTTTGAAAATACACCATGTATTTGACTTCACGTCTCAAGCTGTAAATCGCTTCAAATACGATCGGTTTCATTCATACACGAGAGATACAGTGCTGATAATGGGTAATCCGTTTTCCCGTGATTCCCTGACCACGATCATTCGGGCGTCAATGGAGCCAACAGGTATCGACACGTCTCAGCTCCAATCGCAGTACGACAGTCTTAAAACATTCGGCTTTCTCCCGCATTATGATATTGCAATAAACTCGATTGAGAGATTTTATCAACCCCAATTCCCGCTACAATTCGATGACAGCCTTGATGTTCTATTCAAAGCGAATCTCAACGTGTTCGTATCGACACATACGGGACCTATAAACTCGGAAGTTGTTCTGCGAAAGATGCGGCAAACGACTCAAATGCCGAATTTCGACTACGTGATCGAGAGAATCGACGATGCTTTCATCGAAGCGATTCAGCAATTCAGCCGCTATCGGGAAATATACTTCAAAGGCGTTTATGGTGACGTTCCCTATAGCTACAATCAGACGCTAGAGAGTTTCGACTATGATTTCATGGAGAACAAAGCGATAACTTGCGCAAGAAAACCCATTTCTCAGTACTTCAATTCGTCCAGTGTTTTGGTACCGGTTCCAATTATTCTTGGAGGAAACCAGTATTCATCCATGACGAGATCTGTTGCAATGAGTCTTATCAATCATCCACTGATCAGTCAACCGCTGGATTTCATCCCGAGAAAGTTCGGTGCAGACCATATTCTTTTGACTTCAGACTACAATTTCAATAGAATACTGTATTCAAATCTCGATGCGTTAACGATTAAAGGGACACCCTATTTCGACACTACGAATTTTGTAACTGTTGGCCACAAATTCGGGCAGGTCGGCCCCATAGCACCAATGCTAAATGATCGATT
>CAYUWG010000159.1:0-5350 GCA_964448285.1 uncultured Chromatiales bacterium
CGTACTCCCGCCGACATTATCTCACTCGCAAACCGGAACCGTATCCGTGTATTCACGATCGGTCTTGGCGGAGCGATCAATTCAGCGGAGCTTCAAGCGATAGCCAATACGACGGGTGGTCGTTACTATGAAACGCCAAGTCCCTCGCAGTTGACACAGATTTACAAAGAGATTTCGACGATCATCTTCCAGGGCTTCCAGGAATGCCTGATCACCTACACGGCGAAGTGCATGGACGGTGGCCTTCGCACTGTTGATCTGTCGCTGTTGAACTTCTGCGGCGGCAGCGATACGAAGACGAAGACATACAAAGCTCCGAAGGACACCTCGACGTACGTTCCTCTTCGCATCGAGCTTGGCAAACGTGAAACGCGCGGAAACACGAATGTGAAAGTTCCGCTGACGCTTGTCGATGAGATTCAGAACGACCTGTTCCATCCTGCGACGTTCACGATACTGTATGATGAAGCGTGCACGCAGTTCGTGAACATCGCGACGCCGCCGGGATCGTTGTTGGAAGGGGTACCGATAACGATAACGCCGATGCCGGGCGGAGTGACGTTCCAGACGACGGACCGGAAGATCATCAACGGATCGGGTATGCTTGCGGAGTTGACGTTCAAGGCGAGCGACCCGGACACGAAGGACACGACGTGTTGCGAGTTGAAGCTGTTGAGTTGGACGTTCGAAGCGGGCTGCTTCCGACCGGTGTTGAAGGATGGAGAGATCTGCATCATTCCCCGCCAGCCGGAGGTGACGTGCAGTATGTCGGCACCGTCGAACATCGTCTGGGTGAAGGACATCAAGGACTACAATCCGAACCCGTTCACGGTATCGATGCAGATCGCGAACCAGGGCGACCGCGAAGCCCGCGACGTTCGATTCAAGATCGAGTACGACAAGAAGGATTTGTTCTTGGTAGCCCCGATCAGCGAGACCCAGAACGGGACGCCACGAGATTTGAAGGAAGGGACGTTCATGGAGGCGCGTTGGGACGTTCAGGCGAAGCGTCGCGTGACGGGCGACTCGGTGAACGTGTGCATCGTTGCGACGTTCAACAACCATGATGAAGTCCGCTGTTGCAAGAAGATCTGGGTACCACCGGCCGGCCCGGTGCTGAGTTGCGCCCTGACGGCACCGACGATCACAGCGGATCGACCGAACCTGCGATACCAGCCGATGCCGTTCGATGTGACGGTAGTGGTGACGAACGAAGGCGGCCAGAAGACGGACACGGTCTTCGCTCGGATCGAGTTGCCGACCCCCGGTGATTTACGCTTGTCAGGCGCAGACTCACCGAACCGCCACACGAAGAAAATCCTCCCGGTGATCTTGGGTCCCGGCGGGCAGGGCGGTACCTCGTGGGAGTTGACGCACCCGATCACGACGGTAGCGAAAGACTACATCATCCGCGTGTGGGTGAAATCGTCGAATGCGGATTCCTCGGTTTGCGAGATCAAGGTAACGATCCCGCCGTTGGATGCACCGATTCTGCGCGCACAATGCTTTACGCCGGACTCGTTGCATTTCGATGAGAACATCGATGCCTACATCCCGAATCCGTTCCGCATCTCCTTGGAGACGGCGAACATCGGCGGATTGCCAGCCTCGAACGTATCGGGGTATATGTATTTGCCGGCGAACGTGGTTCTGACTCCAACGTCAGCGCCACAGCGTCAGATGTTCACCCCCTCGACGATGAACGAATACAAAGGCGGAGTAATCCCGACGATATCGTGGGACGTTCAGTACACGAAGCGATTCCGTTACGACACGTACCTGGAGTTCAAGTTCGTCGTCGGCGGTACGGGCCCGACGGGTCAACCGCTGGATTCCGTGGAAGTATGGTGCACGGTGCGTGTACCGGGCTTGATGCCGTCGTTTGCATGCGACATCTCGATGCCGGACTCGTTAGGCATCAATGCTGCGGAGACGGGTGTTGAACCGAATCCGTTCACGGTAACCTACCGTGTATGGAACACGAGCCGTCAGGTCGCGAAGATCGCAACGGTAGCGATCGACTTCCCGATCGGCGAAGGATTGACCCTCGATGGATCGACGCCGCAGACGCGCTTTGTGGATAGGACGTTGAATGCCGGCGATACGGCAACCTACACGTGGCAGTTCACGGTGCAGAACCGAATCACACGAAGGAATGTCCGCTTCCAGGTGACGGCATGGGACGATGAGAATAATCCTGTGATCTGTGCCGACAACATGCCGATAGCGAACCTGAAGACGTCGCTGGTGTGCAACGTGCAGACGACCGAACCAGTGGTTCGGTACATCCCGGTATTGCAGGAATACAGCCCGACAAACTGGGTGATCACTGCCGACCTGATGAACACGGGCGGCGCTCCGATCACCGACGTGACGGCGGAGATCGAGTTCACCGATCCGACGACGTTGGATCTGGTGGAGTTCGACCCGAACTTCCCGGACAACACGAATCCGAAGCAAGTGCCCGGCGGCGTGCTGTTCCCGGCGCAGTCCAAGCCGGTGCAGTGGGGCTTCCGCCTGAAGAATCCGAACACGACGGGCGTCTCGCAATACATTTACTTCAACATCAAGTACTCGTCGAAGGAGACGCCGTACATCACGTCGGGCTGTGAAGTGCCGGTGGAGATCGAACCGGTGGTGACGCCGCGCATCGTCTGCCAGCTCCAGGCCCCCGACACGATCTGGTTCAATGTGGATCAGTACACGCCGACGCCGTTCGACGTACGGGTACGCGTGGAGAACGTGGGCAACGGCGACGCACAGAACGTGCGGGCATTCATGCTTCAGGACACGCGGTTTACGAACATCCCGCCCTCGTCGCGTGATCTTGGCAAGATCAACGCGGGCAGCGTTGTGGATTACGTGGACAACTCGGGGTTCGCGATGAAAGTGAACGCACGATCGAGCGATGGGTACGACACGGTTCGCGTGTACGTTGTGGCCGATGGAATCCCTGCGGCTCTGTGCGAGTACCCGATATTCGTTCAGCGCGAGCAGCGTCCGAACTTTGCGATGAGCTGCCAGGCGACGCCTGATCAGTTGACGTTCGACGACCGGTTGAACGACTACGTGCCGAATCCGTTCGACGTGCTGACATCGGCAACGAACAACGGAGACACGCGCGCGACGAACTGCCAGTTGGTATTCGTCGGCCCACCGCGCTTCACGCCGGTTGACAACATGTCGATCATCGCGGTGAACGTTGCAGGACGCGCTCCGGGCGTGATGGAAGTGGGCGACACGTACAGCTTCAACTGGAAGCTGACGGCCCTGCGACGTGACATCGGCGGATGGGATACGCTGCACTATCAGATCCAGGGACGCGGAGGCTTGGGCAACCGCGTGATCATCGGCGAATGCCGAGTCCCCGTGTACGTCCCACCGGCACGCGCAGCGGCATACCAGATGATATGCACGGCACCCCGGAACCTGACGTTCGACAATTCGAGCGGGTCGTATGTACCGGATCCGTTCGTATTCACGGCACAGGTGACGAACGCCGGTGCGGCCTTAGGTCAATCGCTTGAAGTGACGGCGCTGTTGCCTCCGGGCTTGATCTTCGCGGGCGGCGAGACGGCGACCAAGCAGATCGGCGACCTTGCGACGAACCAGACGGTAAGCGTGCAATGGCTGGTTCGTCCGATCACGATCACCGACGGCGTGGCCAAAGACCTACGTCTGTGCGCGGAAGTGAAAGACGTGTTCGGCAAGACGGGTCAGTGTTGTACGGACGTTCTTGTGCCGCCGGCAACGAAAGCGACGCTGGGGCTCGTGTGCAACGCGATCGACGACAACGGCAAAGAGCTCGATGCGTTAACGGTTGACCGCCAGCGCGGGACCTATGAAGTGAATCCGTTCCGCGTGACGGTGAAGATCACGAACAACGGCGACCGCCCGGCGGACAACGTGTCGGTGACGGTATTGCCGCAGTCGAACGAGTTGCGAGTGTTGGGCGATCCGGAACGCTTCGTGGCGGTGCGGTTGGATCCGCAAGTCACGACGGACACGATCAGTTGGAACATCTATGCAACGCCTCGGACACAGTCCGGGTACATCGACATCCGTTTCGTCGTGACGGCAGACGGCTTGGCTTCTGTTCAGTGCATCAAACCGCTGTACGTTCCGGAAGTGGGTCGTCCGATGCTGGATTGCAACATAGTGACGACGATGAGCAACACGAACGACAAACTGCTGTTCGACTACACGATCGGCGATTACAAGGACGACGTCGGGACGCGATCTTCGACGAACCGATACAACGTGTTCAAACTGACCTCGCATATCACGAACGTGGGCGCGGCCCAGGCCAACCGCGTGAACGCGACGATACTACCCCCGGAAGGCGTCGTGCTCGATGAAGGCGAGACACCGGTGAAGTCTGTGGGCGACATGATCGTCAACGGCAATGCGACGGTAAGCTGGCTCATCCGTCCGATTCGCTCTGCGGTCGATGAGACGCGATCGTTCACGGTGATCCTGACGAGCGACAACATGACGCAGCAGAAATGCAATAAGACCGTCGTAATCGAAGGTGCGCCGAAGGTCTCGACGCTGACGCTGCCGGAGGATCCTGTCGGCCAGTACGGGAGCAAGATTGCGGTGCCGATTTATATCGACCCGACGATCGGCAAGAGCATCTACTCGTACAAGTTGAACGTTCAGTTCGATTCGCGCGCGGTGAAGTTCGTCGATGCATTCAGCGCGACGACGCTGACCGAGCGCGGCTGGAGCGGCCCGCGGTACTCGCTGCATGCGGAGAAAGGCTCGACGGAGAAGAACATCGTCCGCGTGGACGGTTTGACGACGGGCTCACCTTTGAACAGCAAGTACGACGGGAAACTGGTAGTCCTGGTGTTCGAAGCGATCTACGGGACGAACGACGAATCGCTGAAGGTACTGGCCACGGATCTGAAGTTCGTCAGTTCATTCGTAACGGTGAGTGAAGCGACGGGTCAGGACATGACACTGGTCTCCTCGCTCAACAGCACGAACGACAACTCCACGGGGTCGGACGTTCTGGTGCTGTTCAAGGACGGGCGGATCACGGTGAGCGGCGACTGCATCATCCCGCTGACGGCGGATGGCGGCTACAGTCTGTCGCAGAACAAGCCGAATCCGTTCAACCCGACGACGGTGATCGAGTACGAACTGCCGGAGGAGACGGACGTGACGCTGAAAGTGTACGATGCACTTGGCCGCGATGTCGAGACACTCGTACAAGGCACGCAGAAAGCGGGTTCGTACACGGTGACCTTCGACGCGAGCCGTCTGTCGAGCGGGACGTACCTCTATCGTCTCGAAACGCCAAAGTACTCCAAGCTCCTGAGAATGGTGCTGGCTCGGTAAAACA
>CAYUWG010000160.1:0-5302 GCA_964448285.1 uncultured Chromatiales bacterium
GAGTTCTTAGCAGTGCCCTATCTCATCGTACAGAAGACGGAAATCGATTGGACGGCTTCCGCGTACTACATGGCCGGGCAGTCCTATGAGAAGCAGAACAAGTTCGACCTTGCTTTGGACATGTATAAGAAGATCGTGGATACTCAGGGACTGGATCCGCGATTCAAAGCACAGGCTCAAAAGGAAATTCAGCGAGTGCAGGCTTTGGTCAAACCTTAGTCGATTCGCATCGAGCAGGATGCAAGGGCAAAGGCGCCTGCTTCAGAGATACACGCAGGCGCGGGCTTCATCCGAAAATGCGTGGAGCAGTTCCGGTTCCGCATCGAAAAAATGATCGGATGGTGAGAGGATGTATCCACCACCGTCTCCCGCTTCAGAAAAACAACGACGAACTTCCGCGCGTGTGGTCTCCGGCGTGCAGCCGACAAAGAAGTGAAACTGGTCGAATCCCCCGATCATGCAAACGCGGTCGCCGATCCGCTCCTTGGCTTCACGTAGGATCGCATCACCGCCCATGCCTTCCGGCGTGAACGTTTCCATCGCATCCATCCCCATCGAAGCCAAGTCCTCGAGAATCGGCATCATGCCGCCGCACGTGTGATAGACGATCCGCTGCCCGGCTTCATGAGCGCATTCGATGAGCGGTGCATCGTACGGTATGACGAAGTCGTTGAGGATCTGCGGAGAGATGACCGTACACGATGCATCCCCGCCGCCTAATTCGATGATATCGTATTTCGCTTCTCTCATCGATTGGATGAAGGTCTTCTTTCGTTCATACAGGATGTTCAAAAACCGGTGAACCCACTGCGGATCTTCGAACGTGGCGATGATCAATTCTTCGATGCCGAAAAGCACGGCGGCATCCTGCCAGCATCCGGGTTGCCCATAGATTTCGAAACCCGGAACGAACCCGCGAAGGAGTCCGCGCTCGCCCAAATCTTCCGCTTGTCGATTGACTTCATCAACATCGCAAAAAGGCATCGGCGCATACGCTGCGATGATTTCGATATCGGTCTTCTCCTTCACTAACCGTTCCGCAACCCATGCGGTATGTTCGTCCGATTGCAGGACCATCGTGAGCGTTCTCACCGGCGTAACGATGCGATACCGCGTCGTTTCGTACCGCTGACCGGGAATCGATTCCTCTTCGATGCGCCAGGAATCGGAGGTCACTCTTCGCGCTTCGAGATAGCCCGGCGTATGCACGGGATCGAAAAACTCTCCGCGTGCTTCGTTGGGCTTCTGTGCGCTGAACCAGCGGATGGGGTCAAGCCCGAAGCGCTCGAAGAATTCCTCATTGCTTATTCCACCGAGGCGATTCTTCAGGAAAGACGGCATCACGTGATGCGTCGTAACGGGAAGTCTGTCCGGCGTTCCGCCTTCAAGTGCGGTGATGAATCGTTCTTTCGAAGTCATGGCTTGTTACCCGTCGTGAACGTCATTCATTGCGGTTTCTGATGACGCATTCATCGACGTCGCAGAGCGAGCATTCGTAATCGCGCTTCTCGGTATTCCTGCCAAGTCCGATGATGCCGCTCGCGGATTTCACCGGAACCATGAGCGCACTCTCCGTGAGTGTCACGCCGCAGAAGTTTTTCGGAAGAAGGGCAAACAAACGATGCTGTTCCGCAACGTCCCATCCGCAATACCCCGGACTGTATCGGTTACTGATTTTCCATCCATCGCCCCCGACGGATTTCGCAAGCTGAATTTCCATCCAATCGACCGCTCGCTCGACAATTTCCGATGCGATCGTATCGAGCACATAACCTTCGAGCGTTTCGCTTTTCTCGAAGTACGCCTTCACATCCCGGCTTATCTCTTCGCCTGCGGTAGCGACGAAGACGGCAATCGCATCGCTTCCACGAATCCCTCGCCCGATGATCGGCCCGATATCGAATACGACATCGCCGCAGCGCAATATCTCCCGCTCTATTGCGACGTGCGGTTCTTCATAAATCCTGAACCCAACACGCGCACTACTGTCGTGATCCCGTGATCGTAAGTGCGACTCAATCAGAGGAATCAGGTGTTCGGGCGCGTGATCGGATGCATAGCCCATGCGCTGAAGAACGGCATTCGTCGATAGGGAAAGTTGAGCGACACCGATTGTCGTAAGGTATGTCGTCCGTTGTGTCGTCACCGTCATAGCTGATGCACCGCTTGTCGAATGTGCTCAAGAAACTCCACGGCGGACGCCGGATCACTTCCATAGGCATCGGCGCCGATCTCCTTCGCAAAGGCATCCGTCACGGGAGCGCCGCCGACGATGACCGGTATATGAGGCGACGCGCTCTTTACTGCAATCACCGTTTCTTTCATGCTGCCCATCGTCGTTGTGAGCAAGGCGCTCATCCCGACGACGCATCGATTATGCTTGCCGATCGCATCGAGAAAGATATCGGGCGGCACATCGACGCCGAGATCGACGACGTCCCAACCCGCTCCGGTGACCATCATCGATACGAGCTTCTTCCCGATGTCGTGCAGGTCACCCCGCACCGTTCCGATGACGAACGTCCCGCGATGCCTGACGCCGGACATCTCGAAATGCGGGCGAAGGTGATTCATTCCGGCGTGCATTGCCTTCGCGGCCATGAGGACGTCGGGAACGAAATACTGTCTGGCTCTGAAGCGCTCACCGACGACTTTCATACCTGCCATCAATCCTTTCTCAAGAATCGTTTGAGCAGCGGCACCCCGTTCCAAAGCGTATCGAACGAGTTCATCCGCGCCGTCCTGATCGCGCATGTCCGGAGGATGAGGAGATGAGTGCGCAATCTTTCCACGGATGATACATCCGGCAATGCGTTCATACAGTGTATCCTCTTCGTATGCTGAAAGGCTGTGCATAGTGGAATTCATTCGACATGATTTAACTTCCCTCCGGCCAAAGTACGGCTTTTCACCATGACGATTTCAGAGATATTCGATAAACACATCCGCTTTTTCGATGGTGCGATCGGGACGGAATGCATTCGTCACGGTCTCGCACAAGGAACGCCCCCGGAGCTATGGACACTGGAGCGCCCCGATATCATTCGAGCGATCCATCGGCAGTACGTCGAGGCCGGAGCGCAGGTGATCACGACGAACACGTTTGGCGGAAATCGCTATCGGCTTCGCGGCGGTAAGCTCGAATCACAACGAGCCGCGGTCAATCGCACAGCCGTTGTGCTCGCGAAGCGTGAAGCGGAAGGGAAAGCCCTCATCGCGGGTTCAGTCGGACCGTTATGTGAAATGCTCGAGCCGTACGGAACGCTCTCATCGAGCGAGGCGCGGGAGGCATTTCACGAACAGATTGCAGACCTCATCGAAGCCGGCGTCGATCTGATCCTCATCGAGACGATGATGTCCGTCGCTGAAGCGCGCTGTGCGTTAGAAGCTGCGAAAGATGCAGGCGCAAAGACGATTGCGGTGACATTCACATTCGAAGGCGGCACTGATCCACGAACGCCTTTCGGTGAAACGCCCGACGTCATCATCACCGCTCTCAAGGACTGTCGTTTCGATATCGTCGGTGCAAACTGCGGCGATGGTTTCGTCACGATGAACACCGTAGCTGCAAGAATGAAAGCAGCGACAACGATTCCGGTGCTGATTCAATCGAATGCGGGATTGCCTTCACATGTCGATGCAGCACTCACGTACCCTGAGACCACAGCGGGCTTCGCAGACTTTGGTTTATCACTATGGAATAGCGGAGTCGATTTCATCGGAGGGTGCTGCGGCACGACGCCGGAACACATCCGGCAACTCAGGGAAGCAGTCACGCATCAACACGATTCGACGAAGTAACGCTTACACACGAATGCGGCGAGCTTTTCAGAAAAGTACGTTTCCTGTCGTCGTCATCGCCTTGCTTGCCGGTCATCTCTATTCTTATTGGTCAACGCCGTTGATCCCTTCGACCGATTTGCCGAACCATCTCGCTGAGGCGGCAATCTTTCGTGATATCGCGATCGGGGCCGGTACTCTCGCCGAATATTACAGCACGAGAAATTTTCTCATCACTCCGAACGTCGCACATATCGTCTTTTGTGCGCTGTTCGAAGACGTGGAGACGGGCAATGCCGTTTTCCACACGATCGCATTCATCGGTTTTCTGCTTGTCGTTCTTTTATTGTTCAAACAGGTTTCCGCAAGCAGATGGAACGCTCTGCTCGTTTTTCCTCTGTTCTATAATCAAAACATGACGTCCGGCTTCGTCGGATGGATGATGGGGATTCCCATCCTGCTGTTGATTCTTTATTCAACATTGAAGAATCCTGTCAACCGTCGTACCACTCAGTCCGTTCTTCTGGCGATTCTCTTTCTTTGTCTGTACATCTTGCATGCGCAGTTGTATCTCTTCGCCTGCTGTCTATTCCTGTTCCTCACGATCATCGATCAACCTCGTGCATGGCGAAGCAAACTGCCTCAACTCGCACCGTTGATCCCGTCCTTGCTCGTCCTCGTTGCATGGAGCGTGACCGCGGAGGAGTTCAGCAAACATCCGTCGAACATCAAATTCCTTCTGCAATACTATACCGGAGATTTCTTTACAAGCTATGGAGACAGACTGAAGCTCTTTCTCTGGAACGACTTCGGACGCATCATCCCCTTCCCTGATCCGCTTGCGATTTCAGCGATCCTTGTCGGGTTGTATATCATATTTTTTTTCGCGGCACTCTTCACCGGGCGGCGCAGCACCGTGCTCTCGACGCCATCCGGAAGAAGGCTTGCGGTCTTTCTCGGATTCAGCGCTGCATGTTATTTCCTGCTTCCGAATAAAATTCCGGGGCAGATCATTCTCTATGAGAGATTCTCTTCACTCGTCCTTCTTGGATGTGTTTTGCTGACGGCATTCCTTCTCAAAGGAAGAACGCTTACGCTGCTCCGGCCATTGATGACAGCGGTTGCCATCGTCGTCCTTTTATTATGGATGTCATTTCTCGATGAATATCGAACGTTCGCTGACGGCTTCACAAAGGAATTTCTCCGCGTACCGAATGCTCAGAACGTCACGATGGCTGCCGTCATTCCGGATTATCATTTTTATGCCGTGCCTGCGACTCTGCATTATTCGAACTACCACATAATCTGGAATCGCGGCCCTGCCACCACGAAACTGATCCGTTACCGGTTTGGAGCGATACGGCCTGGAAACAAGAAACTCCCGATGTACAACGAACGCATCGACGCTAAAACGAACCTCGATGCACTCGTTGAACACTACGGAGGCGTGGATTACCTGATCACGTATGGAAGCGACGCGCACTTAGCGGCGCAAAGAAGCGGTCTCTTTCGGCTGTATCGA
>CAYUWG010000161.1:0-5252 GCA_964448285.1 uncultured Chromatiales bacterium
TAACGAGAATGCAAGTATCAGAGTTACTTTGCTATTCATAGTCCGGTCCTTTCATTGGTGTAATTGGAATGTGGTTTCTAAAGTGAAGGCTGTTCTTATTGACTGAAAGCCATAAGTACGAACCAATATAAAAGCATCTGTCACTGAGGTGAACGATTCAGATTTCTTTTTAGAATTCTTTATCAACGAATCAGAAGATGAAAATATCAAATGCGCTATCCTGATCATTCAGATTCCATGATTGGGTCAAAACGACGACTTGATTCGGACCCACACCGCCCCCATCTCCCGCGACCCAGAACGATATCCTCGTCGCGTTAGAGTAACCGGGGCTCATCGCAGGTTGGCAGACAATAAACCGGTCCGACACATTGAAACCGAAATCGACGATGTAGTTGCCGGTTGCAATCCGTGAGACACTGATCGCTTGTCCGTTCGCGCTGAACGATCTTCGAATCGCGCCATTACCATTCACACGGACCATTGCTTTTACCATTCCTCCTCTGGCTCGATCTTGTATTGCATCACCATTAACCTTCAACGAACCAGCCACATCGAGCTTCGCCTGTGGATTCGTCGTGCCGATTCCCACATTGCCAGAAACATTTTTTATGATCATGGCTGATGAATTGGGGTGAAAGCTGTTCGGGATGAATACAAGGTCTCCATTCAATCCCTGGATATAGCTTTCAAGATTATTGTTAAGGACATCTTTGAAGGTAACAGTCGGTCCCGGTCCTGTGAGCTTTAAAGCATCCCCTCCCACTACTTCAAGTTTTCCTGTCGGATTGGTCGTTCCAATCCCAACATTCCCTTTGACGATCAAATCATTCTTCCCGGGGTTCGCATACCCATAAGAATCCGATACGAGAAGCCCGCCAGCCTTGAGTCCTGATGCACTCGGAGAGTTTGGAGAATTGATGATATGCAGATATCTGTTTTCTTCCGCATTACTAACAGAAGTAAAAATGGTCGGACTTGAACCAACTTCAAGCGTGAGATCACCTCTCACATCGAGCTTCGTTGCCGGACTGCTCGTACCGATTCCGACTTTTCCGGAGTTCGCATTCGATATATCATTCCCATTCGCTGCCCAGTAGCCCGCTCCTCCACCACTTGCTGCAATCGTCAATGTATTTCCTGACGGTGTGATCGTCACGTTCGTACCGGCAGAAAGCGTTACATCGTCCTTCAGTGAATTGATGCTCCTTACTACCTGACCAGAGCCTATCTTCTGTCCCGTGACCGCGGCGTCGGCAAGTTTCTCCGTTGTGATCGCACCATTGGCGACCTGTGGGTTGGGATATGATCCTGAAAGATTCCCACCGGCAGGAGTACCGTTGGCGATGAAGTTCGATGTGTTCGGAATGACTCCTGATGCGATGTCATTTCCAGCAATCGAACCATCTGCAATCTTGTCGCTCGTGATCGAGTTTGCCGCGATGGAAATATTGGCTACGGGGCCAGTGGGATTCTGTATGTCGATTGAGCCGTCGGTGCTCTGTACTCCCTGAATACCCGTTCCACCGCCACCGCCCGTCGAAAAGATCTGAATATTGTTTCCACTCTGTGAGACCGTCGTTGCGCCGCCGCCGATGAGATTGATATCGCCTGATTGTCCGTTGAGACGAGTCACTACACCGCCTGCATTCGGAATGAGCGCCTCAGCTACCGAAGCACGTTCAGCACGAAGCGCGTACGGTGCGGCAGTGAGCGGTGTGCGCGGTGAAAGCTCCGCCCCCCCATCCACACTCACACCGAGAAAGTACGCTCGATCGAAGGCAAGCGATGCTGGAAGCGCTGTCACACTTCCGATGATTGCATTGAAGACGCCTTTCACGACAGGTACTGTCTGAGTCTCAATAAAGAGGAGACTCCCGTTCGTCGCTGCATCGTAAAGCTTCAGTGTCAGCGTGTGGTTACCGTCCGGGATGAGATTCCCTTGCGCGTCGGTTAGCACTCCCTGATAGCTGATGGTGCGTGGAACTTGGGCGAAAGCGGTACACGATATACCGATGATCAGTAGTATGATTGCTCGCATCGAGATTGACCTATTG
The DNA here is from genome assembly GCA_964448285.1 of uncultured Chromatiales bacterium. Taxonomy (GTDB): domain Bacteria; phylum Bacteroidota; class Ignavibacteria; order SZUA-365; family SZUA-365; genus CAYUWG01. The sequence continues at coordinate 2,058 of CAYUWG010000161.1, forward strand.
AACTTGTGAGAAAAGTGTAAACGAGAATCTTCGCTTCAGACTTCATAGTCTTTGAAGGCTTGATTAATAATCGGATGATGAAAGAAGGAATTTACCTTCTTACGACCGTGATACTTTTCGTAAATGTCTTATCGCCGAAATGCATTCGTATGAAATAAGCGCCCGTCGCAAGGTCCGAGACATTGACCGTGCTGTGATAGACGCCGGCGTCTAAATTCTCATCGGTCAGCTCGCGAAGCGTTCGTCCCGATGCATCAGAAAGCATCAATCGCACATGACCGGCGTGAGGGATCGAAAAGCGGAACGTCGTGGATCGTGAGGCGGGATTGGGATAATTCTGTTCGAGCAGAACCGATGACGCAACAGGCTCATGCATTCTCTCGACGTTTACCGACACGTTGTTTCTCGTGTACCAGAAACCGAACGAACCGTTATGCGCCGTGCTCTTTGCCGTGCCGATGATCGCCTGGCCGACCGTTGCGGTAATCTGGTGCGTGTTGTTGCCGGCTCGTTGCGCACCGCTTGCGATCACGCTGCGGTCGATGCGAGTCTGGGAATAGCTCTCATGACTGACCGCTGCGAGGAGAAGGAAGAGAACAAGTATTACAGAAGGAAACCGGAACATGATGGAAACGCCTCCGAGGTATGGTGAAACTCAAACCGAAAATATCAATGCATGGAAGAAATGCAAGACTCCGTTCGGATCTTTTTCAGTTCCGCGCACTCAACGCACGACGACTTTTCGTTGCAGCGTAGCTGTTCCCGTATCGAGACGGTAGATATATACTCCGGGAGACACACCTTTCAATCGATGCTTGAACGTGTGTGAACCGCGTGGTCTTTCTTCCTGCAGGAGAACGGCAATTTCCTGACCGACGCTATTGAAAAGGGAAAGCGTGACGAATGCCTCCCGATCGAGATGATACCGTATCGTCTGAATCGATGCTATCGATGCGGGGTTCGGAAACACTTCATCGAGAGTAAGAGCTGACTCGCTTGTCGGAACGAACGTTTCCGCGGTGGGAGAAAACTCATGCGTTCCGTCGAGATCGACCTGTCGCAATCGGTAGAGTAACAACCCTGCCGCGCGGTGGCCGTCGGTGATGCTTTCGGCAAAGCGATAGACTGCGGGCGTTGTCGTTGTCCCACGCCCTGCGACGAAGCCAACAACCTTCCACGACTGACCGCGATCGAAACTTCGCTGAATTTCGAAGCCGGCATTATTCGTTTCGAGGGCAACGTGCCATTTCAAATGCACCGAATCTTCCTTAGCGTATGCATCGAACGTCGTAAGCTCGACAGGAATGTACAAGGGTCTTTTCGTTTTGAACGCCGCGATGCCGTTGTTGGACATGAGAACGAAGAGCGTGAGATACGGCATCCCCCACTGGTCGTACTCGATCTTGAAGTCCACGTCGGCGATGGAGTTATTCCCATCGTCCTTTTCTGCGACTGCGTGGGGAGCGAGTCCGACCTTCGGGGTCACTTCAAGAAAGCGTGCCGCCTGGATGGGATTCGTGACGTCCAGTATTCGCGCGGTGGTGTTGTGGTTCGGTTTCGTGCTGTCCTGCGGATTCGTCGGTCTGCCGTCGGCACAGATCAGGTACGATCGGTTCACACCCGGCAAACGGAAAAATGCAATCGGTCCGCTCGGCCCTGTGCCAGCCGAAGAATCATCGGAGAGTGCAAGATTCCCCACCATCGTGTGCGTCTGCGGCCATGTGGATTGGTTCTGCAGTTGATTGTTCAACGTCGTCACGCGTCCGTTGCTGTCCATCCAGATCTCAGATGTTGGAAGCGTTCCGGTGACGGCGATTCCGTGAGACGCGATTCCCTCCAACGACGAGAAGAGCCTGATGGCCAATCGGAAATCGAATTTCCTCCCCTGCCTGCGATCCTGAAGGAAGACGTTCACTTCCCTGTTCGTCTCCGTTTGCTGACAGAACGGACCGCCCGAAACGAAGATCCGCGTGCTGTCCACGAGAACAGGGGGCGTCCCTTCGAACGCACGTTTCCCAACAACCTCGAATGCGTCACCCCATCTCGTATGGCTCATCTCACTGTCGTTGATTCCCGTTCCCAACGAGTCGTGTCTGTAGTTGAGGGTAGAGTAAACCAACCGTGGCGCTGAGTACGGTGAGTCCCAGCGGTACATTTTCCATGGACCTTGGTCGCCGGCATAAGGACAGAGTTGGTCGCGAATCCAAATCGGTGAGACCAGATTGCAAGCGTAGATTCTTCCTTCATCGTCGAGATCGATTTTATAGAGCGTGTAGAGATTCGCAAGATAGCCGCCGGCTATCGTATCGAGCGGAACCGGGAGTCTCCCTCCTGTCCCGTTCGGTTGACGCCCGATCGATGTCTTGATCTGTCCGGTGGCCGCATCCCAAATATGAATCTTCGGACAACCAATGGGTTGGCCACCGATCAAACACAAGTCCGGATTGACGATATACAGAACGTCACGAAAGCGGTCGTACGCGATGCCGCTGTACGCCGTCTCGCGAACACCCATCCAGTAGTTCGGACCGAAGATGAGCGTGTCCGGCCTGTTGATCCAAAGCACCTCCCAGTCCGGATTGGACTGTGCAAAGAGTGATACGTGAAGTGCGACAAATATCGAAAGGACTTCGAACCATTTCTTCATCGATGATCTCTCCTGTTGTGTATTGTCATGATGCCGGCCTCAGGTACCGATTGAGTAGAAGGTACGGCTTCTCGCGTTCGCAAGCATTATCACGCGAGCAGCCTGTGTGAAAAGTCATTGCGAGCGTAGCAAAGCAATCTCATCCCCTCGATTTTGAATCGTATTGAGAGATTGCTTCGTCGCTTCGCTCCTCGCAATGACTCAGTAATAACCTTTTCACACAGGCTGGAGGCATCACAGAAGGCAATGTTTATCTCGGTGAGCGCTGACGAACTGGGAAACACCATGCGTCCTTCAACTACGTTCAGGATGACGAGGGATGAGCTTTCAGCATCATCTTTACTTTCCAGTCTTGACGATCGATCTTCCATTGACGGACCTGCCGCCGGCAAAGAGATGCAGGCGATAGAAACCGGCGGGAAGTCCTGCCGGATAGAGCATTGCGAGATGCTGCCCTTGTCCGAGAGAGCCGAGATGCATTGAGTACGCTTCACGTCCGAGCACGTCGAAGATTTTTATTTCGATCACACTTCGTGATGGAAGAGAAA
>CAYUWG010000162.1:0-5165 GCA_964448285.1 uncultured Chromatiales bacterium
CATCAGGAGCCAGCCGGATTGTCTCACGATACTTCCTGACCGCATCCGTAAAGAGGCTCTTCTTTTCGAGATAAACGGCATTGATCAGTTTCGTCGTGACCTCGTCAGCTTCCATTGAAGCAAGTTCTTTTTCCAATTGCTTCATCTCCTGAGAAATTGACTTCACGCTATCTTTCGGCATCACCGTGAACGAGCGAATGTCGCTTGTCCTTCCATCACTTGTTCGTGTCACCCGCCAGTGATACGTCAGGCCGCTGGCGATCTTTCCTTCGTTGTTCAGATACTCGAAGGACGTTCCTTTCACCTTCGTCTCTAAGATCGGCTCGAAGGAATTGTTGATCACCACAAGCTCGTATTCGCTGGTGCCCTCGGAATCGACCCATTCGAAAACAGGGTTGGTCGAAAGAACCGAATGCAGCGGGAATGCCGAACTGAATACGGGACCTGCACGAACGCCACCATAGTCTGTGCGCTTTTCTTGTGACTTCTGCGTGAGTACCTGCTTTGAGGCATAATCGAGTATCTGTCCGGTCGTCGTGGATTTGTCGATCTCCTTTCGGATTTCTTTGCCTGCGACGTCGTCCAACACTTTCTTCGCATTTGAATCGTCGTTTTCGACGCGGTGTGCAGCAATCGTCGTACTGCCGCTTTGCTGGCTTTTCGTCTGTTTCATCTGTGAGGCGGTGTGCTGAAGAATCCTTCCGCTGACACTCCCAGCCTGAGCCTTCGATGTTTTGAGGCTCTTCAGCGCTTTCGTGTTGTTCTCATCGATGCTGATGAGCCTCTGCGAATTCACCATGAGCTTCACGTAGCTCGCGAACGACGTGCGAATGAAATCTTTCGGCCCGAACGTCATGCCGACGGAAACGGGCGACCACTCCTTGCCGTTGTTCGAAAATTCCACCTTGCCTTTCACGCTCATAACCATGAACTGATCCTGAGCATGAACAGGAAACGAGAGCGCCAGAAAGAATGTGAGTGAGAGAATCAAAGCCTTCATATTACCTCCGTATGAAAATCATAATACAGGTTTGTCAATCGAAAGACCTCCTGGATTGTTTCCCGATCCAGTACAGGTTCACAGGAAACCGTGTGGCCGAAGTATTTAGGATATGGCGGCAACGCTTCCTGCTTCGGCGCCATACCTGCAAAGAGGAACCACTCCCGCTCTCGATGGAGCTTGCACGTCCCCTGAATACAGAGTGGTGAGAGATGAAGCGACTCTTCACTCTCAAGTTTTGGAAGTAAAACCGCATAGCACGTATGATCACGATCAATGGAGAATGGTGCGCTTTTACCATTCCCATTAGCGTCCAGGATAACCGGCTCCGTTTCGAAATACCTCCGAAAGTCTCTAACCATCGATAGCACATACGGGAGAATGATTTCCCATTCTTCGCGATGGTGAAACTCGTTGAATTCGTCAAGCTCCGTTGAAAAAAACTGATTCTTGACGTAGCCGTCGTTGAGAAATTCGTGCTTTCGCCCTGAAAGGAATTTGTAGAAGTATGCGAGATCCGGTCTCGTATCGATGAGGCGGGAAAGAGTCGGTATCGTCTTCCTCCAATCGGAAAACGTCGGTACGGGATTATCGAGGACGAGCGCCGGGTCGCTTCGTCTTCGTCGCGCAAACTCTACTGCAAAGACGTAGTGCACGCAGATCAACGCAGCATACTGAAGCCGGATATTCGAAGGGAATGACTCATCATCTTCGAACGCAGCATGGAGCGCTCGAATTACCGGTTGTTCTTTCGGGAGACTCAGCGTATGAACGCGCATCTGGAGGAGCTTCATTCTCACCTTCGCCGTCAACGCGTTGATGGGAATGAAAAGCAACACGACCGCAGAAATGAGATGCGAGCTGATCTTAACGTCGTAATAGAAAAACGTGATAATGGGAATGAAAAAAACGATGATGGACTCGATGAAGATCATCGTGGAAATGAGCAAACCGACTCCCCGGCCACTTACAGCTCGCGCACGCAACACGCAGTACAATGCAATACTGATGTAGGCAAGGACGAACGCGATAATGAAATCCATCCATTCAGGAACCGGTTGAATGAAGGAACCTGTCAGCAGCATGTTCACCATATTCGCGTGCACTAAGATACCCGGCATATCCGGGCCTTCCATGCCGACGACGACGGTGCCGTCCATGAGCGTGTGCTCAGTCTTCTTTCCCATGGGAGTCTTGTGCGTATCGCCGACGAAATAGTACCCGCCTTCATTTGTAAACCCGACCAGCACGATTGCATCGCGGAGATACTCACGATATCCATCCGAGTGTATCACGTCGTCGATCGGAACCGTTTGAAATTGGAGATACGTCCCCGTGTAATAGATAATCTGCGGCTCTTCTTCGAGCTTTAGCAGCGGTTCAACGAGAGATGAGTCGTACACCTCCGTCACTTGTGCGGCAAAAGAAAGCCACCGCTCTCCTTCGATCGTGCGGTATGGGTAAAACCGTCGCACGACCTCATCTCGATCTTTGATGAGATTTGCGTAACCGAAATGCTTCACGCCTTCCGTGACAACCGGGTCGATGTGAAGGCTCGATCGGAGTGTGTTCTCATCGTAGCCATTGACGATGACTACGTTCGGAACATCGAGGAACGCCTGTCTGAGCGCTTCGATCTCGTCTTTGCGTTCATCCGGAAACCGTTCGAAATGGAGTTGATCGAAAATGACGTCAATACCGACTACACGGGCGCCATATTCCTTCAGGCGATATAGCAACATCGCAAGCTTTCCATCGGGGATCGGTGCGGTTTCTCCGACGTTCACAACCCAAAGCCGATCGTCACTGAACTCCGTGTCCCTGATTGCGAAGATCACGTCGAGGCTGATGTCGTTGATATCGAGAAAATCGATCCGTTCGAAAATGGGATTCAGGAAACTCGTCTCGTCCGTTTCGGGAAGCAGCTCACCGATGAATCCCAATGCGACAATCGCTACGAGCACGAACACGGCAGCGATCGCGTATTCGATGTCAAATAAATATTGGAGAAGTGATTTTTTCATCCGGTTGCGACTCGTTCAGGAGTGCTCATGTTCAAACTATGTGTTCATGCAGGAAAAGGCAATCAACAGATTGACCCTCGCACGACACAGCTAACGAACTACAGGGAGAATATCGGACTGTTCTTCCGCGTGATAGCTGGACCGAACAAGCGGCCCCGATTCGACATGATGAAAACCGAGCTCCAATCCTATGCGCTTCATCTCTGCAAACTCACCCGGTGTGACATATCGCGCTACGGAGAGATGCGCTCTTGTCGGTTGGAGATATTGCCCTATCGTGAGGATATCGACAGACACATGCCTGAGATCGTTCATAAGGGAAACAACTTCCTCCGGAGTCTCTCCAAGTCCAACCATGAATCCCGTCTTTGTTACAAGGCCACTACGATGTGCAAGATCAAGCAGGTCGAGACTGCGTTCATACTTAGCCTGCGGACGAACCTGGCGATAGAGCCTCGGTACGGTTTCGACGTTGTGATTGAGAATATCCGGCTTCTCGCCGATGACAGTGAGGATCTGCTGAGTTTTACCCTGGAAATCCGGTATCAAGACTTCTACACGACAAGCCGGAAGGGAATCCCGTACCGCGCGGATCGTGCGCGCGAAGATTTGCGAACCGCCGTCTGGTAACTCATCACGATTCACCGATGTGATGACCACGTGACGCAAACCCATTTGCTTTGCCGCCTGAGCGACACGCTGTGGTTCGTCCATGTCCAGCAAGACAGGCCTTCCGGTTTTCACTGCACAGAATCCGCAACTCCGAGTGCATACGTCGCCGAGAATCATAAACGTCGCTGTTCCGTGATTCCAGCACTCGGCCATGTTCGGACAGCGAGCATCTTCGCAGACGGTGTTGAGCTTGTTGCCGTCCATGATGTGACGAAGTTCGGCAAACCGCGTTCCTAACGGGACTTTGATTTTCAACCAATCCGGTTTGCCGCTCCGTTTTCCCGGAAGGTCAATCTGAATCGGTATGCTGTTGGAGGATTCGAACATAAGGCTTGTAGCTTCAGATCGACTGCATGTCGAAGCTTTCCAAATGGCGCTGGATGCTGCCAAGGAATCTTCCGCCTAACGCGCCGTCGATGATGCGATGATCGAATGAAAGCGTGAGGTTGATCATCGAACGAATGGCGATAACGTCCTGACCATCCTGCTCGATCACCACGGGTTTCTTCTGCAAAGCACCGACGCCAAGTATCGCTACCTGCGGTTGGTTGATGATCGGTATTCCGAAAGCGTTTCCGAACACGCCGAAGTTCGTGATCGTGAACGTGCCGTCCTGAATTTCATCAGGGAGGAGTTTCTTCGTGCGCGCTCGAAAGGCGACGTCGGTGACTGCTCGTGCAAGACCGACGAGGTTGAGTGTATCCGCGTTCTTTATCACAGGAACGATCAAGCCTCCGTCTTCCAGCGCTACGGCTATCCCGAGATTGAAATAATGCTTCAGAAGAACGTTTGTCCCTTCGAGCGACGCATTGACGAACGGATGTTCTTTCAATGCACGTAGAACCGCATCCGCGATAAACGGCATGAACGTAAGCGAAAAGCCTTCGCGCTTTTTGAATGCGTCCGCATTCACATCACGGAATCGTACGATCTTCGTAAGGTCGATCTCGGAGTTCAACGCAACATGCGGTGATATCTGCTTACTCTTGACCATGTGCTCCGCCATAAGGCGACGCATGTTGTTCAACGGAATGATTTCGACATTTCCGCTCGCAGTTGATGGAGTATAGCTATAAGCACGAGATGGCACTGCAGCCGTTTCAGTCGCTCGTGATCCAGTAATACCCGGAGCCGGAGCAGAAGCTCGTGATTCAAGATATTCGAGTAAATCTTTCTTCGTTACCCTACCACCTGCGCCGCTTCCCTTCACTCGTTCAAGTTCACTCACGCTCACATCTTGTTCTGATGCGATTCGCATGACAACCGGCGAGTAAAACCTCTTACCACCATTTTCAGATAGGGGTCGATCATACGAGCGTTCAATTGGAGCAGGCTGTGATGTCGTTTCAACAAACTGAGCGACAGGCTCCTCTGATCTCCGGATTTCATGCTCCTTGACCGGAGCTTTCGATTCTTGTGCCGGTGGCTTCACATCACTCGAAGTTACTACCGCGGCAGATGCTTCCGTC
>CAYUWG010000163.1:0-4963 GCA_964448285.1 uncultured Chromatiales bacterium
GCTCTTTATCCTCTGATATTGGCGCATCAGCGGTGTGGACATAAACGAAGCATGAAGAGAAGGAGGATTGTTGACGGGATCACGAGAAGCACGGGCAGGAAAAAAGAACCGGAGAAACGGACGATGCGGAGTTCCGTTCTCTTCATGGTGTGGAAGTCAATCGGATACCATTCATGATTCAACGAACAAGCTCGTCAACTCGAATCGTTCCGCATCGACAAGTCCCTGGTCGGTAACCTTCAACGCAGGGATCGGCGAGAGGGCGAGGAAGGACAGGGTCATGAACGGATCGTCCAACGTGCATCCGCGCTGTCTTGCCGCAGCGATAAGTTCATCGACTTTTCCGCGGACGTACTCCAGCGGCTGATCGGATACGAGTCCGGCAATGGGAAGGGGAAGCTCGGCGATGCGACGCCCGTTATCGACGATCACCTGCCCGCCGCCGAGCCGGACAAGTTCCAGCGCGGCAATGTACATGTCGCGGTCATTCGTCCCGACGACGATGATGTTGTGCGCGTCGTGCGCGACGGTCGAAGCGAGCGCGCCGGATTTCAGGCCGAAGCCGCGCACGAAGCCGACGCCGATATTGCCCGTCGCACGATGCCGTTCGATCACTGCTAACTTCAAAATGTCTCGCTCGGCATCCGAGACGACGAAATGACCTTCGATCTTCGGGTCTTCGATCGATGCCTTCGTGATGATCTGGTGCGGGATGATGTCGATTACGCGGATGCGGTTCGCGTCGGATGCCGTCACCTGGAAACTCTCAATGAAGAAATTCTTCACGTGCACTGTATCGGTAAGGCGAGCGATGCTTGTCCGGTCTTCAGTTGAAAGGAGGTAGGTTCCATCCTGTGCAACGAGGTTTCCGTGGTAATACACCTCTGCGGGTCGAAGATCGTTGAGGTCGTCGAAGACGATGAGGTTCGCACGGAAGCGCGGTGCAATGGCTCCGAGATTTTTCAACTTGTAGTGACGCGCGGTGTTGATCGTCGCGATTTGTATCGCGAGGAGCGGGTCCAACCCAGCGGCAATCGCTTCACGGACGTGGTGGTCGATGTGTCCTTCATCCATCAGGCCGGCGGGATGCTTGTCATCCGTGGCGAAGGAAAAATTCGAAGCATTCGCCGCCGTGATGATTGGGAGGAGTTCGTGGAGGTTGCGTTCGGCCGTGCCTTCACGCACGAGGATATGCATGCCGCGTCGCACTTTCTCGAGCGCCTCCTCGCGCGTCGTACATTCGTGGTCGCTCGTTACGCCCGCAAGGATATATGCGTTGAGATTCGGTCCCGTCAAACCGGGTGAGTGGCCGTCAACGGTTTTGTCGTGACCGACCTGGATTTTTTCGAGTTCCGATTCCCAGCCGAGATACACGCCCGGGAAGTTCATCATCTCCGCGACGCCGGCAACGTTGTTCTGATTGATGAAGAGGAAGATCTCGTCTTTTGTCAATCGGGCGCCGGCGGTTTCCAGATGCGTGGCAGGAACGCATGATGACACCATCACGAAGACGCTGAGCGGCAGACCACGAGACGATTCGAGGATGTAGTTGATCCCCTTCAAGCCGACGACATTCGCGTACTCATGCGGATCGACGACGACGGCACACGTTCCATGCGGGACGACCGCGCGCGCGAACTCCGGTACGGTGAGCATCGTGCTTTCGAGATGGATGTGCCCGTCGATGAACGCCGGAGCGAGGTATCGTCCTTTGAGATCGACGATCTCCTTTCCGTCGTAGGAGCCGATGCCGATTATGCGTCCGTCGCTCACGGCAACATCTCCATCGTGAATTTCCGCGCTGAGAACGTTGACGATTTTTCCATTTCTGAATACGATGTCAGCCGGTATTTCCCCGCGAGCGGCGCTGAGTTTCTGTTGTATCTCTTTCATCGGTCTCCTCTCATTTTGTCTCAACGGCAAAATACTGGCTATCCTTTAGAAGCTCAACCGTAAAAGGAATGCACGCTTTGAGATACTTGACTCGTATGATATCATTTTGCTATCATTGCAATAGCACTTTAACAGGAGTAAAAACAATGAAACAATCAACTGAATCCAAAGCCGCACGAATCAACGGATTCGTCATGCTTCTCATCGGGCTTGCCACTCTGTATTTCGGAGTAGTCGCCGTTCGCAATGAGCTTGTCCTTCCCACTATCGTTCTCTGGCTCGTCGGAATTCTCATAATCTCCGGACTGTACATCGTTCAACCGAACAAAGCCATGGTCCTTGTGTTCTTCGGCAAGTACATCGGCTCCGTTCGGATCGACGGCTTCCACTGGTCGAATCCTTTCGCAGTGAAGAAAGGCGTGTCACTACGCGTGCGAAACTTCAACAGCGAACGCTTGAAAGTGAACGATGCCGGCGGCAATCCCATCGAAATCGCCGCAGTGGTCGTTTGGCGTGTCATCGATACGGCGCGTGCCTTATTCGACGTCGATAAATACCAGGAGTTCGTCGCGATCCAGAGTGAGACCGCGCTGCGTTCCATGGCCATGCACTACCATTACGATTCCTTCGACCACGACGATGAGGTGACGCTCCGAGGCAATCCCACCGAGGTTGCCCAGACGTTGAAGAACGAACTCCACGAACGGCTCGTCACTGCCGGCGTCGAAGTGATTGAAGCGCGCATCAGCCACCTCGCGTATGCACCCGAAATCGCTCAGGCCATGCTTCGCAGACAGCAGGCGCAAGCCATCATCAGTGCGCGGAAGAAAATCGTCGAAGGCGCCGTCGGCATGGTACAGATGGCGTTGACGCAGTTGAGCGAGCAGAATATCGTCGAGCTGGACGAAGACAAGAAAGCGACGATGGTGAACAACCTCATGGTCGCGCTCGTCTCTGAACAGGCGACGCAGCCGATTATCAACACCGGAACGATTTACGGATGAGCGAGAAGAAGCAAATCCTGCTTCGACTCGACGCCGATATCCATAACGCATTGAAGAAATGGGCGGACGACGACCTGCGCAGTCTCAACGCTCAGATAGAATGGCTCCTTCGCGAGCGACTGAAGGAAGAAGGACGTCTGAAGAGTGGTTCCCAACGGTGATGGACACATGGATTCAAAGCTCAACGTCGATTCTGTATATTGATCTCGATACTTAGATGTTTTTCACATGAACCAGTCATAGTTTACAATCATTGAGAAGTCCGTATGCGTCGATACTCTTTTGGCCGACTGTTTTCACTCAATCAATCCGATCGCGATGAATGAGGATCGACAGGACATTCGGTGGAAGCAGCGTTTCAAGAATTTCGCTGCTGCCATAGAGTTACTCAGCGAAGCGGTTGAACGAGAGCACCTCAGCGAACTCGAGCGAAGCGGTTTAGTGCAGCGTTTCGAGTTTACCGTGGAGCTTGCCTGGAAGACATTGAAAGACGTATTGGAAGAAGACGGTTTTAACGTGAGCTCTCCAAAAGGTGTATTCCGACGCGCCATGGAAAGCGGGTACATCGGCGACATTCAGCCGTTCCTCGATGCGCTTGCAATCCGGAATCGACTATCTCATGACTATAGTGGGGAATATCTGGATGAGTATGAACCGGAAATTCGCACCGTCATTTATCCAGCGCTGAAGGCTCTACAAAGCACCTTTAACGAGCGGCTGAATGAATGAACACCTTCGGTATTACAGCGCGCGCTCTTGCATCGCTGCGACAAATTTTTGAACGACATCAGAGTATCACCGAGGTGTGGATATTCGGGAGTCGGGCAAAAGGGACTGCCCGCACTGGAAGCGATATCGATCTCGCGATCATGAATGAGGGTGTCGATAACATCGAAATCCTACGCATCACCTCAGAGCTTGAGGACAGCGACATCCCGTATTTTGTCGATGTGATAAACTTCCCAAAGCTCGAACACCTCGAGTTGCGTCAGCATATCATGAGGGTTGGACAACCTCTCCTCGTACGCTCTGAGGGAGGGATGGCGATTACCGGATAGGACATTTCTGAAAATACGACGCTCCTTTCGGAGTGATACCACTTTCGCATTACAGCCAATGAAAGAATGCCAGGATGAGAAAAAGGTCTCACCTCTTTACCACCATCTTCCGCACTGCAATTCCTTCGCGGCTATCCATCCGATAGAAATACATCCCGTCGGGCAGCCCCGCGGCCTCGAAGATCGCCGTGTGTTTGCCTGCGTTCGTCCATGAGTTCATGAGTGTGTGCACGTGTCGTCCGAGGAGGTCATACACGGCGATGCGGACGAGCGAAGCGCGCGGGAGTTCGAACGCGATCTCAGTTTTCTGGCTGAAGGGATTGGGATAGTTGGGTTCGAGAAGAAACGCAACCGGTCGGTCGATGCGCCGAACGTCCGTGGTCGCGGACGGAACGAGTTCCACGCAGGTCTCGCAGCGTGTCTCGCTCGGGGGAAGCGAGTCGCCGACCACTCCCAGGCGGAAACACACCGTGTCGGGTTCGGTCATCGAAGATGGACGAGCCATCTCGAACACCCACGTCAACGTATCGACCGGGCGTGCGGCGACCACGTCTGCTCTCATGCGTGTATTGCCTCCAACGTTCGGGTCGAGTGTCAGGCGCTCTATCCCGGACACGGTGCGCCAGTCGAGATACGCGGCGAGGTTCGCAGGGGGCGCGCTGTGGCGCCCGGCAAGGACGGTGACGGACAACATCGCAGGCTCGAAACTTCCGGTCGTGGAGTCATAGACGAGGCGCGTGTGCGATGGCCGTATCTGGCATTCGATCACGGGATGCGTCCAACCGGCCTTTCCCTGCACAGCGCTCGTGATGGTGTTTCCAAAGCCGTCCGTCGCGTCGCAATCCAGAGTGAACGAACCCGTGAATCCGTTCTCGACTCTGGTGAGTTTCCACGTCACCGAAACGGATCGACCAGCATCGATCAATGTATCGAGCGTTTTGCTACCGGGCGACGAAGGATCGAAGCGGAAGATGGAATTCGGTGCTGGAAGTTTGAGCGCGACGTCCT
>CAYUWG010000164.1:0-4927 GCA_964448285.1 uncultured Chromatiales bacterium
TCCGGACGCCTCCATGGATTCATGAAGTCCCTGTCCATGTTTGAGCATCATCGGAATCGTAATTGCTTTGATCTGGTGCTCGAAGTGCTTGTTGCCCGTTGCCTCCGCAGCCGTTCGTATCACGTCGATGTTCTCGCCCGATCCGCTGTAAAGCGAATAGAAGACACGCGAAAAAATCTCGATGCATGTCTTGTGAATGAGCGACCCCATGACGGGGAACTGGAACAACCATTTATCGACCTTCAACCGTCCCTTGGGATTCACATAGAACGTGATGCATCCGGCAATCACGCCGATGAGAAAAAGGATGAACCAGATGATGTTCGCAACGAGCCAGTCGCTGAACTCGAGCGTCGCTGCCGTCATCGGCGGCAGTTCGATGCCGTATTTCAGAAACATGCGCGCCGTCTCGGGGAAGATGTATGCGACGTAGAAGATCACCGTCAGGAAGATCAGAAAGAGGGTGATGCCCGGCATGATCATCGCGCTCTTGAGACTCTTGCGGAACTCCATCTGTCGTTCCAAAAACTTCGCGGTCGAGTCGTAAAGCTCTGCCATCGACCCGGACTTCGATGCAAGGCCGAGCATCTTTGCGGTGAATTTCCCCAGGACGTTTTCATACTTGTTGAAAACACGCTCGCTTTCCTTCCCTTGCCGAAGGTCGGAGTTGATATCACGAAGCGTTTCTTTCAGCACCTTATTGTCGATATCGTTCGCAAGCAGCACCAATACGTCGTTGAAGGGAAGTTTCTCGCGAAGCAGGTCCGCGCTCAAACGGACGAAGGTGATGATATCACCGATCGGTGGTCTCCCTTTTTTGTCGAAGAGCTTCTTACGCACGAAGAGCACTTTGAAGCCCATGCTCTTGAGGCCGGACTCGACCTCGGATTTCGAGAATGCTTTCTGTTCGCCGACGATCGGTTTGTCATTATCCTTCTGAACCTTGTAGAAGAACGTGCTCCGTTTCTCCAACTTCTCCACGCGAAACGGACGTCCTTTGGAAAGCTCCTGAATCTTCTTCCGTGCATCTGCAGCGTTCGCGGCTGTCAGCGTGCCCTGGACGGCTTTCCCCGATGGGACGACTCCTTGGAAACGATATTCTGGCATAGTGATTCTTCGGTCTTTCTAAAGGTGATGGATGAACTCTTTCATTGTACGGACTGCGCCGCCACATCCTTTCAGCGACGGCGCAGTACCAAAGCGGAACAGATGTCTCTTTGGCGGAAGCGACATCACCCGACTGAGCATTCTTACCAACCAGTGTAAACTGGATCGTCGATGGAACCAGGATTGACGGTAATTTCTACAGTCGCACCTGTGACGGTAGCCGAAGTGCCCGTAATCGTGCAGGACGTGCCGGCGCTTCCATCGATGACGTAGGTTCCGTTGATATTCTCACCGGTTTGTGCGTCAGCGGCTTCTGCCATACCGACATCGACGATACCGATAGCTGTAAAGTCGTTACCACCACCGCCAAGCATGGCCGGCTTACGATAGAAGCCCTGCGCGGCTGCGGCGAGACGCAAGCAATCCTGCGTGACGGCATCCTTGTTGGCCTGATCAGCGTTGGTTCCGAAGATGTTCACACCGACCACTACTGCGATACCGACGATGATGACGCCGAGGACGATGAGAAGCAATTGTTGGGTACCCATAAAAAACCTCCGTTAAAAGTTATTGGGTGAGTGAGTGAGTGAGTGAGTGTACGTTTTCATGAATGGAATTCATTTCAGTTTCCAGCATCCAATCTATAGGGTCATTCTTACGGGAGTCTGAACGGAATCTTAAAAAATTGTAAGGTTTGGGTGGGGAGGAGGGGAAGAGGTGAAGAGGTGAAGAGGTGAAGAGGTGAGTATTCTCTCCTCGCTGGGCTATGCGAGAATGATCCGACTCAGTAGGGTAACCATTCCTGGTTGCCATTTCTCGGACGATAATGTTCACTGGATAAGGATGGAAATACCGGGCATGTAGGGGCGAGGTGACCTCGCCTCTTCGATTGCGTGGTTCATTATGCCTGAACGCAAAAAAAAACCGCAGCCAGGAGACGTGGCTGCGGTTCGGAGAGTGTGTACGGAAACAGTTGTGTTTTTACCAGCCAGTGTAAACTGGGTCGTCAATGGAACCAGGATTGACGGTAATTTCTACTGTCGCACCTGTGACGGTAGCCGAAGTGCCCGTAATCGTGCAGGACGTGCCGGCGCTTCCATCGATGACGTAGGTTCCGTTGATATTCTCACCGGTTTGTGCGTCAGCGGCTTCTGCCATACCGACATCGACGATACCGATAGCTGTAAAGTCGTTACCACCACCGCCAAGCATGGCCGGCTTACGATAGAAGCCCTGCGCGGCTGCGGCGAGACGCAAGCAATCCTGCGTGACGGCATCCTTGTTGGCCTGATCAGCGTTGGTTCCGAAGATGTTCACACCGACCACTACTGCGATACCGACGATGATGACGCCGAGGACGATGAGAAGCAATTGTTGGGTACCCATAAAAAACCTCCGTTAAAAGTTATTGGGTGAGTGAGTGAGTGAGTGATTTATTGATGATGGTTTTCATTCAAAATCTGTCTTCAAATCTATCGTGGCTTCCTTACAGGAATCTGAATGAAATCTTAATCCTTTGTAAGGTTAGTCGCTCCATCCGTCGTACACGGGATTGTCAATACGACCGAGATGAACGACTACTGTGACCGTCGCTCCTGCTTCGGTACTCGAGTAACCGATGATGGTACAGGTGGAACCGGCGGAGCCGTCCACTTCGTACTCGCCGTTGTTATTTTCACCTAAGCCGCTACCGTTGTCGGCAAGTCCGACGTCTTCGATCGCGATGTTGTTGAAGCTGTTATTACCGCCTCCGTAAATACCCGGACGGCGAAAGTATCCTTGTGCCGCCGCCGCAAACCGCAGGCAATCCTGAGTCACCGCCTCTTTGTTCGCGTTCGCCATACCCTTATGAAAGGCCGGGATCGTGCCAACCGTGATGGCAATTCCTACGATGATGACGCCTACGACAATAAGGAGTATTTGCTGTGTGCCCATTGCTTCATCACCTCGTTCTGTTATTCATTCAAGTTCCAGTAGTTCAACATGAGGTGTTGCCGGTTGGCGGATCGATGACTCGACGACACCATAGGCAAAACTATCTCATGCACCTTACGGCTGGCTGAATACGAAATTAATAGATTGTTAGAGTGGTTAGCCCGCTTGGGCTTCTTCGATTGGAAACGATAACGTGAACGTGCTGCCCCTGCCCGGCAAGCTCTCGACGTGGATCGTTCCGCCGTGCGTTTCGACGATCCACTTCACGATGAACAGACCCAAGCCTGTCCCGCTTCGGCTTTTCGTATGTTCTTTATCTACGCGATAGAAGCGGTCGAAGATTTTATCCAGTGCTTCCGATGGAATGCCGATGCCCGTATCGTTGACAGTGATCACTGCGCTGTCACCGTCACGCTTCAGGGAAAGAGTCACCGTACCGTGCTTCACATTGTACTTCACGGCATTATCGATGAGGTTCAGCAACACACGACGGATGCGGAGAACGTCACCGGCTATTGCGGCATCCTGAACCGCGCCGAGTTTGAATTGCACGTCCGCTTGCGAAGTGAATAACTCCGCTTCGTCGGCTAAGTCTTCGATAAGTTGTTTCAGGTCGATGCGTTCGCGTTCCATCGGCACTTGACCGAGCTGCGATTTCGCGACGAGCAGCAGATCGTCGAGAATGCGGCTGAGGCGGAACGTCTCTTCGAGAAGGCTTCCGAGGATTTCCTGGTAGCGGTCGGTGGATTTCGGACTTCGGAGCGCAAGCTCGATTTCACCACGCATGATGGTCAGAGGTGTGCGAAGCTCGTGCGATGCGTTGACCGAGAAGTGCTGGATTTGCTCGTATGCCTCGCGCATTTTCTCGACGGAGTTCCGGATCGAGGACATCTTGCGCTGAAATTCTTCTTCGAGCATGACGGTCGGCAGCGCGGGTGTTTCCGTCGCGCGCGGTGTGATCTGATACTTGCTCGTGTGCAACTGCCGCGCGATGATCCATCCGACAGTGTAAGAAAAGAACAAGCTCACGGGCACGAAGATCAGACCGATGCCGATGAACGTCATGCGAAAGCGTTCCATCAGGTCGGGATTCAACACGTTGAGCGATGAGAAATGATAGGTGAATACCGTGATGATCAGCAGAACGATGAACAGCACGACCGCGAAGATGGTCGTGCCGTAGATGAGGGCGAAGCGCGTCCGCAGCCCGATGATCATGCGTTCGGCTCCCGCAAAACGTAACCGACTCCGCGCACGGTGTGGATGAGTTTCGGTTCGAAGCCTTCATCGACCTTCTTGCGCAGCCGTGTCATATACACGTCGAGGACGTTCGTCTCGCTGTCGAAAGTGATCTCCCAGATATGCTCGATGATAGCCGTGCGCGTCAGCACCATGTTCTTGTTGCGCAAGAGGTATTCGAGGAGCTTGTACTCCTTCGCGGTGAGGTCGATCGTCTGACCGCTCCGTTTCACGGTATGCTGCATCTGGTCGAGCACGAGGTCTTCGACGGTGAGTGTTGTCGAAGGCCGCTCCACCTGTGCGCGACGAACGAGCGAACGCACGCGCGCGATGCACTCGGCAAGCGCGAACGGCTTGATCAGGTAATCGTCCGCCCCGGAGTTGAGACCTTCGAGCTTGGATTCGAGCTGTCCCTTTGCGGTGAGAATGAGGATAGGCGTGGACTTCTCTTTGCGAATATCCTTCAATACTTCCATTCCGCTTTTCTTCGGCAGCATCAGGTCTAAGATGATGGCGTCGTATTCCTCGGTAAGCGCAAGGAGCGAGCCTTGTTCGCCGTCCGCGGCGACGTCCACGGTGAACAATTCTTCTTCAAATCCCTTCTTCAAAAAGGATGCGACTTTGGACTCATCTTCAACGATCAAGA
>CAYUWG010000165.1:0-4920 GCA_964448285.1 uncultured Chromatiales bacterium
TTAAGGATTCGAAAGCAAACGATGGATTAGTCGAAGCGAAAGTCGCAACGCTTCGAGGAAGGATTATCCCTTCAATGCATTCGTAAGGAATTCCCGCATGGGCGCAGAATCCTTGTAGTATTTCATGAACTGCTCCGGCAGTTTCGGATCGGTGATCGAAGACGCGGGCAGCGCGCCATAGAAATAGAACTGCTTGTTGGCAATGAGCGGCTGTTCTGCAACGATCGATTCGAATTCCTTGGGCACTCGCTTGTTCTTCTCACCGAGGATGGCGCCGAAGCTGTTCTTGAACGCCGGTGCATTCAGCAGCTTTGCGAACGTCTTCCGTTCGCGCGCGATCGCTGTTCGCACATTTTGGAGCGTCGGCGTATCGAGTTCGTAGAGGCCGCTGTAAAAGCGAAGTTCCTTCGAAGTGAACTCGATATAGACGCCCGGTCTGGACTTGTCTTTCTTCGGTCCCTCGGAAATCAGCGCCGACATGTGTGTCTTGTACGGCAACTTATCCGCACTGAACCGAACATCGCGGTTGATACGAAAGACTGCTTCCTTCGCACGCATCGTCACTGCCGGATCCTGCTTGCGAATGCGCGCAATCAGCTCATCGATAAAAACGATGAACGGCTCCTTCACCGTTGCTTCGAATCGTTTCTTGTTCGCTTTGAACCATTCCGTGTTGTTGTTCTTTTCCAAGTCCTTCAGGAATGAGTTGAAATCTTTTGTGAACCACATCATAGCGCAGCCTCATAATTGTTCTTGAAAACACTGTACCCTCGTGCGTTGCGAGCGAGGGTGCGAATGTTACCGAATTCCGTTACTCCGTTCAATTTCTTGCCTGTCTGCAATACACCTCGTCAGTGAGACCGCGATCGACGCATGGTCCCTGTTCATCTGTACAGGTGCACGCTTGTGCCTGATCAATCCAAAGTCCTTGTCAAATTGCCGTAATACGCCGCTCACGGAAGAACGCGGTGAAATCGCAATGAATTTCGATCATGGCAACGTGTCTTATTCAGCTTGTATGGGCTGCTCCTCATCACCCTACATGAATATGGGATATTGATTTTACCGTTATCCCCTGAACATGTGATACCGCTCGGTTCGCGTGCACGATAGATTTGTATCGTAAACTTAGCGATAACCCAAATGACCACGACGACAATACTTAGCCAAATCGAAAAGCGCAGCTCATATTATGCGTCTGGGATATACCATTGTCATCGACTCATATCCGCCTTCGCCTCCGAGCAACATCACCGGAATGATCGACACAAATGCTGCACGGCAGCGCTGCCCTCGTGGCAAAGCAAGAGATTTCGACCGTATCGCCTTCTGCGGGCGAACAACACGAATCAGAAGTGCGTGCAAGGGACGTCGAAAGTCCTGAGAGATATCAGCTTTACGATGCTGATAGACCTGAGCAACCTGACTGAGTACAATGTATTCCAGGTCGTTTCAGTCAGTAATCGCTTTCAGCACTCTGAGCCTTCGCAGATTTACGATTTGAAGAAACCGGATAAAGTCACGCCCTCCGCACTGAAGTTTGATAACGTTCAAGCTTCGGAATCACGGCGCACCAGTAACGACATTCATACGTAAGGTTCTCAGAATACCCCATTCACATTTTCATTCACCAACAATAGGAGTAACAACATGGCCACGAACGACCCCCATCCCACCGAACTTCCGTCCGATGAACTGAACAACATCTCAGGCGGTGGTATCATGGTTCCTGATGTTATAGAGGATCAGGAAGAAACTAAGCCAGAAGGCGAAGAGGACGACTGTCGAAAAGCTGGAAAAGAACAACAGGAATACTAATACACAGTTTGATCATCGCAATTTCCAGCAATCATCAGGATAATTCACATTTCCATTTACCAACAATAGGAGTAACAACATGGCCACGAACGACCCCCATCCCACCGAACTTCCGTCCGATGAACTGAACAACATCTCAGGCGGCGGTATCATGGTTCCTGAAGTTAGAGAGGATCAGGAAGAAACTAAGCCAGAAGGCGAAGAAGACAGCGTGCGAAAAGTTGGCCAGGAGCAGCAGGATTACTGATATCTCCACCAACATCTGCCCTTACACATGTGTAAAACTGCCCGCCTTTGAGCGGGCAGTATTTTTTATGTCAGACCAATCCAAGCCCTTGTCAAACCGCCGTAATGTGCCGCTCACGGGAGAACGAGGTGAAATCGCAATGAATTTCGCTTATGGCAAATTATCCTATGCAGCATGTTCAAGGCTGATTTTCAACCTACATGAATATGGGATGCGTATTCGACCTTATACCCCATAAACATGGGATATTTGTGCTTTTGTATTCACGATATGTTTGTATCGTGAACTTCGCAATACCACAGTTGACCACGACGACAAATCTCAGCCAAAACGCGGACTGCGGCTCACCTTGTGCCCACGTTTATGAAATTGCTTCCAAGAACATGTTTACGAACATTTATCATTTTAACGAGGAGAAAATCATGAAATCAATGACATGTTTCTACAAATTATTTCCTCTCATCTTGCTCGCAATCGTCCTCTTCGTACAGAGCGCAAACGCACAGACCTCTGCCTTTACAGTGGATGATGCTTCGAGTGTAAATCTGCTGAAACTCAATACCGACGCAGGTTTTTTGCTGAAAGGTGGTTATGGTTCAGGGGCAATCCCGGCAACAGGTGCGGGCATGCGCTTCATGTGGTATCCAGCGAAAGCCGCATTTCGTGCTGGTGAAACCACCACCGAATGGGATGATGCAAATATTGGCTCGTATTCAACCGCTTTCGGGTTGAATCCCAAGGCAAGCGGTACGGCATCGGTTGCATTCGGAAGAAATACCACGGCGACAGGAAATTATGCAACCGCGATGGGCTACTATTCGACTTCCAGCGCGACATACGCAACTGCATTGGGAAACAGCACGACCGCCAGTGGCGTTACTTCGATTGCGATGGGAGAAGGCACAACCGCCAGCGGTACTACCTCGACGGCAATGGGATACTATACGACTGCCAGCGGAAACTATTCGACAGCGTTCGGATACGTTGCAAGCGCAACCGGAATTTATTCGATGGCGCTAGGGAATTACGTTTCAACGAACAGCAAAGATGGTTCAATAATCGTAGGTGACAATTCCACGAGTACTACTACGACATCGAGTGCAAATAACCAGATGACGATGCGGTTCGATGGTGGGTATAGGCTTTTTTCTAATTCGACAGTCTCTGATGGTTTGTTCATCAATAGTAGCGGTAATGTTGGTCTCGGCGCAACAGCACCGGATGCAAAATTACATGTTGTCGGTCAAGTGAAAATTACAGGCGGTACACCAGGATCTGGGAAAGTTCTTACATCGGATGCGAGCGGTTTAGCTACATGGGAAACACCTGCTTCCGGCGATATTACAGCTGTTGGGTCAATGACATCTGGCAACGCGTTCGCTGATGCAGGCGCAGACGATCAATGGCTGGGGATTGGCTCTACAGCCGGTAGAATAGAGTTTGATAATCAATACGTCGATGAAGTAAATATTCTCGATGCAAAAGTGGGCATTGGGACAAGCACTCCATTAGCTCAGCTTCATGTGGGAGGTACGGAAGGATTGCTAGCAGTGGGTACGTACGGAACCGGGACGGCTCTTTCATTAGGACTTGGAACGCGCATGCACTGGTATCCTAAAAGGGCAGCATTTCGCGCAGGGTACGTCAATAGTGATCGGTGGGATGATTCGCGAATTGGCAATTATTCTGCAGCTTTCGGTCATAGTACGCTTGCCAGCGGTGATTATTCGACGGCGTTTGGTTCATACTCGGAGGCGACCGGAGATATTTCGATTGCGTCGGGATACTTGTCGTACGCGAGTGGTGCTTATTCCACGGCATTCGGTGATCATGCAAATGCATCAGGGAGTAGAACAACATCTATCGGTTTTTATACCTCTGCCAGCGGGAATTATTCTACTGCGATAGGAAATTATGTATCAACGAACAGTAGGGAAGGTTCATTTATTATCGGAGATAACTCTGTTGCGAGTTATACCAATTCGAGCGCTGATAATCAGATGACAATGAGGTTTGATGGTGGTTATCGATTGTTCTCCAAAAATGACTTGTCAACTGGTGTGTCGCTTGCCGCAAGTGGGACATCCTGGTCAGTGATTTGTGATCGCAATAAGAAAGAAAATTTCCGTGAAATCGATGGAGAGTCGGTACTAGCACGCATCCGGGCATTACCGATCACGGAATGGAATTACAAAGCCAATGATCCCTCGGTTCGCTACATCGGTCCCATGGCGCAGGATTTCTGGCAGGCATTTCGACTCGGTGGAACCGACAGTCTCAGTATTACCACGCTTGCGTTCGATGGTGTAAACATGGCTGCGGTTCAGGCGTTGGAGAAACGCACTGCGGATTTGAAAGAGGCTCTCAGCGAAATCGAGCAACTTAAATCAACCGTCCAATCATTAGTGCAAGCAAATAAAGAGATCGTGCAAGTGAACCAAGGATTGAATCAACGCCTCACGAGACTTGAGTCGGTTCGCGCTGGTAGAGCCACCTCCAATTTACTGCCGGAGCAACATTCGCAACTCACAAAGGAATAAGGATCCATAGGGATGGAATACGCACCACCTCATCAACGCATGAACACGCGATTCCAACGGATTGTGATGTACCTCATCTTCGGAAAGCTATACTTGACATCAGATGGTTGCACAAACAGTCACCGTTACAACGGATGGCAGGATAAACAGTGATAATGCCTCCATTCAAAGATGACACTGATCGTCGTGGTTAAATAGCGGACGATCTTCCTTCTTAAGTCCACCCCGTTATCTTCACTGCCGCCTTCATCAGTTCTCTGATGAAGGCGGTTCCTTTTCATAAGGGGTTTTTCGTAAGTATAAGAAGTGATGAGA
>CAYUWG010000166.1:0-4864 GCA_964448285.1 uncultured Chromatiales bacterium
CTCTATATCGATCTTGAACGCTTGAGGGACCTGCACAAACTCGACGATGCCGAAGCGTTTCTCGAAGCGCACCGGAACAAGCTCGTGATCATCGACGAGGTACAGCGCAAGCCGGAGTTGTTTTCGCTCTTGCGTTCGCTGATCGACGACCATCGCGTGAGCGGAAGATTTCTGTTGCTCGGCTCCGCTTCACCTCATCTGGTCAAAGGCGTTTCAGAGTCGTTGGCAGGCAGGGTGTATTACTCCTATCTCCATCCCGTTTCACTTTCCGAAGTTGACGGCGAAGCGGCGTTGAAGAAACACTGGTTCCGGGGAGGATTTCCCAAAGCGTTCACGGCCCCGACCGATCGTGCAAGCAAGGACTGGCTCGATGCGTTTATCACGACTTATATCGAACGCGATCTGTCGTATCTGTTCGGGACGTCCTTCTCGAGTACCACGATGAGAAATTTCTGGAGCATGTTAGCGCA
The DNA here is from genome assembly GCA_964448285.1 of uncultured Chromatiales bacterium. Taxonomy (GTDB): domain Bacteria; phylum Bacteroidota; class Ignavibacteria; order SZUA-365; family SZUA-365; genus CAYUWG01. The sequence goes on from CAYUWG010000166.1 coordinate 471, forward strand.
TTATCACGGCGGTATCTGGAACGCGGAAGTGTTCGCGAAATCGCTCGGAGTCTCGACGCCGACGGTGAACCGCTATCTCGATTTTCTGGAAGGTGCGTTTCTCATCCAGAAGCTGCCCGCGTATTTCCTCAACGCAAAGAAACGCTTAGTGAAAACACCGAAGATTTATTGGCGCGACAGCGGAGTGCTGCATCGCCTCTGCCAGCTTTCGCGGTTCAGCGACATTCACGGGAACGTCATCGCAGGTGCGTCGTGGGAAGGGTATGTGATCGAACAGATTCATCAGGTGAAACCGTCACACATTCGTCTGTTCTACTCACGGACGCATCACGGTGCGGAAAGCGATCTGGTGCTCGTGAAGGGAAGCAAGCCCGTTGCGTGCATCGAGATCAAGCTCTCGAGGGTTCCTACGATCTCGAAGGGCTTCCATGAAACCATCGCCGACTTAGGAACAAAGAAAAACTACTTCATCACACCGGGAACGGAGGATTACGTCCTCAGGAAGCAGATTCGTGTGACAGGATTGAGAGATTTCCTTCTCACGTACCTTCCAAAAATGTAGCAGCGCAACCGTGAAATTCTAAAGTGAGACTTTGGATTTTCACGGTTGTTTGAATCGCACACGAAGAAACGAAGAGATTCCCTCGTGTCCCCTGTGTGTTTATTCCAAGTTCAACGTATTACGGTGTTCGAGTGCGTAACGGACCAGAGAGTACCGTCCCGTGAGATTCAGCTTCTGACAGATGTGCTCACGGTGATGTTCTACCGTTCTCGGACTGATATAGAGTTCGTCGGCAATTTCGACTGTGGATTTGTACTCCGCGACCATGGCAAGCACTTTTCGCTCGGTTGGAGTGAGAGATTCTAAATCTTCCTGTTCTTGAGTCGGCGTATTCGATGTTTTCGCTTTCAACGCTCGAGCGGCGAGAGAAGGACTGTAGTAACAATCGCCTCGTGCAACCACCGCGATTCCCTGCACGATTTCATCAACCGCACTTTCCTTGAGAATGTATCCCATGACGCCAAGATCGACTGCTTTTCGAAACATCTCCTCTTCATCGTACATCGTCAGAATGATGGTGAAGATTGCAAGCTCGCTTTGGAGGATACTTCTCACCACTTCGAGTCCGTTTTTCCTTGGCATTTTGAGATCAAGTATAGCGATGTTCGGTTTGAACCGTTCGATCATTAACACAGCCTCTTCACCGTCATTGGCTTCTGCAAGCACGTGGTATCCCTCGCGCTTCTGAATCACTTCGATCAATCCGTGACGAAACATCGGATGATCATCTGCCACGACTATCGTGGTGGATGAATGCGGCATCGTCATTTCTTGAGATCCCTTTCAAGTGGGGAATAGCGTTGCAGTGTCCTTCGTTGGAATGGAATGCGCATGGACTTGTCTCTCGTATTACAGCACATGAGTTCGCTCAGGATGTGTTTCTATCGGCAGTCGTATTTCGATTCTTGTCCCATGTTGGGCAGCTGAATTGATGTTCATGTCCCCTCCTAAGATTGCCACTCGTTCGAAAATCCCCTTCAAACCCAAACCCCAGTGGCTGCGCGAACCAGTTGCGTCAAATCCTTTTCCATCGTCACTGATCGTCAATTCGACCGCTCCATTCGTTCGTAAGATCGTGACGTCTGCATTCCTCGCGTGGGCATGTTTGAGTACATTGTTCATTCCCTCCTGAACAATTCGATAAAGATTGATCTCTTTCTCCTTATCGAATAAGCCGTCGAGCGGTGCGATGGAACACGTCAGTGAAACCGATGAAACGTTCTTTACTTTATCGAGTGATGCGGAGAGCGCATCGGTGAGGCCAAGTTCGTCTAATTGTGCAGGACGGAGATTCCGTGATATCTGCCGCACGGTATCCAACAGGGAGGTTGTCGTATCCTTCGCCTGTTCCAATTGCTGTCTCGCTTCTGTATCGAGCGATGCGGAGTGCGATAGGAGAGACATCAGATTGTTGATGATAAGAACCTCCTGCCCGACACTGTCGTGGAGTTCGCCGGCGATACGCTTGCGCTCCTGTTCCTGCGACATGATGAGATTCCGCGTGAACTCTTTCTGGTATTCCCGCTCACGGCGCTCAGACTCCGCTTCCAATGCTCTCGCCTGGAATTCCGCGGCCTCCGCGCGAAGAAGCGCTTCGGTGCGCTTGGCCTGAATCCGTTTCACGCCAAGAAATCCTGCGATGAAAAACAGCATCATGCCTGCGATCAGCGCGTTTCTCAAGCTCGTCTCGCGCGTTGCGATCGATGCCTGATACTCTTTCTCTTTCTTTACCTTCTCCTTCTCGGCCTGTTCGAGACGCAGACGCTGTGTTTGTAACTCCAATTGCGTTGTCCGGTTACTCAACTCCATGAGTTGTCGTTCATGCTCGACTGCAAACACTCTTGCTAACTGACGATTGCGATCTGCTTCAATCTGCTGAAGGAATAGCTCTTTCTTTTTCCGCTCCAGCTCGGATGTTTGAAGCGCTTTGTCCTTCTCAAGCAAGGCAATCTGTTGACCTTTTTTCTCACTCTCGTATTTCGCAGTCAATTCATTGATGGATTTGATATTCGTCTCATTAAACAGAGAATCCCTTGTCCCGATATGTTTTTTATAGTATTCATAGGCTTTTACGAAGTCATTACGCGCCACGGAAACGTTTGTGAGAGCGCCATAGGCGTCCATTATTGATTTATGATGATCGAGTTCTTTTGCGACAGCTAATCCTCTGTTTGCGTGATCGAGCGCGATATCGAGCTTCCCTTGCTTGCTCATGACATCCGCGATCGTTGTAAGCGCCTCAACTGCTTGAATTTTATTCCCCATTTCCTCGCTCAGTTTGAGAATCTTCTTTTCGATCTCAATCACTTTGTCGTATTGCTCGTTGCGCTGATGGATTCTCCCGATACTGTGGAGCACCCCTAACACTGCCGCTTTGTCGCCAATCTCTTCGTAAATTTTCATGCTCTGCTTAAAAAGAGGCAATCCTTTTTCACTATCGCCTCTCTCCATGTGAGTATTGGCAATGTTTTTCAGCGCTATAGCCATACCCTCTTTATTACCTATCGCCTGCTGATGCCGGTAAACTTTCTCGAACATTTCCCGCGCTTTGTCCGGGTTGCCCATTGTCGACAGAAGTCCGGCAATGTTATTCATCGCAATGGATTGCCCACTCTTGTCTCCAACTTCTTCCGCGAGTTGGAGACTTTGCTCGAGCAATTCGATCGCTTCCCGATATTTCCCGCGATCCCGATGAATCATCGCGATTTTGTTAAGTGTATTTCCAATACCCTGTTTATCATTCAGCTCCCGATATATCGCCAGACTACGATCACATAGAATCAATGCGCTGTCGATATTATTCTCTGATTTATACACTTCAGCCAGATTGCCAAGGCACATTGCTACGTTTCTTCGATGCCCAATGGCATTCGCGATTTTTACGATGCGCTCTAAGATATCTTTTGCTCTGCTGAAATTTCTTGATTTTGTATGGACACGCGCCAGAAGATTGAGTGGTGTCATCATCCCGATAGAATCACTCATCGCCTCATACATCCTGATTGATTGCTCTCCGAGTTCTAATGCTTTGTCATCTCTCCCAAGCAGATAATGCATCCCTGCGCTGTTCCCGAGCGCCAACGCGAGCAATGGTTTATCTCCGGATCGTTCAGCAAGTTGTATGCACTGATCATAGATATCCAACGCTTCGGGGTATTTCTCAAGCCCCGAGAAAATGTTTGCCTTTCGTAAAAGCGCGTGTCGAATCCCTTCCTTATCGCCAAGCGCTTCAATGAGTTTAAGCTCTCGATCCAGTAGTTCGAGCGCCTTGTCGAATTGTCGTTGCATTCTATATGCAGTACTGAGATTCGCCAAAGCATTTTTCATCCATCGTTTATGACCTATCTCTTCGCTGATGAGCAACCCCTTTTTCAAATACCCGATCGCCTGATCAGGCAGACTTCGTCGTAAATAAAAAACACCGATGTTGACCAACGTGCCGGCGACGCCGTCTTTGTCATGCGTTTCTTCATAGAGTTTCATACTTCGGTTTTGTAATTCGATAGCGCTGTCAATTTTACCTAAAGCTCCGAGAGCGATAGAAATGTTATTGAGCGCCGTCGCTATTCCACTCTTCAAGCCGATTCGCTCCGAAACTTCGAGCGCTTTTCGATAGAAACGCATTGCTTCGGATTGCCTGCCCATGTCCTGCAGAAGCCCACCGAGAATATTAGAGGCGTTTATCAGCATCACTGCATCATGGTTGTCTTCCGCATACTTCATCCCTTTTCGTAAGTGACCTTCCGCTTCCTTGTAGTTCGATACGCTGATCTTCAGATTACCCATCGAGACATTGGCATCGGCGATAAGCCGCTTTGCGGAAAGCTTTTCT
>CAYUWG010000167.1:0-4679 GCA_964448285.1 uncultured Chromatiales bacterium
TACACATAATGCCAATACGAACTGCAAACGCACGCTGGGAAGGGAATCTTCCTGAGGGTAAGGGAACGATGAGGTTTGGAAACGGCGCATTCGAGGGACAATACTCGTTCGCTTCACGCTTCGAAGAAGGCGTCGGAACGAACCCTGAAGAACTGATTGCCGCCGCACACGCCGGCTGCTTCTCCATGGCATTCGCGAACGGCCTTGCGAAAGCGGGCTTCACGCCGACGAGCGTAGAGACTACTGCGAAAGTACACCTTGAAAAAGGCGAGACAGGATTCAGCATAACGAAATCGGCGCTCACGACGGAGTGTGTCGTCCCCGGAATCGATGAAGCGCAATTCCAGGAACTCGCTGAAACCGCAAAGAAGAACTGCCCGGTATCGCGAGCGCTGGGTGCGATTCAGGTGGAGATGAGCGCAACGCTTCGAAGCTGAGCAACGCAATGAGCAAGCGCACGTCGCCAGAGGACGTGCGCTTTATCTTGATGCATTGCAGGAACTTCACGGGAGATAACCGTCCGTCTTGACGTTTTGCGCTTTGCACTCTATGTTCACCAGTGGAGTTATCTGCCGCCAAGAGCAATCTCATGGAGAATCACAATAACGATATCTACAGGTACCTTTTCGAGTATGCAGTCGATGCGATCTTCACGATAAAAGATGAACGCGTGATCGACTGCAATCCCGCCGCTGAGCGCATGTTCGAAGCTCAGTGCGATGATCTTCTTGGGAAAACCCCGTTTGAAATTTCTCCGACGATGCAGCCGGATGGACGAACCAGCATCGAAAAGGCACGAGAGAAAATTCATGCAGCGCTTAGTGGAACACCTCAGCGCTTTTCATGGAAGCATCAGCGCCTCGACGGTACGCCATTCGACTCGGAAGTATCACTCCACCGAATCGACATCGATGGGCAAGTCCTTCTTCAAGCCGTCGTGCGCGATGTGACTCAGGAAAAAAGTAAGGAACAACTTCTGAGAAAGCTTTCACACGCGGTCGAGCGAACGACGTCTTCCATTATAATCACCGATGGCAAAGGTGATATCGAGTACGTGAATCCGCGCTTCTGTGAACTGACGGGCTACGCGTTTTCGGAGGTCATCGGGAAGAATCCACGCTTCCTCAAATCCGGAGAAACGAGCGACGTAGAGTACGCGGAACTTTGGTTAACCATAAGCAACGGCGGTGAATGGCAGGGAGAATTTCACAACCGCAAGAAGACCGGTGAACTCTTCTGGGAATCGGCATCGATCGCTCCCATTTTCAACGACGCAGGCGTCATCACGCATTACCTTGCCGTGAAGCAGGACATCACGCAAAGAAAGCTGATGCAGATGAAGCTCGAGACATCCGAGAAGCGCTTCGTCGAACTCGTAGAGAAGGCGCCGATCGGTATCTATCGCTCAACGGTTGACGGCCGGTTCATCGTCGTGAACAACGAGCTTGTCCGCATGTTGGGATACGCCACGCATGACGAGCTCCTTCATTGCGATCTCGAAACCGACATCTATTTCACTCCCGAAGAGCGGAAGCAAATCATGCAGCGGTTTGAAGGCGATGATTCGGAGCGAACGTTTGAAGTGCGATGGAAGCGAAAGGACAATGCACTGATCTGGGTGAGCGTCAACGTACGTCCGATCAAGGATGAATCCGGGAGGACACAATTCTACGAAGGCTTCGTTCGAAACATCACGGTCGAGAAGGAATCCGAAGAACAGATCCTTCATCGGGACAGAGTGCTTCAAGCCGTTCGATACGCATCGGAGGAATTGTTGAAGGCTGAGCAATGGGAACACTGCATACAGCGAATACTCGAACGAGTCGGTCAGGCAATCGATGTCAGCCGCATGTACATCTTCGAAAATCGAATCGGCGATGATGGTCGTGTGTACACCAGTCAGAGGTTCGAATGGGTATCCGAAGTGACGAGACAAGTCCTCGATGACGAGTCGATGCAGGACCTGGATCTCGAAGCGTTCGGATTCACACGTTGGCTGCAACTCTGGAAAAGCGGTCAACTGCTTGAAGGAAACATAGAAGACTTTCCCGAACATGAACGTGAGTTTCTAAGGCAGCAGGATATCCGCTCGATTCTGTCGAGTCGGATTACCGTAGCTGGGGAACTCTGGGGGATGGTCGGTTTCGACGAGTGTCGAAAGGAACGCACGTGGACGCAGGTAGAGCGCGAAGCTTTGGAAACGGTATCGGATATCATAGGCGTCACCATTGAACGACAGCGGGCGCTTTCCGCAGTGCGTGAGCGCGAAGAGTATTTCCGTTCTATCATCGAGCAATCGACGGACATCACCTCCGTTCTCGATGATCGCGGTTTCATCCAATACGCAAGTCCGTCGGTCTTTCGTGTTCTCGGATACAACTTCGCTGACGTTATCGGGAATCGAATGCTTCGCTATATCCATCCTGACGACCGGGATCAAGCAGTTCACACGCTCAGAACTACCTTTAAGGAACCGGGCACTCTTCAGCATTTCGAAGTGCGGCTCCGTCACGCGGATGGTTCATGGGTGAACCTAGAAGCAGTGGCAAAAGCCTTTCGCACGAGTGAAGGAACCTTGCGGGGCGTCGTAAACTCCCATGACATCACGCAGCGTGTTCTCTACGAGCAAGTCCTTGTCGATGCGAAGGAGCGTGCTGAGCGCGCAGATAAATTGAAAGACGCGTTCATCGCGAACATGTCCCATGAAATACGGACGCCGCTCAACAGTATCATCGGCTTCTCGCAATTTCTCGCGGATGACTTCAAGGAAATGAACAATCCCGAAATGATGGATAGCGTTGAAGCGATCATCCAAAGCGGGCGTCGTCTCTCACGGACGGTAGATATGATCCTGACGTTTTCACGCCTCCAAGTGGGCGACGTAGAGACGCATTTCGAATGGATGGATGCGGAGCAACTCCTGCGATCCATCGCGAGTGAATTCCGGTTTGCGGCCTCGGAGAGAAATCTCGAATTGCATTGCGTCATGGAGTCCGATGCACGTTATCTCATTCATGTCGATCCGTACTTCATTGCGCAAGCTGTAGGGAATCTCATCGAGAATGCGATCAAGTACACGCGAAAGGGCTCCATTACCGCACGATTTCACTTTGAGAATGGAAGTGTGTGTTACTCTGTTCAGGATACCGGTATCGGCATTGCTTCGGAGTTCCTGCCCTATATCTTCAAACCGTACTCGCAGGAGCAGTCGGGGTATTCGCGCGCTTACGAAGGTCTCGGTTTAGGCCTCGCTCTGGCGAAGCAGTACGTGGACGTACACAACGCTGAGCTGGATGTCATGAGCACGAAAGACGTCGGCTCGACGTTCACCATTCGATTCAAAGAGTATCGGCTGGATGGACAATGATTCCGTTAATCCTAAGAGCCGAAACGCGGATTGACAATGTTGTTGTAGATCGCGCCGAACGTATAGGATAAACCAAAGTACGACCAGTAGTAGTAGCTCGTCGCCAACTGCGTTTGACGAAGCAGGACTTCTTCAGGAGTCGCTCCCTTCTTCGCGAGAAAAAGTTGGTCATTGATTTTCGAAACGGAGCCGCTCACATTGAATGAAAGACCTTCGACGAGATTCAGAGACAAATCGACGGAGAGTCGAAGCCGCCTTTTCTTAATATCATGAAGGTAATGCATCCCCTCGAGTGTCGTGCTTACAGAACCCCAGGGCTCCCTCAACTTCAACGTCGACGAGAGATTGTGACTGAAGAGCGTCTCCGACGTGTGATCATATATCGTTTCTTCGAAGTAGCGTACGGGATTGTAGGAGATTTCATAGATGATGCGCAATTCCTTTCTCGTGGACTGCGAGTAAGGGAAAATGTTGTATTCAAGCGCCGGAGTAAATCGGACACTCAGACGTGTGTTGCTGTATGTACTCGTTGAAAGCGATGCGTATGCCCCGACTGACCAGTGATCGTCGATGCTTCTCGCAATCAGGCTGCTGAGATATTGCCCTCGAGAGAGGCTTGTCACCGTGCGCGACACTGTTCCGGTCGGCGTCTGTTCATCGAAGGTGAAATCGTTCTGGTTGTAGTTCAGGTCGATCGATGCGTTGATCTTCCAGTCATGCGTGATCCTGCCTGCACTGAACCCCCCGGAAAGCCACATTGACGTGCTGGATTTTTCGCCGTTGATGTTACCGTTTATGCTCGTTCGGAAGACCCAGTTATCCCACGAATCCACTGCAGTGACGGTCTCCCCTTCAGGTTTGTTGAACGAGATCGCGAGGTGTTCGGCAACGGGCGTCCTCGCCGCATAGCGAAGCAAGCCGAGTTTCAGAGTATGAAGGATCACATTGCGGATCGTTTCTTCCGAATCGGATTCCTTCGTGTTGGCTCTCAGCGTGTCGTTCATTCCGGCTGCCGCGTTCTGTCCGATGAATGAGAACGTGTACTCCCTTCCGCCGGAGCCGGTCGATTGTGTGGTGACGAGAACGTGCACGTCTGCAAGCAGTCGGTCACGGACGTAGTTGACCCATGTTAACTCCGTGCGGATGTAATCTTCGTCGCAGTACCCGCAATCGATGTAAACGCGAACGGGCTGCGCGTCTCTTTTTTCCTGGGCAGGCGCAAGGATCGTGAAACCGAACAGCAAACAGATGAAAGGATAGCGCGACATATGGACTCCAGAATGTGACAATTCAACAGAGCTAACCACGGAGA
>CAYUWG010000168.1:0-4601 GCA_964448285.1 uncultured Chromatiales bacterium
TTCTTGAGTTCTGCAATCTGCTGTGAAACGGTGTTGCGCTTGTTCTTGAGCGCTTCGACTTCCTGAATGATGGCGCGCCGTTTCGCATCGAACGCGAGCAACTCGTCGAGCCGGTCGCGTTCTTTCTTGTTTCGAATACCGATGCGAATGGCGTCGGGCGTTTCACGGATGCGTTTGATATCGAGCATGTTTCGTTCTGTGTCTAAAGGGCTTTGAGAAGGTTTACATGGTTTGCGCCGTCCCTGTACTGCTGCCGGAGGACTTGTAATCCGGCAGAGCACCCGGAGAGCTTGAAGAAGAATTCCGATTCGAACTTCAACGTGATGAAGCTCGAGTTTTTCGGTCGCGGAGCCTCCTGTTTTATTTCGGAAGTCGTCGTCGGCGAGATGAGGTTTTTATCGAAGTCGAAGATTTGTGCGACCTCCTGCGCGAAACGAAAGCGGTCAACGACTTCACTCCCACAAACGTGGTAGATGCCCGTCGCACGCTTTTCGGCGATTCGCAAAATACCGTAGGCAAGGTCGTCTGCCAATGTCGGATTACCGACCTGGTCGGTGACGACGCGAAAGGGTTGCTTTCGTTCGAGCATCGCGAGAACCCACGAGACGAAGTTCTGCCGCACGTGATACCCCGTTCCGTAGAGAACCTGCGTCCGTACGATCGTGCTCTTCAAGCCGCTCGAAAGGATCGCGTTCTCCGCGGCGAGTTTCGATTTGCCGTAATAACTCTGCGGGTTGGGCCGCGACTTCTCCGTGTAATTTCCCTCGGCTCCATCGAACACATAGTCCGTGCTGATTTGAACGATGTGCGTGTCGAACGAACGGGCCGCGATGAGAATGTTCTTCACCGCATCGACGTTGAGGCGCCACGCCTGCTCGCGTTCGATCTCGCAACGGTCCACGTCCGTCATCGCCGCCGCGTTGATAATGACGTCGGGTTGATAACTCCTGACCAGGCTCTTCACGTCCGCGACGCGCGTGATGTCGAGTTGTGCATAGTCGAACCGTGGATTGTCGAAGAATGAATCCGATGCGAGATCCGTAAGGAGCAATTCCGCATCACTCTCGCGCGCGATGACCAACGCAAGCTTTTGCCCGAGAAGACCGTGCGCACCGGTTATCATCACATTCATGCGACCTCCGGGAAAACGGAACGAATGCCTTCGATGCCGATGGAACCGGGAATGGTCGCCACGAACGCTGCCGCCTCGGCTGCGCGCGAACACGCATCGACGATGGTTAATCCGGATGCGATGCCGTATGCTGCCGTCGTTCCAAAGACGTCGCCGCAACCGGTGGAATCGACCACGTGCGGGATATGTCGCGCGGGGATAAGCTCGCACTGTCCGTTTCTCTCGTACACTCTCGCTCCGGCGGCGCCCATCGTCACGATGATCGACCGGAGGTTCGATGCAGTGAATATCTCTCCTGCTCTTTCATCATTCTCAACGTCGCCTCCGATCATACGAAACTCCTGCTCGTTGCATTGGAGAATATCCACCGCGGCAACGATGCGCTCCCACTGCTCAACCGGTGCGTGATGTCTGTGGCCGTCGTTCCTGACGCGATACGCGATCATGTGCAAGTCCAAGTAAATCAGCGCGTCCGTCGATCGACGCACACGCTCCATCGTTTCGACGGTGACGTCGTCGCCCGTCATCATGTTGATGTAGATGAGATCGGCATTTGGCAAAGTCGTGGAGAAGGATTCGAACGGAATCGGCTGAAGGCTTCGCACGAGTTGTGTGTTGTATGAACCCGGTGAATCGTGAAACAGACGGACGCGGGTGTTCTCCGATGAAACGGAATTCAGTCCCGATACATCGATCTGCGGAAAAATTCTCAGCGCTTCGTGGAGTTGTCGTTCGGCATCGAAGCCAACCGGAAAGAACGGAAGAATGCGGTCAATAATCTGAGCAAGCGCTCCGAAGGCGCTGAGCGGAAAGTAAATCCCGCCGAGGCTCTCGATCACTTTCCCGTCGTGCGTGTGAATCTCGTCGAGCACGAGATGCCCGAGAACGATGACGGTCATCGATTCGATTTCTCTTCCAATCCGAGCTTCCTGATCAGCTCTTCAAGCTCGCGCTCACGACGGTCCAATTCGGCAGCCCGAAGGCTCAATTCCCTCATGCGTTGTTGATAGGACGAGACAGGCGGTTGGCTTTCGTCGTACTCGTCCCCTGCCATGAAGCGTCCGAATAACCAATGCCCCCGCATCGCATGGACGCTTTGCGCAATCTGGTTCGAGGCATTACCCGCATCGTGCATTGCATCCGTCAATGCGCTCATGAGCGTGATGAGAGAATCGTACAGCTTCCTGTCGGTCAGCAATGCGCCAACAGTGCCTTTCCCTGTGTTGAGATTGTGAAGCAACGTTTCAACCTCACGGGAGATGACGTTTGAAGATGACACCGTCGTATCCGCTTTCCTCACGAGGAGATCGACGGACCGCGTTACGGTTCCCATCAAGTCGGTCAGTCGCATCAGTTGCCCCGTCGCGAGCAGCAATCCCTGTTCGGTGCGCTCGGTCACATCGAGGAAGTGATTGTAGAGCGAGGGATTCTTGAAGAGCTGTCCGAGCGTTCCGCGCCCTTCATTGATCTCGCGAAGCAAAATGTGCAGTTCGCCGCCGACGATCTTCGCCGTATCGAGCATGGCAGCGACGTTGTCGGCAAGCCCGGTGAGTGCGAACGGCGCTACACCCTGGATGAAGCCGCCTTCTCCGATGGGTGCAAGGTCGTCCGTGCCGGTCGTCACGTTGATAATCTTGTTGCCGACGAGTCCTTCTTGTTTGATCTCCGCTTTCGAATCCGCCTTGATGAATGGCTTAATCCGGTCGCTCAAACGAAGTGTCAGGCGCACGGAATCCGCCTTCGGAGAAAGCTGAATGTCGGTTACCGTTCCAACGTTGAACCCCGAGAGAACGACAAACGTCCCCTTCTTCACACCTTCAGCCGCGCCGAAGTTCACGTAGATCGTGAACGTGCTGCTGAAGAGTTGGCTCTTTTCACCGACAAGGAAAATGGCAACGACGAAGGTGACGACTCCGATGAAGATGAGAAAACCGACGCGGGCGCGAGAGAGATGTTCTTTCATAGTGTTGACCGAAAAAATGCGCGGGTGAGTTCGTCGTCCTTTCGTTGAAGTTCTTCGAACGTGCCGCGGTGAATGAATTGTCCGTTATCGAGAATGAAAATTTCGTCCGCGACGGTCTCTGCGCATTCGAGATCGTGCGTCACGGTGATCGATGTAATACCGAAGTGTTCTTCAAGGCTGAGAATCAACTCGCTGATCCCCCGCGCCGTGATGGGATCGAGTCCGGCTGTGGGTTCATCATAGAGAACGATTTCCGGTCTCGTGATGATGGCGCGTGCAAGTCCAACGCGCTTTTTCATACCGCCGCTCAGTTCGGACGGCATCTTGTCTATCGCGTCTTCTAAATGAACCAAACGCAACTGTTCTACGACCTGCTCTTCCATTTCGGAGGGTGAAATGGTCATGTGTCTCTTCAGGGGAAATTCGAGATTCTCGCGCACGGTCATCGAATCATACAGTGCTGCATATTGAAAGACGTAGCCGATGTTTTTCCTGATGCGGTTCAAATCCCGAACGGACATCCCGATCACGTCCTCGTCCTTCACGCGGATGCGCCCGGCTTCGGGAATGAGCAACCCGACGATGCTCTTGAGCAACACGCTTTTCCCGATACCGCTTCGCCCAAGAATGACAACGCTCTCGCCCGTTTTCACCCGCATCGATACGCCCTTCAGAACCTGATGGTCGCCGAAAGATTTCCTGACGTTCTCCACGTCGATCATGACGCTGTCCTGCATCATCACCCTCCGAAGATCATGAGCGTGAGTTGAACGATGATCATATCGACGAAGATGATGTTCAGCGATGCGAGCACGACCGCGGTCGTTGCGGCTTTACCGACGCCTTCGGTGCCTTCCTCGCAATGGAAGCCCTGATAGCACCCGATCATCCCGATGATGAAGCCGAACACGGCTGTTTTCCCGACGCCGGGCAACACGTCGAGAAAGGTGATCGACGAAATGACTTCAGCGAAGTACAGTTGAAAGCTGAAGTTGCCTGAGAGCGCTTCTGCGATGTAGCCTCCGAAGATTGCGAGGAAATCCACGTAGGCCGTGAGCAGTGGAAGCATGATCGTGCACGCGAGAATGCGCGTGACGACGAGGAATTTGTACGGATCGACCGCGGAGACCTCGAGCGCATCGATTTGCTCGGTCACTTTCATCGAGCCGAGTTCCGCGCCGATACCGGAACTGACGCGACCCGCGACGATCAATGCCGTGATGACGGGACCTAACTCCCGGACGATCGTCAGCGCGATCATATTCGGCAGAAACGAACCCGCACCGAATCGATCTAACGTCGGTCGTGATTGCAACGCGAGAATCACGCCCATGATCAATCCGACGATGCTCAACAAAGCGATGGACTTGCTCCCCAATTCATCCATGTGCTTTCGCACTTCGGTTATTTCATATGGCGGAACGAAAACGTAGCGAAAGAAGCGCAATCCGAAGAACGTAATTCCATACACACGTTCCATCGCAACGACAACGCGATTGTAGTAGG
>CAYUWG010000169.1:0-4496 GCA_964448285.1 uncultured Chromatiales bacterium
CGTGCTATATCTTGACGAATATCCCCGCTGAATAGAGCGACGCATCGAAGATGTTCTTCGCGCTCGTGACGCTTACGACGGTTGCGGTCAATCCGAAATGCTCGCTCGTATAGAACAACACCATCGGTCCATAGGCGATGTAACTGCTGTTGTTCGAATACAGGCTCGCCGCGTTCGGAAGAATCTTCTTCTCTCCGTTTCGCAACGAACGCACGCCGAACACGCGCCCGATGATCGTGAACTTCTGCGAGAGCACATACCCCGCTTCAAATCCAAAGCGCCATTCATCGGAGTAGTCGCTCGTGCGGTTGTTGATTCCAATTTCTGCGGAGACGTATGCCTCGGTCGGAAAGAAGGAATATCCCGCCTGCACGGAGAAGTGCTGATTGAACTCGCCGTCGCCGGTGAGCAAATCATAGGCATGCCGCTCTTCACCCGTCGGTAAGCCGAGCATGAGCGCGGCGCTCAGCACTGCCTGTCCTTCATGCAGCAAACCGTACCGCGCACCGACCTCGATATCCGCTATTCCGAATGTGGATTGCCCGATGGGAATGACTTTGCCGGTCGCGCGATTCGTCCCGGCTTCTATCGAGAGATGCTTGTAAAATGGAATCACCGCAATCACGGTGAGTTCATCGGTTACACCGTACTCTCCATACGCTGCGATGGTCAAGTCGGTGAGCGCCGGGATTGGCACGATTTGCCCTTCATCGTCGTGCACCTTCTCCGCTCTCATGTATTGAAGGCCAAGCTTGAAGAAGCCGTTGCCTTTCCCTTGCGGCCATCCGCCGGCTGACGCGTTATGCGAGAGAAGGAGGAAAACCAGAACGGTGCGGAAAAGCCACGGCGTCAGAGCGACAGGATTCTCAGGTATTCGACCCATGGACCGACATCCTCCTTGTAGCGTTTCGACATGACGCGAACGATATGCTGAATGTGATTGAGATCGTGGACGACCCAGGTGGCAAGCAGTTGATGAAGCGTGACGCGACCGAGCGCCGGATGCATACCGGTTTTTTCCAGTGCCGGACTTTCAGCCATGATCGCTTTGAGCCGCTCGACGTTCTTCTTCCTCAGCGAAGCGAACTCGTCCAGAAGTTGACCGAGCGTTTTCCCTTTGCTCTCTTCGAGCTGTGCGAAGCGATCGAACGGCTCGAACGGTTTCGATTCACCGTCCTCGATGATGCGCATCGCTCGTGGGATCCAGTCCGTTTTTTCGCCATGGATATAATGGCCGACGATGTCGAACGCGCTCCACGTTCCGTCGCCTTCGTTGCTTCGAATCCAATCATCGCTCAGCCCTTGGAGGAGCGTTCGAAGGACGTCCGGTGTGCGTTCAAGAATTTCGTAGGCCTCTTCGATTCGAAAGTTCATTGTGTTCTCCAGTGTGTTGACGGAATCGTCAGTTCCCGATTCCGCATTCCTTCAGATGCTGAATGAAAGTGCGTGCGCGCTCTCTGTGCGTATGGTGCGTGATGACGTGAGTATGAGCCGATGCCGCCATTTCTTCTCGCTCTCGTTCGTTACGAAGATAATAGGAAATCTTGTCGAGAAGGTCACGGAGATCGTCTTTGCAGAACACGATGTGTTCTCCGTGAATGAAATTATTCGGAATGACGATCTGCGGTTCGTTGCTGACCATGAACGTTCGAACGCCGGGAATCTCCCAGTATCGCAGCGTGTCCCAGCCGACGCCGCGAAACGTGCATGCGATAGCTCCGGCGGAAAGCTCACGGAGATAGCGCTTGCCCTTCCGGGAATACGAACGAAACGTTTGTCCCGGAACCGTTCCGTTGGAAGCGCAATCGAAATGACCCGCAAGCAACTTCAGCGCTTCCGTTCGCATCGGGTGCGACTCGACGCACCAGCAGGTGACCCGATACTTCGGTTTCGCTTTCGGTACCGGAACGTCGTACCAACTCATCGGAAACGGGATTACGTTCTTCGCATACTCGTGATGGGTCCCATACTCTCGTTTGAAGATGAGCGTGAAATCGCGCTGTGCGATTCGATGGAAGAGCGATTCGAAATTCATCCGTCGAGCGTCGCCGCCGATTTCCGGCCAGTCACCTCCGTCAACGTAGATCAACGGAAGGCCTTTCGGAATGCGATCTTCGATTTCCAAGTATCGCTCGAACGTGTCCTGCTTCGTAGAACCGATCACGACGGCATCGAATGCAAATCGCTTGAGCTGCTTCCCGAGTGCGATGCGGTCCGGAAGGAAGCGCAACGGCGGCTTCGCTCGTCCCATGTTCCTCGGATATGGACGACGCGGAAAATAGAACTTTGCATTCGCGGGATATGGGACGACCATTTCCTCACCGAGGATGGAAGTCAATCCGGCGAATAGCTGGTCTTCGAGATAATCGGGGCGCGTGGAATTGACGAAGAGCAGTCTCATACCGTGAGGCCGACGACCGTCGTTTCGCTTCAGCGCGAAAGAACGACCTTCCGTGAAGTGACTCCGCTGCTGCGCTTCGACCGCGCGATGCGGTTCAACCTTCGAGCGTAAAACCGACGCGAATCGTGACTTGCCACTGGGTCACATTTCCGTCTTCGATATGTCCGCGTGTATCGAGCACTTCGAACCAGCGCATGTTGCGAACGGTCTTGGCTGCACGGGAGATCGCAGCACTGATCGCATCTTCAATGCTCGTTGCGGATGTCCCCGTCAGGTCCGTGTGTTTGTAGATGTGATTCTCCATGACGTTTCCTTTCTTCAATCGTTTGTGAATTCGTTGATTGGGCTTATCTGCTGCAACGGAATTTCCGGTGTCCTCAGGCGATTCCAACCAGTTCAATTTCAAATATCAGGTCCTTGCCTGCAAGGGGATGGTTCGCATCAAGTGTGACGCTCGTCTCCGAAAGATCGGTGACGCGAACGGGAATATTTCCGCCATCGTTCATGGTGAGCGTCAGTTCGGCTCCGATTTCAACTTCCAGATCGTCCGGAATTTCTTCCCGTCCCACCCGGATAACGTATGCGTCCAAGTACTCACCGTACGCTTCACCCGCCGGAATCGTGACGGTCGTCGTATCACCGACTTTCATTCCGTCCACAGCCTTATCGAATCCCTGAATGACCTGTCCTTCGCCGAGAGTGAACTGCAGCGGTTCGCGGCCTTTCGATGAATCGAACTCTGATCCGTCGTTGAGTGTGCCGGTGTAATGTACTGATACGGTATCGCCTGCTTTTGCCTGTTGCACGAAATATGTCCTTCTGTCTGATGGTGGAATTAGTTCGATGGAAAGTAGCACGAAGTGCGTTTGTGTGCAACGCTCTTCATCGACTCAACGGCAAACCCGCTCAACGCCGTTGCGATGTCTTGCCTACGCGGACTGACCCGCAGCCCAACCGGATGCCCACGCCCACTGAAAGTTGTATCCGCCGAGTTGTCCCGTGACATCGACAACCTCTCCGATGAAATAGAGTCCGGGGTTGCTTCGTGACTCCATCGTCTTCGAAGAAAGCTCCCGCGTATCGACGCCGCCGGAAGTCACCTCTGCGGTGCGGTAGCCTTCCGTCCCTGCCGGCGAGAACTTCCACGAGGTCAATCCCGCAGCGATCGACCGAAGTTCGGTGACGCTGTATGCATGCATGGGCTTTGGCTGCGTGAACGTGTTGCACCAGACATCCGCGAATCGCTTCGGTAGGACTGTGCTCAGCACGGTAGGAAGAAGTGCGCGACGATGCATTTGCCCGGAAAGAAAATCCATCGCGTCAAAGTTCGGGAGAAGATTGATCTCGACGACGTCGCCGGGACGCCGGTACAGCGAAGCTTGAAGAATTGCCGGCCCGGAAATGCCCCGATGAGTAAAGAGGATATTCTCGTGAAACGCAACGCCGTTGACCTTGACGAGAGCTTCGACCGAGACGCCTGAGAGTGGCGCGAAGATAACCCGATCAGTCGCATTGAAAGTGAACGGCACGAGTGCTGCGGAAGGCTGAATGATGCGCAGACCGAACTGTGAAGCGATTCGATGGCCGAAATTCGTCGCACCGAGTTTGGGCACGGATAGACCGCCGGTCGCAATGACGAGTGAATCGCAGCGGAACGCTTCTTTCGATGTCTCGACGAGAAACCGTTGCTCCTTTTCGATTCGCTGTACAGTCGTTTGAGTCTCAACGCGAACGCCCGCCCGAACCATCTCCTTGCACAGCATGTCGATGATCTGCTGCGCGCTTCCGTCACAGAAAAGCTGGCCGGCTTTCTTCTCGTGATAGGAAATTCCGCGTCGCTCGACGAGGGCAATGAAATCCTGCGGCGTATAGCGACTGAGCGCCGACTTGCAGAAGTGCGGGTTGTCGGAGACGAAGTTCTCAGGGCTTGTATGGACGTTCGTGAAATTACATCTGCCGCCGCCGGAGATGCGGATCTTCTTCCCGACCGAGTCATTGTGCTCGATCACGCAGACCGATCTTCCGCGCTTACCGGCCTCGATCGCGCACATCATCCCGGCGGCACCGGCACCGACAATGACGACATCGACTCGTG
>CAYUWG010000170.1:0-1432 GCA_964448285.1 uncultured Chromatiales bacterium
CGGCAAGCTCTGGTCTGGCTGGATGATCCTCTCTGCAAGGAAGGATTGAACTCCAAGAGACAACACGGAACTGGCACGTCCAATCACGATCAGAGCACACGGTCCGGTAGGCGAAGTGGTTTAAGCCGTCACCCTTTCACGGTGAAGATTCCGGGTTCGAGTCCCGGTCGGACTACACACCCCACCCCGGCTCTCCCCTTTGTCGGTGCGCTTTGCCTTTTTGGTGCTTCGGCACTCAGTCTTCTGGGCGCGGCGCTTGCGACGATGGGATTCATCGAAGAGCGGTTGCCGGTACTTATCGGCTTCGCGCTCTTCGGCCTTGTCAATGCGGGATTTACGTTCCTCAGAGGCAGGCAACTCTGGAAAATAAAAAACCCCGACTGCAATCGGGGCTGACGGTGTATGGGTCAAGCCGTCTGCGAATCACTAAAGCACTGGCAACATAACTGACCCGGTTGCCAAAAACAACAGGAGTAGCAATGGAACAAACAATCGCAACGACTCGGCAGAAGCTGGATTTCCCGGCACTGGTCGAGGCGCTCAAGGAACGGGCGCAACCGATTTCCGAACTCAATTCGAACTGAACTAAGGATTGGACGCTGAGCGGAGGGCCGGGCATTTGCTACCTCCCGGCCTTCTGCGAGGCTCCTACGACAAGGAGAAGAAAACATGTATATCAGTCAGACCATCATCGACATTGAACACATCGAGTTTCGGAACACGACGCACGATGAACTTATCGTCATGGAAATCAAAACGGCGAGCGCAGCGGAGCTTCGCGGAACGATCACGATGAATCTCCGCTTCACCGATCCATTCGCATTACGCCGCTTCAAGCGAGCGTTCGAACAACAAAGAGAGGAACCGGCAGAGGTTCCAAGCAACGTGTATGCATTGGAAAGCGAGGTGCCGGCATGACACTCATCTATGAAGTGGATTGGTTGGACAGCGACTACAAGACGCACACGACCAACGTCACCGTACACAAACCCATCGAGCCAAACAGCCAGGAAGAAGTACGCCTGCCGTTTCTGCTGCGCGACAGCGGAGCGAAAAAGCTCGAACGCATCAAACGCTATCGAATGAAAATCCCGGAGATGAAATCATGAATACTGCAATCGCAAAACGCGAAACCCACGTCGCGCATCTCTTCGAAGAGTTTACCGACGACACGAAATACAACATCCTCAGGCCGTCAGAAACGGTCATCACGCCTTCACCCTTTCATACGGTGTATGCAAACATCATACGCTTCACGGAGGACGATACCTATCCGGTCGATGGAGGCAAGCTCGCTCTCAATAGACGTGCGCTCGACCGCATCGCCTCTGCGGCTGGAATCTCGTTCGTGAACGTCGTCCGCACCGACGACGCATCGAATCCGGACTTCGCCGAGATCAGCGTACAAGCTGTGATGAAACGACCGGACGGG
>CAYUWG010000170.1:1532-4200 GCA_964448285.1 uncultured Chromatiales bacterium
CTGGCCGGCGCGCAAGCGCTCACGGGAGCGTCCATATTATTCGGCAACGGTTCCTCCTCCTTTACGTTGCCGATGCCGGCATCCGACATGCCCAGGCAGAGTCTCCCTCCTCAGGCGGACAGACAGGACTCTGCGTCGGATGCCACATTATTACCACCGGCGAAAGCGGTGCCGGCTCAGCCTGCTCCATCGCCGGAGGAAGTTGCGCTCGAAGACTGGAAGTGTGCCGATCCGATCGAGCGTATCTCGAAGATCAAATCGCTCTGGCCGACGCGCGAGCACGGCAAGTCCGATAAGGCGTATCAGGCAGCGTTGAACGGCGACGCAGAGACACAGGCAAAGTGCATCGTCTTTCTTCTCTCCTGCCCGGAACGGAAGGGAGAAGTGCGCTGGGAACCGACGCAGCCACAACTCAACCGATTGCTTGCAATCGCGGCGAGCGCCGGTTACAACTCCGAAGCGCTCCATGCTCTCATCGCGGAGCGGTACAACGGCATTTCATCGCTGAAGGATCTGACGCGAGAACAGTACAACGAACTCTGCGGCGACGAGAAGAAGCGTATTCCATCATGGCTTGAGGCGAATCCATACGGAGGAGGGAGCGATGAAGACTTACCGTTCTGAGGATCGAAAGCCAGAGGTCAGAGGTCAGAGGTCAGAGGCGAGCGGGAATGATTCGTTTCTGAAAAAGCTGAAGCAACGTTTGGCGATCTTCCGATCTGCTCGAATGCCGAGCGGGAAGTACGCTGGGCAACGTCGCCCTCGTAAAAAGCAGATCGTGGGTTGCGAGAACTGCGTCCGCAAGACGAAACCATTCTCTCTTTCGAAAGATGGGACGCTGAGCAGATACAGTTACAGACGTGCAGTGAACCGAAGCCGGTGTAAGCACGGTATGAAATCCAGAAGGCGTTTGGTTGCCAGCCTGAAAGCGAAGGGGATGTTGCCATGAAGAAACGCATTGCTCATCTGGCTGACCTTCACTTCGATATCGAGCATCGTGAGGATGCATTGAATTGCTTCGAGTTCGCGGTCAGTCATGCGATTCATAATGAGTGCGAAGCGCTTGTCATCGCCGGCGACATCTGGGATCGCTCGATTCAGGTTGACGACCGCTCGCCGTTCACACCGGTCTTTCAATGTGTACGGCAGGCGTCGCAATTCATGCCGGTTATCATCATTGCCGGCAATCACGACAGGCCGGGATCGCTTGCGCCGTTCGTGTTCGCAGAGGCCGAGCACCCGGTTCGCGTCATAACGCAGGGACCGGAAGCATTCATCCTTAGCGGAATTCTGTTTTCCTGCTTGCCCTGGCCGACGAAAGCCTATCTCCTCTCGCGGATGAACGGCTCACAGGACGATACCGACCTGATCGCCGGCGACGCGATCCGGCAGATCATGACCGGCTTCGCTGCTTATCATGCCGATCAAAACCTCCTACCGCACCTGCTCGTTGCGCACCTGAATGTGACCGGATCGGAAACGGAATCCGGGCAGGTCATGCTTGGCGGCGACGTGATGGTAAGCGCCTCCGACCTCGAAATGAGCGGCGCGGACTACGTCGCGTTAGGTCATATCCACAAGCGACAGATGCTCGGCGCGAAGTGCTGGTATCCCGGTAGCCTCTATCACTGCAACTTCGGCGAGCTTGAATCCAAGTTCATGCACATCGTCGATGTATGGCCGGGGGGATATGAAATCGACGAGATACGACTTCCGAGCAGACCGAAAGTGGTGATCGACGATCCCGATTTCTCGGACTTTGATATTCTCAAAGATGCAGACGTGAAGCTGCGAGTCAGACTCACTGAAGAAGAATTGAGGACGTTCGACGAATCCGAGCGGAGCGCATTTCTGCGAGAGCTTGGAGCGCACAGTGTGACTATTGAACGCATCGTCATCCCACGCGAGCGCGTGCGTTGCGAGACGATCACAGAGGCAACGACGCTGAGGGAGAAGGTCTCGGCCTGGGGTGAAACGGTAGGAGAAACGATAGAGGAAACGGCACTGCAGAAGGCCGATGAATTAGAGGTATCCGCATGAAACTTATATCACTCTCTCTGCGCGGTGCGGTTGGCATCGAGCGCGGGCTGGGTATCGATGACTTGTATATCGATTTCACACTATACGAACCCGGCTTGATCGCTCTCGTCGCTCCCAACGGCTCAGGGAAATCAACCATACTCGAAAATCTTCACCCGTATCGGGGTCTCGTCTCCCGGCAGGGTGCATTGCAAAATCACTTCTGGGGACGCGACGCACACCGCATTCTCCGATTCGAAATGGGCGGCGATGAGTACTGCTGCACGCTCTTAATCGATGCACAAACAGGCAAGCAGGAATCGTATCTCTATCGCGGCGAGGAGCCTCTGAACGACGGCAAAACAACGACATACGACGCTATCGTGGCTGAACTTTTCGGCTCAGAGGGCATGTTCTTCCGGTCGCTGTTTCGCGCGCAGGGCGCGGAGTCGGTCGCTGAACTGAAAGCGAGCGAACGCAAGAAGCTCTTCGTTGAACTGCTCGGATTAGAGCGACTACAGGACTACCACGAAGCAGCGAAGGACCGAGCGCGCAGCTTGGAATTGCAGATCGAAAAGCAGCGCAGCGCAATTGCCGTACACCGGGAGCGCGCGCAAAATATAGAAGATTGCGAGAACGAATTGCATGA
>CAYUWG010000171.1:0-4110 GCA_964448285.1 uncultured Chromatiales bacterium
AGGAACCATTCTCGGCCATTTTCCTGCGGCGTAATCGCATGCCCACCGATGCGGCATCGGAGGGAAACAGCCCGGCGCCGTCTTCAGATACCGCGCGCGACAATACCGGCGAAACGAATCACGAAAGCGGCGAAGAGCTGCATTCCGCGTGACGCAACTCACTGCGAAACCGCTCTCGCACGAAAGCTCTATCACATCGTGAGAATACTTATCGGCCCTTGTGGTCGATTCGCAGATTGCTTCAGGCTTCGCTTTCGCAATGAAATCAATTGGAGATGCCGATTAGTATCATCGAATGATACTGCATCGCCGGCCATCCAATAGTACATTTGCACGTGAAAAGAAATTATCCACGAACGAAGAGGTGACCGAAACATATTGAGTCGTTTTTTTTGAGCCACTACAACATTTACAGAAATGAATACCCTATCCTACAGCCTGCCGCAGCATCGAAGCGCAGGCTTTTTCATTGTCCATTTCAACATTTCAAACATCGACGAAAATGACGAAGGAGGCACGAAATGAAAAGCAGGCTTTGGCCGGAAACCGTCGAACAGGCCGTACGGCAATTCATCTCCTCGCTCAGCGACCTTGACCGCGAGGAAATCCTTTTCCTGAGTTCCGTGGGAAGCGATTTCGATCACTATCTCCCGCATATCATCCCGGCTTTCGGCCTGGACAGCTCGAACGATACGCTTCTCACGGATGAAACCGGCGTGATCCTGTCCGGAGAATACGTTGCGGGAATTATCGTAAAGCAGGCAGTCGAAATGCTCCTTTCCGATGAATGGATTGCCCTCGTAACGGAGGAAAATGCGCGGGCGTTCGAGATGAATCTGCGAATGAGTCATCTTTCCTTCGCGACGTTTCTGCTCAGCATGATAGTCGGAGAGGACGACGATTTCTCAGATGCGGAAAGAGAGGAGACGATCGAGGAGTGCATGAACGACCTCTACGCAGCCGTACCCGATGCGACACAGTACGAGCGATCCGTGCTGAGCGAAACGATTCATCGCTACGAGACGAACGATCGCAATCTTTATTCTCCGGGCTATATCATTTCGCTTGCGTTGCACAGGATCACACGCTACGACCTCTGCGCGGAATATGCGCTCGCATGGCTCGATGAGTACGCCGAGGACCGCGAAACGTACTTCATCTTGGCGTACTGCTACTTTTCAACGGGAAAGCTGACCGACGAACTCGCACTCTACCGGCACATGATCGAGCAGGGGCTGGCCGACGCAAACACGTGGAATAACATGGGCGTCTGCCTGTTCCATCAACAGCGCTATGCGGAAGCGATCGAGTGCTACAAAAAGGGTCTCGCGCTCGAACCGAACTACGCGCTTGCATACAACAATATGGGCGAGTCCTATTTCAAATCGGGCGAGATAGACAAGGCCCTGACGTACTACGGCATTTCGATGACACTCAATCCGAACTTCGGGGAAGTACACCGCCTGATGGGAAACGCCCTTCTGGAAAAGGGATACGACGAGGCGTTCATTCAATGCTATCAGCGCGCCGCGCTGTTAGGCGACGCGACAGCGAAACAGTACCTGAAAAAATCAGGCTTGTCATGGGGATGCGGAAAGGATAACGCGCGCGAGGGAAACGCCCCCGGCGATCGGATGAACAAAAATTGATTAGCGAGAGGTGCATCCATGTGTAATCAACAATTGGCGAATGCCAGAAGAAAATTCATGAGCAGAATCGAAAGAGCCACTGAACTCCGGAAGGAAGGCAAGATCGAAGAAGCATTGAACGAACTCCTCGGCGTCGTCCCGGTCGAAGATACGCTGCGAGGGCTGTTTAGGGACGTCGGCTTCTACGCCTTCCGGGAATTAGCGCACGTGTTCATCGTCATGGACGATTATGAAGGAGCAAAATCCGCCATCCTCAAAGCGTTGGAGTTTTCACTCGTCATGGAGATATCCGATACCGAAGGAACCTGGGATCTGCACGCCACACTGAAAACCGTGCTTCTCCATGTGGATGGCCCGGAAGCTTACCTCGACTTCATGAAAGGCTACCTGGAACGCACGCGGGATAACAAGTCCGTCGATTTTACTGCCCGGATACAGTCAATGGCAGAGATGGCATTCATCTTCATGGAGCGAGAAGAGTATCGGCAAGCGGCTGAGATCTTGCAGCAGGCATTGAAGGACTTCGACCGCGGCGTCCGGAAGCGCGACTGCAGATTCGAGCTTTCCAGCCATTTCCCGATCCATAAGCAGCATGCATGGGAAAACGAACTTGTCTTCCGGCTCTTTCGAGCGCACCACGAAGCCGGCAACGTCTCTGCCGCAGAGGAGTGCCTCCACAAGTTGGAAGACTTTGCGATAGATTATAGAACATTAGGCCCGCAGCCCTGTTACCGCACCGTTCTGCATTACGGCACATTCTGCCTCGAACAGGGGCGCTTCCACGATGCATTGGACTATGCGTTGCTGAGCGCAAGGATCGCGCACTATGTTGGAGAGGACGAGAAACTGTGTGCGGGAGCTTTCATTCAGGCAGTACTGAGCAAGACCCCAATGAACTGATGGGTCCTTTGGGGAAATCTTATTCCTGACGATTCCGATTCTTGTAGTACGCAAACGCAGCGAACGCCCGTAAAGCCTGAGACTGTGCATGGGACGTCCCGATATCATCGACGCCATAGCCGTCCTCGCCGCCTTCGGGATTCCACCCGTTCCGGATCGCGTGGTCGCTCGTGCGGTGCAGCGTGACACGCGCTTTCCCGTGATGGTTCGTCCACACGTGTTCGAGCATCTTCTCAATCTTCGAAAAGATATCGCGCATTTCATTCGGAGCGAGTGCATACGCATCGAGCAGGTACGTGACGAAGGCGCCGTTGCCGTCCATGTGAATTTGATAATAATCCGTCGGGTCAACCCAGCCGTTCGCGGGATCCATGATGCGTTTCGCCGTTTCGATGGCAATACGTTTGTACTTCTCGTTGCCGGTCACGCGATAGAGTGAGCGAAGGACTGAACAATATTCCGTTCCTTCCCACGGGAGTTGTTTTCCAAACGCAGCCGGTCCGGGCTTTCCTTTCCAGACGCCTTTTCCTCTATAGAACATTTTCTCTACGCCGGGCGTCGTGCCGTCGCCTTCCCAGACGAGCAGGGCGTCGTCGAGGTATTTTCGTTCGCCGGTCGCTAAATAGAGTTCGCATGCAACGGAGACCATGTGGTTCATATTGCTATTGGTGAAAATCCTGTCGTTGACCCGGGCGTTCGGCGGCCAGTTGTACCAACTCCAGAAGCCTTCATGGTTCGAGAGCCTGCCTTCACGCCGCGCTTCGTCGTAGCGCTGCCGCGCGTCATCGACGAGTTCTTTGCGCGTCTTGCCGGTGACTTCCCACCACTTGAGTTCCGCGAGGCAAATCCACGCGCGATCATCGACCCACGTTCCGTTGAACATGCGGCGCATGTCTTTTTCAATCGTGTGATAACGGAGTAGCGACGAATCGTTCGTTATCGCAAAAAGGAATGCATCGCCATACGCGCCGTTCGCGCCTTCCCATCCGTGCGAGTACACAGGATAGAAGCGCAGCCCGATGGCGTATGCGCGCTGAAGCCATTTCTCCTCCGGTTGATGGCGGGCGTCCTTGCGCTGTTCATCGTGCGGGGAAAGCGATGCCGTTTCTTTCGCACGAAATACTTCGTGGGCGCCAAAGGCATAGAGCAATGCGGCAGCGAGCAGCAAGCCGCCCGCCGGAAGAATCCATCGCGCGGCGGAATTTTTTTTCTTCGTATCCTCTGGCTTCCGTGACCGCTTTTTGTTCTTCATATCGCTCGGATTGAAGATAGACTCTCCGGCGATTGGAGGCAAGAGTACGAACCCCCATCTTCTGAAATCTGATGACGGCTATCTCATCATGGTGGTGGCTTGGAGGATCGGTGGAACGGAGGATCGGAGTGGGCTGATCGCCTTTCAACAATCGACGATCGTGTTATAGAAGCTTCTTGACTTTCGCTTCGAATTCGTCTTCCGAAAGGTAGCCGATGTGTGAATCCTTGATGATCCCCTTCTTATCGACAAAGAACGTCGTCGGGATGGCGCGGATATCGCCGTATGTGGATGCGACTTTCCCATCGG
>CAYUWG010000172.1:0-4084 GCA_964448285.1 uncultured Chromatiales bacterium
AACGTCCGGGAACAGCCGCACGGTGACGGGCTTGACGGCCCTTGCGAGCAGGGCAATCAATCCGGCTTCTTCCGCAACCTTCATGACGCCGAGCCACAGCGCCATGATACCGATAAGCCCGATCGCGATTTGCACGGCAAGTCCCGCCACGTCGAATGCCGCAGTCGTGATCCTTTTGAGAAAGACGAACTTGACCGGTTCGAACGTCAACGTCCATCCGGCGGCTGTTCGCATCGCCGTAGCGGTGACGGTCTCCTTCCCTCCCTGCGCTTCCATCATCGTTCGAAACATCTCCGGCGAGTCTTTACCGATCGTGAGAACCACCGTCGCCCGCGACGCGGATTGTGCGATGACCGTTGCCGAAAGCGCGACGCCTTCATCCGGCCAGGACCATGATTTCAGGTTTGCGCGAAGTTGTCCGGCGGGAAACAGAACGGACGCGGTGAATTTCCCTTTCGCATCGACGTGATCGAGACCCGCTGGCTGCCACTGCACGCCGTTCGCGTAGGTGTCATTCGATGCATCGTAGATATCCCGCCCCCCAGCCGTGATGATGCCGATGACGATGAGTGCGAGCCAGATGGAGTTGAGCATGGAGTGAATTTAGTCGCAACCTGAGTACAAGCGACGGCTTCAATCTACGCCGCTTCTCGTGCTTTTTCAATCACGCCGATGTGATGGTCATTGTTTTTCGACCGTCGAAGGCACGCATATCTTCCTCTTTGCAGACCGCCTCTCTTCACGTACTCGTTGTTGCGTCATTTCGAACAATTCAGACGAAACCTGAACGAGTATCTCGCCACGTTCGAATCACGATAAACAGCAACAACTCGTAACACTCACCACGGCAACCAACGGAACCTCCTGAAATTCGGCTTGCGCTTTTCAACGTAGGCTGTGCGGCCTTCCTGCGCTTCTTCGCTCATGTAGTAGAGGAGCGTCGCGTTGCCGGCGAGTTCCTGTATGCCTGCCTGGCCGTCTAACTCCGCGTTGAAAGCGGACTTCAGCAGGCGAATCGCGAGCGGCGATTTCTCCAGAATCTCGCGCGCCCATTGGACACCTTCCGCTTCGAGCTGCGCAACGGGGACGACCTTGTTCACGAGTCCCATATCGTAGGCTTCCTGTGCGGTGTACTGACGGCAGAGGTACCAGATTTCACGCGCGCGTTTTTGGCCGACCATGCGGGCTAAATACGACGAACCGAATCCCCCGTCGAAGCTGCCGACCTTCGGTCCCGTCTGCCCGAAGATTGCATTGTCCGCTGCAATGGTCATGTCGCAGACGACGTGGAGGACGTGCCCGCCACCGATGGCATAACCGGCAACGAGGGCGATCACCGGTTTCGTCATGGAGCGCATGAGTCTCTGAAGTTCGAGAACGTGCAGGCGCGGGACCGCGTGCTGATCCTGAGCCATGTAGCCTGCGTCTCCGCGAATGCGTTGGTCGCCGCCGCTGCAGAATGCATACTTGCCGTCTTTCGCCGGACCTTCACCGGTGAGCAGCACGACTCCCACGCTCGCGTCGTTCGCGGCGGTGCGAAACGCGTCGAGCATTTCATCGAGCGTTTCGGGACGAAAGGCGTTCCGCACCTCGGGGCGATTGAACGCGATGCGCATGATGCCTTCATCGCTCTTCTTGAACGTGATGTCGTTGTATTCCTTGACTGTTTTCCAGATGATGGGTTCCATGATTCTAATCCTGTTGCGAAGAACTTCCTGCCGGTTCATTGGCAAGCGAAAGGTTGTCGATCCACTCTGATAAAACGATTCCAAGCTTCTCCCACGCTTCAACCGGCACGTCGTGTCCTGCTTGCTCCATGATAACCGCTTGGGCGAGCGGAAGACGCCCGGACATGCTTCTCACGTGTTCGCGGTATGCTTCATCCCTTTCGCCTGCGATGAGAAGAACAGGCATCTTCAGCGATGAAAGCTCACTCCACATGGGTTGCATGACGCCCTGTCCCATGTTCCGAAGCGAAGAGGCAAGTCCCGACGTGCGTTGCTCCATTCTCTCAGCGCGAGCAGCTCGAACCGCGCGCTTCCCGAAGCGTTCCTGCCCGCGAAAGAGCGGCGTGTTCATCCACTCATCGATAAAGGTCTCGAGATCTTCGCGCTCGACACGCGCAGCAAGCCCTTCATCCGATTGCCGGCGTGCATCGCGTGCGGACATTTCCTCGATCCCCGGTGAGGCGCTGATGAGGGTCAGCGATGCAAGCGTGCCCTGATGCGCTAATGCGTAGCGCATCGCCACGCGTCCACCCATGGAGTAACCGATGAGATGGAATTGCTTCAGCGCGTTGCGTTCGACGAACGCTGCGATCTCGTCAGCGGAATCTTCAACGGTCATCTTTGCAATCGATGCGTTCCCATGCCCCGGCAGGTCGATGGTGTAAACGGTTCTGCCGGAGAGGTGCGTGAGAATATCGTTCCATGCCTTTGCGCTTCGTGTAAAGCCATGAAGGAACACGATGGGGATGCCCGACTCTGCGACGGCAATGCGATGTACCCGAATCGACAAAGTCTGCTGTGTGCTCTTCACCGGCGCTGGAATCCTTTCCACCGACGCAAGGACCTCATCCGCAATCTGTGCGCGAACGCTCTTGCTGTGCTTCCTCTCGATGCGATATTCGATGATCCGGACACCACTTTCATTCATCACCGAGTGAAGTTTCTCGGCGTCGTCGAGCAAGACGTGTTCGATGCCGAAAAAGGCTGCGGCTTTGGCGAAGTCATATCCATGAGGCATTTCGAAATGTTGCGTGAACGGAGGATCGAATCGCTCGATCGGCAGCAGGCCGAAAATCTCGGAGCCGTTGCTGTTCACGATGATGATCGTTGCATGAATGCGCGGGTCGCGAGAGAGATGCAAGCCGTTGAGGTCGTGGAGAAAGGCCATGTCGCCGGTAAGCGAGACCACGTGCCCACGCCGTCCGCGAGCGACGCCGAGCGCCGTCGATGTGATGCCGTCGATTCCATTCACTCCGCGATTGAAGAACATCTCCCATGCACTCTCCGAGCGGTTGCAATAACTCTCCACGTCACGGATGGGCATACCGCTCGATACGAACAGCGCCGTGTCGTCAGGCAAAGACAAAAGCTCCTGTATGAGCAATGCGACGTGCGCTCGATCGACGCGTTGTCGAAACATGTCCAATGCTTCGACAGCGTCGGCATCCAATAGCATCAGATACTCGATCCACGATTGGTCGATGTTCTGAAGCGGAGTGGTTTCAAACTCCTGAACTAATGATGAGAACAATGCAGCAGGATCTTCGACAATACGCTGCGAGACGACGTAGTCCGGATCGAATCGCTCGACGCTATCGGCAATGGCAATCTGCGGCACATTGTGACACTCCGCGATGAACGTTTGCATGGCCTTGGTCGTTGGCGTTGCACCGAGACGAATGATGAGATCGGGTTTGATCGCATCACGCACTTTCTCACTTCGAAGAAAAAGATCCGCTGCGCTGATGATGGATCGTGGCCTGTTCATTTGAAAGCGCAGTTGTGATGCCGCTTCGGCGAAAACCGGCAGTCCGCTCACTTCAAGGAAACGATTCATTGCGTCTCTCAGGCGAACGCCGCTCCCATCAGGACCTGCAATGAGAAGAACACGCTTCGCGCCGCGAATGCGATCAGCGAGTGAGAAAACGATGTGTCGATCGGCGACGCGGTTCGCACGAATGCGTTCAACGTAAGGTCTTCCATCGCTGCGACCGTGAACCGCATCTCCCCCATTGAGAAGAAACTCCGTCGGCACGTGTGCATGGCCGCTTTCGACAGCCACGGGTTCGAGCGGTTTTCGGAACGGGAAGTTCAAATGCACCGGTCCTGCGGGTTCACTTTCTGCGCGGGCGACGGAGTCGCAGGCAAGTGAGCGGATATAGCGAAACTTCGTTGTCTCTGCCTCAGGCTGCGCGACGTCGTGAAAGAAGTGGACGTGCGTACCGAACAGATTTTGTTGATCCATCGTCTGTGGTGCGCCGCTGTCACGCAGGAGCACGGGACGGTCTGCGGTAAGAATGAGCATCGGTACATGCGATGCGTTTGCTTCACACACGGCAGGATACATGTTCGCGCCG
>CAYUWG010000173.1:0-4015 GCA_964448285.1 uncultured Chromatiales bacterium
TATTGATTGTCCGCACCTGCGGATTTTCTGCATGAAGTGTGTAACGATCAGCCATGGCGGAGTGAGTGAGAAACGATAATGGATGGGAGAATTACTGTTGAATCACCGGAGGGCTCGAATAAAATCCATTATGACTGATTGCTCGTTTTGAAAAAAGATACAGTTTTCGTGATTGGGTTCAAATCATGTGCTCGGATTTCAGCTCTATGTACAAGCGTTCCATCTCTTCCAATTGCTCGATAGTGTTGACTCCGCGAATTTCATCCGGCGAATCGACGACGCAGGCATACATCGGCAATGCTTGCCGGGAAAAAATGCGAAACACGTCGGGGAGGTAGTATTCGCCCTGCGCGTTGTCGTTCGTGATCGACCCAAGAGCTTCAAAGAGCAGCACGCAATCGAACACATAGATACCGCTGTTGATTTCGTCTATCATTCTCTCCTGTTCGGTCGCGTCCTTGTGTTCGACGATAGCATGGATCGAACCGTCTTCATTGCGAAGAATGCGCCCATAGCCGGCCGGGTCAGGGAGAATCGCAGTTAGAACGGTTACCGCAGCATCGTTCCTACGATGGACCGCCAGCATGTGCTCTATGGTCTCACGTCGTGTGAGCGGTGCATCACCGGAGAGTATGAGAACATCACCGTTGAAATCCGCGAGGAGCGGTTTCGTCTGCAGCACGGCATGACCGGTACCGTGTTGTTCCTCCTGAATGACGCACTCGATATCGCGACCGAGTGAATTCAAATGTGCGATGACGGAATCGCGCTGGTGGCCGACGATGGTGATAATCCTCTCAGGCTCTAAGGTGCGCGCAAGGCGGATAACATGTTCGATGAGAGGAATCCCCGCGAGTGGATGGAGGACCTTAGCGAGGTTCGGATTCTTCATCCGCTTCCCTTGACCCGCAGCCATGATGACGATTGCGAGTGGTCGTGCCTTCATGATTCCATTCCGTTCAACCATGCAAACCGCAAAATCAGGAAGTCAGGTAATCCTCATGGACCGGTTCGGTGGGCGCAGCAAGCACGCGCTTGATGCGATTATTCTCATCGACGAGGACGATGGTCGGATGATGAACGCGGGCTTCTTCTTCGCTGAACTCTGCATAGGTAATGATGATAATCTCGTCGCCGACCTGTCCGAGCCGGGCAGCGGCGCCGTTCAGACAGATCGTGCCGCTCCCCTCGTCTCCCGTGATAGCGTATGTCTCGAAGCGATGTCCGTTGTTCACGTTCACAACCTGAACTTTTTCGAACGGAAGGATGTCCGCTTTCTTCATGAGTGTGAGATCGATCGTCAGGCTCCCCTCATAGTACAGTTCCGCCTGCGTGACGCGCGCACGATGGATCTTCGATTTGAACATTACTCGTTTCATCGGATTTCTTCGTTCGAAAGGACCATCGCATCGATCAATCTGAGCTTGCCCATCCGAGCGGCAATGACGGCAAGCGCACCGGTTTCAGGGATTTGCTTCAATGGCGCCATAGACACCGGATCGACGATGGCGGCATAATCGATCTGCAGTCGTTCGTTCTGTGTAATGATATCGTGCATGGTTTTTTTGAGTGTCTCGCTGTTTCGTTCACCGGAAGCGAATCGCTGATGCGCGGTGAAGAGTGCCTGGGAAATGCGTAATGCATCCGCTCTCTCGGCTTCGGAAAGATAGGTGTTTCTGGAACTCATTGCCAAGCCATTCGGCTCGCGTACCGTCGGTCCGATGATGATATCGATATCGAAATTGAGATCGCGCACGAGGCTTCGAATGATCACCGCTTGTTGTGCGTCCTTTTGCCCAAAGACGGCGAAGTGCGGCTTTACCGCAAGAAAGAGTTTCGTGACGATCGTGGCGACGCCTTTGAAATGATTCGGACGAATCATCCCTTCAAGCACATGGGATATCCCTTCGACGAGAACGCTGGTCCTCGCCCCGGCCGGGTACATCTCCGACGTGGATGGAATGAACAGAACGTCAATGCCCTCTTTTTCGAGCAATTCGATATCGCGTTCGACGTTTCGGGGATATCGATCGAAATCCTCGGCAGCGGAGAATTGCGTCGGGTTGACGAAGATCGAAACGACCGTGCAGTCAGCGCGGCTTTTCGCAATCCGGATGAGCGCGAGATGCCCCTCGTGTAAATATCCCATGGTGGGGACAAAGCCGATGCGCCGATGCTCGCAGCGAATTTCCTCCGATGCGGACTGCATCTCGGAGATGGTGTGAATGATACGCATTTACGGTGTGATCAATTCTTGAGAAGTGAGAGCAGCCGGGCGAGTGTGACTTTCATTTCCTTCCGCGGGACGATCAGATCGAGGAAGCCTTTTTCAAGAAGGAATTCCGAGCGCTGAAAACCTTCCGGCAAATCCCGCCCGATCGTTTGTTTGATGACGCGAGGTCCGGCGAACCCGATGAGCGCTTTCGGTTCTGCGATGTTGATATCACCGAGCATCGCAAAACTTGCAGTCACTCCGCCGGTCGTGGGGTCGAGCATGATGGAAATGTACGGGAGACTCTCCTGCTTCAACAGCGCGATCTTCGCCGAGACCTTTGCGAGTTGCATCAACGAATAGGCGCCTTCCATCATGCGTGCGCCGCCGCTTGCCGAGACGATGAGCAGCGGGCACTTGTTCTTTATCGCGCGGTCAACGGAGCGTGAAATTTTCTCTCCGACGACCGAACCCATGCTGCCGCCGATGAATCCGAAATCCATCACAGCCAGCGAGACGGTCATGCCTTCGATCTTTCCGATACCGCATCGGATGGCATCGTAAAGCCCGGTCTTATCAATGGTTGCTTTGATACGCCCACTGTAAGGTTTTGTATCGACGAACTTGAGGGGGTCCGTTGCCCGCATTTTTTTATCGTGCTCGTTGAAGGAGCCTTTATCGGTAATGATGCTGATGTACTCGAGACTCGGAATACGGAAGGATGTGTCGCAATGAATACAGGTGTAAGAATTCGCTTTCAGTTGTTTGACGTGCATCATCTCGCCGCACGAGTCGCACTTGACCCAAGAACCGTCCGGAACTTCCTTCTTCGGTCCTGCCGCGATGTTGCTCTTGTCCCGTTTGAACCATGCCATAGGATTACTCCTTTGATTTCGCGAAGGTCGTTGCCTTCCTTCGCGGTGTCGTCGTTTGAAAGCCGCGAAGATAGAGAGGCTCCGCGGTTGCCGGGTCGGCGACGTGGCCTTCCCGAAGAAGACGATACCCGAGGAACGCAATGGACTCCGCCGTGTGCATCGTCTCCGTGGACATTATACGAAAATTCGATGGAGAGGCGAACAGCTTTTGGGCGCCGTCCCCGATGAGGAGCGCACCCGTTGGAATGCGCTTTGCCGCTTCATGAACATCCGTCACAAAAACAGCGTCCAGCACTTCCATTTCTCCCAGTCGAATGCGATACACGCCGCAATACACGTCACCGCGGCGCGCGTCGAATTGTATTGCGAGGACTGCCTCCTCTGGAATCATGCGAGCACATTGATACGCTATAGCGTCGAAGGTGGGCACGAGTACGAGCGGCTTCCCTGTTCCAAAGCAAAGCCCTTTCGCGACCGAAAGTCCGATGCGCAATCCCGTGAAGGAGCCGGGGCCGGCTGACACGGCGATTGCTTCGAGATCGGCGAAGGTTCCGTTCGCGTTTCGCAAAACTTCTTCGATGACCGGAACCAACAATTCATCGTGCGATTGCGGCCGGTTGATGAGTGCGGAAGAAAGCACGCGGGTTTCGTCAGCGAATGCAACGCTCAGGGAAGAAGTCGCCGTATCGATCCCAAGTATCACGATGCACCGCTTTCGTCTCTGATCGTGCGAATCTTCCAGACGCGTTCATTCTCCGTTGCACCATGCCCGCCGGACATTTCGATGCGTGGAATCGGAAGCAACTCCGCAGCCCTGTCGGACCATTCGATGAGTACGACCTTTCCGCTATCGAACACCTCTTCTGCGCCGATATCGATCAGCTCCGAAAGTGTGTTCAACCGATACAGGTCGAAATGATAGACGGTA
>CAYUWG010000174.1:0-1937 GCA_964448285.1 uncultured Chromatiales bacterium
GGATCGACGCCCAGCGCTTCCTCGCCAACGGAGGGAAGGATTTCAGCCAGCTCCTCAGGTTCGATGAGGCATTCGCGCAGGTCCTGATAGGGCACGATCTGCATGGGATCGTCTGAGATAGTCCAATCACCCTCCACGAATTTCCGGTACAGGTGGTCAGGCAGATTCCTGAGCGACTCCATGTACTCTGCTGTGACGTGCGGATTGTCGGTGATCTTCGCCGGCAGAAAGAAATACGGTGGTTTGAGCTTACCCGAAACCCACGGGTCGTAAAACGTCTTCTTCACCCAATTGTCGCCGGGATTGCACGTGAGAAGGATGAGCAGCGGTGGCTGCATCTCCGCATCGGGAATAATCCAACTGCCGGCGCGCTCGACCGCTTTGTCGAACGTATCGCGCCGTAACTCACTCGCCTCCTCAAGCACGAATCCGCTGACCTCGAGACCTTGGAATTTGTCGAGCGTCGGGTCGTGCCGCGACGACTCCGGCAGGAAGAGTATCTCACTGCCGTTCCTGCACGTCGCCGTCCACGATGTCATGTTCACCTCGCCGATGAAGTTCGTCGGGCGAATTTTGTTGAAGCTCGGCAGTACGTTCATGCGAATCGTTGGAAGGTCTTTTCGAATGATTGCCCAGCGCGAGCCGGGAAAAATCTTACAGAGCGTGATGAGGATTGCGAGAACGAGAAACGTCTTGCCGCCGCGCACCGCGCCGCCGTACAGCATGTACTTGTACTTCCCGGAAAACACGGCCTTCGTGAATTCATCCTGCTTTGGGAATGCCTTGAAGAGCAGCTTAGAACTCGACACGCTGACCTCCGATCTCCATGACCTGCCTCGTCGTGATCTCTCCGGAGTGTTCGAGCTGCTGGACGTCCTTCATGCCGTGCCAGTTCTTCATCGCCATCGCAACCATGCCGGGATGCGGTGTAAAGTGCTTCGTCACTTTCCTCACCAAGCGAACGATCATCTTCTTCCCATCCGCTGCCGGCAGGGCCTCCGTGTGCGTTTCCTCGTAGTCGTAGCCCGCGATCAGACGCTCGAACGAATTCAGCGCCTTTTCCGCAAGGCCGTCGAATCGCTTCTTCCTGTGCGTTTCCTTCGCGTTTTTATAGAGTTCACGGATTTCCGGATACTGCTCGCCCCACTCGTAGAATATGTCGTATGACACGCCCTCCGACTCGCAGCACGATGCTATGGTGTGAATGCCGCACGCATACACCTGGCAGATTTTCTTCGCCTTCGCAATGCGCTCCTTCCGCTTACGCTCCGCCGCAGATTGGGTCGTCCCGGCTTTCGTTTTCTTACGCGCTTGTGGCTGGAATTCATACAACCCTTCGTCCGTGATGTGCGCGTAGATCGACGAGTAAATCAGCACGAGCTTGGCCGCTTCCTTCTGGTTTTTACATGCGAGGAAATCCGCGTGAAACTTCGCCGGCACCTTGACGCCCTCACGTTCGAGATCCGAAAGCACCTTGCACCGGTGATATCCGTCGAGGCAATAGAGCTTCCGTCCGTTCTGCCAGACCTTGAACGACTCCGCAAAGCCATTGCGAAGAATCGATTCCTTGATTTTCTGATACGCTTCCTTCGACAGTTCCTTGAACGACTCGGTTTGCAGGAACTCGAACTTCTTCCACTCCACCGGCTCGGATTTCAGGATGCGCGATCGGATTTCCTTCACGGGCATTTCAACCTCACCGTATTGACCAACCCTGCCGGCGTGTAATCACAGACCACGTACCCCTCGTGTTCCAACTTCGCTAAGATGCGGCTCAAGCGGTCCGCAATCACAACGTGGTGATTCCGCCGATACGTCAGCGTGTAGATGATCTTCAGATCGGAAAGCTCTGCCGGTCCGTTCAGGTTTCGAAGGTATTTGACGATGTTCTCTTTGCACTCTTGTTGTAACCGTAAGTCCATATTTCGCCGCTGGAA
>CAYUWG010000174.1:2037-3981 GCA_964448285.1 uncultured Chromatiales bacterium
AGCGGTCAGTTTCCCTTCCGCAATGGCACGTTCAAACAGTGCGTCGAGTTCTCGGTCGTTAAACTCAGGCTTGTCTTCGTCGTTGCTCTTTTTTTCCGGAGCGTAGCCAAGCTCCAACAGCCGTCGGTACAACAGCATTCGCGCACGGTTCATTTCTGCTTTGCGAACAGACTGCATGTCCTCGTAGGTATCGACGAGATGGCGTATGTTTTGCCATTCGAAATTATTCATTGTTTTTATCCTTGGAATTGGTGATACATAATTTTTCAATGAGTTCAAGAGAAGTCTGACCCATGAACGTTATCCTCACGTGCGTCGCCGGTATGCATCCGTACACCTTGCGGATTTTCGCCGAGGCAACCCGCGCATCATCGGTGAAGGCCACGCCGTTCAGCGCATCGCAAACGATCTTCCCAATGTTGTCCCAATCCGGTTTCGTCATGCAGAACATCGTCCCCGATGCCGCGAGCGCTTTTTTCTTCTTCGTCCACGACGAGGGAATCGGATGCACGGACGTCACCTCGATCTCTACCGGCCCGTCGTATGGCTGGAAGTCGGTTGCCATTGAATTCAGAAACGCATGCCGGACATGCGATTCATACGTGATCGTGTCTTTCGGTGTGTAGCTGATTCCGCGACGGGTAAAGCGCGCGCGCTGTTTCCCTTTGGGCGAACCGTGCACGGTGAAAGAAATCGTACTGAATTGCTCAGTCATGTGAACCTCTCTGACAGCCTGTGCGACCTCCCGGAAAATCGAATCATCCGGCCTTCGAGTATGCGCTCGGTAAGCCGCACGCTATACCTCTGCTCGATATCCAACTGCGAATGATTCCCTGTCATGATCGTCGCCAACTCCCGCGTGCGCCGTTGCTCTACCAGCTCCGCGATATTGGCGACGTCTGTTTCCGTCGCGCGGTCGGCAAACACGTCGTCGATCAGCAGCACTTTCAACTGCCGGCGTGTGAATTCCTGAAACTCCCGCTGCGCGTCGAAGTTCTCCCTGCTGTAATTCTTCAGCCGTTGCGTCAGATCGTAGCCGGAAATCCAAACGCCCTGCGGTGGAAACTCCTTCGCCGGTTTGTCCCGGTGCCACACCGCCTGCAGGAGCGCCAACCACTGCCCGAAAAGCCACGTTGCCATGTGCGTTTTCCCGTTGCCGTTCGGACCGTAGATGTACATCACCGTGCCCGGATCTGGAAGCATCATCCCAAGCGCGATGATCTCATCGAACTCCGGCAGGCCCTCGAGCGCACCGTGGGTGAAGGCGATGTACCGCGTTGGCACCCCGCACGACCGGAGATGACTATCCCACGTTTCGATAACGGTACCCGTCAAGCCCGATCGTGCTGAGGTCGTACTGTTCGGGATCGTCGAACTCGGCGAACTTCCTGTACCGCTCGGCGGGGTCGGTGATTTTGTTGAACTGCTCTGCCCAGCGTGGAGGGATGGATTTTTTTCGATTGTGTGTTTGAGACTGTCCATTGTGTGTTCCGTGTTTGAGTTTCTTGATGCTTGCTAAAATCCGCATGAAGCGGTCCGAGCCATCCCGGAGTGTTCCGCGCAATGCACCGGGCGACCGTATGTT
This sequence comes from uncultured Chromatiales bacterium, assembly GCA_964448285.1. GTDB lineage: Bacteria > Bacteroidota > Ignavibacteria > SZUA-365 > SZUA-365 > CAYUWG01. The sequence goes on from CAYUWG010000174.1 coordinate 3,623, forward strand.
GATCGACCAGAATTCCTGACGCGCGAAACCAAGCAGGACTGTTTCGACGTCCTCCTGGCTGCGCTTATCGCGCTCCCGGATCAACCGGAATTCATCAGCCCACTTGTCAAGGTCAATTCCACCTTTGACCTTCGATGCATAATCAGGATCGAGAATCAGGATCTGATCCCTCAGCATACGAGCATTGTCGAGATCGACAAGCGAGAACTTGAGACCTGCGTCGGCATTCGCCGACGCTTTCTTTAATGGTTTCTTTAATGGTTTATTTGAAGGTTTATTTATATGGTTACCCGATTCGGTAACTGGGGTGTTACCCGATTCGGTAACTGGGGTGTTACCCGATTCGGTAACTGGGGTGT
>CAYUWG010000175.1:0-3913 GCA_964448285.1 uncultured Chromatiales bacterium
GTTGTGACACAGATATCCGTGAGACGAACATGAATTTGAACCTACAGGACATGCTTGCAAAAGTCCAGGAAATGCAGACGAAGATGGCGGAGACGCAGGAAAAGCTGAAAGCGCTGGAAACGACCGTCGAGGTCGGCGGCGGCATGATTGCCGTGACGATCAACGGTCGGCAGGAAGTGCGCAAAGTTTCCATCGACAAAGCGGTTCTGGAATCCGGCGACCACGCGATGCTCGAAGACCTTATGGTTGCCGCCATCAACAAGGCGATCGAGGAGTCGCAGAATATGGCGAAGCAGGAACTCGGCAAGGTGACTTCCGGCATGATCCCGAATATCCCCGGGCTTGACCTCGGCAACCTCGGCATGTGACAACACGCTGCTCTTCCCTTTCTCCCGAAACAGACTCACGACTCCATGCTCTCCACATCACCGTCGCTTGACGCCGTCATTACCGAATTCACGCGCCTGCCGGGCATCGGCCGCAAAACCGCGCAACGCCTCGCGCTCTTCCTTCTCAAGCTTTCGAGCGAAGACGTCCATCGCATGGCGGCGGCGCTGCTCGACCTGAAGGAAAAGGTGCGCGCGTGTTCCATCTGCGGGAATATCACCGAGGAAGATCCCTGCACGATCTGTACGAGCACGAAGCGTACGCGCGGCCTCATCTGCGTCGTCGAAGAATCGAACGACGTGTTCGCCATCGAACGGACGAACGAATTTCGCGGCCTCTATCACGTACTCGGCGGGAGGCTTTCACCGCTCGAAGGCATCGGCCCGGACGATCTGAACATCCGCAGTCTCGTCACGCGCACGAACGATAGCGTCGAAGAAGTGATCCTCGCGCTCAATCCGACGGTGGAGGGCGAAGCCACGACGCTCTACATTTCGAAGCTCCTCAAACCGCTCGGCATCCGGATCACGCGGATCGCGCGCGGCATTCCCATCGGCAGCGATTTGGAATTCGCGGACTCCGCAACGATCGGACGCGCACTCGAAGGCCGGGTGCTCGTGTGATGCGCTTCGCTTCGGTTTGCTTAGTCGGCCTGCTCGCGGCGTTCATGGGTTGCGACGTGTTCTCTACCCGAGATCCGGAGAAGCCGACAACCGGCAGCAGCACGTTCATCCCACCCACGTCGTTCGACCTCGTTCTCACGAATCTCCAGAATGCAATCACGGAACGAAACACGGAAAATTATCTCCGCTGCTTCGTCGATACGCTCTCTTCGAACCGCAGCTTTCAGTTCATCCCGACTGCATCGGCTGCGGGACGCTACGCGACGGTGTTTTCCGCGTGGAGTCTCCAGTCGGAGCGCTCGTACTTCTCTTCGCTTGCCGCTCTGACGCCGACAAGTGCCGCATCGAGTCTCTTCCTCTCCGGCGGATTCTCCATCGTTTCATCGGATTCGGCGGTCTATAACGGCGATTACCAGCTCACCTTTCCGCACGGCATCGCGGGCGTGTCGGAGTCGTTTCGCGGCAACGTCCAGTTCGTTCTTGCCACGGATCGGAATTCGTTCTGGAGCATCGTGCGCTGGATCGACAATACGACCGGAAGCGAAGTCGCGTGGAGCGAACTGAAAGGGCGCTTCGCGAACTGATGCGCGCACTGGCAACACTGGCACTTGCACTCATCGCGGCGGCGTGCAATCCCTTCGCGCCGGAAGTCGATACCTCGACACCGACCGGCTCGAACTTCCTTTCCGACCAGATGACCGTCGAAGGCGTGTTTCAGAATTTCAAGTATGCCTACACGTTCAAGGACACGACGATCTATGGCGCCCTTCTTTCGCACGACTTCGTGTTCACGTATCGCGACTACGAAAAGCTTGTCGATATCAGTTGGGGTCGCGACGAAGACATGCGCATCACTTCGCGCCTGTTTCAGAACGCTTCGAGCCTGAACCTCGTCTGGAACAACATCGTGGGCGTGAGCGGCGACTCGGTGCGGACGAACATCACGCGGAGTTTCAACCTCACCGTCACGTTCAATCCGAGCGACGTTGTTCGCGTCGATGGGCGCGTCAGTCTCGACGTGCGACGCTCTTCGACGAAGCAGCCGTGGCGCATCGTCCTCTGGAAAGACGAATCGAATTTCTAACTCACACGACCCACAGCGAGGTCTGCGGCTTCGAGAGCCATACTGCGCCGTCTTCCCGCACCCACACCATCTCTTCGATCGTCGCTACGCCATAACCTTCGATCGGGAGGCGCGGTTCGATGGTGAAGACCTGTCCCGCTTCGATTTTCTGAAACGGTAACGCCCCGTAGCGCTCCCATCGCGGAAGCAAACCCACTCCGCCGTCATGCGCCGCGCGTCCGACTTGATGACCGAGACCGTGCGGATATTCGGGATACCCCTGCTCGACGATGTATGACCGCGCAACCTCGTCCGCCTTCCATCCGATGACGCCGGGCCGGAGATATTCCTTGACGCGCCTGACGGAGTCACGGATGACGGTGAAGCCGCGAAGCACCTCCTTCGGCGGACGCGCTTCGTGCTTATGCCGGACGTACCACGTACGCTGCAAGTCCGAGCAATACCCGTTGACCTTCACGCCGAAGTCCGTATTGACAACGTGGCCTTCGCGAATCTTTCGTTTCGTCGGGCCGAAGTGCGCGCCCTCGTGTTCCGGTCCGGTGAAAACGGCCGGGCAGTGGTCCTCGTCCCAGGCAAGCTCGACGCCCTGCGCGCGTGCATGTTTGAGTATGAAGTTCGCCACGTCCTGCTCGCTTTTCCCCGGTGCGAGGAAACCGGTGACTTTGTTGTAAATGTCTAACGTCACGGCGATGGCTTTCTTGATGTTCGCGATCTCCGTTTTCGTTTTGCAACCACGCAACGCGGAGAGCACTTCTTCCGACGAGATGAGCCGCTCCGCGAAAGGCGTCCCTTCGAGATACTTCATAAGTTGCAGATACATCCCATGCGTGAGACCGTCTGCCATGACGGAATCCTGCGAGTAGTTCACAGCGATCTTGCGCGGATTGATGCGTCGCAGCGTTGCGAGAAGTTCATCGCCGATGCCCTGGAGATATGAAATGACGGAAGAGTATCTGCCTTCCTTCTTGATCGAGGCCACGTCGAGATTCCCTGCGATGGCTATCGTCTCGCCTTTCTTCGTGATGATCCACGCAGTCTGCCACGTCGCGTGCTGGCCGACGATCATATCTATTGCAGGATCGGGCATCGTCGCGCTTTCCCTCACGAACGTCAGCCACATGTCGATGTTCTTTTCTTTGAGAATGTCTATTGCCTGGGATATTTTCTCTTCGATGATGCTCATGGGATCTTCGATGGTTTTGACACAAGACGACTTCTCTTTATCGTTTATTAAGCTCTACCAAGCAAAATATGAATAGCCTTCCTATCCAGCCTCGCGTGCTGGCACGAGGAGTGGATCATACCATCATTGAAGTCTATTCCTAATTTCTTGAGTTCATCAACCGATTGTGAGCATAGCTGATTAGACAATGTCATTCGATCATGATCTGACAAGTATGAGAGATAGTGGTAATCACTGTTATCTTCGTAGTCTTCATCATAACTAATTGTGAAACACTTGCACACGGTGCACTTGTAACTTTTGTGATCGATATCTGCCTCCTTTACCGACACATTATTATTACCACATATTGGACAGGATTCCATTATCTCCTCCTAAAAGTGTTAATCCAATCAAATAAAAATCCCCTGCGGCGGATTTCTCCGCGGCGAGGGGTTATGAATGCCCGCCTACGGGCGTTGCGGTATGAATTGCGATCAAACATACAACCCGCGCGTGTTCCGCGCAATGAATTTCTTGATCGTATTTGATGATCTCACGAACACCCGCTCGTCGTTCCACAATCCTCGCAAACAGTGCAGGCGCCGTTGCGCTTCACGCGTGAGGAACCGCAGGAGCACATCTCACCCGTGTAGC
>CAYUWG010000176.1:0-3902 GCA_964448285.1 uncultured Chromatiales bacterium
CTCGAAACGCCAAAGTACTCCAAGCTCCTGAGAATGGTGCTGGCTCGGTAAAACATGCTCTTTGGCGGTAACAACCGATAATCTCACAAAAGGGTGCAGGTTCAACGACCTGCACCCCTATTTTTCCTCTCGAAGCATTCGCAATGTCCTTCCCAATTCAAACGCAGGTGGTTTTTTCAGTATGAAGATTCGTTCTGTAATAATCTTATCAGCAGTCATTACCCTGTTCACCAGCCCGCTCTTTACCCAAACGGCTTCCCATGGAGATGTTCAGGGAATTCCTAAAATAGAGTGCTCAATGCGGGCAAGCGCGGATAGTCTCTTTTTCCGCGGGAATGATTATGTCCCAAACCGCATTGTGGTCACCCTGACTTTGACAAACACCAGCGTTGACACTGCGAAGAACGTCATTGCCTGCATGGTTCAGGACACACGTTTCATTATCGACGCCAAACCATGTACGGACACCATTCCGTTCATTCTTCCCGGACAATCGATGGATGTCGCATTCGATATGAATGTTGCTTCGGAAAGAGCAACCGACGGAATTGACGTCATCAGGGCGGTGGCAATCTCGACGAACGGCGCGAGTGCTACCTGCTCGAAAGACATCTGGGTCGAGCATGAATATTTCCCAACATTTCTTCCTGCTTGCACACCCTTATTCGGTCAGATCGTATTCGATGACTCAAAGAATGATTACGAACCGAATCCGTTCAAAGTGAGGGTTTCCGTTCAGAATGTTCGTGATGGAGCTTCTGATTCGACATTCGTTCAGTTTCTCGGAACGCGAGGCATTAGTATCGATACGATCGGTGCAAGTACCCTACCAATAGGAACGTTGGGTGCGAGTGAAACGAAGATCGTCGAGTTCGATCTACGCGCAGTAAAACGTATCAACGACACGACAGTCACCGCGTGTTTTCAAGTTGTGGGGAAAGGCGGATACAAGAGGAAGACTTACGTCGATAGCTGCTGTGTAGATATTTTCATCCCTCGCGCGAAGCAAGCCGAGTACAATATCGTCTGCAACATCGTGCCCGATACGATCGGCTTCATCAACCATAAGTATGAACCTGATCCATTCGTTTTTACCGCACAGGTCACGAACATCGGAACTGCGATCGGGAAGAACGTTCAGGCACAGATTATTCTTCCGCCGTCCATTCAGCTCGACCCAGGCGAAACGATCACGAAGCCTTTCAGCGACGTCAATCCCAGTGAAGGATTCACCGTTCAGTGGCTCATTAAACCAACGATCCGCTTCCAACGCGATACCGTTAAAGTGTGCGTCCGTGTGTTCGATGATTTCGAGAACTCCGCCATCTGCTGTGACTCGGTGATCATCGATTCAATCCGAAGTGCGCGCTTCGACGTGGCGTGTTCGGTTCCCGACTCTGTCCGTATCGATTCGGTCAAAGGCGTGTATGTCCCGACACAGTTTCCGGTCACCTTCCGCGTGTGTAACGTGGGTAGTGACTATGCAGACTCCGTGAAAGCCACCATCGTTATCCAGACCCCGGACGTTATCGGAGTCGATCCGTTCTTTCCCATTAAGAGAAAGGTCGATTACTCAACACCGGCGACAGATACACTCGAGGTAAAAAGCTGCTATGAGTTTACTTGGCTCCTTGAAGCATTGCCGAGAGCGGTAAGCGGCAACATTACCATCAAGTTCAAAGCGGAAGCGCTCAATGCTCCTACGATAGAATCGGAGTGCCGCGTCTATATCCCCAAATTGGATGCACCCGACATCGATTTGTGGTGTGAAACGAGTCCGCCGGACAGTCTGCGTTTCGACCCGGCGACAGGGAAGTATCGTCCCCCGATTATCATCTATACGATCAAGGTCATCAATCCGGGAGGTGGTTTGGCCCGCAATACCGTCGCAACTCTCGGCCTTCCACCGGGAATGCTTCTTGCTCCCGGTGAAATCCTTTCGAAGCCGTTATTCCCAACCGATATCGGGCCGAAGGATACCGGAGTTGCAACGTGGATTCTTGAACCACTTGAACGCAGGGATTTGGGCGTCATGATGGACTTGAAGGTCGATGTCACTTCGGAAACGGTTGCAGGAAGGTTCTCGAAAACCTGTTCGGTATTCGTTCCTGCTTTACCGAGAACAGCGGCATTGATTCTTCCACAAGATCCCGTCGGGTATTTTGGGCAAACGATCGGTGTACCGATTGAAATCGATGATCCCGAGGGGAAAGACATCAGGGAATTCGATTTCTTCATTTCTATCAATGTGGATAATCTCTGGAATCAACTGCCGGAGAAAGTTATCCGCGTCAACACGGCTCAGTCGGTTGTACGAAGTGGTACGTTGATCGACGGACCAAATTGGACGGCAGACATGGTGGAGATCAACGACAACCTCGTTCGAGTCAGAGCAAGCGGCACTACTTCTATTGCATATCCACCGCCGCCGCAGAAAGTACCACCGTTGATGTACCTTTCCTTCATCGCAGAATATGGCAATAGACCAAACGAACTACGTGTCGCCAGAACCGAACTACTCTGGCCGCAGCCGGATGATGTCGAACGGTTGGTGCTCATAAACAAAGGAAGCATCTTCCCGCTTGTCACGCACGGAACATTAGTGGTAGCAGGTGATTGTTTGCGTCCGCTTGACGCGACGGATAAATACGTCATCAGTCAGAACATCCCGAATCCCTTCAACCCGGTCACGCGAATCGAATATGCCATACCCGAAGAAGCGTACGTGAGGATTTCAGTCTTTGACGCATTCGGTCGTACGGTGCGTGTCCTGGTCGATGGCATTCAGAAGGCCGGTTCATCCTTTGTCACCTTTGATGCATCGAGCGTTCCCAGTGGAGTCTATTTCTATCGCATGGATACACCGAAATTCTCCCGCGTGATGAAGATGGTCGTGTCGAAGTAAATCCGGTTTTCGTTTCAGAACCTGAAAGAAGTAACCCTCCTCCACGGAGGGTTACTTTTTTGTTGTAACGCCCGAAAGGGATTGATTTCGTTCGATAAAATCACTAACGTGTGAGTGAAAGTTTGACCGCTAACGGAAAGACGATGCTAAAGCTTCCTTATATCGACGCGAATTCACCACGCGAAATGCGCTGTAAAAATCCCTTCAGGAACATGCTGTTGCATCGCTCTCTTTTTTTTTCAGGATCTGTGTAACGAACGAAGAAATTGGATTGTCTTTGATTACGGATTGAAAAATAACTGTATCATCTATAATGGAGCGAGGAGGATACTTAACATGAAACTGGAGACAACAACGAAGCGATGGTTCGCAATGGGATTGCTTACAGCTATCATCGCACTTACAACAGCAGCGCCAGAAGCGAGCGCACAACCGCAGCTCAACTTCAAGCGCATCGTCAACAACTGGCCGACGATCGAGCTGTATTTTTCTGTCGCTTGTAACGGTCAACCGGCCTACTTCACTGACAAGACGAAATTCCGCGTTGTGGAAAACGGCATTGAGATCGGAGAGTTCGAGCTTTGGTGCCCGGATCCCACGGCACGTTGCGCTATTTCGGTAGCATTGGTCTTCGACGTCAGCGGAAGTATGATTGGCGCAGGTATCGCTGGAGCGAAGGCCGCGGGGACTGCTTTCGTCGATGAGATGGATGGTGTCGTAGATGAGGCCGCCATCATTGCGTTCAATGAAGTGGCATGGGTCGTTCAGAGCATGACGACGATAAAACCACTCCTCTACAATGCGATCAACAGTCTGACCGCTAACGGTTGGACGGCGGTTTGGGACGGCATTTACACCGGATTGACAGAGTTGATTGCCAACGGCGTCAACCCCTGCCGTGCAGTGATTGCCATGACCGATGGATACAATAATAGAGGTTCGCGTACTCCCGCCGACATTATCTCACTCGCAAACCGGAACCGTATCCGTGTATTCA
>CAYUWG010000177.1:0-3899 GCA_964448285.1 uncultured Chromatiales bacterium
AAGCGCTCAAGAACAAGCGCAACACCGTTTCACAGCAGATTGCAGAACTCAAGAAGGCGAAACAGAATGCCGATGAACTCATCGCGGATATGAAATCCGTTTCAGAGCGCATCAAGCAACTCGATGACGAACAGACGGACGTTGAACGGCAAATCCAGGACATCGTGTTGTTCATCCCCAACATGCCGCATGAGTCCGTACCCGTCGGCGCTTCACCGGAAGAAAACGTTGAAGTGCGCAGATGGATTCCTGACAATACGCTCGGTTTGGAAACACCGCCGGATTGGCACTTACTCGATCACATCGAGTTGGGAGCGAAGCTGAAAATTCTCGACTTCGAACGCGGCGCGAAGATCAGCGGAAGCGGCTTTGCAGTGTACACCGACAAGGGTGCGACGCTCGAGCGCGCGCTCATCAATTTCATGCTGGACATGCACATCAGGCAGCACGGCTATACCGAGGTGATGCCGCCGTTCGTCGTCAATACGGATTCGATGCGGGGCACGGGTCAGATTCCGAAGATGAGCGAAGATATGTACCGCTGTGCCGACGATGACCTGTATCTGATCCCGACTGCCGAGGTGCCGCTCACCAATCTCTATCGTGATGAAGTGCTGGCGTCGCCGCTGCCAATCTGGCTTTGCGGCTACTCCGCGTGTTTTCGCCGCGAAGCCGGTTCGTATGGCAAACAGACGAAAGGTTTTCTTCGCGTGCATCAGTTCAACAAAGTGGAACTGGTGAAATTCACGACGCCGGAATCGTCGTATGATGAATTGGAACGACTGACCAACGATGCGGAGAACGTGCTGCGAGCGTTGAACATTCCATACCGCGTCATGCTGCTCTGCAGCGGCGACATGAGTTTTTCTTCCGCGAAGACCTACGACATCGAAGTATGGTCGCCGGCGGAGAACGCGTGGCTCGAAGCGTCATCGTGCAGCAACTTCGAGGACTTTCAGGCGCGCCGCGCGAACATTCGCTTCAAGCGCGATCAGCAAAGCAAACCCGAGTTCGTGCATACGCTCAACGGATCTGGCCTTGCGACGAGCAGATTGATGGTGGCGCTTCTTGAAAACAACCAGACGCCGGAAGGTAAAGTGGTCGTACCGAAAGTGCTTCACCGCTACACCGGTTTCGAGATCATCGGTTGAGGGAGCTTATGATTCGAGCGATCACCATTGATTTCTGGAACACGCTTTTCGATACGAGCAACGGCGAAGCACGCAAGCGTCACCGCAACGACGCACTCGCCACCGCTCTTCACTCGATCGGATTCCAATGGAACGAGGATCTCGTGAAGCGCGCATATCAGAAATCGTACGAGACGTTCGAACAGCATTGGTTCGGTTCCCAGCGAACGCAGTCCGCATCGCAAAGTCTTCACGTCATGTGGAATGAACTTGGCGTGATCATGCCGGAGGAGCGCCACAGACTCGTTGCGCATGCGTTCGAGGAGAGCATCCTCATCGGGATGCCGCAGCCGATGCCGGGTGCGGCAGATGCAATACGTGCGCTCGCATCGTCGTATCGCTTAGCGCTCATTTCCGACACGGCCTTTTCGCCGGGCTGGGCGCTGAGGAAAGTTCTCGAACATCATGGATTGAATGCGTTCTTCACGGCCTTTGTCTTTTCGGATGAAACGGGAGTTTCGAAACCGCATCCTGAAGCATTTCAAACCGCTCTAGCGAAACTCGGCGTTCACGCAGAAAAAGCCGTGCATATCGGCGACATAGAACGAACGGACGTTGCGGGCGCAAAAGCGCTTGGGATGAAAGCAATCCGTTACGAAGGTGACGCTGGCCGCCATCCGTACAACGATGACAATCACCCCTCGCGAGCAGATGCACGTGTGATGTCGTGGCAGGAAATCCCCGCGCTCATCGCGCAATGGAATGAAAGGGCGTAACCGGTGCGCGTCCTGCTGAAGCTTCTCCCGTACTTTCGGCGGCATAGGAAAACATTCTTTCTCGGATTCGGCGCGATTCTGATCTCGACCGTGTTCACCGTCGCGTCGCCGATTCTCATCCGTCATGCGATCGATGGGCTGCAGGAGGATATCACGGCGGAAGGTCTCTTCGGATATGCCGCGCTCGTCGTTGCAGTCGCAGCGGTGAGCGGCGTCTTTCTCTACATGCAGCGACAGACGATCATCGTAGCATCGCGTCGGTTCGAAAAGGAAATCCGAAACGACTTCTTCCGCCACGTCGAATTCCTATCCGTGCGCTTCTTCCAGAACACGCCCACGGGAGATATGATGGCGTATTCGACGAACGACATCTCGGCGGTGCGCATGTTCTTCGGACCGGCGGTGATGTACAGCACCGAGACGCTGATTTCGTTCGTCATCATTCTCGTTCTCCTGATCGACATTCATCCGATCCTGACGCTGCTCGCGCTCATTCCGCTGCCGTTCGTTTCCTATGCGATGCACAGGCTCGGCTCATCGATCCACAAACGGTTTCTCCGCATTCAGGAACACTTCTCCGTTCTCACGACCCGCGCGCAGGAAAACCTTGCAGGCATTCGCGTGGTGAAATCGTATCAGCGTGAGAATTTCGAGATCGAACGGTTCAATGCATTGAGTCAAGAGTATCTCGTGAAGAACATGGAGATGGCGCGCATTCAATCGCTTCTCATGCCGTTGTTGATGGGACTCATCGGCCTGTCGGTGATCGTCGTGTTGTGGTACGGCGGGATGGAAGTGATCGACGGCGTCCTGACATTGGGCGCATTGACGCAGTTCATGATCTATATCTCGATGCTCATCTGGCCGATGATCGCGATCGGTTGGGTCGTGAGCCTCATCCAGCGCGCGGCAGCTTCGATGAAGCGCCTCCAGTACATTTTCGAGCAAGCCCCGGAAATCGCCGACGGTCCGAAAACCGAGCGCTCGATTGCATCCCTTCGCGGCCGCGTGACGTTCGAGAACGTCGGATTTTCCTACAAATCGAACGTCCCGATTCTGTCGAACGTCTCATTCGAAATTCCGGAGGGAAAAACTTACGCCATCATCGGCCCGACGGGCTGTGGAAAAAGCTCGCTCGTCAACCTCATTCCGAGATTGTTCGACGTTACCGAAGGAATGCTTCGCATAGACGGGTACGACGTGCGGACTATTCCGTTAGAGGTGTTGCGCAGGCATATCGCGTTCGTCACGCAGGAGACGTTTCTCTTCTCAAGCACATTACGTGAAAACATCATGTACGGGACGGACGACGCGACGAAGGAAGAAATCGAGCATGCCGCACACGTCGCCCGGCTGGACAAGGACGTTCTGGATTTTCCGAAGCAGTATGAGACGATGCTCGGCGAACGCGGCATTACGTTGAGCGGCGGGCAGAAGCAGCGTGTCAGCATCGCGCGGGCGGTGTTGCGCAATCCCACCATCCTCATTCTGGACGACGCGCTGTCCGCGGTCGATACCCACACGGAGGAAGAAATCCTCGGGAATCTCAAAGGCATCATGCGTGAACGAACGAGCATCATCATCAGTCATCGCGTCAGTACGATCAAACATGCGGACCTCATTCTCGTGCTGAAAGACGGAGGCATCATCGAAAAAGGAACGCACGACGAGCTTGTCGCACTCGGAGGTCTCTACGCCGATATGCACGTCAAACAGTTGTTGACACAAGAGCTTGAGGAGATGGCATAGTGATTCATCAGATAACGATGGACGAATTGATCGACCGGTTGAAGGAATGCGAAACGTTCGTCCTGACTTCACACGTGAACCCCGACGGTGACGCACTGGGAAGCGAGTACGCGCTCGCGTTTGCACTGCGGGGATTGGGGAAACGCGTGCGCATCATCAACACGAGCGACGTCCCGATCAACCTTCGCTTCCTTTCCGAACGTCTCGATTACGAGAGCTACGATGAAGAGAAACACCGCAGCGC
>CAYUWG010000178.1:0-3893 GCA_964448285.1 uncultured Chromatiales bacterium
GTTTCGATTTTGACATTTGCCGATGCCTGCTGCTCGCGATCGAGACGCACGGTGTGCACCGTCTCGCTCTTTTCCGTCTCGCCGTCCGGCTTTGATTCTGATTTTTCTCCGTTGCCACATGAAGCAAGTATCAATGTTGACAGAAGGAGAAGTGAGAAAAATGTTTTGGTCATTCTAAACTCCGTTGTGAATTGAAACCCTCACCCTAGACTTGGTCGGGGGGATGAGGTCCGTTTGAGAACGAGCGCCAAGCTTGCGTTCAACGTAGCGTCATTCCGTTATTTGTTCGCTTGCCGCTTCAAGGTCTGCCCGCGTGACAAGAGTATTCGTCAGCGCACGCAGGTACTCGATACGTGTTGCCCGGTACGTTCGATAGATGTCCACGAGATTCAGCACATCAATCTGGTTGTTGCGATATTGGTCGATTCCCGTTTTGAGGATGTCATTTGCATCGGCAAGAAGCGATCGATCAAACAACTGTAGCTGTGCCTCGGCAACGTTCACCGAGCGGAGCGCATTGACAATGTTTGCGCGAATAGCTCGTTCCGTTGCCGCAAAGCTCACCCGCGCAATGTCGACGAGCGCCTCAGCCTCGCGCACTTGTCCGCGCGGTTCCTGCCAGAACCACAACGGCACCGAAACGCCAAACTGAATCCCGAGCGAGTTCGTTGTCACGCCCGTGAAGTTGTTTGCATTGAAGGGCGGCTGCTCTGCGGTGCGCTGATGCGAAAGCCCGATGGAGAAATCCGGCAGATAGCTCGTCCCCGCCAAGCCAAGTACGCTCTGTTGGCGGGCAACTGTTCGTTGAGCGATCCTGAGCGCAACGCTTCGCGCCTGCAACTCTGCAACGAGAGAATCTCTGTTCGTGATGATGGGAACATACGCGAGACTGTCGGTGAGATGAAGTGCTGCATCGTTGCCTCTTCCCAACAAGAGATTCAATTGCGTTTCCCGAAGTTGCGCTTCGCGTCGTGCCTCGGTGAGATCGTTCGTGGTGCGCGCAATCTCTACCTTCGAGCGAACGACATCGAGGTAGTTGCTTGCCGCCGCCTCAAACTGCGATTGCACAAGTTGTCGGAAATCCCTTAGCAGGTTCAACTGACCTTCCAAGCTTTGAACAATTTCCTGACTGAAGAGGACGGCGTAGTACGCCTTCTTCACTTGTGCCGTAACAAGTGCCTTGGTTCGTTCAAGTTGCAGTGTGATGATTTCTTTATCGGACTCGGCAACATCAATGCGGCTGGATCGCTTCGTTGGGAATTCAATCGGCTGCACGATTCCGATCTCTCGCTGATCGGCATCACCAAGAGCGAAGTTCGTCGGCACTTCACTCAAGCTGAATCCGAGTTCAGGATTTGGAATGCGACCCGCTTGCAAGATGCGCCCCGATGCCGCGTCAACTTCGCTATTTGCGATTTGAATAAGTGGGTTATTCTCCAATGCAATCGCTATTGCACCGTTCAATGAGAGAGTGTCTAACGATTGAGCAAATGTTGTAGTCGTTAAGAAAATCGTCGATACAGCGATTAAGCAATTCAAAGTTTACCTCTTCTGGTTATTACTATGAGAAAGAAATAAAACTGTCCCGACCGTTGAGGATCGAGACGAGCGGCAATTTTATCCCTCAGTCAGGGATTAACCGGCAAGAGGAGGATGAAAGATTTTTCTATCGGGAGAACTCGGGAAACTCTGAGGTTGATGACTTAAGAGTCTCTGAGGAAGTGCGAATGGGGAGAGTTCTATGAAATCAGTGAGGATCGTTGGAACATGACAGAAGCAAAACTGGCATAAAGAGTTTTCTACCTCTGCAGTCTGGTTTCCGTTATGTTCCATCGCCTGCTGAACACAATCTGTGGTGCTATATGCATTGGAGCCGGTTTCTGTAATACATTGGCTTTCGTCACAGAATAAAAGCCGGCCGCATAATACGAGAAGAAGGAAAATGCTGGTATAGCGTATTCGATTCATTCGGAGCGTAAAATAAGACAGTATGAAAAAAAAAGCAAGGTAACGGCGATTCAACGGTTATCTCGGCTTTGCTGCAAGAAGGTAACAGTTCCGGAGGCAACCTTTTCGTGATTGCCTCCGGATATTGATGCATGCTTTACTTGTGGTGCTCTTCGTGATCACCACCGCCACCGCCGGTCGGGGTCAGTGTGGTGAAGTGCGTCATGGTGCCGTGCATGGTCATGCTCCCCTCGTGCATGTTGCCGCTGCCGTGCATGTTGCCGCTGTCGTGCATGTTGCCGCTGCCGTGCATGTTGCCGCTGCCGTGCATGTTGCCGCTGTCGTGCATATCTGCCATGCGGTCGTGGACCATCTGCATCATGTTGCTGTCGAGGTGGACGTGGTATTGCGTTCCCTGCTGCAACCACACGTCGGGCGTGAAGGTGCAGCGGGTTTTGTTTTCATTCCAGGTAAACGTCCCGGTGACCGCAGGAATCTTCGAGTGCATGTCCATCATTCCTTGGTGGTCGTCGTGCGTGTGCCCGTCGCCGGAGTGGTCCTCCATCGAGTCGTGCATCGTGCACATCGAATCGGGCATGTCCTGTTCACGGAAAAGGCGAAAACCCGCTTCGGCCACGGCGGGATCGACGGGAGTGGGAAACGTGATGGTGACGGCTTGGTCGAGGCGCACGTTCGTCGCCCCATCCGCAGGTTGAACCTTCGCGAGGTCCGCTTCCGATACGTTCGGTTTGACGCTGGATCCGTTATCACAGCCGGTGAGGACCGCGACGACGAGTATCAGGACCACGGGTGTGATCAGCATTTTGAGTGTGTTCATGGCATTCTCCTGAAAGAAATAGTTTGAAAATATCCCCTGAAGGGTGTGGATGGTCGGTGGACCCTATTGGGCGACCAGCAGAGTCCCTTTGAACATTCCCATCGGACAGGCGAACGCGAATTCTCCCGTGGCATTCGGTGTGAATTCCACGTTCGTTCCTTTTCCGTATGTGAGATTTGTTTGTATGTCCAGATCAGCGATCCGGACAACATCGGTGCAGCTCTTTTCCTGCAACTCGAAGGTGAGAACGGCAGGAACGCCTTTTTTCAGAACGATTCGCGACGGATGGTATCCGTCTTTGACGATAATGGTTGCCGTCTGCTTCCCGTCTTCATTGACCGTTGCCGCAACGGATTCGGTCGTCGTCGTCATCGAAGAACTGCGGGAAGAAGAGTGTTTGTGCGAGCCGCTTTTGCAGCACTGCGCCTGCATCGCTCCCGAAAGAGCGAAGAACGCAAGGATCGGGATGAGGAATGCTTTCATCGAAAAGCTCCTGTTGAAGTGAGTGGGATGATTGAGGATGTCGCTCTTCATGGAGAAGAATGATTAGTGTTTATGGCCGCTGTGATCGTGACCACCGTAAGTAGTTCTGACTTGCTTTTTGTCGATATCCGGATCGACTCCGTCACCACGCTGCCAGCCGGCGTAGCACTCGTTGCAGACCGGTTTGTCCTCTACTAAACTGTCATAACAGTCACAGCGAATATGCTCAAGTAAGCACGTGTTGCACTCGGCTTCTATACAGCAGTTGTATTCCTCCTTCAGCCGCAGTTCTCGTTTCGCTTCCTTGATCAAGGATTTCGCCTCCGCGACTTTCGCTTCAACGGACATCTGTTCCGTCGGGACGTCAATCTGATGGTCGGATTCCTCCGGTTTGGTCTCCTGCTTTTGTTCGGTACTGCACGCACCGAACAGAAGCGTCGTCGCGACGAGAATGAGGACGTGTTTCATTTTAGTTCCTTTCGTATAAAAGTGAGGGTTCGATTCTGAGAATAGGCATGGTGAGACTTCATCATTTCGTAAATGGAAGGAAGCGACGATCGACAATCAACAATCGACGATCCCATCTCATCCCTCCTTCATCCAGCCGGCCATCTTGCTGAGTTCC
>CAYUWG010000179.1:0-3629 GCA_964448285.1 uncultured Chromatiales bacterium
ATCAACGAAATAGAAAGCGAAATTTTTCTTGACAAGTCCGAGCGCTCCAAGTATATTTCAAACCAGATTTTTCCCGCCTGTCCAGACGGCCTTTCTGCGTAAAAATTTAGCTTGTTCGTTTGATCCCATTCCACTATGGGCAGGAAAAATTCTCCCGAAATCCGAACACACTCACAGCAGCTTCTATCACTTCATTCACTGCATAGCGTGATGCATCACCCTGTTTCGCTCAGCAAAAAATAAAGGACTTCCAGCATGAAGATTACGCGACGTTTTACTCAGCCAAACCAAAGCGCTTACGATTGCTTCACGTACACGAAGCGGTCTTCGGTCATTCGTAATCCGGATGGAAGCGTCGTCTTTGAATTGCACGACATCGAAGTTCCATCTCACTGGTCGCAGATGGCTACCGATATTCTGGCGCAGAAGTATTTCCGCAAGAAAAACGTGCCGCTCTTTCATGATGACGGGAGTTCCATTCTCGATGAAAAGGGTAAGCAACAAACGGGTGGCGAAACGAGCATCCGCCAAGTTGTTCATCGCATGGTTGGATGCTGGCGCGAATGGGGTGAGAAAAACCGTTACTTCGATACGTCCGAAGATGCACAGAGCTATTACGATGAGATGGCGTTCACCCTCCTTCAACAAATGGCTGCACCGAATTCACCGCAATGGTTCAATACCGGTCTCGCATTTGCGTACGGCATCACCGGTTCCGCTCAGGGACATTACTATGCGGATCATCACACGGGAGAGATCAAGCTTTCAGAAGATGCATATACTAGACCGCAGCCGCATGCCTGCTTCATCCAATCCGTGAACGATGATCTTGTAAATGAAGGCGGGATCTTCGACCTCGTCAGGCGTGAGGCGCGCATCTTCAAGTATGGGTCCGGAACCGGAACGAACTTCTCCTCGCTTCGTGGACGCTCGGAACCGCTTTCAGGTGGAGGCAGCTCTTCCGGACTTATGTCCTTTCTGAAAATCAACGACCGCGCAGCTGGGGCAATCAAATCCGGTGGAACGACGCGCCGCGCCGCAAAGATGGTCGTGCTCGACATCGATCATCCTGACGTGGAGGAGTTCATCGAATGGAAGGTGATCGAAGAGCAGAAAGTCGCCGCGATGGTCACGGGTGCGCTCAACAATAAATTCCATCTCAACGCAGTGATGAAAGCCGCCATCGACGGGAAATCCACCGACGTCGATTCCAACAAGGCGCTGGGAAAAGCGATCCGTGCTGCGCGCTCGGCCGGTGTTCATATGAATTACATCTACCGCGTGCTTCAGCTCGCTGACCAGGGGAAAAAGGACATCGACATTTTGGAATTCAACACGCATTACGAATCGGAGGCATACGTCACGGTCAGCGGTCAAAACTCCAACAACAGCGTCCGCGTGCCGAACGAGTTCATGGAAGCGGTAGAGAAAAGCGAATCATGGAATCTCCATCGCCGCACCGATGGCGTCGTTTCGAAGACTCTGAAGGCGGACAAACTGTGGGACAGGATCGCTTATGCAGCATGGGCATCAGCCGACCCGGGCATTCAATTCGATACGACCATCAACGAATGGCACACTTGCCCGGTGGACGGACGGATCAATGCGAGCAATCCATGCAGTGAGTACCTGTTCCTCGACGACACTGCATGCAATCTCGCATCCATCAATCTCAAGTATTTCTGGAACGAAGAAGCCCACGCATTCGACACGGAAGCATTCACGCATGCTGTGCGTCTGTGGACGCTCACGTTGGAGATATCCGTACTTATGGCGCAATTCCCGAGCAGGGAAATCGCGAGGAAGAGCTGGCAATTCCGCACGCTCGGTCTCGGATACGCCAATCTCGGCACGGTGCTGATGATGTCCGGCATTCCTTACGACAGCGAGAAAGGGCGCGCGATAGCCGGCGGCATTACCGCACTCATGACGGGCGAAGCCTATGCAACCTCGGCAGAGATCGCCAACGACGTCGGACACTTCGACCGATTCGAGGCGAACCGTGAACACATGCTTCGCGTCATTCGCAATCACCGGCGTGCCGCGTACAACAGCCATGCGCACGAGTATGAAGGACTCACCATCAAACCGGTCGGCATCGATCCGATGCTCTGTCCGGAAAATCTTCTCGCAGCAGCGCGCACAAGCTGGGACCGCGCTCTTGCGCTCGGCGAAAAGTACGGCTATCGCAATGCGCAGGTCTCCGTGCTCGCACCGACCGGCACGATCGGGTTGGTGATGGACTGCGATACGACGGGGGTCGAGCCGGATTTCGCGATCGTAAAATTCAAGAAGCTTGCGGGCGGCGGCTACTTCAAGATCGTGAACCAGTCCGTTCCGAAAGCGCTCGAGTTTCTCGGTTACAACACGAAACAGATTGAAGACATCGAGAAATACGTGAAGGGGCACGGCACACTCGCGGGGTGTCCCGATATCAACCGTGACTCGCTCATGGCGAAAGGCTTCACCTCGGAAATGATCGAGATGATCGAGAAGCAACTCGATTCGGTGTTCGAAATTCGCTTTGCGTTCAACCGCTGGGTGCTCGGCGATGAGAACTGCATGCGCCTCGGCATCAGCGAAGAACAGCTTGCCGACCCCGGTTTCGATCTCCTGTCGGCAATCGGTTTCAGTGCAGAGCAAATCGAGCGAGCCAACGAATACGTTTGCGGGACGATGATGATCGAAGGCGCGCCGCATCTGCGCCCGAGCGACCTGCCCGTGTTCGACTGCGCGAACAAATGCGGACGAAAGGGCAAACGCTTCATTGCGACCGAGGGACACATCCGCATGATGGCCGCCGTGCAGCCGTTCATCTCAGGAGCCATTTCAAAGACGATCAACATGCCCGCACATGCAACCATCGAAGACGTGAAGCGCGCATACGATCTCTCGTGGAAGCTCATGCTCAAAGCCATCGCCCTCTACCGCGACGGCTCGAAACTTTCACAGCCGCTCAACACCATCAGCGACCCGGAAGCTCTCGCGCTCGCGGAGTTCGGCGACGAAGAGGACTTCACCGAGAAGGACGTTCCGGTGCAGGAGAAGGCGGTGTACAAACCCGTGCGACGGAAACTCCCCGCCAAGCGCCACGGCTTCGTGCGCGAAGCCATCGTTGGAGGGCACAAGGTGTTTCTCCGCACCGGCGAATACGAGGACGGTTCCATCGGTGAGATTTTCATCGATATGTACAAGGAGGGCGCGTCGTTCAAGGGCTTGCTGAACTGCTTTGCCGTGCTTGCTTCGAAGTCGCTTCAGTACGGTATGCCGCTCGAAGAGCTTGTCGATTCGTTCACGTTCACGCGCTTCGAACCGGCGGGCGTCGTCATCGGGCATGAAGCCATCCGCAATGCCACGTCTATTCTCGATTACGTGTTCCGCGTTCTCGGCTATGAGTACTTAGGCCGCACGGACTTCGTGCACGTGAAGAGCGTCGATGAGCCGAGCGAGAAACCGATCGCGACGTTCAACACGCCGCCGGCGTTGCCGAAACGCGACCCTGCGCCCGTTCTGCAGGCGGAAGCCGCAACCGTGCGCATTGGAGCGAGCAAGGCCCTGCTCGCAAAGGCACAGGGCTACACGGGTGAGATGTGCTCCTGCGGTTCCTCACGCGTGAAGCGCAACGGCGC
>CAYUWG010000180.1:0-3560 GCA_964448285.1 uncultured Chromatiales bacterium
TCGCCGCCGAAGGGACAATACTGGCACCACGTTCCCGTGAAGCGTTCGATCAAGACGGTGCGCGCGATCTGCGCCGGGAGAACCGCAGGCAGGAAGATCGCCATGATTGCCGAAATCCATAACACTTTCTTCATAAGATCCTCGCGAATTGTTGTGTGAGGTTTCTCGTTCACACTTTGACTGCACCCGAAGTATCAGCCACAGCGGACGAATATCTGAGGGAATCTAAAAGCAAATGGAATCAGTTGCAATCATTTTTTTCAACTGCCGTCGATAGGGAAAAAATCCGGTGATCCGCGCCTCTCGATTCATCGGATTCACTGATTCCGCTATGAGTCTTCAATCACAAAACGGTTAGCCGGAATCTCACTTCACGACGTGCATGACGCGCGTGATCATCCTTCCGGCAGTGCTGAGACGCACGAGATACGTTCCGGCAGGAAGTCCCGTGAGTTGCAATGCGATTTCGTGCCTGCCCGCTTCACGTACCCCTTCGAGCACGGTGCGCAATTCGCTGCCGAGCGCATTGAACAGCGTGATCCTGACATGACCCGTCTTCGGAAGATCGAACGTAAGCCGAGAACTTGCGCTCGACGAAAGGGAAACGGGATTGGGATAGTTCTGATGGAGCGCGAGCACGGTCGGGTTCGGCAGCGTATTCGTTGAAGTCATGATGAATGCATCGCCGACGAGTCGAACGATTGAAGGGCTGCCCGGCGCGTCGTGCTCGATGCGCAGATTCCCTTCCATGCGCTCGCTTGCCGTGGGTGCGTATTTCAACTGCAGGTTCGTTTGCGAACCGATATCGACTGAGAAAGGAATGGCGTTCACGACGGTCACTTCCTGCGTCCCGGTGATTTCAGCCTTCGTGACATTGAGTGTGGCTGAACCGGCATTTCCGATCTGCACGTTTTGCGTGGCCGTCGTTCCGACTTCAACCAAACCGAAACTCACTTCCGTCGGATTGAGAACGAGCGTCGGCCTTGCGACAATCCGGAACGTCGGCGAAATCTTCGTGACGGAACCGTTCTTCGTATCGGTCAGGCGAAAGACTCCGTTCGTCGTCAGCGTCGATGGCACGAGCCAACGATGCGTGCCATCCTCGGACGCGACGGAGTCGGCAATCGTCATCCACGATGTTCCTCCGTTCGTCGAGTATTCCGCTTTCAACTTCCCGAGACAGAATGCCCGCCAGTTGATATCGAACGTGCTGCCAACGGTCAGTTCCTGAAATGGCGAAGGCGACAGGAACGACACCGACGGTTGCGGGACGATGACGAAGCCGGTGTTCGTGTTGATCACGCCGCAAGCGCTCGTCACTTCGCAGAAGAAGGACGTTGTTTGCGTTACGTTATCGATCGTGAATTCCGGACTGTTGACTTCATAGACTTTCCCGACCGTGAGCCATCGATAGGACAGCGCCGGCCCTTCGGCAATGATGCGCAACGTCGCTTTCCCGCCCGCACAGACGGTATCGTTCGTCGGATGCTGGAGGATGCGGGGCTTGTCGAAGACGCGAAGCAACGCCGGTTCGGACTCTATCGGTCCGCACTCGCTCGTGACGACACAGGTAAAGAGCGCGCTGTCGTCGGCAAGCGTCATGCCTTCGAGCTGAAGGTTGTTCGTGGTCTTGCCGGGCAAGTCCGTTCCGTTTCTTTTCCATTGGTAGGTCAGAGTCCCCGGCCCGCTTGCCGTAAGGTTGAAGTTCGCCCCCTGACCGACGCAGACGTTTCTCCACAGGACTTGTGTGAGAATAACCGTTCCCGGTTTGATCGTGAAGCTCGATGACATTTCCGAGACGAGCGTATCGTTGCGGTTGTCCTTGATGCGAATGCGATAGAAATCCCCCGGAGGGAACGTGCTCGGGATCTTCCACGTCCATGACCGCGCCGTGCGGTCGAGATCGCCGACAAGAACCGTGTCATAGTTCGCTCCATTGTTCCGCGAGAGAAGGATCGAGAGATCGTTGTTCACCTGCGCGGTCCATGTGATGGGAACGTCGGTTCCGGTACAGTACTCTTCGCTTCCCACCGGTGCAGTGAGCGTCAGCATCGGCGGCCGCCCGACGACGATGATACACTGTGCTGCTTCCGCGCGATTGCGGACATGCGTGCCGACGCGTTCGCGAAAGATGTTGTACTTGTTCCTGTTGCCGAATGAGAGATGGCAATAGCTCATCATCTCGCCTCCGCCAAGAATGAGATGGCGGTCTGCCGCGGAAAAGCATGGCGCCTGACCTTGCTTCGGCTCGGCGGTGTAACAGGAATCGACCGGCGGATCCCACCAGCAGCTATGCGTGTGCGGCGAGCCGAAATTGTGTCCGATCTCATGCGCGAGCACGCCGACGTGTCCTTCGATAAAACCGTTGTTGCCGGAAAACTTCGTGATGGAGTAGCCGCGCTCTTTACTGCAAAGCTGATCGAGCCACGCCACGCCCTGCGCGACGCCGTTCGCGTAAATGGGCTTGCGTGAAATCAACGCGGCAAGCGTTCTCGGAACGGCGTCCATGTTTTCTTTCCAATAGTTGGTGAACACATTCAGAAGCTGGATGTCCGAGTTGCCGGGAAAGGGATCGAGTGTTTCCCAGATTCGCATGAACGGAATCTTCAACTTGATGACGAGGTCGCGCTCATAGATCGCGGAACTTTCTCCCATGCGCGCTAAGACGTAGGCTTCGCACTGTGCCGTTCCGCCGTAGTGGATCTGCGCCGCCTGGTCCGCGTCGATGGCGATCTGCGAGACAAGCGTATCGGGGTCTTCCGCGATTGCAGCAGTGCGGTTCTCTTTCGTGCTTCCCATCATGTGGAGTACGTCCTTCTCATCGATGCCGCAATCGAACGACCGCATCTCGTTCGTGCTCTCGAACACGTGCACGATGCGTGACTGCTGACTCCCTTCCGTCCACACGTTGTATGTCACACCTTTGCTGATGATCGTTCCGCTCATGCCCTCCTGTTCGACTGCGAGATACGCCCATGAATTCGGTTCACCGTGAATCGCCCCGCGATAGAAGGTGATATCGGGTGCGGGACGTCGAACCTCCCCGGCGGAAGTCATCGCAATGAACACCGTCTGCTCATCGAACAGCATGAACGAGGATAATTCGATATCAACGGAAGTGCCGTTCGGTAAGGGGAAATTCTCCAGCATGAGACGCGGCTGAGTTTTCATGAGCATGAAAGAGATACGATTCCCCGCCAATCCGAGGATAGACGGTGAGGCTGTAGTCAGAGCGGGCCGAAGCGCTTCCTCGGGTGCTCGTTCGAACAACATCATCGCGTTCAAAGCGGTCGGTTGGCCCGCCGAAAGACGGGTCGGGCTTTCGGACTGCGCATACGCGACTGGCGTTGCAAAGGAAATCATGATGAGCAAGCAAAGTCCGGTAAGAGGTTGAAAGAGTACGGAAGCGTTCATAGCACACCTTGCAGTTTTCGTTAGTAGTGGGAAGTAGCGGCGGGTTCTCTTCGCCCTGTTTCAATATACAGACCCACATGGATATGATGAATTGGCGGGCTGCATCGAGCGCCGATTCTCCGCGGTCCGGCGGTTACATAATTATC
>CAYUWG010000181.1:0-3558 GCA_964448285.1 uncultured Chromatiales bacterium
AGCCGTCGAAGCGAAGAAGAAGGTTTCGAAGGCACAGAACCGAATGCTGCGGCAAGCAAGAAAGGAAGCCGCTCATATCGATTCGGATTCACCCGAAAGCAATCCAACAAACGAAGGCATGGCATAATGAAGTTCATCGTTTCGCTTTTTACGCTCCTCTTCCTGTTCGGATGTTCGAAGGACGAACCTGCGCCAACGACTCCGGACAATGTTTCCACGCACGACACCACGCTCATTCACCAACCGCCGCCGAAAGGCGGAACGCTTTCCGGCACATGGGCAAGCGAGAAGCTCATCGGTGGCCGCACGTGGTATCTCTCCCAGCAGGGTCTCGTGGGCGTGTACGGATACACGTACCAAACCGATCTCCGCGTCCAGGGCAGCCGCGTATGGTTCGAAGCAATCGAATATCCGACGTATGCAACCATCGAAATCTTCAACGGAACGATCAAGGGCGACCGCATCGAAGGATGGTCCGCATTTTACTATTACGGAGCCGGACAGGAACGAACGTTCGGGACGTACTGGCAATTGAATTTCGTGAAACAGCAATGACCATCCCGGACATTCTCACACGTCTCGAGCAGCTTGCCCGCATCGTTCCCAAGGGCAAACGAACACACTCAGACGTCCAACGCGAAGAGCGGCCGTTGATCACCTTCGTCGCTCGGCCCGGCAAACCGCTCGCAATCATCCAGCCGCCTCCGGGCGAAACACCAGACACAACGAACAACTGATGACGAAAAGAAAGCAAGCCGCAACGTGGCTCAGGGAATTGATTGAATACGGCTTCTCCGTACACGACATCGAACGCGAGGGAAAGCTCCACGCATCAACCATCCGCTCCCTCTTGGATTCGAAGACACACGACAGCGATAAAGTCGCGCTTCCAGTGCTCGCGAAGATCCGCGCGCTGCATGAGCGATACCTCGGAGCCTCACCCGTCACACAACTTCGCGCCCGCTCCGAGGCCATCGAAGCTCGCCTCCCCGCAACTGCCGAGGAAGCCTACGACAGTGTAAAACGCGCGCCGTCGCTCAGTGACCTGCGTCCCGAGGAGCAAGCCGCAGTCCGGAGAGCGTTCCGTCGCTTCGAGCTGGAGATAGAACGAGCCGAGTACGAAAAGGCGCTCGCACTCGAACAGGCGCTGCTAACACTCGAAAATGCCGTCGCTTCGGCGACCGGGAAAAAAGTATCACGAAACGATACTGCAAAGAACAAAGGAGGATTGTAGTTTTCAGAAGAACCTTTTGAGGAGGAACATGAATGCACTACCATCTACGACTTGGCTATGAAAAAGCTGTTTTGAAAACGGAATCGATTCTGAGAGAGCACAGCATCACGAACTGGTCGGTTCCCATCGAAACGATCTGCCGGCGCTACGGCTTCAACATCGTCATTGAGCCGCGCTCCAAGCATCCCGCACTGCTCGACCTTCGCGAGAAAACGATCTACCTGAAGCCCATGCGCGCGCCAAGCCGATCGTTCTACATCGCGCACGAACTCGGCCACTACCTGTTGCCGAAATACTACCACGAAGAATCCTACAACACCTTCGCCGAGTGCCTGCTCATCCCCCACGACTGGCTCATGCGCGACATCAACACGGCCAGCATCACGACGCTCGCCCAGTGGTACAACGTCTCCGTTCCCGTAATGAAACAACGCATCAAGCGGATAGGATTGCGGCAACAGTTGGAGCTGCCGTTTTGAAAAAGAAACTTGACATTATTTTGAAATGTGGTCATGGCTAAATACTCTGCATATAAAACGAATAGCACTACAGAGCGTCAAGAATTGGTTAAGCTCATGCGATGTGAGTTCAAATTCATACCATTTCCCAGTTGCCTCAATCCTTCACCTGCTTGCTATTGCTTATGGATCTGGCAGAAAAACGGAGTCAATTACTATGATTGTCGTCCTTACTGTGAAGACTGCCAACACCCCGACGAGGTTGAGGTTATTAGCAGGGAACAGCTTTTGCGGTTATTAAAGTTAATGGGTACGTGAAGGTGTGCTGTCAAATGAGGGCGCTGAGACAACACTGTTTTTGAATGTTGCGATTGCTCGTTGAACGCTCTCTTTTGAGACGTATCCACCACCTCCGTCAGCGATGACCTTATGGTTCGCTGACTTCAAATGCCAGTACCATTTATCATCTCTTCCTTTCCAGTACTCGAAATACATCTTACAATGTAACGCTTCCTGAGCGGGATATATCGCAACGTCAAGCGCACGGCGCAACTCGTTTACCCTGTCGCGCTCCGCTGAGAGCAGATCGATCGCTGTTTCGATTTCATTATGTGTCATCGGATCACTCTCTCACCTTGATCGTTCATTGAGTGCTTTGGATCGTTCGGACGCTGTGAGGCCTGGACCCTGAAGCTTGTTCCATAGCACGATTTCCTCGCGGCGTGGATCGCGCGAGGTGATGACGTGGTTGATGTGCGAGCGCAACTCCTGCCTCCAGTTGACGCCGAAAATCCGATGCAAAGCCGCACTCTCCTCAGCAGTGAAGCTCATGCTCAAGGATACAGCAGTTGCAGTGCTATCGACAACAGAAATGCTGTCGCGTGTTTGCGATTGAGCGATTGTTCCTGAGAGGATGATTCCGATGATGAATGTTTTCATGTGTGCCTCAATAGTTTGGGTCAAATGGGTCACCAGCCATCTCAATTATTTGCCAGCTTTACAAACCAAGTTGATGTATTTGACATCGGGAGGTCAAACTCAATTTGAATATGTCCGCGAACGTTGGTTCCCTGTCCGTTTATGGTGCTCGTTCTGAGCATCCAGATGTACTGTTTGGATGCTGTTGGTAGAGTTGTGTACGCCGCAGTAGGGCTAAATGATGGTGAATATTCGCTGTAATTAGTCGTTGATAAAATCGTGTTGTTATCCCACATTGCCAATACTGCCCCTGCTCGGGTAAACGGGAATGCGCCATTTGCGGAATAGCGATAACTACCAGCCTGCTGTGTGCCGTAATTAGCTCCCTGCAACTTCACATCGTTTAACGAATCGCTCACGACGTTGAACCACGGTAACCCGCCATTCCACGCGAACTCAATCGTAACCAGGCCTCTCTTCCTATTTGAAACAGGCGTTACACCAGTAATGCTCACTGAGTACGGTAGGCTCACCTCCTGAAATCGCCACTGCAACGAATCCAAATATATCCAACCTGTGGTGTCGATGACGGTGATTCGATTGACCAAAGAATCGATACGCACAATCGTAGCGGTGAGGTCGTTGATCGTCAACGGATCAGGCACGCTCGCACTGCCAGACGCTGCCGCAGTTATCCTCCCCTGCTGATCTACCGTAAGGTTCGTCAGTGTATAACTACCCGGCGTGACTGCCGTGTTTGCCAAATTGAACGTCCGATCCGCACTGAGATCACCACCGCCCGTCAACCCCGTGCCAGCAGTTATCGATCGCGTTGTCGGTACCGCGCCCGTCTGTGCCGCCGTAACCGAGTGAGGGTTGCTCGTGTTGTTGATGTGCGCGTCGTAGGTCGTCCGCATCGAATTGAGTATCGAAGTGCTTGATCCTGTG
>CAYUWG010000182.1:0-3541 GCA_964448285.1 uncultured Chromatiales bacterium
ACGCGAAATATCAGCGGGACGACGTGGTACTTCGATTACTGGGAGGTGAAGCGGCAGAGTGGCGCTACGACGAATATCGATTGGTACATCAACGATCTTCCGTCCTATGCATTCACCTCTACGAAAGCGAATCCGGTAGTCGATATCAAGGCGGTCTATACGAACGCACCGCCGGATGTGTTTACGGTGAACAACACGCTGACGGCATGGCTATCGGTGACATCGCACGGAACGACGCCGACGCGAGCGATCGCACTGCGCTGGCGCAACAAGTACGATATGACCCAGACACAGACGAAAGTGGAGTACGAACGGACTTCCGGCAACTGGATTGAGTTGACCGGTGCTCACGTGACGATTGGCGGCCCGTTGAACGTTGGGATCAATCAGTATGCGGGCGTCCATATTACCTCGACGCCGGAGGTGAGCGGCAACCAGGCGATTCAACCGAACAAGAACTATCGCTTTCGCATCGTCGGATATTTCAATACGATACGCGGGAATGCATCAACCCCCGCGTCTCTATTGACGCGACCCTCGTCACCGGCAGATTCTGCGTTCTGTTATGACACGAACGAGCCGAACTCGCTTGCATCGCCGAAGGTGCTTTCATCGAGCGGACCGGGCATGCTGGCGTATTCTCTCCGCGGGGGCGTGACGATCACAGGCCAGACGGGAGAATTCTCCTGGTACAATATCAAGAACGATTATTACCGTCTGACGGTAATCGGAATCTCATCGGCACTGTTTGGAGAGAACCTGACATTGACGTTGCGTGTGCGTGACATGTCGAACTTCAAGCCGAAGTTCCGAGCGCAGCGCGCCGGTTCAGCGACGCATATCAATGCATCGTATGCGGGATCGGGTGTTTACCGTCTTCGATTGACCGAAGATGGAGAGTACGTGATCAAAGTAGAGCCGGAGATGACGGGGTGGCATCTTGTCGATCCGACCGGCGGACACTTTGGCTTCGGTGAGTACACGATCGAAGTGGAGCGAAGCCAGAACCAACCGAGCATCGCGCTTCCGTGTCCGGGCTGTTGGCGTCTCAACGTTCAGAATCCGTTTCCTGGCATCTTAGTATCGAACGCGAAGTTTGCTTTGTTCGACCAGGGGCTGCCGGGGATGCCGCCGTTCGAGTTCGATCTGAAAGTTTATCCTCCTCCGGGCTTTATGTTCGATTCGTTCTTCGACGTGTTTTTCGATTTCGAGATTGCGGACCCGAAAGCCAATCCGACGAAACTTCGTTCGAAGCAAGTGCCTAATCCTCAAGGGCAGGATGAACTGATGATTACACTGACACCGCTTCCGAACGACCGGGCGGAGCTCGTGCTCGTGCATCCTGACGGCCCGTTCGGCGTGGCGGAGCGTCGCACGACGCACCCGATCGGATCGGCGACGAACGCTGTAGCGAATCCACCGGCGACGCACATCTTTGCCGGCTGGGGCGGCGATTCGGTCGCTACGACCAATCCGTTACCGGTAACGATGTGGCGCCACAAGAAACTCTACGCACGTTGGAAAGAGAAGCCATGCGTGACCGAGCCGATGACCAAGTGGCTGCATCGGATCAACTTCCAGAATGCACGGCAAGGCAACGTACTTCTTGAGTACGGCATGGAGCCGGGCGCTGGGGACGGGCTTGAACCCGGTCAGACCGATCTTCCACCGGTGCCGCCGCCGGGCACGTTCGACATTCGATGGATCAACATCCCCGGTTCGCAGGGCAGCACGACCGATCTTCGTGCGGTAGTGGAAAGCCACATCTATCAGGGTCGCGTTCAAACGGGCACGGGAACGACTCCGGTACAAATGACGTGGGGCGTACCGCCGGCGACGCCGGAAGCGACGTTCATGCTTACCATACAAGGCGAACCGGCGCCGATCGATATGCGCTTGACGAGCAGCCACACGTTCTCGGTAGAAGGGACGTACATCATTCGCATCGAAGTGAAAGCGAAGCAGTGTCCGCCGCCGACCAAGGAACCGGAAGTGAAGGTGGAGGTCGTTCGCGTCGATGGAAAGAACTACCCGTGCGTCGAACTCGGATTGTTGATCCGCGACCGCAAGACCAACGAGATCCTGCCGTACTACGACCCGTACAAATTGAAACTCTTCGAGGAACAGGAGAATGGTGAGAACCAGGGCATGACGCAAACGGAGATCCTTTCGATGGATCTGCGTGCGACGAACCCGATGTACTCGCACCTGTTCCGTCTGTGCAGCGACCGCAAGGACGACAAGCCGGATCGCAAGATCGTCATCGTGGTCGATAATGAAGACCCCGATACGAAAGACGAAGAGATCGAAGTCCCGATCCCGATACCTGTTCCGACCGGGACGGGTAATCCCGTTCGCTTCGTGCAACAGCACAGCAGGGATTGGGAATTGATCTCGAAACCGCTGGACACGAAGGAGACCGATCCGACGGTGTTCTTCACCGATCCGCTGACGCGGTTGTATGAGTTCAACACGTCGAACGGCGCGTATGAAGTTCCGGAATCGATGCTCTTCGGTACCGGCTACTGGTTGAAGACCACCGAACCATCGACGACGTACTACGGCTACGAGAAAACTCTCTTTGAATGGAACACACTCAACGGAGTCGGAGAGCCGTATGGTTACGGATGGAATCTGATCGGCGCACTGAGCCGCACGATCAACGTCTCGGCGATCCAGGCGACACCGCCAAGCGGCTTGCGCGCGATCTTTGGGTACAACCCGTCAACGGGTTATCAAATCCCGACGCAGGTAGAAGTCGGTCGCGGTTACTGGGTACGAGTCGATCCTGGGACGAAGCTGAAGATGCAAGCATCATCGGTTCGCGGGAACGACGGAACAGCGTACGAGAAAATCGCCGCAGGGCTGACGATCACCGGCACGCTGAGCTTCGCGACCGAGCATAACAAACAGCAACAACTGATGCTGACCTCATCAGTGCTCTCCCCGTCGGAGGTCGATATCCTCCAACTTCCTCAGCAGCCACCGGGCAACGGCCTGGACGTTCGCAGCGACGCGGGCATTCGGTTCCTTCCGGTCGGGACGAGCAGCTTCGTCGTTCGCGCAAGCGGAAAGACGACGATCGCGTTCGAGCCGTCATCGCAAGATGCGGTGCACTACACGCTGCTGACCGAGCAAGGAGAAGTACTCGCGGAGTTCGGTTCAACGGAATCGTTCTCAATGACGCTTCCGCTTCAAGGATCGACGCGCTTCTTGCTGAAGAGCGAAAGCCGCCGGATGTCTGGTCTCCCGCTCGCATTCGGAGGCATGTATCCTCGTCCATTCAACGCCGGCAACGGCGTACCGGCAACGATCTCGTTCACCATGCCGGAACGTGCGAACGTGAACGTAACCGTACACGACGTTCTCGGACGCACCGTACGAACGCTGCTCACCGGTGAAGTCGCAGCCGGCCAACAGCTCCTTCGCTGGGACGGCCGCGATAACGAAGGCAATCTTGTCGCACCGGGCACGTATGTGCTTCGCTTCGGTGCGATGCGCCAGTTGTTCAATGAATCCATCACAATCGTCAAATAGAGGA
>CAYUWG010000183.1:0-3513 GCA_964448285.1 uncultured Chromatiales bacterium
TCTCGGATGTAAAGCTCTTCGCTCTCTGTCCAAACGGCTGGTTCTTTTCCGGGCAATCGATCCCACTCAGACGAATGCGAACCTTCACGTTGTCGGACGTGAGCAACTCAATCGTGTCGCCGTCCTTCACTGCGATAACCTTCCCTTCATATGTCTGTGCCTGAAGCGCATGCGTGAATACGATGGTGAAAACGATGATGACGATTGAGTACTTGGAATTCATGAGGGAATGCGTTAAAATCCGAAGGAAAGGAATCAATAGCAACAACAGGAGGTTCCATGTTAAAAATGAGAGAATTCATCCGGAGCAGGACACGCGACGAGA
The DNA here is from genome assembly GCA_964448285.1 of uncultured Chromatiales bacterium. Classification (GTDB taxonomy): domain Bacteria; phylum Bacteroidota; class Ignavibacteria; order SZUA-365; family SZUA-365; genus CAYUWG01. The sequence goes on from CAYUWG010000183.1 coordinate 326, forward strand.
TGCGCGTACTCCTGCGCATGGTGCGACTCGACGACGAGCAGATCGAGCGTTTCATCGCGACGAAGAATGAAGACGAACTCGCGGACTTATTCTTCGACTACATGATGCTTAAAGTCAAATATTCACCACCACTAACAGAAGGAGAAGAGACATGAAGACGGCAGTACGCCTATCGCTGTTGTGCATCCTGCTTGCGGGATGCAATGACGATAACTCAGAGCCCAGACTCAATACGCTTGTCGGGGAAGAGGCCCCGACACTTCTGATGTATGCACGTTCGATCCATTACTGGATGGAACACGATGATCAGGCGCGAGTGCAACGAGAGATATCACAAGCGCAAGAATATTTCCTCGCGAGCGAACGCGCGAAAGAAATCGAATCGCTCGCAGCTCAGTTAAAGCACGGAAGCGGCGAACAGGTGTTTGGTGCATGGCGCGATGCGGTGCGCTTGCTGCAACCGGAACCCGAACGTCCATCCGCGCATTACCGTAATCAGATCCGCACCGTCGAACAGCGTCTCGTCGCATTGAGTGCGACGCATGAATTCGTGTTCGATTGGGATGTGATGGAGTAGGAGCGTCAGCCAAATGATGAAAATTCGTTTTCTGTTATTATGCTTGGCGTTCACGGGCTGCACACCGAAACTCGGTTTTCTCGTTACTGGTGAGACAGACGGTATAGGTAGTCCGTGCGCAGACACGGAATACTTGAGATTAAAGACGAAACCTATCGCCGAAATGAGCGAACGTGAATTCGAGATTTACAAAATAAAAGACGCTGCCTGCCTTCAACATCGCTCAGACTTAATCGCATCGGGCAATGTTGCGACTGCTATTGCGCGGCAAACAGCAGTGCACGAACAGATACTCGGCGTCACGATTTTTCTCATCGTTGGGTCTGTATTCACTTATGTCGCCTTAACGAGTTCTGAGAAGTAAATTACTCGCGTTTCCCTCTTCGCCAATCCCAGGGTGGTATCGGGTAAGGGTCGGTCCAAAGGCCGGCCTTTTTTTCTCTTGCTTTCTGTTCAGCGCGCGCAAGCGTAGTGTCGGTCGAATATGCCTTGTAGTGCCAGGCAAGCCCCGCTGAAACAAGTTCGACGTTCAAGATGCGTCCGTTCGAAAGAATAACGTCCGCAATCGTCCGGCGGTAGCGGTCAATGTCGCGCACGACAGCGGTCACATTTCTATCGAAGCACATCTCGGATGTAAAGCTCTTCGCTCTCTGTCCAAACGGCTGGTTCTTTTCCGGGCATTCTCGGATTACAAGAAGATTGAACTGAATCAGCGTCCCATCTTTTCCGCAACCACATCGGCGATGTCCTCATAATCCTCGTCCTGGATGACTAAGTAGGGGCGTGCGTCGATGGTGATGGTGTGCGGGCGAGTGAAGCGCGTGCCGGGCGGGTAGTCGCCGTCTTTCTTCAGGAATTGCGACGAGCCGCCGATGACAACGTAAGGCGTACCTCCCGGATGGTCGATGGTTCCGCCGTAGTGCTGGATGGCTGCATAGACGCGGTCGCTGGAAAGCGTGATCGAATCGTGCGTATAGTGCGCGGTGATGCTCGCAGCGAGAAGGCCGCTATCGACGAGTGTCTGCCCGCCGTCTTTTTGTGCGCGCTTGGATTGTTTCCATTTCTGCGTGCCTCCGGTGTACTCACCTCCGACAACCTGGTATCTGCCGCCGACGAGAAAATTTTCCTCCACGCTCGATATGAGTATCTGCGCGATCGCGGGCATGACGGGCGTAAGATCGACGTCGCCGATCGCGAGAACTGCGCGAGTGAGTTCGTCAGAGTCGAATGAGAATTCCATTACGATCTGAAATAGAAATAGTGCGCGTCGCGCGCTTTGAATGCGGTGACAAGGTCGTCGTAATTCGCGCGGATCATGAGCTGCGCGCCGTTCTTCATATCCAGATACACGAGCTCATCGGGCGCTTCGGGAACGCGGTGGAAAAACGAAACTTCATTGAGGTCGATCATGCCGTCCACTTCGTCGGGTGGAGGATCGTTCAGGTTGAGATCGCGTGCGTGTTCGACGTCGTCGTCCGTTGGAGGTACGACGACGATGCAAGCAAACGGTGCAAGTGTTCCGACAAACATCGTTATGAATTGAAGAGACGATAGGGGAGCGAGAACGCGAGTCCGCGCGCTATTGCGTAGAGCAGAAACATACCGGCGATCGACAATGTCCACCAGAGCACGGTACGATCCAGTTTTATCCTGCGAAGGAATGGATCGACGAGTGTGACAAATCCGGTGAAGACGAGAACGGCAGCGATTTTGTCGAAGGTGTTTCGTACAGTTTGTGCGACATGCCATGCATCGTGAGGAATCCAGTCGAACGGATCAGGCCATTTATCTGCGCGGTGGTATCGCTCCCAGAGCAATCCATTCCATCCATGTTGCTCGGCTTGTAACTGGTAGTCTGCGAAATTCGCAATGAGGAACAATACGAATCCGATGACGGAAAGTGTGACGATTTCTTTCATTGTTTCCTCAATAATGTGAGTTTCTTTTCGAGGTATGCGATGGCTTTCTGGATGTCCTCGCGCGCAGTGCTGGAGCGTTTCTTGCCGGCGCGCGAGATGTACTTGACTGCGTTGCCGAGGAAGTAATCGAGTTGCTTCGCGGCGATGAAGTCCCATGTCTCGATACCGCCGTCGGTGTAGTGCGGCGGGTGGGAGATGAGGGAGTGATTTTGCCGGGCGATAGCAATTTTTGTCGAGATAGCGGAATCCCTCATCGGCGTAATCCTCCGGCGGCATGTGTCGGATCTGCTCGATATACGGATTCAGGCTGCCTGTCATACGCTCGAAAAACATCCCCCTCACGAAACTTCCTCGCATGAGAGTCCTTCCACTGGCGGCGCGTGCAAAACTTTACCTGGGCAATGATCGCCGGAGCTGTCCACGTAAACGCAACCGACATCATTTCGGTTTTTTCTCCCGCTTAAATGCGCGTTGAAGGGGCTTTGGATAGGATTTTAAATCCGGTTCGAACGTTGCTCCTGGTGCGTGGTTGAACGCGGGATCGTTTCGGAATTTCACGCCGTCGATGTCGATCGTCGATGCGCGGCCCGTTTCTCCAGTGCGGCGCGAAACCAGAACATCCTCGCTGCTGAGCTTCCCTTTACTCGATGATACACTGTAGTCGTATCGTTCCATCTGTCGCTGGTTGAGTA
>CAYUWG010000184.1:0-3327 GCA_964448285.1 uncultured Chromatiales bacterium
CCTCGCGCCGGCTGTGGACTTCTGTGAAAGCATCGGCGTACCACGGGGACTTGGGGCTGCTCTCGTCTTTCTGACGTTCTTCGGTGGTATTGGCATAGCGCTGTACATCGTCACACCGTTCGTTTATGCCGAGATATCGTCGATACAGGAAATCATCAGCATCGGCCAACTTCGTCGGGGTATCCGCGCTGTCGAAACGTTCTTCAGCAGGAATCTCGCGTTTCTCGGCGTGCGTCGTTTACAGATTGCGCCCGCAGTGGAATCGGGGATGACCTCTCTTTTTTCCAACATCCTCAACATCGCTTCCGGGCTTGTCGGCTTGATCCTGTTCGTGGTCATGATGCTGATCTCGACGTTCTTTCTTCTCAAGGACGGTCGCGGGATCAAGAAGGCGCTCATCGCATTGGTACCGAATCGCTTCTTCGAAATGGCGCTCAGCATCCTCCACAAAATCGATTGGTCGCTTGGCGCGTATCTCCGGGGAATTCTTCTCGATGCCTTCGTGATCGGATGCGTCACGACGTTTGCCATGTGGATGATCGACCTTCCGAATTACGTTCTCGTCGGAGTGGTCGCGGGCTTTGCGAATCTCGTCCCATACCTCGGCCCGCCAACCGCCGCTCTCGTTGCATCGTTTATCTCGGTCGTCACGACGACGGAGTTCGAGCAGGTTCCGCTGATCCTCTTCGTGTTCGTCGTCATTCGTTTGTTCGATGACAGCATCGTCCAGCCGCTGACGATCTCCCAATCGGTTCAACAACATCCGCTCATCATCATCTTTGCGATCCTCATCGGGGGGCAGCTTTTCGGGATCATCGGGATGTTGTTCGCGGTGCCCGTTTTCGGTGTGCTGAAAGTCGTGTTGTCGGAATTCTATTATGGCGTTCAACGCTTTCGTCCGGTGAATGAATAGCGGACATCCAAACGCGCAAACCATCGCAACCCCTCAGCGCGGCGACAGGCTCGAACTCGTCATCGAGAAGACGGCATACGAAGGAAAAGCGTTAGCGCGGTTGGAGAACTTCGTCGTCTTCGTCGATGGCGCGATACCGGGCGACCGCGTCGTTGCCGAAGTGTATCGCCGCAAGAAACAGTTCGTCGAAGCGCGTGCCGTGGAGCGTCTCGAAGATTCACCTCATCGGGTGGAGCCGCGATGCAGGCACTTCGGAGTCTGCGGCGGATGCAAATGGCAGCAGCTCGATTATCGCGAACAGATACAGTGGAAACGAGAACACGTCATCGAATCCTTCGAACGTATTGGCAAGCTGTCCGGCGTTCATGTCCGCGATACGGTCGGAGCTGAGCAGCGATACTTCTATCGAAACAAGATGGAGTTTTCATTCGGAGAGCAGCGCTGGCTTCTTCCTGAAGAGTTAGGAACCGTCTCACGCAAGGATGAACCGTTCGTGCTCGGCCTGCACGTTCCGGGGCGGTACGACCGCATCCTCCACATCGATGAATGCCATCTTCAATCCCTACAGAGTAATGCGATCATGGACGTAACGCGTCGCTTCTTTCAGGCGCATGGCGTCGCGGCCTTTTCATCGGACAAACAGGTTGGGAGCCTGCGACATCTCGTCATTCGTGAGGCGAAGAACACGGATGACCGCATGGTCTATCTCCTTACGTTCGATGAAATGCCGGAGTTGATCGCTGAATACGCACGACGCCTTCAGTCGCCGGAATGCGGCGTTTCAACGTTCGTGCAAGGCATCAACACGAGGAGGAGTGACGTTGCCGTGGGCGAGCGGGAGATCGTGCACTTTGGTGAAGGCGTGATCGAAGAGCGTATCGGGGACATCCGATACAGAGTCTCGCCGACGTCCTTTTTCCAGACGAACACCGTTCAGGCAAAGCGCTTGTACGACATCGCTTTGGATTACGCCGACCTTCGAAGCACCGACCGCATATGGGATTTGTATTGCGGAACGGGGAGCATCGCGCTCTACTCGGCTTCGAACGTGCGTTCCGTCTTGGGAATAGAACTCAATGAAAACGCAATCCGGAACGCGCGCGCGAATGCTGCACTGAACGACATCACGAATGCTGAATTCGAATGCGCGGACGTGAAAGACTTCGCTCGTCGCGTGCAATCCGGCGAGCAGGAGGTCCCCGATGCGATCATCGTCGATCCGCCGCGTGCGGGTCTCCATAGCTCCATCATCGATGCGATTGGGATGATGCGCGTTCGGCGCTTCGTCTATGTTAGCTGCAATCCCGCCACGTGTGCTCGGGACTGTGCGTCGTTTGTGGAGAAGGGATACGTCGTCGAAGAGATCACGCCCGTCGATATGTTTCCACACACATACCACATCGAGTGCGTCGTGAAATTGAGAAGCCGGTAACACAACTCCCTCAATACAGCCGAACCGTGTTGCCTGTTACTCTTGGTGAGAAGCAGTATCGGTTTCATGGCTGGTTCCTTAAGAATGATCTACCGTTGAATGAGAAGCTTGCTCGTGTGAATATCATAACCGCTTTGAAGTACGATGAAGTACAATCCACTCGGAACGGCTCGCCCGTACATATCAACAAGGTTCCATACGTCATTTCCATTGTTGGAAACCTCACGTTCATAAACCACCTCTCCGAACGTATTGAACACTTTCAAGCGTACGGGCTGCTTGATAAATGAAAAGGAGAATGCAGCAAAGGTACTTGCCGGCTGTGGATAAACCTCTGGTCCTGTTGGTAAAGCTCCAGCCTCTTCAGTGAGGGACGTGAGGAAGTTCTCCCGCATGTATATACCCCTCGTCGTTTGAAGGTAGAGCCGTCTTCGACCAGGATCATACTGAAGCCAAGAAATATATTCGAAAGATCCTGATATCGATTTAAACGGAAGATTAAACGAGGATGAATCAAAATGCCACGTTCTTCCTCTATCCATGGAGAATAATATTCCTTTCTGCAGTCCGGTATTTTCCCGAATCGAGAAAAGACGATCAGTGTATTGATTATCACGAATTACGGACATTCCTCTGTCGTATATCTGGTTCCATGTCAAACCTCCGTCACGTGATTCTTGTATCGTACCCGCTATAGTCGCAATTATTGTAAGTGGATCATCAGGGTCAACTGTCATCTGCATTATGTATCTACTGAAAGTCACATAATTCCACGTCACCCCATCGTCCGGGCTGTGGTAGAAGTACTGGCCTCCGATGTCCGTATCGGCATTCACGTAAATGTCCGGCGTCGTCGTGCTTAGACCCACGGCGAGGCGTGATCCATCCGTCGATTTTGGAAAGTCGTAGGTCTCCGCCCACGACCGCCCGTAATCCGTGGAGCGGTACAGGCTCTCGAGTTGGCCGCCAGGTCCTAAAGCAC
>CAYUWG010000185.1:0-3247 GCA_964448285.1 uncultured Chromatiales bacterium
AGGAGGACGTGAAGGGGCGTTTCATCAAAGAGCCGGCGAACATGCGGCTGCTGATCGTGGTGGACAAGCTGCTCACAGGCTTCGACGCGCCGCCCTGCACGTATCTCTACATTGACCAGAAGATGCACGATCATGGCTTATTCCAAGCAATCTGTCGGACAAACCGTCTTGACGGTGAGGACAAGGAGTTCGGCTACATCGTGGATTACAAAGACCTGTTCAAAAGCGTGCAAGGCGCGATGGCGGTTTATACCTCCGAACTTGACCACAGCGACGGCGGTGCAAGCCCGGAAGTACTCTTGCAGGATCGCCTCAAGAAGGGCAGGGAGCGCCTGAACAATGCGTTCGAAGCCGTGGCGCTGCTCTGCGAACCGGTGCAGCCGATCTCCGTTCAACCCGACCGGGAGCTGGCGCACATCCATTACTTCTGCGGCAACACGGAGATTCCCGACGACCTCAAAGAACACGAACCGCAGCGCGTCGCGCTCTACAAATTCACCGCAGCGCTGGTGCGGGCGTATGCGAACATCGCGGATGACTTGCCGCTGGCGGGTTACACCGACACGCAGATTGTTGGGATCAAGCAGGACATCGAGCGCTACCTCAAGTTGCGGGAAATCATCCGTCATGCCAGCGGCGAGACGATTGACCTCAAGGCTTACGAGGCGGACATGCGGCACTTGATTGACACCTACATCGAGGCCGAGACCGCCAAGCCGATTTCGCACTTTGGTGAGATTGGCCTGCTGGATTTGATCGTGAAGAGCGGGATTGCCGAGGCTATCAGTGCTTTGCCAAAGGGCATTCAAGGCAATCCGCGAGCGGTGGCCGAAACGATTGCCAACAATGTCCGCAGCAAAATCATCAAGGCGCACTTGAACGACCCGGCGTTTTACGACAAGATGTCGGCGCTGTTGAACGAAATCCTCGCCGACTTGAAAGAGCGGCGGATCGTCTACGAGGAGTTCCTGAAACGCATCGCCGATCTGGCGAAGCAGGTCCATACCGGCATGGCGGCCGACACGCCGGAGAAGTTGAACACGCCCGGCAAGCGGGCATTATTCAATAATCTCGGCCAAAATGAAGAGTTGGCTTTGAAGATTGATGAAACGGTTCGCCAGGTCAGGCCGAACGCTTTTCGTGGTAATCAAGCCAAGGAGAATGTCATAAAAGCCGCGTTGCTCCCGTTACTTGATAATGACACCAACGAAGTTGAACGGATTTTCAATATCATTAAAGCGCAGCCAGAATACTGATGCAGACGAGAATTCAACTTGGTGATATCTCGATTAACATTGTTCGAAAGAAGATCAAGAACATTCACATGAGCGTACTTCCTCCAGATGGTCGAGTGCGTGTTGCAGTGCCGGAAAGAATGAACATTGACAGCATCCGTGTCTTTACCATTTCGAAGCTTTCCTGGATAAAACGGCAGCAGAAAAAAATATCGGAGCAAGAGCGTGAAACGATTCGTGAATACATCAATCGCGAGACGCACTACGTATGGGGGTGCCGTTGTCTACTCTCTGTTGTCGATAAGAAGTCAAAGCCATCAGTCGAATTACATCCAAACAAGATTATTCTGAACGTGCGACCGAAAACGGCCATCAATGTAAAGCATGAGATTTTAGCATCATGGTACAGGGCGCAAATAAAGATCGCTGTTCGCATATTGCTCAAAAAATGGCAACCGCTAATCGGTGTTCAAGTTGAACGGTTCTTCGTTCGGCAGATGAAAACGAAATGGGGAAGCTGTAATCCGAGTATGGGAAGTATCAGGCTCAATACTGAGTTGGGGAAAAAACCACCGGAGTGTTTGGAGTATATCCTCGTCCACGAGATGGTGCACCTAATCGAGCGAACTCACAATAATCGCTTTATCGCTCTGATGGATCGCTTCATGCCGAGATAGAGGTATCACCGCGACCTGTTAAATCGTCTCCCGCTTTCTTATGTGGATTGGGAGTATTAGAAATTGAGCGAGTCAATGAAACACCTTCGTTCATCACTTGTTGAGCTTCGAAGATTATTCGAGCAATCGATTTCCATTAAGGAGATTGCGGAACCTCTTATCTCATTTGATTCGGACCACAGTTCCGTGGAAGTGCAAACCTTTATGAAGGAACGTGGGTTCGATGTGATTGGGGTGAGGGAATATGGAATCACTGTTGGATATGCAGGAGTCAATGACTTGACCACCGGTACTTTATCGAATCATAAGATGGATTTTACGGAATTTGATATTTGCTCAGATACTGATTCAATCATATCTGTGTTTAGCAAACTACCGAGTCGAGATTGTTTGTTCATTCGAACTCTCGGTCATATCGGAGGCATCGTAACAAGGGGTGATCTTCAAAAAATCCCAGTACGCATGTGGATATTCGGTTTGATTTCTCTTCTTGAAATGCAAATGCTTCGCGTCATTCGCGAGAAAATAGATGAGAATATCTGGAAGGACCGACTCAATCCTAATCGCTTGAAAAAAGTGAAGGAACTGTATAAGCTTCGAGAGAAGAATAACGAGGAAATCGATCTTGTTGATTGTCTTCAGCTTGCCGATAAAGCAACGGTCATAAGCAAGGATCAGGTTATTCTTTCACGAATTAATCTCGATCACAAGAATGCAAAAGAATTTATTCGTGATATCGTTAATTTACGAAACAGAGTATCGCACCCTCAGGATATTATGGCTAAAGATATGTCCGAGTTGGCACAAGTACTAAAACAAGTTGAGTCAGTGCTTAGGAGTCTTGAGGCGTTTTGAATTATGTAAAAAAAGTGGCACCACCCCCATGACACTCCTTGAACGCGCCATAGACATCGCCGTTAAGTATCACCGAGGGAAGGTGGTCTCCGATGAGAAACCATGATCGAAATGTCCATCCTATCCGGACAAGAATCCGGACATCATGTCCGGATAATCCCCTCTTCCGATGCGAACGAAAATCCAGATATCATGGACGGAAAGTCGTGAGGTATGAGATGACGCCAAAAGATGCGAGTGCGTTGGAGCGCGAGAGCGACCAGCTTGTGTACAAGTCCCAAAGAGACTCCTTCGGAACTGTATGGATTGACGGAGGAGGAGATAAAAATCGTGGATGAGGCAACGAAGAGATGATGTGTGATTTATAAAGCAGAAGAATGAGAGACAACAGAGGGAAACTCAACGAGTGAGTGTTGTTCTGACTACCTCGCGCATACCGATTTCTGTGGGTAAGAATTCCTGTCGGCACGAATACTTGAG
>CAYUWG010000186.1:0-3242 GCA_964448285.1 uncultured Chromatiales bacterium
TCTCAAGGCCGAAACACGGGTTCGATTCCCGTACGCGCTACAAAGCCCGGCTCGACACCGGGTTTCGTTTTTATTGAACAGCCATTGCCAGTAAATTCCTTGCATGAAGATTCGAATGATCACACGCCGCGCCACAGGAGTTCTATTCATACTCGCCGTCTGTACTCTTTCCCTCTGGTATGCCGCCTGCGATTCTTCCACCACTAATCCGGATGATATCATTTTCCCCTCCGAGAACGTGAGTTATAGCCAGCACGTTCAGCCGTTTTTCAACCTGAGCTGCGCAACGGTCGGATGCCATGACGATCAAACGCGCGCTTCGAATCTTCGGCTGACTTCATACATCGCTTTGACCGAGAGGCCCGGTATCGTTGTGGCAGGCAACAGCAACAGCAGCCTGCTTGTCCAGCGCATCGATGGAAGGATTCCACATCCCATCAACATTCCGATCATCATCAACCAGAATCAACTGGATGGAATAAAAAAGTGGATTGACGAGGGTGCGAAAGACAACTGATTCCGCTTTCGCGTTTCATCCGCTCAGCGCGCGGGAGAAAGACGCGCTTGCAAAACTCAAACAACAGAAGTATCGAAAACTGACGGAGCGTTTTCTGCTCGAAGGCTCCCGTCTTGTCGAAGAAGCGATTCATGCGCACGCTTCGCTCGAGATGGTCGTATTTGACGCGTTGCATGCAGCGAAATTCAGTTCATTGATCGCACAGGCGAAGAAGTCCGGCATTCGCATCGCGTTTGCTTCAGAAAAAGATTTTCGCAGGCTGACCGAAACAGTGCACGCACAAGGAGTCCTTGCCGTCGCTCGCCGCAAGCCATGTTCTCTTCTGGAATTATTCGACGTGCCGCTCGTGGTCGCTCTCGACAGCATTGCCGATCCGGGAAACCTTGGAACCATCATCCGCTCGTGCGATTGGTTCGGCGTTACTTCACTCCTGCTTTCGCGCGCGAGCGTTGAAGAGACGAACTCGAAAGTTGTCCGCGCTTCCATGGGTTCGATCTTTCGAACGAGGATCGCACGATATCTCACGCACGAAGAATTGTTCGATGCCTCGCGTCAGGCTGGGTACGCGATCGCAGCACTTGACAGCAAACGCGGTGAGTCGATCCACACGAAGACGCTCCCGGAAAAAACGGTCCTCCTCTTTGGATCGGAAGCAACAGGATTGTCCGACGAGATTCTCACGCAATGCGATTATCGTTTAACGATCCCCGGACGATCCGCCTCTGAATCACTCAACCTTGCCATCGCGCACGGTATCGCCCTCTCGGTCGTAACGAACAGACGATGAACACGCCATTCCTTTTTCGCAAAAGTATGAGTGCGTCCAAGCTTGCCTCGATTCTTCTCGTGGGACTTCTGCTGCAGAATGCATTGTTGGTGCTCTGGATCGAGTATGACATCCCGCTGTTCTTTCGCGTGTGGGGATTCAGTGTCGTTCCCACGTATCTGGTCCCGGTCGTTCTCATGTTCTTCCTGTTTCGTATCAACTGGGAAGTCCTCGGGAATGTGAAAAAGCTTCTCGGCCCGTTACGCTTCTGGATCATCGCACTTGGCGTTCCCTTGCTTGCCTTCGGAGGCGCAGGCTTTGTCGCAGTGGAATTCCTGAACCCAAAGATCGGCTGGCGATGGACGACCTATGCGTTGAGCGGCGCAGCCGACCTTCCGTTGAATCTCTTCTTCCTTTTGCCGCTGCTCATCGTTCAAGCCGGATTGTGGTTGGCCACTCCGATGGTTTGGTCAGAGAAAAAAAGTGCGGTTCTGATAGCCGGAGGATTGATGGTGCTTTCGCAGACAGGCTTGCTTGTTCCGCTCGCTCTCAGCGGTGAACCTATAACCATTGCAGCGGCAGTTATCCTTCTTTTCTCTGCCGGAGCTTTTTCAGCGTCCCTTCTTTTGCGAGCAGGCATTATCGTTACTTCATTCGCACTTCTTCTGTGTGCAACTGCAGCCGCTTTACTCTTTGGTCTTGAAGTTGAAGTCTTGGCAAATTTCCTCATCGGTTATGACGTGAAGACTGTCGAGGGTCTCATATCAGCCAAGCATCACTTGTCTTATGCCATCCCGATAGGAGCTTTCCTCCTTATAACCGCTCTGCTGATTCCAACTGTGAAAGACCACCGATGATGTTCGGTTGAGTGATGGCTGTTCCGTATCATTGGGGCAACACACTGGGTCAACAGCTACGAGAGTCGCCTTGAAATCATTGATTGCCTGCATACTTCTGTCACTTCCCGTATTAACGCTCGCACAGAGTTACGAGACGCCGTACGCCGGTCGTCCCCGCTACCCTGATGGTTTACTCACGTTGCGTGTCGGCGCTGGAGTGAACAAGTACACGGGGGAGTTCACCGACCAATCAACAGGGAGCGTGTATTCCTTCCATGCGAACTATGCGGTGTTTCCTACCCTCAACATCGGCCTCGGTGCAATGTTCGGCACGGCAGGTTACCATCGGCGCGCACGACGGAATACCGTCTCTGCGTATGACTTTCAATTCGGCACCGAGAACAATGTGCTTCGCGAAACTTCGTTCAACAGTTACTTCGTCGAGTTGCTGTTCAATTTTTTCCCGAGGGAATACTTCAACGGCTACCTCCTCGTTGGAGCCGGTTCGACGTTCTTCACGCCGGAGGATTACAACAAGGAGCAGGTTCGAATTCGTCCTGACAACGACCATCTCGCGGGGTTGACGATACCGGTCGGGCTTGGGGCCGAATATTTTCTCACGAGAAATTTCTCCATCAATGCCGAATTCCGTCACCAGTTTCTTTTCAACGACCGCTTCGATGCATTTCCTTCGCAGGAGTTACGCGAAAAATATGGAGCACCCGGAGATGCGGAGAAGGACGAAGCCGATGACGCATACTTCACTCTCACCGCGGGCGTACGCCTGTACCTGTTTGAGAACAATGATATCGACGGCGACCTCCTGCTTAACAGTGAAGAAGAGCATTTGGCTACGAATCCCTTCGACGTCGATACGGACGGTGACGGCTTGACGGATTACGAGGAAGTCCGGACGTACAAATCGAACCCGCTTGTGAAGGACTCCGATGGCGACGGACTGAACGACTACGTCGAGGTGATAAAGTATCGGACCGACCCGACGAAAGGAGATACCGATGGTGACGGCCTCAGCGATGGCGATGAAGTGCTCATCCATAATACCAACCCGCTGAACCCGGACACCGATGGAGATGAAATCGGTGACAAGGAGGAATTGGGA
>CAYUWG010000187.1:0-3221 GCA_964448285.1 uncultured Chromatiales bacterium
CGACCGGAAGGAATCGACGCGGGTGTAGCGCGGTTGGTCGGGACTTCGCGCGAGAGAATCGTTTCATCGGTGAAAGAGCTTTTGGAAAATGGAACCGCTTACGATGCCATGGTGACCGGAATGAATCCCTACGGAGACGGTCATGCAAGCGAACGCATCGCGGAGATCCTCCTCAATCACTGACGATACCCGTTGAAATCCATGCTTCCCGTTCCGGGACTGAAAGCAATCCAATGATGTTCTTTCGCAAGAGCCTCCGGCGCCTGAGGCAATCGAACACGCTCATCAATACGATGTGGCTCGGCACCTCCTCGGCCGTATCGATGGTGTTGAATGCAGCGGGCATCGCGCTGTTCGTGCGCTTGCTCGGCGTGGAGGAGTTCGGCGTTTACACGCTCATCATTTCGCTCATGAATCTCGCTATCGACTTCTCCGAGATTGGCGTCAACAACACCATCGTTCGTTTCGCTTCGGGAAGTGACAGCCGGCGTTTCAACGATGTTATCGGCGTACTGCTTCGATTCAAACTCCTGCTCGGGCTGCCGGTGTTGTTGCTCGCGTTTTTCTTCAGCGACTTTCTCCTTCATGCGATGTTCCATCACGTGGACGAAAACCTGACGCGATACTTCCATCTCTCACTCGCTGCGGTTGCGGTAAGCATCGTAGCAAACACGTTCATTCCAATCTACCAGTCCTTGCAACGATTCCGAACGCATGCCTGGATTTCGATGGTACGAGCAGCGACGAAATTCCTGGCTATCGTCGCAGTCGTACTTTTCGCAGCCACATTCACGATCGAAATCGGAATCTGGATCGAGGTGCTTGGCGGGCTTGTGCTTGCGGTGTTGAGTTTCTTCTTTCTGCCGTTTCGTAGCTATACACTCCGGGTCTCCGAGGCGGGATTGCAGAGGGAAATGTTTTCCTTCGGAAAATGGATGGCACTGCACAATGCGCTGTCTTCGTTGAGCACACGCGTCGATATCTTCTTCGTCGGGATGTTCGCAGGTGCATATACGTTGGGAATGTACAGCGCTGCTGCGAAGATCACCGGACTTCTGATCGTCCTTGCTAACTCGTACTGGACGGCATTGCTGCCGGACATCTCGACGGCAAAAGGGGAGGAGGAAATCAGGCTGAAGCGCAAGCAGTCCTGGCGCATCGTTCTTACCATCCTCGTCCTGATTGCGATATGCGCCGGCGGTGCGCCGGTCATTGTTCGCATCCTCTTTGGCGTGGCGTTCGACGAAGCCGTCCCTGCTGTTCAGATCATGTGCCTCGGTATTGCATTCATGGTTGCAAGCTATCCAACGAACGCAACGCTCTTTGCCCGCAACAAATCTTCTGTGTTTCCGCTGATGTCAGCCGCATCGATTCTCACGTTCGCAATCGCCGGTGTACTCCTCATCCCTTCCTACGGAATGATCGGTGCGAGCATCGCCTTCACATTGAACGGACTTGTCTCCCTCGTGCTCTCGCTCTTGTTTTCACATATGACGACGAGTAAACCGGACGTCATTACGCATGAATGACATGCCGCTGTGTTCAGTCGTCATTGTCAATTTCAATGGAAAGCAGTTTCTCGAAAACTGCCTCTCGAGTGTGCTCAATCAGAACGTCCACGGATTCGAAGTGCTTCTCGTCGATAACGGCTCGAAGGATGGCAGCGCGGAGTTCGTGCTGGAGAGTTTCCCGACCGTGAAGGTTGTCGCCTTGTCGGAGAATCACGGCTTCGCCGGCGGTAACAATGCCGGAGTGAAAACCGCCGCCGGTGATATCATCGTCCTTCTGAACAACGACACCATCGTTCCGCCCGATTGGCTGGAAACATTGATCGCGCCTCTCCGGCATCCGAGTGTCGCTATCGCCTCATCGCACGTGATTACCGAAGGCATTCCAACCAGCCATTACGAACGCAATGGCTCGTTGAATCTCCTCGGACACAACGTCATGCATGTCTTCCGTGAACCGCAACAGCTATTCTATCCGAACGGCGCATCGCTTGCGTACAAACGAGCATTACTCGGCCTGCCCTTCGACGAAACGTATTTCGCATACAGCGAGGACGCGTACCTCGGGATTCGCGCGCGTTTTCTCGGTTATTCCGTCGTCCATGTCACAGAGTCGCGCGTACAGCATTTCGGCGGCGGGACATCGCGGCGCATTCCATCACGACGCATTACATTCCTACAGGAGCGAAACCGCCTCTTGACTTTTCTTCTCTTCTTTTCACCGGTGACTTTGCTGCGGATGAGTCCTTACTATTTGCTCAATGCGATTGCAAAAGTCTTCGCGTCCTTCGTTGGGAAGTATCATTTCACGGGAGTCGTTCAGGCATACCTGTGGATCGGGACACACGTCCTTACCATTCTTCACAAGCGAACCATCCTCGGAAAGGAAAAGCACGTTACGGACAACGAGGTTCTTGCATGGATGACGGCACGCGTCGTCAACGGTGATTCGCTACTTGCCCGCGTTGTAAACGGACTGAGTGTCGCGTATTGCAAACTCGTTGGATTAAGAACGATCGAAACGCACACCGAGGCACGGAAATGATTTCCGTAGTCATGATTCATTTCAGCAATCCGCACCTGACGCTGCAGGCGATCGAATCCTTCAAGCGACATGTTCGATGCGACCATGAAATCATTCTGATCGATAATGATTCCGATGGTTCACACGCGCTGTCGGCCCATGAACTTCCGGACGACATCATGACGATAAAGAACGATTCGAATGTCGGATTCGGTGCTGCAAACAATCTCGGTGCGAGACGCGCTCGAGGTGACGTTCTTCTCTTTCTGAACAACGACACGATCACGACGACGGACTTCGCTTCGCACGTTATCGGTGAAATTCAAAAGCGACCTGACGTTGGGATTGCTGGTCCGCGAATCGAAAACGAAGACGGAAGCTTTCAGTTATCTGCGGGCAACGCTCCATCCGTCATACAAGAGTTGCGCGACCGTGTCCTTTACCGGCGCATCGATTCCGGTTCATCACGTGCTCGCCGTCATGCCGAGCGCATGTTCAGATCAACGCAGGTCGTCAAATGGGTGACGGGCGCAGCGCTGTTCATACGCACGCCGCTCTTTCACGCGCTCGGCGGATTCGATGAGCGTTTCTTCATGTACTTCGAAGACAAAGACCTTTGCGTGCGTGCACGGGAGGTAGGCTGGAAATCTCTCTACTGCGCGGAAACGTCAGTCGTGCATCTTCGTGGA
>CAYUWG010000188.1:0-3181 GCA_964448285.1 uncultured Chromatiales bacterium
TTCATTTGGAAGTAGGTCATGCAAGAAGATTTCCTGATAGCACGCTTACATCACGAACGCGGCTGACTGGTTTTCTTCAAGGTCGCTTCAATGCGTCTTCCAATGCGTTGGTTAAGTCCGGTTTATTGTTCCTCTGGTCAAGAGCTTTGTTTGCGCTCGGTGCCGTGGCTCAATCCGAATCGAAGGTGACTCAACTTCGCTCGCAGTTCTCATCGAGTCCTTATGCCCGCGAAGCCCTTCCACTCATGCAATTGATTGCGATGGCAAAGCGAGACACTCTCGGTATGGAGAACGTTGTGTCGGAAATGGCGCAAGCAGGTTTTACCGAAACACAGATGCAGCAAGCATACAACATGCGACGAGGCTATTATCGAGTGCTCCCGCGTTCATTCTTTCAGAAAGCATCAGATGAAGCTGAGCGCATGGTTCCTGAGCTTGAATCGAACGGTCAGCTTGTTGCGAGAGCATACCCGAATCCGTTCAATCCTTCTACAACAATCGAGTATGCAATTCCGGAAACCATGCCCGTTAAACTTCGCGTCTTCGATCTCCTCGGTCGAGAAGTCGAGCGACTTGTCGATGGCTGGCAGCAGGAAGGAACGTACGCTGAAGTGTTCGATGCATCGCATCTGCCTTCGGGCGTCTATGTCTATGTGCTTTCAACGCCGTACTCGCATGTGAGCGGGCGGCTGTTGCTTATAAAATGATGTCTGGATAGTTCGACACAATAACGAAAGCCCTGGTAAACCGCCGGGGCATTTCATTTCGTACTAACCGACCCAGTCCATCCTACCTTCGAATACGAGCGTAGCAGGTCCTTCCAAATACAAGTCATCGAAGTACCCGGTGTCCTGGGCGTTCGGCGTTGCAGGTTCGAATCCGACGCGAAGCGTATCGCCGCCAAACGTGAAGAGCGTTATCGGAGGGGCGTTGCCTTTCAGGATATGCGCGATCATGCCTGCTGCGAGCGTTCCCGTCCCGCATGCCATCGTCTCCGCTTCCACTCCTTTCTCGAACGTGCGCACGTGCACGACGCCGTTCGCATCGGGGGCAAGGAAGTTCACGTTCGCACCGAGCGGCTGGAAGAGTTCGTGCCATCGAATCTCCTCTCCCAAATGCTCGACGTTGACCGCATGCAGGTCAGTGCCGAGCGCCGGATTTTCATCGAGCAGGATGAGAGCGTGGGGAGCGCCGTTGTGAATGAAGTGCGCCGCGATGGTCTGCTCTCCGACGCTGAGCGAAAGATGAAGTCGAATCGTTTCGGGCAGGGGAAAATGCAACCGCACTCCATCGTCCAGCACTTCGGCACGATACCGCTTGCCTAACACGTCGAATGTCATTCTGCTTTTCGCGATGCCGCGATCGCGTGCATAGAGCGTCGCACAACGTCCGCCGTTTCCGCACATCGAGCCGTCGGAACCGTCGGGATTGTAGAACGCCATCGTAAAGTCCGCGTCCTCGTTCCGTTCGATCACGATGAGGCCGTCCGCGCCGACGCCTCTGCGGCGGTGGCAGACGGTTCGCGCGAACCGCTTTCGCATATCGACAGGGAACTGTCCGTCCCGATCATCGATGATGACGAAATCGTTTTGCGCGCCTTCGGCTTTCGTAAAGCGGATCGTCATCCATCCTCTCCGTACGACTGTACGTTGTCCTTCGCTGGATCGATCCAAACATCTCCATCCTTCGTGTATCGCGCTTCCGGCGGTTTGCTCAACCAGAACGCTACGTCGTTCACAGGTTCGTTCACCGTACGCTTCCGAACGGCGTTGCGATCGATGCGTTCAAGCATTTCGTCATTGTCGGAGTTCATGAAAGCAACTTCGTGATTGACCACGTCATGAAGCCTTCTCTATGAACAGCGTCTGCGTGGGATACGCAAATTCGATATCCTCCTCTTCGAACGTCCGATGGATCGCGAGATTGATCCTCTGCTGAACGTCCATATAGTCGGTGAACTCAGGGCTGAGAACGAAATACACGATCTCGAAGAGCAACGCCGATGCGCCGAATTCCTTGAAGTGCGCGCGGTCGAAACGCGTCATTTCCTCCGCTTCGATGATCGCCCTGATCATGTCCGGAATCGCGCGGACTTTTTCGTATGGCGTTCGATAGACGACGCCGATGGTGAAGAGGATGCGCCGCTCTTCCATGCGCTTCATGTTGCGAATGCGACTCTTGAGGAGATCGTTGTTCGAAAAGATGAGCTGCTCACCGGACAGGCTGCGCATCCGTGTCGATTTCAAACCGACGTGTTCGACCGTCCCGACGAACGTATCGACGATGATCGTATCGCCAACCGAGAACGGTTTATCGACGATGATGGACAGCGACGCGAAGAGATCGGAAAGGATGTTTTGCAACGCGAGTGCAACGGCAATCCCGCCGATGCCCAAGCCTGTCACGAGCGCGGTTACGTTGATCCCGAGATTGTCGAGAATGAACAAGAGGATGATCGTCCAGACTACGAGGCGGCTGATGAAGTTGATGACGCCGGTATAGGTCTTCGCCGACTCGTCGCTCGTTTCACCTTTTGCGGAAACGTATTTCCCAAGCGCATACGTGATGATACGACTGCTCCACAATGCGACCTGCAGGTACACGGCGATGATCGTTGCGCTTTCGATGGTCTTATCCACGAGCGGCTTCAATTCGAGATAGCGCGAGCCGATATAGAGCGAGACCGTGAGGAATACGAAAAACTTCGTCTGTCCGAGGATATCGATCACGAGGTCATCGATGTCCGTAGCCGTTCGCGCGGCGAGCGTTTTCATTCGCCCGCGGACGATACGCAGCAGGAGCTTTTGTGCGATGAAGGCAAGGACGCCGACGCCGACGGCGATGAGCCATGCTTCGATCGTATTGTTATACCAGATTGTGTTGAGCATTTCTTTCATGACATGTCACGTCGTTGCCGACTTGCGCTTTCAATAAAAGAGATTCCGATCCAAAGAAGCAAGGATGACGAAAACGATGGACAGTCGAACGCATGTATTGCTGGATGACGATGCGTGTGGCGTTCGCGATGAAATATCGGTGCAGTTTGCTTTTCACTCGGACTCCGATTAACATGAACGTCCGGTATCTACCGCGATAAACAGTAACAAAAGAATGACGAAAGGAGCTTACACATAATGCCAATACGAACTGCAAACGCACGCTGGGAAGGGAATCTTCCTGA
>CAYUWG010000189.1:0-3150 GCA_964448285.1 uncultured Chromatiales bacterium
ATTGGCGGCTACACGCGGCCCTATGAAGGCGTCGGTCTCGGCATGGCGCTGGTCACGCGCTACATGGACGTGAACAAGGGACACATCGAAGTGCATTCGGAGAAGAACAAAGGAACCGAGTTCGTGCTGACATTTCCGCGTATTTCGCCAGGAGAAAACACTAAGAACACTGAGAGCACTTAGTGTCACTAAGTGCCCTTCGTGCCCTTAGTGGTAAAAAACAACCCACATGAAATCCTCATCCCTCATAAACATTAGCCGTCGGCATCGTCGTGCTGGAATTCGTGCTGACGTTTCCGATCGTCACTCCGGAAGAGAAACACTAAGAACACTAAGAACACTCAGTGACACTAAGTGCCCTTCGTGCCCTTAGTGGTAAAAACAACCCACATGAAATCCTCATCCCTCATAAACATTAGCCGTCGGCATCGTCGTGCTGGGATTCGTGCTGACGTTTCCGATCGTCACTCCGGAAGAGAAACACTAAGAACACTCAGAACACTCAGTGACACTAAGTGCCCTTCGTGCCCTTAGTGGTAAAAAACAACCCACATGAAATCACACGATACTTCCTCATCCCTCATAAACATTAGCCGTCGGCATCGTCGTGCTGGAATTCATGCTGACGCTTCCGATTGTCACTCCGGAAGAGAAACACTAAGAACACTCAGAACACTCAGTGACACTAAGTGCCCTTCGTGCCCTTAGTGGTAAAAAACAACCCACATGAAATCACACGATACTTCCTCATCCATCATCATGCTCATGCATCGGATTGCCGGCATCCTCACATTCACCATCGGCATCGTCGTGATGGGAGGATGGTTTTTTAACATCGAAGTGCTGAAGAAACTTGATCCGGGTTTGGTCACGATGAAAGCCAATACCGCACTGTGTTTCGTGCTCGCCGGACTTGCCTTATGGTTCCAACAAAATCGAAGCGCGCAAAAGAGAAGACGCATCCTTTCGGTTACACTCTCAATCGCAGTGATGATCATCGGCTTCATGACGCTCGTCGAGTACTTCGCCGGCTGGGACTTGCGGATAGACGAAATACTCTTTACGGATAACGAACTTCATCAAACGTCCGCACCCGGAAGAATGGCGCCCATTACCGCCGTCAATTTCCTGCTTCTCGGTTTGGCGCTCGCAGGCTTAAACCGAAAAACTTTCTCCGTTCATCTCTCCCAGGCTTTAGCTTCGGTCGTGATGTTGAGCGCGTCGCTTGCTCTCATCGGATACGCATACGGTGTTCAGGCGTTGTATCATGTTTTCCCCTATACATCGATTGCGATTCACACGGCAGTCACATTCGTCATACTCGGCATGGGAATACTTGCGGCGCGTCCTCATGAAGGACTGATGCGATTGTTCACTTCCCATTATGTCGGCAGCGTGGTTGCCCGACGGCTTATCCCTTTGGCCGTTGTTCCATTCTTTCTCGGCTGGCTGCGGCTGAAAGGGCAACAGGCCGGGTGGTATGACTTGGAATTCGGTTTAGCGCTCGTGATCACGACAATGACCGCCTCCTTCATCTTGCTCGTGCTCGTCAATACCTCCTTATTGAATCGAGCCGACGCACATCGAAAGAGGGTTGAAGACGAACTGTCCGAGTCCGATACGTTCAAAGAACTTCTCCTCTCAACGGCGCAACTCGGCATCGCGATGGTCTATGAAGATGGGACCGTATTCTATACGAACCGATACTTGCAGGAACTTGCCGGGACCATTGTCATAGGCAAGCGATGCTGGGACGTGTACAAAGACGACGGGGCTCAATGCACGGATTGTCCTTTGATCGGTGGGATCATCGTTCACGACACGAAGACGATGGAGACGAACAGTGTTTTCGGCGGGCGAACATTCGAGATAAGCCATGTCGGCCTTATGTACCAAGGGAGAAAAGCGATACTCGAAGTGTATCACGATATCACCGAGAAAAAACAAACGCAGCAGGAATTGCGAGCGAGCGAAAGGAAATACCGCCAACTCCACGAAAGCATGAGGGATTCGTTCGTGCAAACGGACATGACGGGAAAGATCGTAGATAGTAATACCGCATACAGGGAAATGCTCGGTTACACCGCCGAAGAACTTTCGACTATCCGGTATCAGGATATCACACCCGTGAAATGGGCTGCGATGGAAGAGAAAATCGTGGAAGAGCAGATCATACCGCTCGGGTACTCCGATGTATATGAAAAAGAATATCGAAAGAAGGACGGAACGATCATCCCGGTAGAACTTCGAGCGTTCATTCTCCTTGACGATGCCGGCCGTCCGGAGGGCATGTGGGGAATCGTCCGGGATATCACGAAAAGAAAGCAGGCGGAAGAGCACATGCGCTTGTTATCGTCATCAGTGAATGCGGCTGCAAACGCGATCGTGATTACGGACCGCGACGGGATCATACAATCCGTCAATCCGGCTTTTACGCAGCTTACCGGTTATTCCTTTGAAGAAGTACTGCATGAGAATCCCCGCATCTTGAAATCGGGTTTGCAGGACACACAGTTTTACGAGGAGCTTTGGCAAACGATCACACACGGGAAAGTGTGGAAAGGAACGCTGATAAATAAACGCAAAGACGGAACGCTCTATCATGAAGAGCAGACCATTACGCCGATAAAAAATGAGCATGGCGAGATCACTCATTTCATTTCGATCAAGGAAGACATTTCCGAGCGAGAAAGAGCGGAGCAGGAACTGCTGAGCGCCAAAGAACAGGCCGAGCAAGCGGACAGACTCAAGGATGCCTTCATCGCGAACATCTCGCATGAAATCCGCACTCCTTTGAACATCATGTTCGGATTCATCGAGCTTATCAGACTCGGCGGTCATGCCATAGAGCCGAGTGAGCTTGAGGAATACTTCGATAGCATCCACCGCGGCGGCCATCGTCTCATGCGCACGGTGGATCAAATTCTGAACATCTCTTTGCTTACAACGGGTATTTATAACACCCAGTATCAAACCATCGACGTCGCCGGACAGCTCGAAGCTCTTGTCGTCGATCTCCAACCGCTAGCGCAGGAAAAGAATCTCCACCTCGAATTGGCAGCGGAGAGACGCCCGCGAATCGATGGGGATTTGTACTCTTTCATTCAGACGGTTTCCAACCTGCTCGATAACGCGATCAAGTTCACGAAA
>CAYUWG010000190.1:0-2842 GCA_964448285.1 uncultured Chromatiales bacterium
ATTTCCTTCGTCACGTCGCTCTCGGTGTAAACGCCGTTCGCCGAATCGTACACGTAGTGATTTCCGCCGTTCGTATCTGCGTTCCCTTCCGACGCGTGCCACCAGCTCCAACCGGTTGACGCATCGCGTGCGCTCTCACTACCGGGTTGCGTATCCAAATCGGCCGACGTGACATCAGGGATGAATAACGCGTGCTTCTCCACGCCTGCACGCGATACCAGTTTAACATTCAGCGTCGTCGAATCGGTATAATAGAACTGCGCAAAACATCCAAGCGACAACGCCATCGCGTAGATCAGGTCCGTGAACGATTCCAGCGCTTCGAAACCCCAGTCCTCGGGCTTCGCGCCCGGCGGGTTGTCTGCATACGTACTCTTCACCATGCGGTAGCTGATCGAAAGAAGAGAACCCACCCCGACGCCGTCGCCAAGCGTCGGTTCGGCTGCATCGTTTGCAAGGATGGAATACGAACCCGCGATCGCGCCGTTGAGGTAACGCACTCCTTGCGTCTGCAGCGGATTCACGCAACGCATCGGCGAGAGCTTGAATCCGAGTGCGCTGTCAACCAGGTTTATCGTAAACGTACCGCCTAATAAAGTGCCGACTTCAATCTCCTGAATGTCGCGTATCTTCTTCATCGTCGCGTTGAGATTGCAGAGAGCAGCGAAGCGAGCCTGGTAGATGTTGCCGCCGATATCTGCGCTGAAATATCCGAGCACGTCGGCCACATTCGCGCTCTCCCACGTCGAATCGATCTGAGCGATCACGCTCGGCAATGAAATGGAATCGAACACAGCTTCAAAAAAATTTTGAACCGAGCAGCGCCATATGCGCGTCGGCACGGGGGCGCTGCCGAACTCGCCGTCGTTCCACGTCACGTCCGTAGCACTCATCTTCTGACGCACGACGCCGGCAAATTCCAACTCATCCGTCGTCGGTGCGTCCACGTCAGCAGGGTTAATGAAAACAGCGACAAAACGTTTGTTCGCCGCGCTCTGCGCATCCAAGACGAAATCGATTGCATCCGAATCGTCCGTCGAATCCACCGCAGCCATGTTCATTTCGAATTCGATTTCATCCTCGGCTTGTACGCCGGCGGCGATATCCAAGTCATGCCTGGTCTTACCTTGCGTGAACACATCCACGTTTGTCGCCGTCGCAAGTGAGTACAGCCCTGAATACGTATCCGACACGGCGAATACGATTGTTACCTCGCCGTAATCATCCTCGATGAATTTCGATATCTGTCTGTACGTGGGCATGTACCTCTACTCTATGCTGTGTTCTTCATCTCCCCCTCTAAAGGGGGCAGGGGGAGGAACAGAAGCAGGGGAATCATCTGTGATACCTCTGCGCTTGTTGTTCGATAAGCCCCTCCGTTTCGGAGAGGCTCCCAAAGGGTTTCGGTATCCATCCTCTTCATTTCCCCGGGGAGGAGAGGGTGCAGCAGATGATGCAGTAAAATCTTTCCCTATGAAGGGGGCTGGGGAAGGAATGCGATAAACTCCATCCTCACCTCTTACCAATTCATTGCTCGCAACCAACTCATCGTAAACCTGCGCTTCCAACCGGTTGAACTGCCGCACCTCACCACGACGCGCGCTCTCCATCAGCCTTTCGACGATCGCATTTCGTTCATTCTCATGCATAAATAACTCCAGTCGTTTTCGTTTTACACTCACCCAACGCCCTCCCCTTTGTAAGGGGAGGGACGGGGAGGAATTCCAATTGAGGTGGCAAAGTAAACATCTCCCCCTTTGGAGGGGGCAGGGGGGAGGTTTACACCGCCGCCTTCAACACGATTTTACCGGCCTTCAGATTTGTCAAGTCGCCGGCGACGAACGCATTTGCACCAGCGCCGTCGATGATCAGCGTGATCGCGGACGCGCCCATCGGATCGACTGCGATACCAAATGCCGTATTGAGATCGGTGTGATCGAACCCTGTTGCAGGCGTGAACGTCTGTCCGCCAAACTCGACCTGGAGTTGTCGCACGCTGTTTGCTCCAAGTGGCACGTTCATATCCGCGATCCCTTTGCAGTACAGAAACGCGTAACCGTCGCTCGATCCGTCCGACTTCGTGCCAAGGTGAACGCAAAGAAAACCCTCGTCTCCATCCAACAACGCGGCAAGTTCCGCGATTGCAGCTTGATCGGATTCGACGCTCGCAATCTTTGCTTTGTAACCGGTGTCAGTACCGGACTTCGCTTTCTCGATGCCGGTCTTCGCATCTAAAATCGTTGTCACCGCAGGCGCTTCGACCGTCACGCCGTTCGCCAACGACTGTGAAATAACCTCCGTCTCTGATTCCGTGCTGGGGAAAGTGAGTTCGTTGCCGCCGTCGGCGAGCGCCTCGATTTTGATCGCCGTCCCGACGCCGCTAACCTCTCCGGCTGTGAACGTCGCAGGAATGAATACTGCAAAACCCGCGCCCTGCAGAACGATGTCTTCGTGTGATGTGTTAGGCATGTTTAACGCTCCTTAAATGTGGATTGAAAATGAACTTTCGTTATAGAATATCCCCCTTTGGAGGGGGCAGGGGGTGGAGTTCACTCCGGCACCTTGATAATCTTCTGTTTCTGTATCACCTTCGGGTCTCTCAAACCAAGCTCATTAAGTAATGCAACTTTATCCGCAGCCTTAAGCTTCGACCGGTTGATTGATTCCCACATCTTGATGTTTTCTCTCTCCGGATCGCGCGAGGTGATGACGTGGTTGATGTGCGAGCGCAGTTCTTGCCGCCAAGCGACACCGAAGATTCGATGGAGCGCTGCGCTTTCCTCAGCGGTGAAGCTCATGCTCAAGGATACAGCAGTTGCAGTGCTATCGACAACAGAAATGC
>CAYUWG010000191.1:0-2841 GCA_964448285.1 uncultured Chromatiales bacterium
CTGTGATCGTTGCGCGATGTTCATCGCCTTCTGGTAGTATGGCGTCCCCTGCAGCGGCTCCATGCTGTCGAAGTCCAGCCCGATGGCGAGATAAATGTAGAAGTCGATGAAGCTCGTAATGTCGTTGAACTGAAACTCGTCGTGATAAAAGGGTTGACCCTTGATGTACGTGAACGACCACTTCGGATCCATGATACGGAGGACAAGCGACGATGCTTGTGTCGGTCGCCCATCGACGTATGTCCGCCTGTTGCTCGCAACGACAACCTGTGCTGTGAACTCCCCGCCGTCTGTTCCCGAAAGGAAATTGATACTGAACGTCACCGGTATTTTATCGCCCGCAAAATCGACATTCGTCCATCTGTGATCGTTCACATAATTGCGTACTTTGTTCTCGAAATCCTCCAGGTAATCACGCTGGGATGTTGATAGGATATCCTTCGTGATTTCCAAGGTGAGTTGAATTTCCTGCCCTGAGGCGATTCGAGCTGTAATGAGGAAGAATACAGAGAAAAAAAGAGTCCGATATTTCATGAGTGGTATGATTGCTTTCAATGCTGTCGAAATCAAGATAGAAAAATCGGATTGCCACGACAAGGCAAAGGGTAAGGCATTGATTGCATGGTGCACGCTTGGTTACCTCGTTTGCAGTACGACGATGTTCGCCGGATTCGAGAAACAACAGCAGGGGACGAGGCCTGCATCGATGGCATATGCAGCGACAGCGCTTCGTTCCAATGAATGGGGACTCTATTACAATCCCGCACTTCTCGCTTCGCTTGAGCGGTCCGGAGCTGTGTACTATTCACCGGCGCCGTTCGGTCTCACGGAATTGGCTACGGGAGGCGGCGTGTTCAGCGAGAAGTTTTCTTTTGGGACGATTGGGCTCGGAATCCAAACGGCGGGCTTCAATCTGTATCGCGAGACGACGGTCAGCATCGCGTTTGGGGGAACGATGGATCGAGGCTTTTACTATGGAGTGACAATCAACTACAACAATCTCAGGATCGAGCGTTATGGCTCGGCGGGTGCGATCGGCTTGGATGCCGGTGTCGCCGTTGACCTGACCGAGCATTTGACGCTCGGCGCATTCGCCTCGAACGTGAACCAACCGAAGTTTGGCCGGACGATCGAAGAGCGACTCCCATTGGTCTATTCGATAGGGCTTTCCTATACAGTCGCTTCGGATCTCCTCATCGTTGCAGATTACCAGAAGGACATTCGCCACGAGCAAAACATCAGGTTTGGGCTCGAATATCTCCCGGCAGAAACGGTCGCCGTTCGCGTCGGTTCGGGAACGGAGCCATCGCTTTTTACTGCAGGTCTTGGTGTGACTTACGCAGGTTTCGGATTCGACTATGCGTATCTGCATCATCCTGATCTTTCGGGGACACATATGATTTCCGTCGTGTACCGCTTTGCCGGTTCATGAGATCAATTTCACATTCACTGAGGTTCACCATGGAACAATATCAAACACTCCTTATCGAGGACGACAAGAGAATAAGAACGATTACCATCAATCGTGCGGAAAAGCTTAACGCGCTGAACAAACAGACTTTGCTCGAGCTTTCGGATGCTTTGATTCAAGCTGAGAATGAGTCGAGTATCGACGTGCTCATCATCACCGGCTCTGGGGAGAAAGCATTCATTGCAGGCGCGGATATACAGGAGCTCCATGCTCTCGATGCTCAAAGCGGATTGGAGTTTGCGCTGTATGGTCAAAGGGTGTTCAATCGAATTGAGAAGAATCGGAAGCCCGTGATCGCCGCCGTAAACGGATTCGCACTTGGCGGCGGATGTGAACTGGCGTTAGCGTGTTGTATGCGTGTTGCATCTGAGAACGCGAAGTTCGGTCAACCGGAAGTCAACCTCGGTATCATCCCCGGATATGGTGGGACGCAACGTCTTCCTCGCCTTGTCGGGAAAGGGAAGGCTGTAGAAATGATTCTCACGGGAAACATGATCGATGCTCAGCAAGCACTTTCGCTTGGATTGGTGAATGAGGTTGTCCCAGTTGGGAAGTCATGTGAAAAGGCGAAAGAGTTCGCGGAGAAAATTCTCACGAAAGGACAGGTCGCGGTTCAGTCAGCGCTCAAGTCGATCAATCTCGTAACGGAGATGGGTCTGGAAGAAGGATTGAAGCAAGAGGCGGCGCTCTTTGCGTTGACGTGTGGTTCGTTGGATTTCAAAGAGGGGACAAAAGCCTTTCTCGAAAAACGACAGCCGTCATTTCAGAATCGATAGTTCCTTTGCGGAAGGACATCTTCATTCAAAACGATTCCACTGACCCTGTACAGCCGGTCGAACCTGACATAGCAGGTTTCAAAGTCAGGTTATGGATCGCAGCTATTCTGACCGGCATCGCTTTCTTGATCTTCGTTGCCGATAGATTCTATACCCTCGTCAAACCGAATCTCGACCGCGTCAATCAAGCGCGGTATGAAAGCGCACGCGATGCATTTCGCGAGAAAGCACTTCAGATAATCGATGGTTATGGCATTCACTCGGAGTGGATGAAGAAGCGAAGTATTCGGGTGGCTTCGATCGATACTTTACTCCGGGAGGAATGGATGATCTACGTGCCGCGGGACGTACCTCTTGCTTCTGTGAACCACGATGTGAATTTGCTCGCACGTGAGTTTGGTGGAAGAGCGTTCGCCGTTGAGAATGCGAAAACCTCCCAGGTTCACATCCACGTTCGATTCGACCGTTTGATAACACATTCGTTCGTTTTTACTCCGAAGCATTCGTTGACGCGAAGCAGCGGTTCGACGATCCTCATGGTAGATGGCCTCTCGACTGCGTCCAGAAGTGAAATCACGAAGTACCTTTCGATCT
>CAYUWG010000192.1:0-2776 GCA_964448285.1 uncultured Chromatiales bacterium
ACTTGAACCAATGGGCTGCAGATCGTCGTTTGCGTTTACAAAATAATACTCGGATGTCTTTACGGGCATTGAATAACTTGGATTCTCGAGTGAGAGCTGCACGCAATCCCCCCTTTCGAATATCGTAATGCCTCGCTCACCAAAACCTACAGCGATGTTTCTAACTGAAAAGCCATACTTATACATCGCATCCCATTGCCCCTTGTTTTCAATGAAATGCTTGGGATACCGAACAGATAGCTTCTCTGACCCTTTAGAGAAGACTAGGCCAGGAAGTAAGGCGACGAACAGCAGAATCAGGCGTAGCATCATCACGTCAGAGAAGTGTTAATGGATGTTGTGTTAGGTGAATTAACTGTTGTAACGGTTGTGCAAAGTTTGTCTCGGATTGGTACTCTTTCGGTTTACGATTGATGACGCGCGTCGTCATCACCGCACTATGATACTGCAACTGCCGCTTTCAATCAATACTCAAATCGGGTTGCGCAGCGTAGCGGGTAGCTGCGGTGGGACGGTGGATCGGCGTATCGGTGGGACGGAGGAACGGTGGATCGGAGGAACGGAGGCGCTTAGCTCATGGTCCATCG
Source organism: uncultured Chromatiales bacterium (assembly GCA_964448285.1). Lineage (GTDB taxonomy): Bacteria > Bacteroidota > Ignavibacteria > SZUA-365 > SZUA-365 > CAYUWG01. The sequence continues at coordinate 588 of CAYUWG010000192.1, forward strand.
TCCATCGTCTATGGTCTAATACGTCCGGTCGTGGATTTCGCCGGAGGAGCCGTGATGGAATGTCTGCTTGTACGTGTCGAAATAGTCGAGAATGATATCCACGCACTGTGCGGGCGATTCGCGGAGCGGGTCGCAGGCGTGCAGTCCGGTTTCCGCGAGAATGCGGTCCTTCGCCATGCGCAGTTCCTCTTTGTTCAATCCCATGGAGTTGAGACCGATGCCGATCACCTTCGAGGGTTTGAACAATCCCAACAGTTGTTCATGGAGATGCCGGGAATCGTTGAGCGACGGGAGAGGCAGACCGAAGCCGTCGGTCTTGCGCGACGGCTCGTGGCAGAGGATCATCGCATCGGGCATGACGCCGTGCAGGAGTCCCATGGCAATCGCGCTGTTGCCGCTGTTCGTAATGGCGCTCTGTCCTTCGACGATCACGTATTCGCACCCCTCGTTGGCCGCGCGATCCACTTCGAATTCGATGGCGCCTTCGAGAAAGTCGCTGCGCACGGCTCCGACGGACACGCCGCGCCCGCTGATGAGAATGCCCGTTGGGCCGGAGCCGACGAACACCGCGTTGATTCCCCGGCTGCGCATCTCGCGATGAATCATGAGAGCCGTCGTCATTTTCCCCGTGTTCGAATCCGTCCCGACGGTGAGGATCGTCCTGACGTTCCTTCTGCGCCAGCTTCCCTGCGCGCGAATGAGGTGTGAACGGGAGACGGTTCGAAGGTCGTAAATCTCGACGTCGTACTTCCGCGTCAGTTCACGCAGGGACTCGTCTTCGCTCGGGCTGTATTTCAAGCCGCTGATGATGTGCAACCCCGATTCGATTGCCTGCTGGATGAGGGCGATCCACGACGTGGGGAGCAAGCCCGTGAGCGGCATGATGCCGATGAGCAGCGAGTCCGGTGAGAATTGCATCGCTTCTTCGACGGACGAAACGATGGGCGTCTCTCCGCCGAGACCGATTGCCTCCTGCGTCGTGTGTCCCGCTTTCGAACTGTCGATCACCGCAACGATGCGTTCGGGAATATAGAGCAACGGTGCAATGACTAACCGCAAACCCGTCGAGCTGAGGCGTCCTTCGGCAAGGATGACCATGCGCTTCGAGTGCTGGCCCAACATCACCATGCGTCGTTCGCACCTCTCCGTATCGTCTCGTCGCGCCTCGGCCCGACGGAGATGGTCGTTACGGGAACGCCGACGTGCTTCTCGATTTCCTCGATGTATTCTTTCGCCGTTTGCGGCAATGCGTCGAAGGAACGAACGGCGCGGATGCTCTCCGACCAGCCGGGAAACGATTCATACAACGGCGTAACCGAAGCGAGGTCGCGGGGATTCGTCGGAAAGGATTTCACCGCTTTCCCGTTGCGTTCATACCCAACACACACCTTGATTTCTTCGAGACCCGTAAGGACGTCCAGCTTCATGATGCCGCATGACGCACATCCGTTGATCATCACGGCGTATCGCATGGCCACCGTGTCGAGCCATCCGCATCGACGCGGGCGACCCGTCGTGGAACCGAACTCATGCCCGTTGACGCTCAGATGCTCGCCCGCCGCACCGAACAACTCCGTCGGGAAGGGGCCGAGACCGACGCGCGTCGTGTAGGCTTTCATCACTCCCGTGACCGATGTGATCGACGTGGGCGGAATCCCGAGTCCCGTGCACGCGCCTCCGCTTACCGGACTGGAAGAGGTCACGAATGGATACGTCCCGTGATCGAGATCGAGCAGCGCTCCCTGTGCGCCTTCACAAAGAATCGTTTTCCCTTCGTCGATGCTGCGATTGAGATAATAGGCCGTGTCGGTGACGTAGGAGTCGATCATGTCGTCGAACGTGAGGTACTCCTCGATGATGGCATCGATGTCGAGTTCTTCGTGCTCATAGACTTTTCGGATGATGACGTTCTTCTCTTCGACGTTCTGCCGAAGTGTCGTTTCGAGAAACTCGTGGTCGAGCAGATCGACGATGCGAATTCCCGTCCGGGCTGCTTTGTCGTAATACGCCGGGCCGATGCCGCGTCCCGTCGTTCCGATCGTGCGCGTTCCGCGTTCGAAGAGCGAATCGAGCAGCTTGTGATACGGCATGATGAGATGCGCATTATGGCTGATCTTCAGGCGGCCTTTCAACGAGATGCCGGCTTCTTCGAGCAGGTGGATTTCCTGCATGAGCGCTTTCGGATCGAT
>CAYUWG010000193.1:0-2658 GCA_964448285.1 uncultured Chromatiales bacterium
TGAGGCTGCTTTTCGTCGCTGTTTTTCTGTGATGGATTGGCCATATGATACTCCTGTGAACAATTCGCGTTCAAAAAAGAGTATCGGCGTGGACTTTGTCAATAGGGGAATGAACTTTAATGAGTGGGGCATATTTATCCTTAATCGTTGCATCCCTTTTCGAGAAAACGTATAATTGCGCGGCAGCGTGTGATAGCGGTGTCATATTTGCACACGAGGATGAAACTTTTATTGTTCATTCAAGTTAAATGTCTAAATTGAGCAACGTAGGCATTAGAAAGAAACAGCTAAGTAATCGTTTACCATGATAACCAAACAGCAACTCACCAGAATCTTCAAAAAACCTAAGTTTAAAGTTTCCACGGTACACTATATTCAAGCTCGAGATGTCGTCTCCCTGATAGCTCATTCCCAAGAGAAGATCGAATCCATCAAGTTCGTCGCTCCGCAAATTGGAAGCAACTCTTTTGGATCATTTAAGGTGAAACTTCGGTCGAGCGCTTTAACTGATACCAACGGTGGAAGAATTCCTGTCGCGGCGGAATATTTCGAGGTTCCCTAAGTGAACAACCTTCATAAAGAGGATCCGGCAAATAAACAATCTAACGAACCACCCGAAGCAGGATCGGACATTGAGAAACAAGACGATCAGAACGATGATGAATTAGGTAGATATTCCGCAAAAACTGTTCTTCAGATAATTCAGGAAGAGCAGGCACTTCGACGCATTGAAACGGATGCGAGAATGAAAGAGCAAGAGCTCTCAGCGTCGATAAAAATGAAGGAGATTGAATGTGCGAGAGAGGAAAGTCATCAAGTCATTGATGCTCAAATCACTGACAGAAAAGATGAGAGAACTAAGAAATACTCAGATAAATCTGAAACAAAAAAATACATGGCCTTTGGGGGGGGCATAATACTTATTTTCACCGGAATAATGAGCTATCTGGGCTTTTCTGATCAAGCGTTTAAGGTTTTATCCCACGCAACTGCAGCCCTGCTCGGGCTAATTGGTGGATATGGATTTCACGCTCGAAAACATCAATCCGACTCAGAGTAGATCCGTTGCTCTTCATCTCTGAACCCCCGCCAACTCCCCCCACACCCGGTGGTACGCCGTAAGTTTCTCTCGCTGGTCGTCTAACTCGGCAATCTGCGATTTGAAGTTCGGGTAGTCGATCATGTTGCCAAGGTGGTGCATGGCTTCCATCACTTGCTTCTTGTTCACGATCACGCGGTATCGGTAGTCGGCTTTCTGCCAGACCTCGACGGTATTCTTCCACCCGCAGAGGTGCACTAAGTTCTCAAGATCACGCTTCACGCGCCCGCGCACGTGATACACATCCCGTCCCTTCCGGACGATGGAGTAGAAACCGTATTGCGTCATGAGCCACATGGGGTCACCAGTATCTCTTTCTCCTCTCATGCTTACAAAGTAAATGCATCGGTTCTTTCGTTATCCCATCAATAACAAGCTTACCGAAGATGGGGATTTTGCACTCTGAACATATAATCGATGATTTCTCGAGTATCTCCCATTCCTCTTCGAAGAGTTCCCGTTCTGGGTACTCTTTATCTTCATTGAAGATTTTTGCTCCATTATCGTTGAAAACCGCTTCAAGTTTTCCATCTCTACTTTTCGCGCGTATGTATTCCATCACTCCTCTTCCTTTGTCAAATATCCCGTCAACTTCCCTTTGACATTAAATACGATTGCCAGATCGTGCGGCATACGGGCTGCGTCAAATTCCAGAGTATGGCCGTGGAATTCGTTCTCGCCGCCGCGCTCGAAGAAATACACGGTGTTATCGTCTAACCACTGGAATTCGCTGATCGGCATTTCCAGCGGCTTCCAGTCGCCTTCAAGAAAGACCGACATCACCGCTCCGGCTTCCAGAAAGCGTTGCGCTGCATCACGAATCGTCTGGTCGATCATCCCACCCTCACAACGTCTTCAATGCTTCGTCCGTCAGGCAGGTGCGTGTAACCATGCTTGCGGAAGATGCCGAGCACTTGCTCGCGCTCGTGGGAGTTCCGGACTTTGACTGATTCGATTTCATCGAGCACGTTGATTCCCCATTTGAAAATGGATTCGTTTCCCGATTTGTTCGCGCAGGCCTTCAACTGGTCGAGCGTTTTCACGCGCTCTTTGTACGCCGACGCATCCGACACTCGTCCATAGCGGTCGCGGTCGAACGAGAACACGTCTTGCCTCGCTAAGTTGCCGATCTTGAATTCGAAACCCGACATGCCCGACGTGCTTCTCTTCTTGTAAATCCGTGTGAACAGATAGTTCGCGCCCCCGGTCCCAAGGTCAGCAGTGGGCGACATGCCCTCTGAAATCGAGATCCCCTTGCGAAGGCGTTCCGTCGTTGCCGTGAACTCGCCGCCGCCCGCGAGGATAGATTCGATCACGTCGGGAATGTTCTGATGGGTCGTATGGTGAAGCACGTAATCCTTCATTTCTTGCTCAACGAGGCTGCGAGGGAGATCCCAGCGATACGTCCTTTCCCAGCCTTCGCCGAAGCTGTTTCCAGCCGGCTTCCAATTATACGAATCTGTCGGCATATCAGGCAGTTCAATTCCGAGTTTTTTCTTGACGAGTTTCTTCATCTCGACGACTTTCTTTGCGTCGTCGATCTCGGAATTCACGAGCAT
>CAYUWG010000194.1:0-2548 GCA_964448285.1 uncultured Chromatiales bacterium
AGCGGGTCGGTGCACCATCGCGACTCGTTAGGCAACGACGCAGTTGTCGGCGAGGGCGGCACGCAGTGGATGTTTGCAGGCGGCGGCATAACGCACAGCGAAAGGCCCGGCAAAGAGCTTGCGGAAAACGGCGGCGAGATGGAGTTCATTCAATTCTGGGTGAACGCACCCGCGAAGAATAAAATGGAGCCGGCCTTCTATAAACCGATCACGAAGGACGAAACGCCGGTCATTACGAGGGACGGTGCGGCAATCCAAATCGTCTGCGGCGAATACGAAGGCGTCAGAGGTCCGGTATCCTACTTCACGCCTTTGCTGCTCATGCGATTGCACGTTCAGGCCGAGGCGTCGGTGAACCTCGAGATCGAAGCATCGCATAACACGCTTCTGTATTTGCTCGATGGTGCGCTGAACGTCAACGGAGTGGAAGCGAAAGGCAAGGACATGGTGTGGTTCAACAACGATGGAGAACGGATCGTCGTAACGGCGAACGCGGAAACGCGTCTGATCCTGCTCTCCGGCCAGCCGATCAACGAACCGATTGTCTCCTATGGCCCGTTCGTGATGAACACTCACTCGGAAATCCTCCAGGCGATCCGCGATTCCCAGGTCGGAAAGATGGGCGTGCTGATTGAAACGTTCGAGTGAAACGATAAAGTCTCGAGTCACTCCCCAAGTATTTCCTCGATCGAGCGCTCGTGAATCGGTCCGAGCTGTAAAGCCTTCATGCCATCGAGGATTTTCCCTCGGTCACCGACGACGATGATTGCGATGCGCTCCGGGTCGATGTATTTCTGTGCAACGCGCTTGACGTCACTTGTCGAGACCGCTAAAATCTTTTCGATATAGGTGTTGAAGAAGCTGTCGGGGAGATTGTACTGAACGAGTTCCTCCAGCGCATCGGCAATTGACGCGATGGTTTGAAAGTCTTTTGGATAACCGAGTGCCACGTAGTTTTTGGCGCGGGTAAGCTCTTCATTCGGGACGTCTTCCCGTATTGCGCGGAGTTCGTTCATGAATTCCGTCAGCGCTTTGTCCGTGACATCGGTCTGCACGTCGGCTGAGGCCGTAAACGGGCCGGGATTGGGTCGCATGGAAAACGTGGAGAAGGCGCCGTAAGTGAACCCGTTCCGCTCACGAAGATTCTGATTGAGTCGCGAGGAGAATGAACCGCCGAGGATCGTGTTCATGACGATCAGCGCGTAGTAATCCTCCGTCAGGCGGGGCGCTCCTATTCGACCGATGCGAATGACGGATTGCGCTGCATCGGGTTTGTGCATGAGGAAGATGGACCGCGATTCGACCTGCTTCGGTTGTGGAATCTCAGGCTCCAGCTTCGCGCTCTTCTTCCATGATCCGAATGCCTTTTCGAGACTTGCCGATACCGAAGACTTCGTCACGTCGCCGACGACGATGATGGTGGCTTGCCCTGCATGGAACATCGAAGCGTGCTGCTTCTTGAGATCGTCGGTTGATATTCTTCCGAGGGATGCTTTCGAACCGGCGTGCTGAATGCCGTACGGATGGGCTTTCCCAAAAAGCACCTGATCGAACAGCGCCGAGGCAATGACGCGCGGTTCATCGCGACGCTGAATCAGGGCGTTCAATCGCTCCGAGCGCAATCGGTCAAGCTCCTTTTTCGGGAACGTCGGGCGCAGTACGATATCGGCAAGAAGCATGAGCGCATCGTCGAACTTCGACGTCGGTGAATGCAAACTCGCGACGGTTGTGTGGAGGCCGGCGCTGACGGATGTCTCCGCACCGAGAAAATCGATGGCATCGGCAAGCTGAAGAGCGTCGCGCGTGCCGGCGCCTTCCATCATCATCGAGGTTGTCATGGATGTGATGCCTGCGTTCGCCTCTGATTCAGATGCCGAGCCGGACGTGACGAGAATGCGCAATTCAACGATGGGCACGCCCTTGCGCTCCATGAATACGACCGGGACGCCGTTGCGCAAGGAGAAGCGCTGTATCGGCGGAAGCTTCAACGATGGCGGCGGTCCGGGCTTCGGGGGAGTCGAGCGGTCCGGCTGCGCCGTTGCGATGAGAGGAAGCAGCAGGATGAAGAGGAGAGAAAGAAGACGGGTCGGTTTCATTTTACTTTCCTCCTTTCTTTGCGGCGAGTTCAGGTTTCCCCGCCGGGACGATGCTGAGTACGACACGCGCTTCGTTGCTCAAGTACGTTGTCGCAACGCTCTGAATATCGTTCGGATCGATCTGCTTGTAGCGGCCGAGGTCTTCCTGGAAATAGTCGGGATTGCCCGTTCGCATGAAGTAGTTATTCAGAAGGTCCGCTTTCCCGCCAAAGCCGCCTATGCTCTCAAGCCGGTTGAGAAACGAAGCTTCGAATTGATTGACCGCTCGCTGGACTTCGCGTTGCGAGGGAGCGCTTTGCTTGATGCGATCAATCTCTTCCTGGATCACGGTTTCAAGTTCCGTGAGCGTATGTCCTGCTTTTGCCGTTGCGACGATGTGGAACGAAGACGTGAGCGCGCCGGACGATTGGAACGAAGAGACATCCTGCGCAATCTGGAGATCGTACACGAGG